>JBPBPU010000010.1:0-81160 GCA_050954465.1 Janthinobacterium lividum
GGGCGGTCAGACCGGAACAACGACCCTAAAACCGAAACCTTAAACAGGCTCTAAAATAAAGCAGGAGCATCGTTCCGAGAACTGCTTTTTTTTCAAACAAATTTCCCCTACGCTAAAGGCCCTGAAAACCCGGGTTTTCGGGGCCTTTAGCGTAGGTTTTTCGAGCGCTTCCATACCCGGCTCCGTTTTCCGAACGGACGCGTAGCCTACTTTTTGAGACAGGAAAAAGTCCGGCCGCGTGTAGCAGAAAGGCGCGCCTTTCGGAGCTAATTCAACTAACCGCTAAACCTACTTTCGCACTCTGTCCAGCGGATGATAGTTAACTAGGATGAAAAAAAAGGGGCTGTTTCCATCATGGCCAACGGTAATCTGGAGCGTCCTAGGCCTCTACTTTGCCTTCATTGTTTTTGCGGGCGTGATGGACTCGTTTTCCCCGCAGGTGGAAGTAGGCCAAGACATAGCTGCGTTGGTCGCTACCATGGGCAAACCGACGGAAAAGTACCTAGAACATGAACAGGTGGGCGGCCGCTGCGTGGACGGGGCAACCGTACTAGTATACCGCTACAAAGTACCCGGACCAAGTTCTGGTGATATCAAAGTCTACCTTAAAAATGGGAAAGTGGTAGGTCGCAGCAAACCATAGGAATCTCCCTTCCAAAAAACGACTCCTACTGGAGCACAAGAAAAGCCCGGCCGATTAACCAGGCTCCCGTAGCTTCGGCTCCCGGTACCACCAACGCCTCAAAAGCTGCTTTTCCGTTCGCAGAAGCAGTTTTTGAGCCTTTTCTTGCGTCTGGCGGCTCCGCGGCTCCTGGCTGCGTTTTGGCAGCCGGAGTTGGCTCTGCCCGTATCTTGCCGCCACCAAACCTTACCTGATGACTGCTTACACCCCCGGCTTGCACCTGTTGGCGACGTTTGCGGCTCCGGCCCCGGCCTTGCGCGATGTGGCGGGGTGCCAGCGGTTTTTTGAGGCGCAGGTGCGGGCGTTTGGGCTGGAGCAGGTGGGGGCAGCTTATCACGGCTTCCCAGCGCCGGGGGGCTTCACGGCGGTGCTGGGCCTCACCGAGTCGCACCTGAGCATCCACACCTGGCCGGAGCACGAGTTGGCTACGTTCGACGTGTTTTTGTCGAATTTCCGGCGCGACAACTCGGCCACCGTGCGGGCACTGTACGCGGCTACACTGGCGTATTTTGGCGGCACCGAACTCACTCTTACCGAGCTGCGCCGATGAGCTTATCCGACTACGACTTGCTGCTGAGCGATGCCGCACCGGACCCTACTTCTACCCGGCCTAGCACTCGCATTTGCCCCAAATGTGGCTACACTGTGCCCTGCTACCGCCCCACGGAGAGCCAGTATTTCGGTTGCCTCCACTGCCACCAGTTTTTTCGGGTGCTGCCGGGGCAGGTGACGCAGGCGGTGCGCAAGTTTGGCCCGCCCGGCGCAGCCCCGGCCTTGGCGCTGGGTAGCGTAGGTACGCTGGGCGGCTACCAACTGCGCATTACGGGCTGCCAGCTGCGGAGCGAGAAAAAAGACCCCAAAGCCCAGTGGCTGGAATATCAACTTTCCCCGGCCGATGCGGCCACCGCCAAGGCTGCCGCCCACAACCCGGCTTTTCCGGTGCAGCTGGCTGAGTACCAGGGGCACTGGCAGCTGGTGCGCCCGGCCAGTGGCATCTCGCCCAACGTGCCCAAGAGGGGCGACGTGTGGAAAGACCCCAACGACAGCAATCGGCCCTACCGGCTCTGGCACCGCTACCAGCCGCTGGTGCTGGATGCGCAGGGCGAGTTCGACTGGAACGTGCTCGACGACGAACAGCTGCAAATCGTGGAACTGACCAGCCCGCCCTACCTGCTCAGTGGCGAGCAGCCGCCGGGCAAAGCGTACACCTGGTACCGCAGCCACTACCTGGAGCCGGCGCAGGTAGCGGCAGCCTTTGGCCTGAGCACCAGCCAGCTACCGGCCCGCCTGGACATAGGTGCGTCGCAGCCGCCCCTGGCCAATGCCACCTGGTCCCCGCTAAAATCCCTGACCTGGGCCGCCCTGGTAGTGTTACTGGCCCTGCAAGCGGTGCTGTTGCGGCGGGGAATCCCCCCGCTGCTTAGCCAGGATTTTATCATTACCACCCCCACCTTCCGGCCAGCCGATACGCTGGCCGCCCGCACCCTGCGCGCCCAGATAGCGGCTACCACTGACACTATTCCCGCCCACCTGACCCCTACTTCTACCTCTACCTATGTAGACTTGGAGCGGAATGAAACCGCCCGCATCATGGCCAACGCCCGGCTGGCGCTGCTGAACCAGCAGTTGGCGGCGCTTACCACCAAAACGTCGCCCACCGTGCTGGTGTCGCACTCCTTCACGGTGGATGGCCCGGCGGCCCTGTACCTGCAGTTGAAGCTGCCGGGGCTCAATAACAACTGGGCAGAAGTGGCGCTGAGTTTGGTAGATGAGCAAACCGGGCGCACCTACGAGGCCACCAAAGCTCTGGAATACTACAGCGGCGTGCAAGGCGGGGAGAGTTGGAGCGAGGGCGACAATGCGGCCGGCATCAACTTTAGCGCCGTGCCCGCCGGGCGCTACCACTGCAACCTCTACCCCAGCACCGACCCGCAAAAGCCCGCCGACGGAGCCCTGCACCTGTACGTGGAGCCCAACTACGGGCTGTGGGGCAACTTCTGGCTGACGCTGGCCGTGCTGCTGGCCCCGCTCACGGCCTTGTACATAGGCCGCTATTTTCACGAGCAAGCCCGCTGGAGCAACAGCAACTACGGGCCGGAAAAGTGATTTTTTACTATGTTTGGGGGACAGCTATAAACCAAAAGAACGTCATTCCGAGCTTGCCGAGGAATCTTGCTCGCCAACTAACTCAATCGTTGGGGTCGTGACCCGGTCTAACCGGCTACCGCCAGCACAACTATGCTGGTGGTACCTCTGCCGACAGCCGTTCAGACCGCCTACGGCGGTCAGACCGGGTTACGACCCCAACGACTGCCGAACAGCACTTACTCATCCCGTACCTATGCTTTTCTTTTTGCGCACGCTGGGGCTGTCCGTTCGCCGCCTGCCCGTGTATGCGGGGCTACTGCTGCTGGTAGTGGGCGGCTTTGGCTGGCTGGGGTGGCACGGCCGCAGCGTGTGGGGCGACGACAACGAGAGCACCGAAAGCGTGAGCGGGCCTTCGGGCCGCAGCCACGGCAGCGCCGGGCACCTGCGCTACTACCACAAATAATTGCTTCCTCCCGCTCCCTCATGGAATACCTCAACCTCAAGGCCCTGGCCGCTTCCATCATCTACTCGGTGCTGGGCATCGTCATTCTAGTCGTCAGCTTCTACGTGTTCAACCGCTTCACGCCGGGTACCCTGCGCAAGGAAATTCTGGAAGACCAGAACACGGCGCTGGCTATTCTGGGCGCGGCCTTTATGCTGGCCGTGGCCTTCATCATCAGTGCCGCCATTCATGGCTGAGCCCGAGGTGCCGGCTACCCGGCCCGAGCTGCAGCCGCCGGGCCTGCTGCTGACGGCGGTGGCCGTCATTGCCACTTGCGGGCTCATTTATGAGCTGGTGGCCGGCACCCTGGCCTCGTACCTGCTGGGCGACTCCGTTACGCAGTTTTCGACCATCATCGGGGCCTATCTCTTTGCGATGGGCATTGGCTCGTACCTGTCCAAGTTCCTGGGTGGGCCGCTGCTGCGCTGGTTTATCCGGCTCGAAATGCTGGTGGGGCTGGTGGGGGGCTGCATGGCCCCGGCGCTATTCCTGCTTTTCGAGTACGTCACCTCGTTTCGGCTGCTACTGTATACGCTGGTGGGCCTCACGGGCGTGCTCGTGGGCCTGGAAATCCCGCTGCTGATGCGGATTCTGGAACACCGCTACCCTTTCAAGGACCTGGTGGCGCGGGTGTTCAGCTTCGACTACGTGGGGGCGCTGCTGGCGTCGCTCATTTTTCCGCTGGTGCTGGTGCCGCAGTTGGGCCTTATTCGCACCTCGCTGGTTTTTGGGGCGCTCAACCTGCTGGTAGCCGCCGTGGTGCTGGCCCGCTTCCCCGAAACGCGGCCCTACCGGCGGCGCTACGCGGCGGGCATTGGGGCAGCGCTGCTAGGGCTGGCAGTGCTGTTCGGCTTCGCCAATAAGCTGCTGGCTTACACCGAAACCCTGGCGTTTCAAGACCAGGTTATTTACGCCAAGTCCACGGTGTACCAGCGCCTCGTGCTCACCCACAACCCGCGCGAGCTACGGCTCTTTCTCAACGGCAACCTACAGTTCAGCTCGGCCGATGAGTACCGCTACCACGAGGCCTTGGTACACCCGCTGCTACAGGCGCTGCCGCAGGCCCGGCACGTACTGGTGCTGGGCGGCGGCGACGGCCTGGCCGTGCGCGAGCTGCTCAAGTACCCTCGCCTCACCAGCATCCGGCTCGTGGACCTCGACCCCGGCATGACGCAGCTCTTCAAGCACAACGAGCTGCTGCTGGCCCTCAACAAAGGCTCCCTGCTCTCACCCAAAGTGCAGGTAGTCAACGCCGATGCTTACCAGTGGCTGCGCCAGGATACCACCCATTACGACGCCGTTATCGTCGATTTTCCCGACCCCGGCAACTACTCCATCGGCAAGCTCTACTCGGCCGCGTTTTACCAGACGCTGGCGCGGCACCTGGCCCCCGGCGGCCGGCTGGTAGTGCAAAGCACCTCGCCCTACCTGGCGCGGCAGTCGTTTTGGTGCGTAGTACATACGCTGCAAGCCGTGGGTTTGCACACGGTGCCTTACCACGCCTACGTGCCCTCCTTCGGCGAGTGGGGCTACGTGCTGGCCGGCCCCGACACCCACTGGCGCGGCGATGCCGGCCCGCTGCCGCCCGGCCTGCGCTTCATCACGCCCGCCGTTATCCACGACATGCTGCGCTTCCCGCCCGACATGAGCGAAGTGCCCACCGAAGTCAACCAGCTCAACAACCAGGTGCTGGTGCGCTACTTTGAGGACGACTGGGCGCCGTATGTGCATTGACGCTTGTGTGCTTGGTCGCCCTCCAGGGGTGCCTCACCCCCGGAGGGCGACCCCGACTGTGCAACAGCAGCTACCAACCAAACCAACCCCATGCCCTCCCGCCGCACCTTTCTTACCCAGGCCAGTGCCGCTGCGGCCAGCGCCTTGCTGCTGCCCGGCTGCGTGGGCGAAGGCGAGCTAGCCCACATCAGCGGGCACCTACACGGAGCCAATGCTGCGCTGGGCCACCTGCTGCGTAACCCCGGCCAACTACCCGCGCCCACCCAAACCTGCCGCACCGATACCCTGATTATCGGCGGGGGCGTGGCGGGTTTGTCGGCCCGGCGCTGGCTGCACCAGCAGGGCCACGCCGACACGCTGCTCTTGGAACTGGCCGAGGCCGTGGGCGGCAACGCGGCGGCCGGCCACAATGCCGTAGCAGCCTACCCCTGGGGCGCCCACTACCTGCCCCTGCCCGATGTGCGCAACCGCGAGCTGCTGGATTTCCTGGCGCAGGCGGGCACCCTCACCGGCTGTGCGCCCAGTGGGCTGCCCATCTACAACGACTACCACCTCTGCCACAGCCCCGACGAGCGCCTTAGCATCGGCGGCCACTGGCAGGATGGCCTCGTGCCCAGCCTCGGCCTTTCGGCAGCCGACAGCGCGCAGTTCGGCCGGTTTTTCAAGCTGGTGGAAAAGCTGAAAACCCAGTCAGGAGCCGACGGCCGCGACGTATTCCGCCTGCCCCTAGACCAGTGCAGCACTGACCCGGCGTGGCGGCAGCTCGACCAGATACCGTTTGCCGACTACCTCCTGCGGGAAGGCTTCACGGCCCCGGCCCTGCGTTGGTACCTCGACTACTGCTGCCGCGACGACTACGGTGCTACCACCGCGCAGGTATCGGCCTGGGCCGGGCTGCACTACTTCGCCAGCCGCAAAGGCCGCGCCCACAACGCCACCGCCGCCGACGTGCTCACCTGGCCCGAGGGCAACCACTTCCTCACCGAGCAGCTGTGCCAGCAGTCCCCTGCCCCTGTCCTCACCCAAACCCTGGCCTATGACCTGCGCGAAACTCCCACCGGTGTTGCGGTACTAGCCTACGACGCCCGCACCCACCATACCCTGCGCATCGAGGCCCGGCGGGTGCTACTGGCCACGCCCGCCCACGTAACCCGCCGCCTGCTGACGCACGTTCCCGGCCACGCCCTACCGCCCCCCGATGCCCTGCACCATGCCCCCTGGCTCATTGCCAATCTCACCGTAGACGGCCTGCCACAAGGCCCCGGCCGCCCCCTTAGCTGGGACAACGTGCGCTACGGCAGTGCCTCGCTGGGCTACATCAATGCCAACCAGCAGTCGCTCAGCCAGCAAGCTAATGGCCCCAAAGTCATTACCCTCTACTGGCCCCTCACCGACGAGCCGCCCGAGGCCGCCCGCCGCCGCGCCTACGCCACCACCTACGCCCAGTGGCTCCCGCGCCTCGTGGCCGAACTGGAAACCTACCACCCCGGCGTGACACTCCATATTCGCCAGGCCGACCTCTGGCTCTGGGGCCACGGCATGGTGGCCCCCACGCCTGGCCTGCTCTGGGGCGAGGCTCGGCCAGCAGCCCTGCGCCCCCTGCGGCAGCATATCTTCTTCGCCCACACTGATTTAAGCGGCATTTCTATTTTTGAAGAAGGCTTTTATCAGGGCATTCGGGCGGCGCGGGAGATGCTGGGGTAGTAGCGCTCAGCTTTAGCTTGGTGCATCGCCGCGTAGCGGCGAATCCGGCCCCGCGCCGCTTGTTCTGCAATTGCAAGCGCGAGCTTCGCCGCGGCGCGGCGATGCGCCAAGCTGAAGCTGAGCGCTACTACCTTATCACGCTAAACGCCAGCCACTAATTTTTCCTCCTCATGCTCTGGATTCGTTCGGCTCGCTACGACGGGTTGCTGATTCTGGCGCCGCCGTTTCTGGCGTTAGCGCTGGTGATGGCGGTACCGCCCGCCTACCGCGCCACCACCAACATGCCGCTACTGGCCTGGGTGGGCCTGGTGCTGCTCATTGACGTAGCGCACGTCTACGGTACGTTGTTCCAGACGTACTTCGACCCCATTAAACGGCAGCAATGGCGCACCCTGCTATGGGTAGCGCCACTGGTGTGCTACACGGCGGGAGTGACCCTGCACAGCGTGAGTGAACTGCTGTTCTGGCGGGTGCTGGCCTACCTGGCAGTGTTTCACTTCATCCGGCAGCAGTACGGGTTTTTGCGGCTGTACGAGCGGCGCGAGGCGGCGCAGACGCCGGTAGCCGACCCGCCCGCACCGGGCCGCTGGCTGGCTACGGCGCTTATCTACGCCGCTACCATTTACCCGCTGCTCTACTGGCATTTCTCGCCCCCACGCAATTTCAGCTGGTTCGTAACCGGCGACTTCGTGCAGGCCGACTGGCCCACCGGCCGCCTGGTAATCAGCCTACTATACGTTAGCCTCCTGCTAGCCTACGCCCTGCGCGAAGCCTGGGAATGGCACCGCACCCGCCGTTTCTACCTGCCGCGCAACCTGCTGCTGGGTGGCACCGCCCTATCGTGGTACGCCGGCATCGTGTGGTTCAACGGCGACCTGGCGTTTACGCTGCTCAACGTGGTATCGCACGGCATCCCGTACCTGGCGCTGGTGTGGGCAGTGGGTGGCCCCCAACGTGGCGCCTGGGCCGGGCGCTACGGCCTGGCCGTATTCGTAGGAGCGCTGGCCCTCTTCGCCTACCTCGAAGAAGGACTCTGGGACGGCCTCGTATGGCGCGAGCACGGGCAGGTATTCGGCTGGTTCCAGCAGTTGCCCACCGTATCGCGCCCCACGCTGCTTAGGTGGCTGGTACCGCTGCTGGCGCTGCCGCAGGCCACGCACTACGTGCTGGATGGGTTTATCTGGCGGCGGGAAAAGCGGGGGTAGGTGGCTGTTAGCCTGAGTATGCCTCATTGTCAAGCAACTCTATTTGGCACCACCTCTACTCACTTCTGTATTAGTTCTTCGTACCGTGCGCCGCCACACCGGAAGCATACACCACTCTGAACATGGCTGTACTCTGGAAAAGAACCTGACCCGTTGCAACGGTGGCAGGGAGTGTATCCAAGTGCTTCACCCGTATGACTGTAAACAGGGATTACTGTCGTATCATGTACATCTTGGTGGCACCAGTTGCAAAGCGTTACTAGCGCATCATCAGGATATTCCCACGGATAATTTTTAAAAACATAGTATTTATGGTGAACTTCTAAATGATATGGTTTATGAGCATCAATCGCCTCCCAGCCTTCTGCTTCTACTTCAATTGGAGCATCTCCTTTTCTCCATTCCGGTTCCATTTGCCTAGCATCTGCGTCTGACAAAGCAAGCTTCACAACCACCCATTCTAACCAAAAATGATTTCCATTGCTTGATTCTGTACTGCCTCGCCCACAATTCTTGCAGACACAGCCATCACGGCCGATTACTTTTTTTCTAGCCTCGTCCCACTCTTTCGTTAGAAGCAATTTGCTATACGGAATGCTGCTCGTTCCATATTTCTCTTCTAACTGCTTAACCGTGTTCTTTTCCATAGAAAAATAATGAGGTTTAAAAATAAGGATAACATGGCTACCAAATACATCCCTGTTCCTGCTGTACTTGTCTACTCGACAATCAATTCATCATAACGCGCTCCGCCACAACGAAAGCAGACACCAGATTGAACGTGGGAATACTCTGGAAAGGAACCAGAACCGGAACATCGGCTACAAGCAGTGTAGTTTAATGCTTCTCCTTCGTGGTTATAGTATGGAATACTTGTAGTGTTATGCACCTCTTGGTGACACCAATTACAAAGCGTTATTAAAGCATCGTCTGGATATTGCCAAGGATACTTGTTGGCAATGTAGTGCTTATGATGAACCTCTAATTGGTAGCTTTTGTCGGCTACTTCCGTCTCCATCTCGTCAATTACTATTTCCATAGGTCCCCAACCATCTTTTAAATCTATAGAGTCCTTCACTTCAACCATGTCAATCCAATAATATAATCCTTGTATAAAAACAGTATTACCCTTACCACATTTTTTACAAATATCGCCGTCACGCTTAACTATTTTGTTTCTCGCGTCTCTCCATTCCACCGTAAGTAGAAGTTTACTATACGGGATACTTTTAGCTCCATAAGCATTTTCTAGCTTTTCCAAACTGTACTTAACTGTTTCCATAGCTTCGTTTATAAAATTATTAGTGCAAGCTAAACAAAAAAACGCCCCCGATTGCTCGGGGGCGTTTCCAAATTCAGCACTTAAGCTGAAAACTAGTCGAGGATTTCGGTTACCTGACCGGCACCTACCGTGCGGCCACCTTCGCGGATAGCGAAGCGCAGGCCTTTTTCCATCGCCACTTTGTTGATAAGCTCAACCGTGATGGTGATGTTGTCGCCGGGCATTACCATTTCAACGCCTTCGGGCAGCGAGATGATGCCGGTAACGTCGGTGGTACGCAGGTAGAACTGCGGGCGGTAGTTGTTGAAGAACGGGGTGTGGCGGCCGCCTTCCTCTTTCGAGAGTACGTACACCTCAGCCTTGAACTTCTGGTGGGGCTTCACCGAGCCAGGCTTGCAGATAACCATGCCGCGACGGATGGCTTCTTTTTCAATGCCACGGAGCAGCAGACCTACGTTGTCGCCAGCTTCGCCACGGTCAAGGATTTTGCGGAACATTTCCACCCCCGTTACCGTCGACTTCAGGCCTTCAGCAGCACCCATACCCAGGATATCTACTTGCTCGCCCGAGTTGATGATGCCGCGCTCGATACGACCGGTAGCAACCGTGCCACGGCCCGTAATCGAGAACACGTCTTCTACCGGCATCAGGAAGGGCAGGTCGGTGAGGCGAGCGGGAATCGGAATGAACGAGTCAACGGCAGCCATCAGCTCGTTGATTTTCGGCACCCAGTTGGCATCGCCGTTCAGGCCGCCGAGGGCCGAGCCCTGGATAACCGGAATATTGTCGCCGTCGAAGTTGTAGAAAGAGAGGAGTTCGCGGATTTCCATTTCCACCAGCTCAAGCAGCTCAGGGTCATCCACCATGTCCACTTTGTTCATGAACACCACCAGCTGGGGCACGCCTACCTGACGGGCGAGCAGGATGTGCTCACGGGTCTGGGGCATGGGGCCGTCGGTAGCAGCTACCACGAGGATAGCGCCGTCCATTTGGGCCGCACCCGTTACCATGTTCTTCACATAGTCAGCGTGACCGGGGCAATCAACGTGCGCGTAGTGACGGTTCTGGGTGGAATATTCTACGTGCGCGGTGTTGATGGTGATACCACGCTCTTTTTCCTCGGGGGCGTTGTCAATCGAGGAGAAGTCGCGCTTTTCAGCCAGGCCCTGGTTAGCCAGTACCATCGTGATGGCAGCGGTCAGGGTCGTCTTGCCGTGGTCAACGTGACCGATGGTGCCGATGTTTACGTGCGGCTTCGACCGGTCGAAATTTTCTTTAGCCATTGTAAAAGGTAGAAAAAGAGGGGGGGGGATTAAAAAACAAAAGCAACGTGGCTATATGGCAAGAAAGCGAAACGCAGCCGCGTCCATTTTCGGACTTTGATGCTGCGTATCGCTTTTCCGGCGCCGTACCCGGCCCTACCTCCGCCCGAAGGCAGATAAGACCGCAACTGCTGAGCCATTTATGGGATTTGAACCCATGACCTCTTCCTTACCAAGGAAGTGCTCTACCACTGAGCTAAAACGGCTGGTTTCTTTGAAATCAGCGTTGCCAGCGGGGCGGGCAACTGCAAACTCAAGGAGAAATAAGGGTAATTCTGCTGCAAAGCTACTAACCGTTAGCCAAACGCTACCAGTTATTTGCCTGAGCGGGAGACGAGGTTCGAACCCGCGACCTGCAGCTTGGAAGGCTGCCGCTCTACCAACTGAGCTACTCCCGCAGGAGTGAATGGGTGAAGGAGTGAAGAGTGACTTAGAAAATCCACTCATTCACTCATTTGCTCATTCACCGCGTGTGGGGGTGAGAGGACTCGAACCTCTGAACCCGAAGGAGCTGAGTTACAGTCAGCCGCAATTGCCGCTATGCGACACCCCCAAATGCTTGATTATGGCCGCTTGCCAGAATCGGAGCACAAAAGTACAGGTTTTCGGAGGAAATGCAAAGAATTAGTGAGAAAAATTTGCAGCCGTTCGCCAGATTTTTTCGACCAGCGCACGATTAGTCAGGCTGCAGCTTGCGCAAAACCACTTGTTTAGCTTTGGTTTACATGGCGTTATACGCTGCCTTTACCCGCTCATCGGCTTCGTGGTTTTTAATGTCGAGCATAACCGGCAGCAGGTCGGGCTGGGTGGGTAGCAGCAGGCTCAAGGCTTGGTAAGCACCGATGCGCACAAAATATTGCAGTTGGGTGCGAGCCAGATTTTGCATGGCCAGTACGCCCTGCGCTCGCTCTCGCACAGGTTGGGTAGCCAGAAAATCCCCGAGCGACTGTACGTAAGTATACAGGTCCACATCGGTAAGGTCGGGTAGGTGGCGCAAAAACCACGGTGCCTGCGCCCGGCTGCCATGTCGGGCGTAGTAGTCGGCAAGAGCCACGAGCAGGCCAGAATTAGTGGTGTTGTCGAGGGCCGCGAGTGTGGAACGGGCGGCAGCGCTGGGCTTTTTGGCCAAAGCAGCCACGGCGGCAGCTTCCACTTGGTAGGAGCTGTCGCGCAGGGCAGCCTGGTAGGTAGCGTCGTAATCGTCGCTGGCAAACGTGGCCAGCGTAGTCAGGGCTTGGGCGCGCACGGCGGGGTGCGGGTCGGCGGTGGCGAGGCGCCGCACTTCGGCGCGGATGGCCGCCGCGTTAGGGCCACGGAAGCCGCGCAGGTGGTCGAGGGCGGCGCAGCGCACGGCGTAGAACTTATCGGCCAAAGCCGCCCGGTACAGCGTACCCACGGCGGCATCGGTGGCCTTGTGCTGCACTAGGTCGAGGGCTTCGTACTTCTGTAAGTAGTTGCGGGCGTGGTAGAACTGAAACAGTAATTCTTCTTGGCTCAGCGTCTCGTCGAGTTGCGCCAGTAGCTGCGCTTCGCTGTCGAATTTCACTAGCGACGGAGCCGTGCTGGCGGGCAGGGTAAACGTTTCGTCAGTTTTGGTGATGGTAATGCGGTGGTCGGTGGCCTGGTTTTGCTGCCAGACCGTGACCGCAACGGGCAGCCGGAACACGGGCTGAAATACGGTGTCCTGGGTTTGCTGCACGCGCAACTGCACTTGGCCGTTCGTGTAAATGTGGGTAATTTTCAGCTCGGGGTGGCCGCGCTGCAAAAACCACTGGTCGAAAAACCATTGTAAGTCCTCTCCCGTCGTTTCCTCGAAAGCCGTGCGCAGCTTGCTGATTTCCACAGCTGTGAATTTAATTCTGGGTGAGGTAGCGGTGCAGAGCAGTAAAGAAGGCCTCATTGCCCACGTACTTGCGCAACATGTGCAGTACCCGGCCTCCCTTCTCGTAGGAGTGCCGGTCAAACAAGTCCTCGCGGTTCGCATAGTGGTAGCGGATAAGCGGCTCGCGCTTCAAAATCGCCTCTTCGAGATAGTGGGCCAACTCTTGCTGCTGCACCAGGGCGGCGGCTTCGGGGCCGTATTGGTGCTCAGCCCACAGGTACTGGGCGTAGTTGGCGAAGCTTTCGTTGAGCGGCAAATTGCTCCACGACTCGCAGGTAACGTAGTCGCCAAACCAGTGGTGGAACAGTTCGTGGGCAATTATCGACTCGGAAACTTCGTAGTTGGCATCCAGCAGCTCGCGCCGGGTAACCTGGATGCTGGCGCCGTGCACGGTGGCCGTCGTGTTTTCCATCGCGCCGCTCACGTAGTCGCGCACGGCTATCTGGGCGTATTTCTCCCACGGAAATTCCACGCCCAGTTTTTGCGAGTAAAACTCCAGCATGGCGGGCGTGTGGCCGAATACGGCGCGGGCGGTGCCAGCGTATTTCGGCTCTACATAATAGTCCACGGCCTTGCCGCGCCAGGTATCGGACACCACCGCGAAGTCGCCCACGGCCAGCATGGTGAGGTAGGGCGCGGCGGGCATCGCCTGCCGCCAGGTGTCGGTGCGGGTGCCGTCGGGGTTTCGTTGTGAGTTGACCAGCAGGCCGTTGGAGAGGGTTTTGAACTGGTTTTCCACTGTGAGCGCGATTTCCTGGGTCATGCGCTGGTTGGGGTGGTCGATGGTGGGGAACCAGCGCGAATTGCTCTCCGTCTCGCCCTGCGTCCAAATTTGGCGGGGCTTGCTGGGCTCCTGCCCCAGCGGATTGATGAAATACAGCCCCTTATCCGACGTAATAGCTTCGCTGCCGCCAGTGGGCAGCTCATTGGGCCGGGCTACGTAGCTGATGCGCAGCTGGTAAGGCTGCTCGCGGGTGTAGGCGCGGCCCAGCTCCACGGTAAGCTGGCGCTGGTCGTATTGGTAAGCAAGCGTGGGCCCGCCCACCAGTTCCACCGCACTGATGCGGAAGCCTTGGGCATCGAGTACGGCGGTGTGCTGCGGATAGAAGTGCGGGCGCAGCGTGAGCACGGCCGTGCCCAGCAGATATTGGTGGGCGTAGTCGAAGCGCACATCTAGCCGGGTATCCGTTACATCGGTGAGTTGGGGGGCGCTGGGCTGGTAGGGCGTAGCGGGCGACAGCCAGGCGGGCACCGTGGCTGCTGCGGCTTCGGCAGGTGGGGCGGGGGTTTGCGCAACGGCCACCAAGCCAGCGAGTAGCAAGCCGGACAGGCTACCAAAAACAACGTATTTCATATAAGCAGCGGGCGAAAATACCAGTGGGCAAGTTCCGCCGGAAATTAAGATTCCGCGTACCTTTAACCCCGTTTCGGCCAGTAGGGCCGGCTTTCGTATGCTTCACATCAGCACTGGCCCGGCGCATAGCTGGGAGGTGGACTTTCGCGCCCCCGACTCCGTAGTTCTCAATGGTCAGCCCTTCGCCTGGGACGTGGTGCGGCTAAGCGAAGGCCGCTACCAAGTGCTGCACGTGGGCCGCTCCTACAACGCCGAAGTCATCAGCGCCGACTACGCCACCAAGTCGTTCGTGCTCAAAATCAACGGCCAGCGCATCGAGCTACAAGCCCAGGACCGCTTCGACCAGCTCCTCAAGCGCCTCGGCCTCAGCGATGCCACCGCCACCAAAGTCAACGAGCTGAAAGCCCCTATGCCGGGCCTCATCGTGGATATTCGGGTGCAGTCGGGGCAGGCCGTGCAAAAAGGCGACCCGCTGCTGGTGCTGGAAGCCATGAAAATGGAAAACATCCTCAAAGCCCCCGCCGATGGAGTCGTCAGCAGCGTAAAAGCCGAGTTGCGGGCCAACGTTACGAAGGGGCAGGTGCTGGTGCAGTTTGCGTGAAGCAAGTGGAATACTATGGACGACAAGGCCCGCTTCGACCAATTGCTTGACAAACTGCTGTATAAACAGGAACAACTTGAAACAGGAATTCCTGAACAAGCAGAAAATACCGTATATTAATTCTAAATCCTTCCCCACCTTGACTTACAAACGCATTCTTCTCAAGCTCAGCGGCGAAGCGCTGATGGGCCAGCAGCAATATGGCATCGACGCCGACCGGCTGATGCAGTACGCCACCGAAATAAAGGCCGTAGCCGCGCAGGGCGTGCAGGTGGCCGTGGTTATCGGCGGCGGTAATATTTTCCGGGGCGTGCAGGCCGAGCAGTTCGGCCTCGACCGCGTGCAGGGCGACTACATGGGCATGCTGGCCACGGTCATCAACTCGATGGCTTTGCAAAGCGCCCTCGAAAAAATGGACGTGCCCACGCGCCTGCTCTCGGGCCTCACCATTCAGCGGGTGTGCGAGCCCTATATCCGCCGCCGGGCAGTGCGCCACCTGGAAAAAGGCCGCGTGGTCATTTTCGGCGCGGGCATCGGCTCGCCATATTTCACTACCGACTCGGCTGCTTCGCTACGAGCCATCGAGATTGAGGCCGACGTGGTGCTCAAGGGCACGCGGGTGAATGGCATTTACACCGCTGACCCCGAGAAAGACCCCACTGCCACGCGCTACGCCGAAATAACGTTTGACGAGGTTATCAGCAAGAAGCTCAACGTGATGGACATGACGGCTTTCACCTTGTGCAAAGAAAATAACCTGCCCATCATCGTGTTCGACATGAATACCGAGGGCAACCTGGAGCGCCTCATTGCCGGCGAAAGCCTCGGTACGCTGGTATCGATGGGCGATGGCAGTTGGAAAAATGGTGCTCCCCTCCTACCTGGCCTTGAGTCTGGCAGCTTGCAGCCGCTGGTAGGCACGCAGCCGGAGCAAGCTTGATTGGGTCAGGAGTGAAAAGTTGGTTGGAAAGAGCAAGTGACGCAATTTTGCGCTACTTACAGCCTCCCTTCCTCAACTCTGTGCTCCGACCTTTCAGCTTCACCTCCTACTTTTTAACTCCTAACTCTTCAAACTGTGGACGAAGAAATTCAATTTTACCTCAGCGATGCCGAGGAATCGATGGGCAAGGCCCTGACGCACGTTAGCGTGGAAATGAGCCGCATCCGGGCCGGCAAGGCGTCGCCGGCTATGCTCGATAGCTTGCGGGTAGACTACTATGGCACGCCCACGCCTATCGCGCAAATTGCCAACGTTTCGGCCCCCGACCCACGTTCGCTGCTCATAAAGCCCTGGGAGAAAAACATGGTGAGCGAAGTCGCCAAAGCCATCAAAAACAGCGACCTGGGCCTCAACCCTATCGCCGACGCCGACGGCGTGCGCCTCAACATTCCGCCCATGACCGAGGAGCGCCGCCGCGACCTCGTGAAACAAGCCAAAAACGAGTCGGAAGCTGGCAAGGTGCGCGTGCGCGGCATTCGCAAAGATGTGAACGAAGCCCTGCGCAAGCTGCAAAAAGACGGTGCCCCCGAAGATGCCATCAAAGACGCCGAGGCCAAGGTGCAGAAATACACCGACGCTCACATCGTTGAAGTAGAAAAGTTGCTGAGCAAGAAGGAATCGGAGATTATGACTATCTGAGTTAATTTTCCCTTTAACTACAACGGCCGGGCTGCATCAAGTGCAGTCCGGCCGTTGTAGTTAGTGGCTTGGGAGTAACAGCAAGCTCTGCTTAGTGCCTCGCAGGCGCTATAAAGTTCGTTCGGGCATCATTCGGTGGTGTTCGCCAAGAGTTTGGTATTACCTAAACCTTGCGGGCGTTGCAATCAGCTATAATATTTTTTCGCCAAAATCTCCTGTTCTACCACGCTAGGCACCAAGTAGCGGATGCTTTGGGTGGCGCGTATGCTTTGGCGGATAAACGTGCCGGAGATATCGAGCAAGGGAGCCGCTACGATGCGTGCACGGGGGAAATCGACCAGTTTAGGTAGAAGCACGCCGGGACGCGGGTAGGCATAGAGGTCAAACTCCTGGGCCAGGCGGTCAGCGGCCCGCCAGCGGGGCAGGCCAGCCAAGTTGTCGGCACCCATCAGCAGCACGAATTCGTGGCTGGGGTAGCGCTCGCGCATAGTGTCGAGGGTGACAATGGTATAATTAGGGCGCGGCAAGCTCAACTCAATGGCTTCGGCCCGCAGGCGGGAATTATTGGCTACGGCCAGTTCGAGCAGCGCTAGGCGGTCGATATCCGGCAGTAAATTTTCGCCTACTTTAAAAGGACTTTGGGGTGATAAAACCAGCCACACTTCCGCCAAATCGGTGCGCGTAGCGAAGTATTCAGCCAAAATCAGGTGCCCGGTATGAATGGGGTTAAACGAGCCGAACAGCAGCCCGATACGAGGCACAGCGGCCGGTGCTTCGGGCGTAGCGGCCAAGGCTTGGGAGTCAGTGGTGGCGCTCATAAGGCAGTAGGTTCACCGCTAATGAAATTGCGCACCAGCCGCTCGGCGTTTGCTACGGCTTCCTCCAAGTCGTCGTTGACGACAGTTACGTCGAATTTATCCTCGAACGCCAACTCGAAAGTAGCCTTGTACACCCGCGAAGAAATGCTGGACCGCGAGTCAGTGGCCCGCGCTTCGAGGCGCTGAGCCAAGGCCTCTAAAGAAGGGGGGCGCACAAAAATGCCTAGTGCCCGCTCTTTGTAGAAATTCTTGATACTGAGGCCACCTTTCACGTCCACATCGAGGATGGCGTGCTGGCCATTGGCCCAGATGCGCTCAATTTCCGACTTGAGCGTGCCGTAAAAAGCACCTTCATATACCTCCTCCCACTCCACGAACTCGTCGTGGCGAATTTTATCGAGAAAGTCAGCTACCGAAATGAAATAGTAGTCTTTCCCGTTTTCTTCGGTACGGCCGCGGCGGTCGCGGGTACAGGCCGAGATGGAGAAGCTCAGCTCGGGGAGCACCCCCATAAGCCGACGCACGATGGTAGTCTTGCCCGCGCCCGAAGGCGCGGAGAACACAATGATTTTGCCCTGCATAGGGCTGCAAAGCTAGGCCATTTCGGCGTGTACTCGCTCTAGTATGGTCGAATTAAGGGCCGAAGGAGCCGAGCGACGGTTCACCTTATCCTTCAAAAAGCCAATAAAAAACTTCTGCTTCTTGATGTCATCAAAGCACGGCGAGCAGTCGTCGGCATGGTCAACAAGATAATCCTCATCGGCTTCCGAGAGCGCCCGGCCTTCTAGAAGTTGGTCTAGTACTATATTCACGCGTTCACAGTCAGCTTCTTTGTCGGAGGTGGCAAGAGGGGCCGAGGAATTGGTTGTAGTAGAGGTTGCGCTCATGGCAGAAATAAGGGGGGTTAAGGGTGGAACAATGGCGTGAAGGATGAACTACTCATCTTCATCGGTATCGGCGGCATCAACGACCGAATCCAGCTCATCGTTCCCGTAACCCATAGAAGCCGCATACTTTTCCAGTTTATCCTTGAGGAAATTCCGGGCGCGGTGCAGGCGGGAGCGCACTGTACCGATGGGAATATCGAGCACTTTCGCCATTTCTTCGTAGGTAAATCCTTCGAGGTCGCACAGGATGATAACCGTCCGAAAATCAACGGGTAACGAGTTCAACGCTCCAGCTACTTCGTCGCCTATCAGGTCGCGGGTCGACTGCTGGCGCAGGTCGGATGAGGAGGCCCCGGTATCGGCATCGCCTTCTACCTCATCGGGATTATAATATCCTTCAACTTCGCTGTAGTCAACCTTAGCCGGCTGCTTACTTTTCTTTCGAAAATCGTTGATGAACGAGTTTTTGAGAATGCGAAACAGCCACGCCTTGGCGTTGGTGCCGGGCTCGAAATACTCAAAAAAGCGGTAGGCCTTGAGGTAGGTTTCCTGTACCAGGTCGTTCGCGTCGTCTTCGTCGAGGGTCAGGCGGTAAGCAAAGTTGTAGAGCGGGTCGAGCACGGGCATCAGCTCGGCCTTGAAGCGGCGGTCTTTTTCTTCTTTGCTCAGCTTCACCCGTTCGGGAGAATCACTCATAGTAGATGGATTGGGCAAACGATACGGCCAAAAAGGTGAAAGAAAAAAACCGCAGCCCGACAAATGTAGGCAGAAATGGCCCCTGTTCGGGCACCAGACAGCCAGTTATTTGGCAGGCAATGCGGTAGCATCTACGAAACTCGGGGCCTTCTAGGTTTTGCCAAGCGGCTGCCACGTACCCACCCGCGCCGCCACCGTCGAGGCTACAAGTGCCTTGATACAGGTGCAGGCGGCGGGCTCCGTGCGGCAATCCTGGCAAGCGGGCCGGTCGAAAACCAAGTACTCAGCGTGCGCCCCCAGTGGACCCCAGCGGCCAGGATGCATGGGCCGAATGGGCGGATACAGCCCTAGTGCGTGCCGCCCCAGCGCGGCTGCCAGGTGCAGCGGCCCGGTGCTACCGGCCACGATGCCATCGGCTTGCGCCAGAAACGCCAGGAACTCCGGCAGCCCGAATTGCCCGGTGAGGTCGGCAGTAATAAACTCGGCATTCTCCCGCAACCAATCGACCAATTCAACGCCCTCGGCCGCCGTGCCGCTGATGAATACCCGGTGCCCGGCCTGATGTAGCAGCCGGGCCAACTCGCCGAAGTGCCCTGGCCCCCACTCGCGGGCGCTGCCCCGACTGCGCGGGTGTAGCACTACGTTGAGCTGGCCCGGCTGCCGGACGGCCAGTAGCGCCTCGTACTGCGGAGGCAGAGGTACGGTAGGGGTCAGGCGCACCAGTTCAACTACTGCGGGCAGACTTGGCGTTTCGGTATAGCCCAGCGGCCGCAGCAGTTCGAGGTTGAGTTGGGCCTCGTGCAGGGGCGAGTGACGGCGGCTAAGGGCCACCAGCCGGTTGCAGGTAAGCCAATGGAACACGCGGTTGCGAGTGCCAATGCGCACGGGAATGCGGGCTTGCCGCGCCAGCCGGGCTAAGGCTTTGTTTGGAAAAACGTGGAGGATGGCCACTGCAGCGTAGCTGCGCAGTTGGGCTACTTGCGCGGCGGCAGGCAATTCTTCTAACTTGTCCAAGCTCAGGAAGTCATCGACCCACGGGCAAGCGGCCGCGACCGCCTCCGTATAGCTGCGCCCAATCAGCACTACCCGGCAACCGGGAAACAGGCGCTTGAGCATACCACAGACGGGTAGCGTCAGCACTACATCGCCAATGGCATCGGTGCGCGAGACGAAGTACGCCGGCTGGCTCATGGGCGGGCGTTTTGGGTGCCGGTTTTGAGCTTTGCAAACCGCAGGAACACGCCCCAAGCCGAGATACTGGCAATGCTGAAGCCCGCAAACCCATCAAGAAACCCTAACCGGAACACGTAGCCGTGAACGAATTTCCAGAGCGGCTTCAGCAGCAGATGAAAGAACGTGACGCGGGTCTTGCCCCGCAGCGCCAGCTCCTGCGCCGTGATGCTGGTGAATTTATTGAGTTGCGACACATGCTGGGCAATGGATGTGTAAGAGTAGTGCAGCGTATCGCCGGCCAGGTGGCCGGTATGGTGGCCGGGCTGCACCTCAAAATGCTCGTGGATGAGCAGGCCCTGCCAGCGGCCCAGGCGACGGTCGTAGAGGCGCAGCTTGCGGTCGGGGTACCAGCCGCCGTGGCGCACCCAGGCCCCGCAGTAGTTGGTGAGGCGGGCCAGCGAGTAGGCAGCGTGCTGCCAGTTTTGCTTGGCCGCCAGAATGCTCTGGCGCAACTCCTCGGTGAGTACTTCGTCGGCGTCGAGCTGCAGCACGTAGTCGTATTTGGCCTGGTCGGTGGCGAAGTTTTTTTGCTCTACGTAGCCAGCAAAGGCGTTTTGCACCACCCGCGCCCCGTGGGCCTGGCAAATGGCCAGGGTGCGGTCGGTAGAAAAAGAGTCGACTACCAGCACTTCATCGGCTACGTTGCCCAGCTCTTGCAGGCAGCGGGCAATGTTGGCTTCCTCATTGAGGGTGATGATGACGACGGAGAGCGGGACGGTGGGCATGACTGGCGCAAAATTAGCTGCCGAATAGATAGAGCAAGGCTATGGGAACCCCTTCCCGGCTTAGCCGTTAGGGCAGCAGGCCGGAAACTTCCGGCTCTTCCTCCTGCTATGCCTCCCATGCCTCTGCTGCCTTTGCAAGCCAACCGGCTCAGCGCAACGGGCCGCACCACAGCACGCCTGGTGGGGCTGGCCGTTATGCTGGGGCTGCTGGGACTGCCAGCGCTGTCGTGGGCCGTGCTGCAAGACGGTGGCACCAGCTTGGTGGCGCTACTGGTAGCGCTGTTTCTGGCTTACCTGGCCTGGCGCGTCACGCTGGAATACACCACCGGCCGCTACACCCTCACGGCCACCAGCCTAGTGTGGAGTAGCAGGCAAACGCACCAGGAAATTCGCCTGGCCGATGTCAGCGGCTACCGCCTGGCGAACGGTAGCCTGCGCATTTACTCCATTTATATCGACGAGCCATATATCCAGCTCGGCACTTCCTCGGCAGCAGACCTGACGCAACTACGGGACTGGTTTGCGGCACACTACCCCAACCTAGATACGGGGCAACAGCCGGCCCCGGCGCTGCTGGCCGCCCCAGCCGAAGTGACTGAGGCCACCGCCCCCGCACCCCTAACCGAGGCCGTTGTGCTGGCCGCCAACTCCGATTTGGCGGAGCAAAAATTCTACCTGCCCGTCTCTTGGGTTGGTAAGCACTTAGTGCCCTGGCTGATTTATCTACCCGCTAGCGGCATCCTGGGGTATGCCTGGCTGCAGGGTCCGTATGCCTTGCTGGCCCACCTAGGCTTTGTGCTGGCCGAGCTGGCCCTGCTGTGGCTGCTGCGGGCCATACTAACCGATAAAACCGTTATCTGCTGCACGGTGGGCTGGGAAGGTGTGACGCTGCAAGACCACGAAGGAATTAAAACGCTGATTTTTAGTGAGATAAAAGGTTTTCGCGAGCAAACTACGCATTACCGGGGCTCCACCGAAACGTATACTGTTATCGAGCCACAAAGCCCGGCTACCGCTGCTCTGCGTATCACCAGCCTTTTCGTGGACTACCAGCAGCTACGGGAGCTACTGGCTACCCGCGTGCCCGACCTCGACGTAGCCGAGCGCGAGCGGTACCAGCAGGCGCTGGCAGCCACCACGGCCAAGCTGCTACAAGACCCGCGCCTGGGGCCCGACACCAAGGCCCGGGAAAGAGTGCTTTGGCGAGCCAATAGCCTGGCTATCTGGCTCAATCTGGCAGCCATACCACTAGCATTGTGGGCGTTGCTTTACCCAGCGCCCTACGAGCTGGTGCTGGCACTGAACCTGGGCCTGGCCCTGCTGGCGGCGGGAGCCACCTGGGGCTACCGGGGGGTGTTGCAGTTTATGAGCTTCGCCGAAGCCCCCCGCCTTAGCGTGGTGCTGGCCGTGTTGCTGCCGGGGCTAGCCCTGGTGTTTCAGACGCTGGTACGCCTGTCGTTTCTGGCCTGGGCACCGCTGTGGCCGGCAGCCGGGGCCGGGGCACTGGCTTTCGCGCTGCTTTTGTTTGGGGGCAACTGGCCGAGCTTCCGGCGGTCGCAGTCGCCGGCGTGGGCCGTGCCGCTGGCCCTGGCAGCGGCGGCCAGCTATGGGCTGGCGGCAGCTATTGCCTACAACGGCGCTTTTGGGGGTAACGGCACGGCCACCTATGCCCCTTCGGTAACGGGCAAGTACCGGAGCACTGGCAAGGGCAGCCACTTCTACGTATACGTAACTCCCTGGGGACCAGCCAACACACCCAGCCGGCTAGTAGTAGGGCGCGACACCTATCAGCACCACCAGGTCGGCGACACGTTGCTGGTACGCCTGCACCACGGCCGCCTCGGGGCCGACTGGTTTGGGGCCGTGGAGGACGAATAAGGTGGCGGCCAGTAACCTGACGGCCGGGTGGCGGTTGCGTATACCATAGCCTTTCTTTTGCTTTCTATGCCCAATCTTCAAGACCAACTCATTCTCGTCACTGGCGCTACATCTGGCATTGGCGAAGTCACGGCCCGCGAGCTGGCCCGGCAGGGCGCGCACGTCATTATCCTGGCCCGCAACGCCGCCAAAGCCACCAAAACCCAGCAGGAAATTATTGCCAGCACCGGCAACCAGCGGGTAGATGTAGTGCTGGCCGACCTCTCGGAGCTGGCGCAGGTGCGCCGCGTAGCCGAAGAAATCAGCGCCAAATACCCGCGCCTCGATGTGCTGGTCAACAACGCGGGCCTCATGTTTGGAGCCGAGCGCCAGGTATCGGCCGAAGGCAACGAACTGACGCTGGCCACCAACCACCTGGGGCCGTTCTTGCTCACGGCCCTGCTCCTCGACCTGCTGCGCAAAAGCCCGGCGGCTCGCATTGTGAACGTGGCGTCGATGGCGCACCGCGTCTCCAAGCCGACGCTAGATGACTTGCAGTCGGCGCAGTCGTACAGCGCCATGTTCGAATACGGCAACAGCAAGCTCTGGAACATCATGTTTACCCAGGAGCTGGCCAAGCGGCTGCGCGAGCAGGGCATCGCCAACATCACCACCAACGCCCTGCACCCCGGCGCGGTAGCCACCGCCTACGGGCAGCAGTCGGGCGGCTGGCTCGGGGCCATGATTGCGCTGGGGCGGCCCTTCATGATTTCACCCGAGAAAGGCGCTGAAACCAGCATTTTCCTGGCCGCCGACCCATCGGTAGCCAAAACCAGCGGCGGGTATTTCAACAAGAAAAAGCCCGTGCCCGTGAAAAATAGCTTTAATACGCCCACTAACAACCAACGGCTATGGGAGTTAACGGAGCAGTTGGTAGGCGAGAAATTTTTATAATCTAACGTGCTGAAGTAATTAGGATATAAAAGAACGTCATGCTGAGCTTGCCGAAGCATTTCGCTCGTCAACTAACTTAATCGTTGTCCCCAGTTGGTGCTTTCGATTGAGTTGCTCTGCGAGCGAGATGCTTCGACAAGCTCAGCATGACGTTCTTTTTACCCCATTACCTCATTACCTCATTACTCTATCACCTTATCACCAACTGTTATGGAACTAGGAATTGGCACCTTTGGCGAAGTTGCGCCTGCCCACGTAGCCGGCGGCGACCAGGCCGCCGCCCAGCGAATGCAGGAGATACTGGCCTTGGCGCAACTGGCCGACGCTACGGGCCTCGATGTGTTTGCCGCCGGCGAGCACCACCGCTCCGACTATGTTATTTCGGCCCCCGAAGTGCTGCTGGGGGCCGTAGCAGCTACTACGAAGCGCATCCGGCTCACGAGCGCCGTGACGGTGCTTAGCTCCACCGACCCAGTGCGTACGTTCCAGAATTTCGCCACGGTAGACTTGCTGTCGGGTGGGCGGGCCGAAATTCTGGCCGGGCGGGGCTCCTTCATCGAATCGTTCCCGCTGTTTGGGCAAGACCTGGGCGACTACGACGCCTTATTTGTGGAGAAGCTGCAACTGCTGCTCAAGCTCAACGAGAGCGAAAAAATAACCTGGCAAGGCAAGCACCGCGCTGCCATCCAAAGCCTGGGGGTGTACCCGCGCCCGCTACAGCCGAAGCTGCCCGTCTGGATTGGGGTGGGCGGCACACCAGCCTCGGTGGTGCGGGCCGGCAAGCTGGGGCTGCCGCTTACGATTGCCATCCTGGGCGGCGAGCCGGCCCGCTACGTAGCCTTTGCCGACCTCTACCGCCAGTCGGCACAGGAGGCGGGGCACGATGCGGCCAGCCTCCCACTGGCTCTCAACTGCCACTTCCACGTAGCCGAAACGGCGAAGCAGGCCACCGACGAATTCTTTCCGGCTTACTCGCTCACCATGAACCGCATCGGGCGCGAGCGGGGCTGGCCGCCCCTGTCGCGGCCGCAGTTCGACCACCTATGCGGGCCGCAGGGGCCGCTATTCGTGGGCAGCGTATCGGATGTGGTGGCCAAGCTGCGTTACCTCGACCAACTCTTCCACAACACCCGCTTCCTGGGGCAGTTGATGCTAGAAGGGATGCCGCACGAGCAAGTGCGGCGGTCGGTAGAGTTGTTTGGTACAGAAGTAAGACCACAGATTTAACTGATTTTAACGGATAGAATGAATTTTTTGTGGTTCCGCTCCAAACAAAAACGGCCGCCTGATTGGGCGGCCGTCTTTATTAAATCTCCACGAATAAGCGGAACCACAAAAAATCCGTTCTATCCGTTGAAATCAGTTAAATCTGTGGTCCTTAGTAGCGGTACAGGTCCGATTTGAACGGGCCTTCTACCGGCACCTTGATGTAATCGGCTTGCTTGGGCGTCAGCTCGTCCAGCTCGACCC
This sequence comes from Janthinobacterium lividum, assembly GCA_050954465.1. Lineage (GTDB taxonomy): Bacteria > Bacteroidota > Bacteroidia > Cytophagales > Hymenobacteraceae > Hymenobacter. Next base: position 24,636 of record JBPBPU010000010.1, read on the forward strand.
CGATTTTGGCGAGGTGCAGGCGGGCTACTTTCTCGTCGAGGTGCTTGGGCAGGGTGTACACTTGGTTTTCGTACTGGTCAGCACTTTTCCACAGCTCCAGCTGGGCCAGGGTTTGGTTGGTGAAGGAGTTCGACATCACAAACGAGGGGTGGCCGGTGGCGCAGCCCAGGTTTACCAAGCGGCCTTCGGCCAGAATGATAACCTCTTTGCCGTCAATGTTGTAAATATCAACCTGGGGCTTCACGGTGTCTTTGGTATGGCCGTAGTTTTTGTTGAGCCACGCCATGTCGATTTCATCATCGAAGTGGCCGATGTTGCACACAATCGCCTTGTCCTTGAGGGCGCGGAAATGCTCCTCGCGGATAATATCGCAGTTGCCGGTGGTGGTGATGACGATGTCGGCGCGCGGAATGGCGTTCTCCATCTTCTTCACCTCGTAGCTATCCATAGCAGCCTGCAGGGCGCAAATGGGGTCGATTTCGGTGACAATAACGCGGGCACCCGCGCCGCGCAGGCTGGCGGCGGTGCCTTTTCCTACATCGCCGTAGCCGGCTACTACGGCTACTTTGCCGGCCATCATCACGTCGGTAGCCCGGCGAATGGCGTCCACAGCTGACTCTTTGCAGCCGTACTTGTTGTCGAATTTCGACTTCGTTACCGAGTCGTTGATGTTGAAGGCAGGGAAGGGCAGGCTACCTTTTTTCACGCGCTCAATGAGGCGCAGCACCCCCGTAGTAGTTTCTTCCGAGCAGCCTTTGATGCCAGCGGCCAACTCGGGAAACTGGTCGAGCACCATGTTGGTGAGGTCACCGCCGTCGTCCAGAATCATGTTCAGCGGCTGGCGGGCTTCGCCGAAAAACAGCGTCTGCTCAATGCACCAGTTAAATTCTTCTTCGTTCATGCCTTTCCAGGCATATACCGGGATGCCTACAGCAGCAATGGCAGCAGCGGCATGGTCCTGGGTCGAGAAGATATTGCACGACGACCATGTCACCTCCGCCCCGAGGGCAATGAGAGTTTCGATGAGTACGGCCGTTTGGATGGTCATGTGCAGGCAGCCGGCGATGCGGGCACCTTTGAGCGGCTGGCTGGGGCCAAACTCGGTCCGCAGCGACATAAGGCCCGGCATTTCGGCTTCGGCGAGGCGAATTTCCTTGCGGCCCCATTCGGCTAGGCTCAAGTCTTTAACTTTAAACGGAACGTAGGTGGTGGATTGAGTTTCTACCATGGTGACAAGTGGGTTATCAGACAAATAAGTTAGGTACAAATATACTCGCTTTGGCAGTTTACCGGGCCCGCACTAGTTGTTGTTGAGCACAAAAGCCTTAAGCTGGGAAGCAGTGCTAGTGGCGTTCTTGTCGCCAGCCGCGATGATGGTGTAAAGCTTGCCCGACTGGTACTTTAACACGCCCGTGCCGCCACCGCCGCCATTGCCTACTTGCGCCAGTACGTTGTTGTTGGCATCAAGCACTACCAGGCTGGTCGTGGCGGGAGTGAAGTCGGTGAAGCCCGAAAACGAATTACTGCTGACGATATATGTGAGGTCTTTGTAGGTAGTGCCGGTAGGCGTAGTAATGGCTTGGGCTACTTTTAGGTCACCGCCCACTACGTTGGCAGCCAGATTGATAAGGCGCAGGCGGGCCTGGCCCACAGTGGGAGCCGTCAGGTCGTCGTTTACCAGCAGGCTGCTTGGTGTGCCCGCTGCCGAAGTGCTGTATGCAAAAAGGCTGTAAGACTGGTCTTTAACTAGCGTTGCGGTGCTACTGGCCAAAGCAGTAGCCGCCAAAGAATGTGAGCCAGCCGTGAGTAAAATGTACCCACTACCCTGGCCGTATCCGACTTGGCCTACGGCGGCATTGTCGGCCGTAAACTGGAGCGTAGTAGTAGCCTGTGGGTACGAAGAATGCACGAACATCACCTGGCTTTGGTCAGGAAGGGGGGTCACGCTGTTGCCGCCACTGCTACAGCTGGTTAGGGCGACTAGCAGGCTACCCAAGGAGAGAATAAAAGCATTTTTCATAAAGTGACGCGGCGGTAAACTGCTGGAGGATATACAAATTTAGGGACTAACGCTTCGGGAAAGATGTCCACCAGTTGTTACACTGGCTAAGATACCTGCGAAAAACCAACCTCTTCCGTCGTACACCAGTCCTGGCAGGAAGTAGCTTTGTCATTCAGCTCCTCAACGCTCTTAAGCTATGTTCACATCCAGATTACTAGCAGGCACCAGCTTGGTAGCAGCCATACTGGGGGCCAGTGCCCTTAGTGGGGCATCAGTGGCCCAGGCGCAGCAGGGCCCCACTCCGGCTACCATTCGCCTGCCTCCCGAAGACGCAGCCCCCGAGTTCTATGGTGGCCAGCACAACTTTTACTTCCTGGCCCCTGGCCAAACCGGGGAGGCCAACTACCAAAACGCCGGTTTTTTTGGGCAACGACTACGGCCCTATCTCAGCAGCAGCCCCGATGCTGTGAACGAGTTGGATAGCTACCGCAGCCAGAAAACGCTGTTTCTAGTAGACCGGGCGCTGGTGCTGGGCTCGGTGGTAGTATACGCCGTTCAGGTATTTGGCCATGGAGACGCGCAGTATTTCAACGACGTGCAGAAAGGAGCCGCCAGCGTGGCGGCCGTCAGCATTCTGGCTACCATTTTCATCAACCGCAACACGGCCAACCACTTGCGGCAGGCAGTGGACAACTACAATTCTACCCTGCCCGATAAGGACCACAGCACCGTGTGGCCCCGGCTGCGGCCTGCTACACTGGGAGTAGCCGCTACTCCCCAGGGCCAACCCATGCTGGCGCTGGGCTGGAGGCTGTAAAACGGAGTAGCACTCCGTTTTGTGGTTGAACTTGAATGCTCGCCTGAAAACGAAGTGCTACTCCGTTTTATTGGTGAACGCACCAGTCAGCCCGTTTTTTCGTTAGTACGGTCATAATGGAGTTTCCCTTACCCGAGGCGGCCCGACGCTACGTGGCCGCCCACCTGCACGACGACCCCGCCCACCTAGCCTTGCAGGCCCGCCGCCATCCGCACCTGCCCGTGCCCGAGCTGGTACGCCAGATTCAGGCCCGCCAGAAGGCCAGCACCAAACTGCCAACCTGGGCCGCCAACCAGGAGCTGGTTTTTCCACCTGCGCTTTCAGTTGAGCAAGCTTCCTCGGAGCGCACCGCCACTTACAAGGCCGGGCTCGTGGCCGGAGCCACCCGCTTGGCCGACCTCACGGGCGGCTTCGGGGCCGATGCTGCTCACTTTGCTACCGTGGTGCCGCACGTCGAGTACGTGGAGCGCGACGCCCGCCTGGCCCAGGTGGTGGCGTACAACCTGCAGCAGCTAGGCATCAGCAACGTGGCGGTGCATGCCACCGACGCGGTTTCCTTCCTGAAAAGTACTAGCCAGCCGTTCGATTGGCTCTACCTCGACCCGGCCCGGCGCGACCAGCGGGGCGGCAAAATTTTTCGGCTGGCCGACTGTGAGCCCGACGTGCCGCGCCTGCTGCCGCTGCTGCTGCGCCACGCCCCACGCATCCTGCTCAAAGTCTCGCCCATGCTGGATATCGAGCTAGCTATTCAGGAGCTGCAACACGTACGCCGCCTCTGGGTGCTGGCCGTGGACAATGAGGTAAAAGAGGTGTTATATGAGCTAGGCGCGGAACCAGCCGTTGACCCCGAGCGCTTGGCGGTGAACCTGCGCCGCGACGGCAGCCAGCAGGAGTTTCGCCTCAACCGCGCCCGTGAGGTTCGCGCCGTGCCCCGCTACGCCGAGCCCCAGCAGTTTTTGTACGAACCTAATGCGGCTATTCTCAAAGCGGGTGCTTTCAAAAGTATCGGCACCGCTTATGAGTTACTGAAATTACACCAGCACAGCCACTTATATACCAACTCCGAGCTGCGCGCCGACTTTCCAGGGCGCATTTTCCGCATCTTGGCGGTGGAAAAAGCCGATGGCGTGGCCCTTAAAGCCCACCTCGGCCCAGAGGCACGGGCGCACGTTACGACCCGCAACTTCCCCGAAACGGTGGCTGATTTTCGTCGGCGCACTGGTATCCGAGAGGGGGGAAATACCTATTTATTTGCGACTACCAACCTCTGCGGCAAACTGCTGGTGCTGGTATGCGAGAAGGCCATTTTGTAGAATGCCGACTGAAGAGCTTAGCTTCTTGAAAATTAACTGATTTACAGTTTTAAGCTCTTCCCTTTACGTTCTGGTAATTTAATTAGTAGTTTTGTCTTTCCGTCCGCGATTGCCAGTTCGGGCGGCTTTGGTTTATTTAACTTTTTGCCATGCCCTATCTGTTTACTTCCGAATCGGTTTCGGAAGGCCATCCCGACAAAGTTGCCGACCAGATTTCTGATGCCATCCTTGATGACTTCCTGCGGCAAGACCCCGCCGCTAAAGTAGCTTGCGAAACCCTGGTTACCACTGGGTTAGTCGTAGTTGCAGGAGAAGTAAAATCGTCGGCTTATGTTGATGTCCAGACCGTAGCCCGCGAGGTTATCCGCCGCATCGGTTACACCAAAGCGGAGTATAAGTTTGAAGCCGAAAGCTGTGGCATCCTCTCGGCGCTGCACGAGCAGTCGCCCGATATCAATCAGGGTGTGGTGCGCAAGGCCCCCGAGGAGCAGGGTGCCGGCGACCAGGGCATGATGTTCGGTTACGCTACCAGCGAAACCAGCAACTACATGCCGCTGGCCCTCGACCTCTCGCATAACCTGTTGCAGGAGCTGGCCGCCATTCGCAAGGAAGGCAAGGAAATGACTTATCTGCGCCCCGATGCCAAAAGCCAGGTAACTATTCGCTATTCCGACGACCACCGCCCGGAGGCCATCAACACCATTGTTATCAGCACCCAGCACGACGACTTCGATGCGTCGGAAGCCACGATGCTGGCAAAAATTTCGGATGATATCAAGTCCATCCTCATTCCCCGCGTAAAAGCCAACCTCAGCCCCGAAATCCAGGCGCTGTTCACCAACGACATCACGCACCACATCAACCCCACGGGTAAGTTCGTCATTGGCGGCCCGCACGGTGATTCGGGCCTCACGGGCCGCAAAATCATTGTGGACACCTACGGCGGCAAGGGTGCCCACGGCGGCGGTGCCTTCTCGGGCAAAGACTCCAGCAAGGTAGACCGCTCGGCCGCTTACGCCGCCCGCCACATTGCCAAAAACCTGGTAGCTGCCGGCGTAGCCGACCAAGTGCTGGTGCAGGTGGCCTACGCCATCGGCGTAGCCAAGCCGGTAGGTCTTTACGTGACTACCTACAACACTACCAAAGCCAAAAATGCCGCCGGTCAGCTTCTCACCGACGGTGAAATCGCCGACAAAGTAGATGAGCTGTTCGACCTGCGGCCCTACGCCATCGTGGAGCGCTTCGGTCTGCGCAATCCCATCTTCAGCCAAACGGCAGCTTATGGTCACATGGGCCGCCAGCCCGGCACCGTGACGGTGAAGATGAAAAACGGCGAGCAAACGTTTGAAACGTTTACCTGGGAAAAGCTCGACTACGTAGACAAGATTAAAGCTACGTTCGGGCTGTAAGCTTCGTTTCTTATACAACAAGCCCCGCCTGGCACTGCCAGGCGGGGCTTGTTGCGTGTAGGGTAAGCTTTAGCTTACCCTACTAATGCGCTAAATTTTTTTCTTTAAACTTCGTAATCTGGCGTTTCAGGGCCTCCACGGCAGCATCTGTGGCAGCCTCGAAGGATGTAGCGTCTTCTTGGCTGAAAAGAGTGCTACCCGGCACCATCAGCTTGATTTCGACGGTTTTATTGGCTGCGCCGTCTTTGTTGTTGAGGCGTAGTATCACTTCGCCGTCAGTTACGCGGTCGTAGAAGTGTTCGAGTTTGTTGAGGCGCTGCTGAATAAAGTCAAGCAGGGTCTTATCGGCGTCGAAATGAACCGATTGCATTTGCACTTTCATGGGCAAAAGAGATTGAGTGGGAAAACTAGAATCCTTACGCTCGCGGATGAGCTTGTTCGAATACGGATTTCAGGCGGTCGACGGACAAGTGCGTATACACTTGGGTAGCCGCCAGGCTGGCATGGCCCAGCAGTTCCTTGATAGCATTGAGGTCAGCCCCCTTGCCCAGCAGGTGCGTAGCAAAGGCGTGGCGCAGCGCGTGCGGATGCTGGTGCGCGGCCGAGGTCGATACCTGGCTCAGGTATTTCTTGACGGTGCGGTACACCAGCTTCTCATACAACGGCTCGCCCTTGTCGGTACGCAGCAGCGGCCCACCCGTGCCTGACCCAAACGCGGCGGCGCGGGCGGCGCGGTACTTTTCCAGCACCAGCAGCAGCGAGGGGTTCAGAGGCACGAGGCGCTGCTTGTTGCCTTTGCCGGTCACGCGCACGGTACGGCCGGCCACGTCGAGGTCGTCGTCGGCGATGCCCAGCAGCTCGGAGAGGCGGATGCCGGTGCCGTAAAGCGTTTCGAGCACCAGTTGGTCGCGGGCCCCGGCAAAGCTGTCCTCAAACTCAAACGAGTTGAGCAGCCGGTTCAGCGCCTCCTCGGGCACAAACTCGGGCAGCTTCTGCGCCATTTTGGGGGCCTTGATGCGCAGCATGGGGTTGGTCTCGATGCGGCGCTCGCGCAGCAAAAACTTGAAGAACGAGCGTAGGCAAGCCACCTTGCGGTTGACGGTGCGCGGGTCGAGGTGCTGCCCCATGAGGCTCACCACCCAGCCCCGAATGAGCGGGTGCGTGGCCTCGTGCAGCTCGCTTAGTTCATACTCGGCCTTGAGAAAAGTGGCAAACTGCGTGAGGTCGGTTTGGTACGAGGTGACGGTGTGCGGGCTGAAGCGCTTTTCGTAGCGCAGAAAATCGAGGAATTCGTCCATGGAGGCGCCCAAAAAAAGCCCAGCGGTGGGCCGGGCCTCTAAGGTAGGAAGCAGGGCGGGTTAGTCTACCTGCTTTACTTTGACACCCATCAGGGCGTTGTAGACTTTGTCTTTATAAAGACCCTGCTGCCGGTAGGCATCGGTCATAGAATTTTTCTCGCCCTCCCGTTGCCAGGTCTGTTTCATGTCGCCCACACTGGTCCACGTGTAGGATTCGGCCAATGCCCAGGTAGTAGCTAATTCTGCGCTACGCACTGCACGGGTTTTCTCATCCTGGGCGTTACGCCGGTACTTCCAAGCAGCCACTACGAACAGCCCGGCTTCGGGTAGCACAATGGGAGCGGCCAAAGGCAATTCCAAATAGCCTCTGTGCTTCTTACTGGTGGTTTGCGGGTAGAGTACCAACTCTGGAGCAAGCAGCGAATCGAGTGGGGCGTGACCAGCATCCACAGCCCGGCACAACCGGATGTCCAATTCACCCTCCGCAAATCTAAAATCGTGGGAGTCGAGGTTACTTATGTCCAGCGTAACAGTCGTGACCTCATAGTTTGCGGTGGTAGCCGGATGGGCGATGTACACCGCGATTCTATCCCCAGTTACTCCTCGTAAGCCAGCATTGTGCTTCAACTGACCCAGGCCAATAAACTGTACGCTTTTCACACCAGCTACCGCCACTTCCGGCAGAGCTACGTTTTTTAGTTTAGAAGTGTCCTGAAGCGTTTTTGATGAATAATTATTGTAAACATCAACGCACTTAGCATACACATTGTACTTAATGCTACCTACCGTGGCTAGAGTACTAGCCAGCAACAACGCTACCATTGATTTTTGCATCCTTATTATGTTAAAAATTGAGAGCCAGCGTTTCCACCAGAAGGCAGAAACGCTGGCTCTCTTGGCTTAGTTTAAAGGGCGACGATTAGCACGGCTCATCAGGACCCTGCGACACATCTCCAAGCGCCATCCAGAAAATGGTGTATTGGTGAACCATATGGTATTGCCCCATTACACACTCTGAATAGTGCCCGTACTTATCCCCGCATCCCAAAATCCGCCGCTCCGTTTGCGACGACTCACCATCACCATCTTCGGCCCGCGCCGACATGGTACCCGCACCCAGCGCCAGGCACAGGGCACCGGCAAGCATTAGCTTCTTCTTAATAAACTTGAAAAGAAAAGGTAAACGTAGTGCCTACTCTATCACTGCTTTTCGGCGTTCGCAGGTCAACGCTGCAAAGGATGGCATTTTTTTTAATTTGGCAAGTTTTTTCTTAACTATTTTATGAATCACGGCATGTAAGTGGAGCAATGCGCTGATTATCAGAGGTAAAATTTATCGTAGAATTACACCAACTTACGCACCGTTACAAAAAGCAAAGCCCCACGAGGCTACCGCAGTAGTCTCGTGGGGCAACTAAGCGCCACTAGCAGCTAGCTCAACGGGCTATTCGCTGTCGGTGCCGTAAGTAGCGAGTTTGTACACCGCCTTCTGCTTGAGCTTGCGCTTGGTGATGCTCGGCTTCTGGAAGAACGTGCGGCGACGCAGCTCTTTGAGCACGCCAGTGCGCTCGAATTTCTTTTTAAAGCGCTTGAGCGCACGGTCAACGGTTTCGTTGTCTTTGATTTGAACGATAATCATATCGGGGAGTGAAAAGTCTTTTCAGGGCAAACGGGCCGCAAAGATAACCACAGATTAGCGCGGATTCAAATGGATTTCATTGATTTTTGACCGCAGATTCAACGGATTTCGCGGATACGCCACTGCGTGGCTGACTGGACTAGTACGTAAAGGAGATGCACTTACTTAGGTGCTAGTCCAGTCAGCCACGCAGTGGCGTATCCGCGAAATCCGTTGAATCCGTTAAATCTGCGGTCTATTTGAGTAACACCCGCGCAATTACCAGCTTCTGAATTTCGCTGGTGCCTTCGCCGATGGTACAGAGTTTGGCGTCGCGGTAGTATTTCTCGGCGGGATAATCTTTGGTGTAGCCGTAGCCGCCAAATATTTGTACGCCCTCGTTGGCAGTGCGCACGGCTACTTCGGAGGCGTAGAGCTTAGCCATGGCCGACTCACGGTTCACATTCTGGCCCTGGTCTTTGAGGGCGGCAGCACGATAAGTGAGCAGGCTAGCCGCTTCTATCTCCGTAGCCATGTCGGCCAGCTTGAAGCTAATACCTTGGAAATTGCTGATGGGTTGGTTGAACTGCTGGCGCTCCTTGGAGTACTGTAGCGCGGCTTCAAAAGCCCCTTGCGCGATACCCAAGCTTAGAGCCGCGATGCTGATGCGGCCGCCGTCGAGCACTTTCAACGACTGCACGAACCCATCGCCGACCTTACCAATGACGTTTTCGGCAGGCACGCGGCAGTCGGTAAAAATCAACTCGGTGGTTTCGGAGGCGCGCATGCCCAGCTTGTCTTCCTTGCGGCCGGCTGCGAAGCCGGGCGTGCCGCGCTCCACGATAAAGGCCGTCATGCCGTGCGAGTCGCCGACTTCGCCGGTGCGGGCAATGACCACAGCCACGTCGCCGCTTTTGCCGTGGGTAATGAAGTTTTTGGCCCCGTTGAGCACGAAGTCATCGCCGTCGCGCATGGCGGTGGTGCGCATGTTGCCCGCATCGGAGCCGGTGTTGGGCTCGGTGAGGCCCCAGGCCCCCAGCCACTCGCCGGAGGCCAAACGCGGCAGGTATCTCTGCTTCTGCGCTTCGGAGGCGTGCTGCAGGATGTGGCCGGTGCAGAGAGAGTTATGCGCGGCCATACTCAGGCCAATGCTGCCATCGATTTTGGATAGCTCCGCGATGGCCGTCACGTATTCCTGGTAGCCAAAGCCGCTGCCGCCGTACTGCTGGGGCACGAGCACGCCCATTAGGCCCAGCTCGCCGAGTTGGCGGAAGGTATCGCGGGGAAACTCCTGGGTTTCGTCCCACTGCATCATGTGGGGACGAATATGCTGGGCACCGAAATCGCGCACCATCTGCGCAATCATGGTTTGGTTTTCGGTCGCTAGGGTAGCTTCCATAAGTAGGGTGGGAGATAAGAAGGGGAAAGGTAAAGAGCGGCACCAGTCGACAGAACCAGCGGTGATGCAGCAAAAGTACGGTTTTGAAAGGGTTAAGCCTGCCAATGGCTTAGCAGCTATAAGGCAAGGTTTTTGAAAGCCGGCCGGAAAAGCGTTACTTTTGAGACATTTTCCGTTTAGTAAGTGCCGCACTGGGGACTTTCTCTACCTTTTTCACCTTCGTCTGCTCGTTTTCTTTTGCGTTCTTCTCCTCGTCTCCCCTCATTTTGGCTGCGCTCCTTGTGGCTGCTGACACTGGTAGCACCTTTGCTGCTGGGGTCGTGCATCTCTACCAAGTATGTGCAGCAGCGCACGATGTTTCAGCTAACCAAAGGGGCTGACGGCGTGGTAGATACGGCCAAGCTACGAAAAGCCGTGAACCGCACCGCTCGTAACTACCTGATTCACCCAAACGACCTGTTGAGCATCCAAGTTGTTACGAATAAAGGTGAACGCATAATTGACCCGAACGGTGAGCTTAACCAAGGTACGCCAAGCACCGGCGGCGTTGGCCCGGCCCGCACTACTGGCGGCACTAGTAGTGGGCAACGGTCAACTGGCCAGGGCACCGGCAGTTCCACCACTCGCCCCGACTACCTGGTGCAGGCCGATGGAACCGTAAAGCTACCATTGCTTGATAAACGGGTTTCAGTAGTAGGCCTCACCTTGCTTCAAGTCGACAGTTTGCTCCAGCTTCGCTATAACAAATACTATGAGGAAACCTTTGTAAAAACAGCGGTGTCCAATAACCGGGTTATTATTTTGGGGGCTCCGGGGGGGTTGGTAGTACCGCTGACTAATGACAATATGAATCTGCTGGAGGTGCTGGCGCTGGCGGGAGGCACCGACGGGGGCCTCACTAATAGCGGCACTACGAGCAGCTTTACTAAATACGGTGGTCGGGTTGATAATATTCGCATTATCCGGGGCGACTTACAAAACCCTCAGGTGCAGTTTGTTGACTTGCACACGATAGAGGGAATGCGTCGGGGACAGTTACAGGTTGAGCCAAATGATATTATCTACATCGAGCCAGTGCGGCGGCCCTTCCTGGAGGGCTTAACAGATGCTGCGCCGGTTTTTAGCTTGGTTGGCACCGTATTCTCCACAATAGGCTTTATTCTTACTCTTGTCGCGCTAACGCGCAAAAATTAAGCAGCTTATTTTTCATTTACTCGGGGCTAAGGGTTTTATTTTCTGCAAAGTAAGGGATATCGCCGCAACCCCGACTGACCTATTTCATTAGCATTATGGCATCTACCGAAAACGCTGAGTTGGAGGAGCTGATACGGCGAGCCACCACTGGGCATGATGCCCCTACGGTAGCCAATTCGCCAGCAGCCAACCCCGACGAAGAGGAATCTGGCAGTTCTCTGGATATAGCTACCCTGGTACTGGTGGCGCGCCGTAGCTTGCTGTGGGTGCTGCTACTGCTATTGATGGGCTTTGCCGCGTCGTGGCTGTATTTGCGCTATACCAAGCCAATTTATAAGTCTGTATCTACTTTGAAGATAGATGAGCGCAGTGATGCCCGCATGATAGGATTGCCGGGGGCTGCCGCCGGAACTGAGGATAGCCGCGCCGGAGCCCAGCTGGCGGGAGAAGTTGAGCTTATTAAGTCAGACCTGACGTATTCACGGCTGAAGAAAGTGATTCCGCTCGATGTGAATTACTATACGCAAGGTACTGTGCTGGAAACAGAGCTATTTGGCACCGCGCCTTTCCTAGTTAAGTACGTAGCAAGTGACCCCGTTTTTTATAATAAACGGTTTACAGTCGAATATAAAGATGCTACGCATTTTCAACTGCAGGTAAACATTGCCAACAAGCCCTTAGGTGGCACTTATGCCTTAGGAGAACTGATAAGCCTGCCCGGCCTGCAATTACACTTGCTACCAACTGCATACAGCTCATTTGCAGCCCCCGATGCCACGTTTCACTTCACTTTGCAGGACGATAACACTATCAACGGTTATCTGGGCCATAATCTAACGGTGGAAGTATTGAACCCTAGCGCCAATACTATTCAACTCTCGTTTACGGATAACAGTCGAGCTAAAGCCCAGCGCATTGTGAACGTGCTGGACACGGTGTACCGGGAAGCCAAAGTAGCGCACCAAAAAGAGTCGAATGATACGACTCTCACCTTCATTGACAACCAGATAAAGCAATATACCGCCGAACTGAGAAAGGCCGAAGATGCGCTCAAAGACTACGTAGCCCGCAATGGCACGTATGACGCCAAGGCTGATTTAGGGGTGCTCACGGGGAAGGTCGATAAAATCGAGGAAGAACGGTTAAAGCTACAAGAGAAACAGACGATATTAGCTGCAGTAGGCCATCTGGTTGCGCAGGAGCAACTGACGGTCTCCGACGACCAAACGGTGATGCAGGTATTGCCTGGCTTGGCTGAGCTGGAGAACCCTTTGCTGACACAGCAGCTTGATAACCTAAACGTAATGCAAAAAGACATTCGCCGGGTAAAGCGCTCGTATAAAGAAACTACCGAAGCCCTGGCCCAACGGCGCGCTGCTTTGGCCGACTACCAGACCACCCTTCGACAACAGCTACGGCAAGACCAGAAACTGCTGAACGAGCAAGCTGCTACTCTTAACCAGCAACTTGGGAAACTCGAGGCCGAACTGCGAAACCTACCGGGTAAAGCTACAGAACTACAGCGCTTAAACCAGCCGCTGGGGATACTAGCCAGTACGCTGGAAACCCTGATATCGAAAAAAATAGATTATAAAATCAAAAATGCAGGCACCACGCCCAATTTCCAGATTCTATCGCCGGCCTTCACTCCTGACACGCCCATCTCCCCTATTTCACTAATGGCTTATGCCATCGGACTGGCTAGTGGCTTGATACTGGGCCTGGGCCTGATAGCCAGCCGCTACCTGCTACACAATACCGTAACCGGGGTGCAGGAGTTGGAGCGCAATACGAGGGCGTCGGTGCTGGGCGTAATTCCGACCTACGACAAAGAAAAGCTGAGCGTATCGCGCTTGGTAGTAGATAAAAACCCGAAGTCGGCTGTTTCAGAGGCTATTCGCTCCATTCGAACTAACCTGGATTTTATTAGTCCATCTACCAAACGGCGGCTTATCACCGTTACATCTACTATCTCGGGCGAGGGCAAAACTTTCGTAACCGTGAATCTGGCTGGTATTATTGCACTCTCGGGTCAGCGGGTCGTCATCCTCGACCTGGATATGCGCAAGCCTAAAGTAAATCTCGCTTTTGATGCTGAGAACGTCAAAGGCATCAGTACTATCCTTATCAACCGGCACTCCGTTGATGAGTGTATTCAGCACAGTACTATCGAGTCGCTGGACTTCATCTCGGCTGGCCCCACGCCTCCTAACCCTTCCGAGTTAATTCTGAGCCCGCGCTTCGACCAGATGCTGGAGCATTTGTACGCCAGTTACGATGTTATCCTGATTGACACGCCACCGGTGGGTTTGGTAACGGATGGTATTCTCATTATGCGCAAGGCTGATGTACCGATTTATATTGTGCGGGCCAACTATTCGCGCAAGGCGTTCCTCAAAAACCTCAACCGCGTGATGCGTAACAACGAGTTTTCTACTATGTGTACCATCCTCAACGATGCCCAGGCCCAAACCGGCTATGGGTATGGCTACGGCTACGGATATGGCTACGGCTACGGGTATGGCTACGGCAGCATGGGCTACTACGAGGAGGCGGTGAAGAAAGAAACCTTTATGCAGCGCATGAAGAAGTTCATGAGCTAGAGCCCGGAGTCTATGGCTGGTTTCTGGCAACGCTTATTTGGTTCCAATTCGGCCCCTGGCCCGCTGCCACCCAGTTCGCTGGCGGCGCTGGGAGCCGACATGCACTCGCACCTGCTGCCGGGGCTCGACGATGGGGCTGAAACCCTGACGCACAGCCTGGAGCTGTTGCGTGAGCTGCGCGAGTTGGGCTTCCGCAAGTTGGTGATGACGCCGCACGTAATGGGCGACTTCTACAAGAACACGCCGGAGGGCATCCGGGCGGCCCTAGTCAGCCTGCAAGCCGCTGCAGCCGAAGCGGGCTTGAGCGACGTGGTGCTAGAATGTGCTGCCGAGTACTACCTCGATGAGTGGCTGGGCCGGAAGCTGGCCGATGGCACGGAGCTGCTGACGTTTGGTGGGGAGAAGCGCTACCTGCTGTTTGAAACCTCCTATATGAACGAGCCATTCAACCTGACAGCCACCATTTTTGAGCTAAAATCGGCGGGCTACCGGCCCGTGCTGGCGCACCCCGAGCGGTACACGTATTTCTACGGCCGCTTCGAGGAGATAGTGAAGCTGCGGCAGGAGTATGGGGTGCTGCTACAACTGAACCTGAACTCGCTGGCAGGCTACTACTCTCCCGCTGCCCGGCACGTAGCCGAGAGGCTAGTAGATGGTGGCCTGGTAGACTTTGTGGGCACTGATACCCACCACCTGCGCCACACAGCTACACTGGGCGCTAAAACGGCTAGTGCCCCCTATTTTCGTAAGCTCATGGCCCTGCCACTGCTCAATAGCAGCTTGCTAACCGAGTAAGTAGTAAGACAAAAGTAGTAAGTAATAAGAATGGTTTTACGGGACTGTTTTTCAGGTAGTTGCCATCTTGCTACTTGCTATTTAATTCTGACTACTTACTTAGCCACGGTTCTTTGACTATGATTTTTGTTACTGGCGGCACTGGCCTTATTGGCTCCTTTTTGCTATCCGAGCTGCGGGCGCGGGGCTTGGCTGTGCGGGCGCTGTACCGGGGTGTGGCCCCGCCCGTTACGGCTGCGCCGGGCGTAGAATGGGTAGCCGGCGACTTACTGGATACCCTGTTACTTACCTCACTGCTGACGCCGGAGGTAACGCACGTATTTCATTGTGCCGGGCTGGTATCCTACGCCCCGCAAGACGAGGATGCCCTGCTGCTGGTGAATGCGGAGGGCACGGCTGCCATAGTCGATGCCTGCCTGCAGCGGCCCGGCATCCGCTTGGGCTACGTGTCGTCGGTAGCGGCGCTGGGGGGGCCAGCCGCTGCCGGAGAGGAAGTGGTAGCCAGCGAAGCGCGCACCGTTGATGAAAAGGCCACTTGGGACTTGGGAGCCAGCCACCCGGCTTATGCCACCAGCAAGTACTTGGCCGAGTTAGAAGTATGGCGCGGCGTGGCGGAGGGGCTGGCAGCAGTAGTGGTGTGCCCTTCGGTGGTGCTGGGGCCGGGCGACTGGCAGCGCAGCAGCACCCGACTACTGCGCTACGCCTACGAGGAGCACCGTTTCTATACCCAGAGTCTGCTCAATTTTGTGGATGTACGCGACGTAGTGACCCAACTCGTGCGCCTGACGCTGGAGCTACCGACCTTGCCACCCGCCCGCTACATCTTGAGCAGCGCGGCTTGCCAGCTGGGCGATTTTCTGCAGCAGGTAGCCGCGGCTTTTGGCCGCCGGCCGCCTACGGTGGCGGTGCCGGGCTGGGCCGCTGAGGGCATCTGGCGCTTGGAACACTTGCGCTCGCTGCTCACGGGCGCCCGGCCCCTCATTACCCGCGATACGGCCCGGGCCGGCCGCCGGCCCGTGGTGTACGATGGCAGCCGGGCCGTAGCTGCTACCGGCTTGCCCTACCGCCCCCTGGCCGATACCATCGCCTGGGCTACCCAGCACCTGCAACCGAACCGGACGATGCCGCCCGCGGTTGTATCTTGAAGTGCTGGTTGCTTATTTTTTAGTTGAACCACCAGGAGCCAGCCGCAACCACCAGCTTGCTTATCTGTGATAGTATGCGCATGAACGAACCATTTGATGACCCCCAGGCTGCCCAGGACACGGTGCGCCGCTACGAAAAAATGCTGAATCAGAACGAGACGGCGTTTTTTGACTTAGAAGAATTTGAATTGATTATTGACCATTATGTAACAGCAGCGGCCTTTGATAAGGCGCAGCAAGCCTGTGAAGCTGCGCTAGTCCAGTACCCTTTTTCTACCGAACTGCTCATCGACCGGGCGCAGATTGCGGCTATGCGCGGCGACTATGCCGAGGCCGAGCGCCAGATTTCGAGCGTTGCCAGCCTCGACCCCGATAATGCCGACGTGGCCGTGACACGCGGCATCATTGCCACGCAGCGCGGCAATTTTGAGGAAGCCGTGCGCCATTTCCAAGCCGCTCTGGAGCAACACCCCGACCGGGAGGATATTCACTTCAACCTTGGCCTGGCTTATCAGAGCTGGCACAAGTATAAGAGCGCCGCCCGCCACTACAAGCACAGCCTGCGCTTGCAGCCCGACAATGAAACTACCGTACAAGAGCTGCTCAACTGCCTCGAAACCAGCGAACGGCTACCAGAGCACGAGGAATTCTTCCAGCGCTTTACTGACGACGACCCCTACTCGGCCGTGGGCTGGTACAACCTGGGTCAGTACTACTACCGGCTGGAAAAATTTGCGGAAGCTGCGTCAGCTTTCGACTACGCCATTGTGATTGAGGCCAATTTTTACGACGCCCACCACTGGCTGGCCGATACCTACGTGTGCCAGCAGGAATATGTGAAAGCCGTGGCCGAGTTTGAGTTGAGCTACCCGGAAGGCGAGCCAACAGATGAGGCGCTCTGCAACATCGGCGAGTGCTATGAAAAGCTGCGCAACTGGGAGCAGGCCCGGCAGTACTACCGCAAGGCGCTGGAGCTTAACCCTGAAATGGACGAGGCGTGGTTTGGGCAGGGCGTGCTGCTGCAAGAACAAGAGCGGCCCTTCGAGGCACTGCACTTCTTCCGCAAAGCCGTGGAGCTATACGGCGAAAGCGGCGAGTACTGGGCGGCGCTGGGCGCGGCCGAAAACCAGGTGGGCAATATCGTGAGCGCCCTCGAAGCCTACGAGAAAGCCACCGAAGTAGCGCCTGAAGATGCCACCGGCTGGGTGAGTTGGAGCGCTATTCTCTACGAGCAGGGCAACTTCGAGGAAGCTGTGGGCCTGTTGCAACACGCCGTGGACCTGCACCCGCACGAAGCGCATTTTCACTACATGCTTTGTGCGTACCTACTGGCGGCCGGCCGCCTGCGCGAAGCCTACCAGGAGTTGGAAACCGCCCTTACCCTTAACTATGAGCAGCATTCACTACTGTTCGACTACTTCCCGGAACTAGAGAAACAGCCGGCGCTACGGCGGCTTATTGACCAGTTTAGGAAGTGAGTAGGTAGGGTAAGCTTTAGCTTGCCCGGTGAGCGACTGGCAAGCTAAAGCTTACCCTACACCCTTACCGCCTTACTTTTGTAGCCGCCCGCTTTACTAGCGGGCGGCTATTTTTTTAACCTGATGCCCGGCTTCCGGTTGTTAGTTGCTACGGCATAGCGCCTACGCTGACAATCAGCTTTATTCTCTCTTCTACTGCATGAACTATTCGCTTTCACAACTTCCCGAACGTACCCAAAAGCCGCGTGAGCAAGGCTTTACCATGATGATGGACAAAGGCCTAAGCATTCGGGAAGTCGAGGACTTTCTGGAGGTTGGGGCTCCCTACGCCGACATCGTGAAGCTTGGCTGGGCAACTTCGTATGTAGTGCCCAACCTGAAGCGCAAAATCGATACGTACCACGCCGCCGGCCTGCCAGTGTACCTGGGCGGCACGCTGTTCGAGGCGTTTATCATTCGCAATCAGTTCGACGACTACCGCCGCCTGCTCGACAGCTTCAACCTCGAATACGCAGAGGTATCGGATGGCAGCATCGACCTGCCGCACGACCGCAAATGCGAGTTCATCCAAGAGTTGAGCAAGTCGGTGAAAGTGCTGAGCGAAGTAGGCTCCAAGGATGCCGAGAAAATTATCCCGCCCTACAAATGGATTTCGCAAATGCAGTCGGAACTGGATGCAGGGGCCATCAAGGTAATTGGTGAGGCTCGGGAGGGCGGCAATGTGGGCTTGTTTCGCAGCACCGGCGAGGTACGCTCCGGCCTGGTAGAGGAAATACTAACCAAGATTCCGTCGGAGCGCATCATTTGGGAAGCGCCGCAGAAGGCGCAGCAAGTGTGGTTTATTAAGCTGCTGGGGGCCAACGTGAACCTGGGCAACATTGCTCCCAACGAGATTGTGAGCCTCGAAACCATCCGTCTGGGTTTGCGCGGCGACACGTTCTCGCACTTCCTGGATATGGACGCCATAGACCCTATGTTTCGGCCCGAAGTGAAGTCGAGCAAGCCGGGCACCTCCATGCCGCGGGGGTAGCCTCGTTGGCGTAGGGGCATAAAAAAAGAGGGCTTCCAATTGGAAGCTCTCTTTTTGTTGGGAAGCTAAGCAGCTTATTGTTTCTGGATGCGCACTGTTTGCGTAGAGCCATCGGTCATGGTCACTTTGGCCAAGTAGATGCCAGCATTCAGGGTATCCAAACCACTAATGGAGGGGCTGGAATCACCAGCGATGTTCTGCTCCAGCACCAGGCGACCAGTTACGTCTACCAAGCGCACATGTACGGCGCTACCACCATCAATAGTTAGCGAAAGCGAATTTGTGAATGGGTTAGGATAAGCTACCAGCTTACCGCTAGAAGCAGCTATGCCATCGAAGCTAACCACCTTTATGCCTGAGTAAGCGCTCTTGCCATCCAAGTCAATCTGGTGCAGGCGGTAGTAACGGTTGCCGGTTTTACCAGCTTCGGTATCGAGGTAGCTATAGTTCTGTTTGGTGAGGCTGGTCGAAGACTTACTAGCAACAAACGACAAGGCATGGAATACGGCACCATCAGTCGAAACCTCTACTGCGAAGCCTTTATTATTGGTTTCGGAAGCCGTAGCCCAGGTTATCAGGGCATTTTCACCGGTACGTACCGCGTCGAAAGCAGTAAGGGTTACGGGCAGGGGATTCGTTTTGTCGCCAAGTGTAATGGTATTGATAACTCCTGCGAAAGCAGTCTTGGTTACTGTTTTCAGGTTAGTATCAACGGTTCCGAAAAGTTCGCTATAGGGTATACCACCGTTCGTAGTTTTGAATATGTCGAGATTCGACTCTACGATGCTACCGATTTCATGTGGCAGATAGTGGAACGTGATGTCACCTGTTACGCCCGCAGGATAAGAAGACGAGATACCAAAAAACCGTTTGATGGGCGGAGAAGCCCCGGTTGGGCCAGTAAGACCAGCACCACCCGTAACCCGAGTAACCTTCATATTAGCTGTGAAATTCGTATTAGGCCGGTAATCAAAGCCGATATTACCGAATCTGGAAGTCGTATTGGCCTGGGGTATTCCTTCAGCCAAAGTAACTCCATCAATATACGACACATTGGTTTCGCCTAGTATCACGGCAATATCAGAGAGGGCTATATTACCAGTCTTATTGTCATTGTAAGCAGGGTCAGTAGTGTGTGGATAGGAGGTATCATCAAAAGCAGTACGTAGGATTACGCCGGCACTAGTTAATGGAGCAAAAGAAATGCTATTCTGCGGCAGCATAGCATTTACTACACCTTTGATGCCTGCTCCCGCAACCCGAATATCCGTCACAGTAGTCTCGCCCCGAACGTATTGTACTCCAGGACCAGCAAGGACCAGCGTTGAATTCTGGGTAGAATCCGCCGCGTTAGAGGTATTATTACCTTGGGTAGTAGCCAGCAGCCCGCCACCTACGTTGGTAAAGTCACCATACAGGCGTAAGGTGGCCGTTGTTATGCGTAATACTCCCCGGTCGCTTACCCCGGTACCACCAAGCGCCAAGTTCCGAACACGATAGTTACCACCGACCGCATTGAGTGAAGGCCGATAGGTAGGCGTTGTACCACTAGCATGGTCTGGTATATAGGCATCCGAAAAAGCATTGGGTACCCCATTGCTCCAGTTGTTGGAATTCAGCCAGTCGTCGTTTACCCCCGCTGTGCTGCCAGAACTTTGTACAGTACCATTAGCATCCCGGTTGCTAATCCAGTTAGTAGTTTGGCCAGTAGGTGTGAACTGCTGGGCCAGTGTGAAAGTAGCCTTGTAGTTGGAACCGCCGTTGTTGTCGGTAGGAGTGGTTCCATTCCCTTGGTCAGTAGCTTGAGTATACACTTCTACAGTGTAAGCTCCTAGCGCGCTGCTTGCAGGAATGAGGCTGAGCAGGTTAATGCCAGCATTGTTCGTCTGCCAGGTCTGGTCGAAATCAGTGCTATTGCGAGCATAGCCGTTATCCTGATTAAAATTTAGAATTAGCTGAGTGAACGTAGGTGCAGTCGTACCAGTGCGATAGAGGCGATAGTACATTTGCACTTGGGTAATGTTACTTGTAACATTATTAGCGCTGTTCTTATAGGTTTGTGCTTGGCCTCCATTGAGAATCAGCGAACCACCCCGGGAAAAACTACCGAAATCCTTCCCGTCGAAGGCAGCATTCGTAGCATCATTAACTGCGTCAAACCCGCCTGTTTTGTAATAGGTATTACCAGCGCCGCTAGGGTTTACTATAACAAAGTTTCTGATAAAGCCGCTGTCGGCGCGGGCTACCTGTGTAAAGCCCAGTACGAGCGCCAGCATGGCTAAGAAGCCAGCTAAGCGCATGTGAATGCCCTGCTTTCGCATGTTGAGTAAAGAAATATAAGTTTTCATCATTAGTAGAAGTTGATGGTGGGAGACAAGTGAGGTTTTACAGATAAAAATCTGAGGTTGGGCTTGTACGCAAAAAAATTATGCCGGTTGAGGTTAAGAGAATTTTTATCACATAAGCAAAAAAGAAGCGTGGCTGACAAAGTCCTGATGCACATCTTCCCTTCATCACCTAGCTCCTGAAAATCATTTGTAAAGACAAGGCTATCCGGCCCCGTCAATAAACTTGCCAATAATTGCCTCTTGCTTTTATACTTACTCAATATGCCTCGCAAACCACAAAAAAAGGGACTGAGCTACGCAGCTCAGTCCCTTTTTCAAAGTTAAATCCTGTTTTATTTACTGCTTCTGCATCCGGGTAGTTTGTACCTCCCCGTTAGCGAAGGTTACTTTCACCAAGTACAACCCACTGCTTAAGCTACTAGCAGTAGGCACTGCAAGCTCGTTTACCCCAGCAACTGTACTGATAGTACTACTGTACAGGCTACGGCCAGTTACATCTAGTACCTGAAGCGTAGCATTGCCAGCTTGGGTCGCACTAATGGACAACGTAGTCTGGTCGCCAGCCAAGAATGGATTCGGATAAACTGCTAGTGCATTGGCTTCGCCTTTCGAGCCAAAGCTCACCACTTTGACGCCGGAGTACGATTCCTTGCCATCCTGGTCTCTTTGTAGCAACCGGTAGTAACGGATACCCGACTTACCCGCTTCATTATCAGTGTAGCTATACGACTGGTAACGCTGGCTGTTGGGCGAGGTGCTGGCGACCCAAATCAAATTGCGGAAGTCAATACCATTGGCTGATTCCTGAACCTCGAAACCGGCATTATTTACCTCTAAAGCAGTTGCCCACGTTACAAGCACGTCAGTTCCTGAACGCTTGGCATCGAAAGATACTAGCTGTACTGGTAGCGGCTTGGCAACATCACCCAGAGTGAAGGTGGCGAAAGTGGTTATGTTAGATTTGGTTACTGTGTAAGTACCATCCGGGTTAGTAACCGGGGCGGCATCACGGCCTAGCTGCGTGAAAACAGAGCCCCCGTTAGTAGAAACGAACAGCGACAAGTTTGCGGGCGAGATACTCCCATTACCGGGTTTCAGGTTCTGCGTTTCATTAGGCAGCACGGTGAAGGTTACGTTAGCATGTAAGGGTCCACCACCGCTATTCGTATAGCTAGGGCGCACCCCAAACACACGGCGCACGCTGTATGCACCATTTATGTAGTAATTAGGGCCTACAGTACTACGCGTTACGGCAACGTCGCCTGGGACGTTACTACCGGTAAAAAGTGCTGTAAAACCTATGTTGCCGAAGGTCCGTGCCGTAGCCTCATTAGGTGCTACATTGGCTCGTGAGGTTTGAACCAGCCCATAGATATATGAGCTGTTCGTTTCGCCAATCAACTGCGCTCCGTTTGATTGGTTTTGAGTAAGGCGGTCAGCAAGTTGTACAAAAGAAGTGCTAGGGTTCTGCGAATCGGTGATAACCAAAAAGTTGCCGGCCGATGTGTCGAAATTAAACGATTCAGACACATTCACTGGACCAGTAATGTTCTTGTTGGCAGTGCCTGATACAGTAACCGTAGCGAAAGTTCCTCCCCCTATGTTCTGCGCAACAGTAGTACCTGCAAAGTTGACTACGGTATTATCGCGGGCGATGAAGCTTAGAAACTGATTTGAAAAGTTACCATATATGTTTAGCTGCCCTTTGTCAATGCGCATGATAGAGCGGTCAGTAGTACTGTTGTTGCCTGCCAAAAACAGGTTGCGAACGGCAGCAGGCCCAGAGCCTGTGTTGTTAACCGCTGTTCCACTTGTAGTGGTGCCCGCCTGGCCGGAAATTATATTGGGATACCGATTAGTAACCCCAGGGCCGAAGTTTGGAATAACGACATTCGTGGTAGCATCCGGAATAGCGTTCAAACTCCAGTTGCCCGCTCTAAACCAGTCATCGTTGATGTTACCAGTCCAAGTATCTGTAGTTGGCAAGGTGCCTGTAACTTCAAATATAGAGCGTACAAACGGAGTGAAAATGAAGGGAGGGTTTGAATTGCCAATGTTATCAATAACCCGAAAACGAGCGTCGAAACGATATGTGGTGCCCGGCGACACCCCACCATTATTCACCAGCGACACAACATTAATAGCAGACCCAGTATAAGTATATACCCGATATCCGGTATTTTGGTCGATACCTTTATCAGTCAAAGAAATAATCAACGGAGCTACAGAGGAAGGCGGAGTAGAAAAATCACCTTGAAATACCTGGATGATTAGGTCAGCCTGGTCATAGTTGCTACCAGTAGCCTGATTGATTCTTATCGTAGCACCTGTGATGGAAAGCATCCCAGTGTTGATATCAAAAGAACCAAAGTCAGTACCCTGGAAGTTGTTGGTGCCACTCGTGGTAGCTTGGGTATCGTACTTATGATTAAGACCACCTGTATTGATGGTTACCGAGTCACTGACAACAGTGCTTTGGGCCTGCACTTGCTGCGCAGCGCCCAAGCCTACAAACAAGGCGAGTAAGGGAACAAAGAGTTGGAACCAGCGCGAATAGCGGCGTGGCTGCTGAAAAGGGATAAAAGTAGTTGTTGACATGACAAATAGGGCTAGACAGTGGGATGAGGTTGCTTTCAAAAGAAGGTGAGCGGTTTGGGCCCTATACGTAGGCATGGAAGGAGATGACGCATGTCAACCAGAATTTTTTCAAAAAAAACTGGTTTCTGCAAAAAAGCAGCTATTTACTGTTCAGCTTAAAGTGCCATTTTAATGGGTTGATTCATAATACAGTATAGAATTAGGGTATCAGGGCTCCTTCTATAAAACTTTTATTAGTACAACCACTCCCAATTTTATAGGCCTAGCTTTCTTGTCGCGTTAAGTTATCTTTGCAATAATAACATTTAATTAAAATATACAGATTATATTACAATCCGGATGTAAAGCGCTAAATGCAGCCTTGCTTTTCCACTCGTACCCATCTTCTTTGGTTTTTTGTACTCAGTTTGCAAGCAGCAAAGCGTGCTCAATGCACCACACTGTAAGGCACGGCGGCCAAGGCTTTCTTTTTGTCGGAAAGCTCGACGCGCAGCACATCGTACACGCTCACCCGAATGCGGTTGCAGAGCTGCGTAATGGGCAAGTCGTTAGAGTCCAGCCCAAAAGGGTTTTCAATTTCCTCGCCTATCATTTCCAGGCCCAGCAGCGCATAGGCGCCAAACATGGCCGTCGGAATCATGAAATACCCAGAGGTAGAGAGCAGCACGAACGGCATCACCCCGATGAAGGTGAGAATGTAGGCTTTAATGAAAAACGTGTAGGAAAACGGGATGGGCGTGGCCTTGATGCGCTCGCAGGTGCCGCTCACCGACATCATTTCCAGGAAATGAGGCTTGAAGGTAAGTAGGTGAATATCGCGGATAATTTCTACCTGCCGCAGCTGCTCTACGCTTTCCTGTAGCACTGCAATAAGGGTGGTAGCCACGCTCTCGGCGGCTCGCAGCCGCTCCAGGATATCGGGCGTGGCTTCCATCTGCTCGAATTTCATGTCGTTGCGCAGCGACCCCTTCAGGGCGAAGGGAAAATTGGTAATAAGCGCCGCAAAGTAGCGGCGGCTAGAGGCCGCATCGCGGGGCAATACCGCATTCAGCTCCATGGCCAGGCCTCGGCACTGCGATACCAGAATACCCCACACCCGCCGGCCCTCGTAGTAGCGGTCGTAGGCGGTGTTGGTGCGAAACACCAGCAGCAAGCTCAGCAGAATACCCAGAAACGAGAAGTATTCGCGGCTGATATTGAACATGTGGTGGTGGTATTCGATACCCCAAACCGCTATGGCACAGTTGTATATGCCCACTACGCTCACGCGAACCAACAACTGACGAATAACGGCAGAGGTATGGAAGTGACGTAGCGCCTGCCACCAGTCACCACCCTTGTACACAATCATAGCTCAGAGAGAATTAGTGGAGCTTTAACGCAGATTATCGGGCTGGTGTTGGGGGCAGCGGCTGGTTAGCTTAGGTGCCTGGCTGCTTTCTTTGCAGGCTCAACCCCTTTAGTGTATGGAGCCTATAAAGCATTTTTTCGACCTACTAGTCCATTTCAACCTTAACCAGTTGGTTCAGGAGTACGGGCATTTATTATACCTGCTGTTCTTCCTTATTATCTTCATCGAGACGGGGGTAGTCATTTTTCCCTTTCTACCCGGCGACTCCCTGCTCTTTGTGGCGGGTGCGCTGGCAGCCTTTGGCGGCCTGAGCCTCACTGTGCTCATTCCCTTGCTGGTGTTGGCCGCTTTCCTGGGCGACAACCTGAACTACTTTATAGGCGACCGGATAGGGCCACGCGCTTTCAGGGGCGATTTTAAGCTCCTGAAGCGCAAATACTTAGAGCAAACTCAAGAGTTTTACGCCAAGCATGGCGGCAAAACACTTATCCTGGCACGCTTCGTCCCAATCGTGCGCACCTTCGCCCCCTTTGTAGCGGGCGTTGGCACCATGACTTATCGGGTATTCGCTACCTACTGCTTGGTGGGAGCTGTGCTCTGGGTAGTTTCGATGAGCGTAGCTGGTTATTTATTTGGCAATATTCCGGTAGTACAGAAGAATTTCGAGTTGGTAGTTATTGGCATTGTGCTGCTATCAATAGCTCCGGCCGTCTGGCAGTTCGTGCGCAGCAAGTTACAAAAGGCGTAGAAGCAGCCTGAATAGGGAACGTAAAATCCTGCTGACGAGCGTGTTGAGGTAGCTCGCTTGAATCGGTGAGCCACGACGCGAGCGAGACACCTTGGCAAGCTTAGCAGGACGCTCTTTTCACCTATAACTTGCTCCTAATGCGCCTCTTCGGACTCATTGGCCGTTCGCTTTCGCACTCGTTTTCCCAGGCGTACTTCAGCCAGAAATTCGCCCGCCTGGGCCTGAGCGACTGCCGCTACGAACTGTTCGAGCTAGCTGAAGCCAGTGAGCTGCCCCAACTGCTGGCCCGGCACCCCAACCTGGCGGGCCTGAATGTGACCATCCCCTACAAGGAGCAACTGTGGCCTTACCTCACGCAAGTGGCCCCGTCGGCGGCCCGCGTGGGAGCCGTGAACGTCATCGAGATACAAGCCGATGGTAGCCTGACCGGGCACAACACTGACTACCTGGGCTTTCGCGAGTCGCTCCGCCGCTTCTACCCCGGCCGGGGGCCGGCCGCGCGGGCGCTGGTGCTGGGCACCGGTGGGGCAGCCAAAGCCGTGGGCATAGCGCTGCATGAGTTGGGCATTTTGTACCAGCTAGTGTCGCGTGCGCCCCTGAGAACCTACCTCACCTACGCCGAGCTGACACCTACTTTGCTCGCCGGCTACCCACTGCTCATCAATACCACGCCGCTGGGCACTTACCCCAACGTACTAGAGTGCCCGCCCCTCCCCTACCAGGCGCTCACGCCCGCGCACTATCTGTTCGACCTCGTGTATAATCCCCGCGAAACCCGTTTTCTCCAACTCGGGCGCGAGGCCGGGGCCCACACCCACAACGGCCTCGACATGCTAGAGCGCCAGGCCGAAGCCGGTTGGGCCATCTGGAACGGCCTGGAACTGCCCGCGTAACTTGCTGCGGAGGCCCCAACACCGGTTTACGCTGTGCGTATTACCCGGCATGATTCCTTTAATCACCCAAACTCCGCGCCTCACTATTCTGGCGGCCAGCCGGGCGCTGCTCACGGCTGAGCTGCACAAGCCGCAGTACTTCCCCACGCTGCTGGGCGCGGCCATGCCCACCGACTGGCCCCCTGGCGAATACGACCGGGAGGCAATGGAATACTTCCTGGAAAAACTAACCGTCGGCGGCCGCGAAGCCGCCGGCTGGTACAACTGGTACGCCCTGCGCAAAGCCGAGGGCGACACGCCACGCACGCTCGTGGGTACGGGCGGCTTCACGGGCCCGCCCGATGTGGCCGGCACCGCCGAAATCGGCTATTCTATTGCGGCCGACTGGCGCGGGCAGGGCTTGGCTACCGAGCTGGTGGCTGGGCTGGTGCAACAAGCCGAAGACAGCCAAATGGTACACCGCCTGGTAGCGCACACGCCGCCCGAAAACCTAGTTTCGCAGCGCGTGCTGCTGGCCAACGGCTTCGCCTCAACCGGCACCGACATAAACGGGCGGCTGCGCTTTGAGCGGGCTGTAGAGCCGAAGGCTTGAGCGCTCAGGTGGCGGTGGCTTCTGGCTTAGCCGCGTATTTTGCGAGCTTTTACGCCCTCTATGCTGCCCTCGCCCACGCCGCCTACTGCCCTGCGCTACCAACCCGAGCTAATGGGTCTGCGGGCCTTGGCCGTGTGGCTGGTGGTGCTGGGGCACTGGACGCTATTTCCCCTACCCATGGGGGAGATGGGGCGGATAACGCTGTTTGTGCTCAGCGGCTACCTTATCTCGGGCATCATCTGGAAAAACCACTTGTACTGGGATGGCACCCCAGGCTGGACGCGCCGGCTGGGTGTTTTCTACAGCCGGCGCTTTTTGCGCATCATTCCGCCCTACTACGTGGCCTTGGCGCTCGGCGCCCTACTGCCGCTGGCCACGCTGCACGAGTACCCCGGCTGGTTTCTGCTGCCGCTATCTAATGCGCTGTGCTACCGGCTCGGGCACTGGCCCGAGGGAGTGGGTCACTACTGGACAATGGCCGTGGAGGAACAGTTTTACGTGCTGTGGCCGCTGCTGCTGGGTATAATTCGGCGGCGGGCAGGCTGGCTCTGGCTGCTGGTGGGCGGGTCACTGGCTTACCGCATCTACAGCGTTAGCTACCTCGTCCCGGATACCCCCATTTTTGCCATGGTGCCCCTTCCCTCCTGCATCGATTTGTTTGCGTTGGGGGCGCTGCTGCGGCTACACATGGCCGCTGCCCAAGCCCGGGCACAGCCAGTGGCCCCGTGGCCGGGCTGGCCGGCGCTGGCAGGCTGGGCAGCCTGGTGGCTGACCAGAGCGGCTCTGCACGGCATCAGCGAACATGTCTGGGTAGTACTATCGCCCGTGGTAGGGGGGCCCGCCGGCTACTTCACTCTGCGCTGGCTTATGCGCGCACCCAGGCTGGCCCGGTGGCTGGGGCACCCACTTGCTTGCTGGCTGGGGCAGCGCAGCTACGCGCTGTATTTGTTTCACCTGATGCTGCCTGTGTTTTACCAGCGGCTGGTGTACCGGCTGCTGCCCACCAGCCTGCCCCAGGCCTGGGAGCTACGACACTTCTGGCTGGGGCCGCTGCCCACTGTGCTGGTGCTTACGCCACTGCTGCTGCTGCTAAGCGCCGCCTCCTGGCACTGGCTGGAAGCCCCACTGGACCGCTACCGGCAGCGGTTTGCTTACATCCGGCCCAGTGCCTGAGCAATGTTGGAAACGCTCATTACCAAAACCCCAACCCCAGCCACAAAAACGCCCGGCCAGTTTCCTGGTCGGGCGTTTTTTGTGGCTGGCGAGCAGCTACTTCTTTTGGGTCTTGATGGTTTTGCCCGAGGGCTTATCCTTCACTTCTTCCTCGTTTGCCTTTTCTTTTTTCTTGGTTTCCGGGTCGGTGTGGGTCGGGGTTTTGACGGTGCCTGCCATGCGTGATAAGGGATAGGTGGAAGCTCTTATACGGCGTTGCTGGCTAGTCGGGCAATTGGCTGATGTCGCGGGGCTCCACGCGGGGCTGGGCATTCATACGGTGGCGGAAAATGGCCGAGGCCTCATAGGCTTTGAGGCGGGCGCGGTTGATGCTGCCCAGCGGCTGGTGGTCGGGCAGGCAGTTGAAGGGCGTGAACGAGAGCGAGTCGTCGGCATACACGCGGCGGGCGGGGCTATAGGCATCCTGCGCCGGAATCACGATTTTGCCGATGGGCTGGTAGGGGCTTTGGTCGGCGGGCCACTCCACGGAGGCATCCTCCACGGGCATTGCCTTCAGGTTGGTACAGAGTTGGGCACGCACTTCGTACTCGGCCCCCTGAGTGCTGAAAAAGTCTACTACCAGGTCGCGCCAGGTGCCGTCTTCCTGCACGTCGATTACCTGGCCGGTGAGTGCTTTCACGTTTTCCGACAGTGGCGCGGCGCTGATTTTGGCCACGTAGTCGCCGTAGCGGATAGCGCCCTGGATGTGGTAAGTTTCGCCCAGCAGGTGGTGGTTGGGGTCGCCGGGGCCGATGGGGCTGATGGCGGGGTCGAGGCCGATGGCATTGAGCGCCTTATTGGCCACCCGCGCCGTGGTAGAAATAGCCTGCTGGAAGCCGTCGGGCGTGTGGGCCAGCTGTTCCAGCATTAGTTGCATCCGGTGGAAGCTGGCTATGTCGCCGGTCGGGATGGTGGGGTAGTTTACCAGCAGGAAATCCTGCGTTACTTCTTCGGCCCGTTCGGCCAGAAACTTGCGCCCTTCCACCCCAATGAGCTTGATGGCCATGCCCTTGAACGTAGACTGCTGGTCGGGGCCAATGGCCCCTGGGGCCGATGAGAGCCGGATTATAACCGGGTAGGTTTTGGCCTCGTGGAACACGCCCTGCGCCAGGTGCTCGGGCAGGTTGGGGTAAATGTGCAGCTCGCCGCGCAGCACGCC
The DNA here is from genome assembly GCA_050954465.1 of Janthinobacterium lividum. Lineage (GTDB taxonomy): Bacteria > Bacteroidota > Bacteroidia > Cytophagales > Hymenobacteraceae > Hymenobacter. The sequence continues at coordinate 53,638 of JBPBPU010000010.1, forward strand.
GTGGCTTTTGGCGTGGGCATCGCGGATGGCGTGCCGGTGCTTCTCGAACATGTAGCGGTTGAGCCGGCCCATCGACTCTACCGTTTCGTTGGTGAGCTTGTCTTCGTCGGGCTGCATTTCTTCGACGCCGCTGGCGAAGCGCACGTAGGAGAGAGGAGTTGTTGGCATAAAGCTAAAAGGGGTGAGGGGTTTGCCCAAATGGGAATTAGCTAAGCGGTACGGCTGGCAAAGGCAAGAGGTTTCCTCCTTAAAAGCGTCCACAGTGCCTTGCAGAGGTTATTTCGCCTCCGACTCTGGTTGCCCAGCAAAGCCGGCGCTTCGCTCGGAAACAGCCAACTCAGAACCAAGGCCGTACAAGGGGCGCGTTCTCTTCTTTCACCTTTACCCCGCGCCCTATGCCTCGTATTTTTTTCGCTTTTCTGCTCCTGCTCGCCGGGCTCAGCAGCCCCGCCCGTGCCGCCGACGGCATCCCGGCCAAGCCCGACCCGTTTACGTTCGTAACTGACCAGGCGCACCTGCTCTCGCCCGCCGATGCCCGGAAGCTAAGCAACGGCTTGAGCAAGTACGCCGCCAGCACCGGCACCCCGGTTATTGTCGTCACAGTGCCCTCACTCGACGGCCAGTCGGCGGCCGACGTGGCCCGCCAGATTGGCAACACTTGGCAAGTAGGCCAAACCGATAAGAACAACGGCATTGTAGTCTTGCTTTCGGGCCAGGAACACAAGCTCAGCATCCAAGCCGGCTCGGGTATGCAAAGCCGCATTACCCCGACCGTGGTACAGCAGGTTATCGGGGAAATGACCCCGCTTTTTAAGCAAAACAACTACTTCGACGGGCTCCACAAGGGTTTGAATACGCTGATGTTCACCGCCAACCCCAGCTCTGCCCCGCATAGCACCAGCCCCGCCGTAGCCACAGCCGCTACTCCCGACGCCACGCCAACCTCCCCCAGCCAGAACCTTGGCACTACCAGCCCCGACCCGGTTAGCTCTCAGCCGGCCGAGCCGGTTTCGACGGGGTTGCCCTGGGGTACCATCCTGCTTGGCCTGGTAGTACTCGGGGGCGGGTTTATGCTGCTGCGCAAGGTTTTTGGAGGCAACAAGGCCGCCAGCAGTCAAGCCCCCGATTTTACGGGCAACCGCCCCACCGGCGGCAACACCCCCAATTTTGGCGCGCCCAACCAGGGCGGCGGCTATGGCGCTGCCCCCAGCAGCGGCCCTGGCATGGGCGGCTTACTGGCTACCGGCGCGGCAGCTGCGGCCGGGGCTTACCTAGGCGAGCGCCTGGGCTCCAACCACGACTCAAACGCCGATACCTCCCGCAACTTCGACGACAACAACGGCAACTCTGGCACCGGCGCGGCCATCGGCACCGGTGCAGCCGATGGCTACTTCTCGGGCAATAACGCGGGTAGCAACCCGGCCGGCCCCGATTATTTCTCCGACGACAACGCGGCCAACAGCAACTCCGGCGACTACTTCTCCGACGACAATACTTCCTCGGGCGGCGGCGACACATCGGGCGACTTCGGCGGCGGCGATTTCAGCAGCAGCGACGACAACGGCGGCTCATGGTAGTTGATGACATAATAACCCAGGTTTTGTTTCTGCTTCTCACAAAAACAGCCGCCCAGTATTAGGCGGCTGTTTTTGTTTTTCAGGCCACCAACTACTGGTTCAGTAACTTACTGCTGTTACGCAGGCGGGGTTGGGGTTGGGTATCTTGCCCGGCGCTTTAGCGCCGGGAATGGCAAGCTCCATTGTTGTTGGGGCTTTAGCCCAGCCGGCACTAGTGTCGAAAAGGGCTAAAGCCTAGTCAGGCAGGCGAATTTTAATCCTGGCGCTAAAGCGCCGGACAAGAATCTAACCCCGCCTGCGCAGCAGTAACACACTTGGAAAGCTACAAGCTCACCTTACCTACTAAAAAATTTCTGAAGGTGATAAGGTGCGCAAAATAGCTTGAAAATGGGTGGCAAAGAACTAATAGGGTAAAGTGCTATTAGCTTGCAGGCCAATGCAGGTAAGTAACTTCTCAACTAGTCGAAGCATGAAAGCCCTTAAGCCCCTACTATCTAAAAATCTTTACCCTATGCGTGTTGCTATGGTTCGTTTGCTGATTGCCCTACTTTTGCTGCTGGCCGGGCTGCCGGGGCCCGCCAATGCGGCCCACGGCATTCCGCCTCGCCCAGTTCCCTTCCGGTTCGTGACCGACAAGGCCCAGTTGCTCAAAACCGCTGATGCCAAACGGCTGGAACACGGCTTGCGCAAATACGCCGACCAGACCGGCACCCAGATAGTCGTCGTTACCGTGCCCTCGCTCGGCGGGCGCGACGTAGCCGACTACGGCCGCCAGCTTGGCACAGCTTGGGGGGTGGGCCAACGCGGCAAAAATAATGGCTTGGTGGTATTGCTGGCTGCCAAAGAACATAAGCTCACCATCCAGCCCGGCGCGGGTCTGCGCCTGGTTATCACATCCGAAGTAATAAGTCATGTCATCAACGAAGACATGACCCCCAGCTTCAAGCGGGGCAACTACGGCGCGGGCTTACGGGCTGGCCTCAACACGCTGATGCTGACCGCTAACCCCACCTCCGACCCGCGCTCGCAGCCAACCGTAGCCCCGACCGAAGTGCCCGCGCCAGTTAGCAGCCCAGGCAGCAACAGCCTTGCGGATACTAACGCAACGTCCTCAAACGGCATGTCGCTAGGCGCTTTCACCACCGTTATAGTGGCATTGGCTATTCTGGCCCTGGCCCTGTTTGGGTTGGTGAAGCTGCTAAAGCTTGCCTTTGGCGGCTCTGGCTCTTCCCCAGCTACCAGCGGCCAGAGCGGCACGTATTTTACTGGCTCATCGGGCGGCTCGCGCTATGGCAGCATCCGCTCACGTAGTCATTCGGGCCTCGGCAGCACGCTGGCCGCTGGGGCCGCCGGCGCGGCAGCTGGTGCTTACCTGGCCTCTCATAACGACGATAGCGCCAGCGCCAAGCCAGATTATTTCGCCGATGGCAATTCATCCAGCAGCTCGTCGCCGGATTATTTTTCTTCTACCGATTCTTCCAGCGACAACGACTCGTCGTCTCCGTCCTCTTATGATGACAGCTCGTCGGACGACACCGGCGGGGGCGGATTCGACAGCAGCGATAGTAACAGCGGCTCGTGGTAAGTTGCCGTTACGCACTGGCGCGGGCCTCTGGCCCGTGCCTGGCTGCTGTAGGCCTCTGGCCTGCTACAGGGAGGGCGGCACCCGAATGAGACGTTCTAACATACCTGTAGCAGCCAGGCACGGGCCAGAGGCCCACGCCAGTGCGTAACGGCAGCTAGTAAGCAGCTAAACCGTTTCCAGAGCCGCAATGCGGCGGCATTTTTGTCCCAACGATAGGCACCAACTCTCTGCGACTCCCCGCTGTCTTTCAGGCATTTACTACCAACATACTGTCGCTTTGCGGCTGATTTAATAACTGCCGCTACGCAGTTGATGAGCCGAACATGAAGTCATATAAAATAATCACAATCAGCAGCAACGCCTATACAGAAACTACTGCGCACTGTCCGCCATTTGCAAGGGCGGCACCGCTACCTCCACATTGGCCGTGCGCGGGAAAGCCAGGAAGTGCGTAACGCGGGGCGGAGCCTCGCCCTGGTGGAAGCGGCGCACTTCGGCTTCCACGGCCTCGTCGTCGCGGGTGAAGCGGTGGTGCTGGCGCTCGTGCTCGGCCCAGGTAGCCACGTAGAAAAACTCGGTGATGCGCGTGGGCTGGTTTACGTCGGTGAAGACGCCGGCCCGCAACGCGCCATCGCGCAGGCGCAGGCGGGTGAGCGCCTCGGCGGCAACGTGGAAAGCGGCGTGGTCGGCGGGCGCAATGTTGTAGTCTATCATCACTACCACGGGGCCATCGTCGGGGTCGATGCTTTCTTCGAGGGCGGGTAGCTGGTCGCTCCACGACTCGCCGGGGGAAAAGTCCAGGCCCTCGGGCTGGTGCATGGGGAAAAACAACGCTAGCGCGAGGCTGGCGAGCATCCAGCCGGCGGCCACCAGCAGGGCCAGTTGCAGGTTGGCACGGTCTACCAGCTCGCCCCACACGATGCTGCCCAAGCTCATGCCGGCCTGAAACACCAGCATGTAGATGCTCACTACCCGCGCCTGCACCCACTTGGGCACATGCAGCTGCACGCTGGTGCTGAAGCTCGTCATGGTAATGAGCCAGGCCGTGCCCGACAGAAACATCACCGGAAACAGCCAGTATTCGCCCGGCACCAAGGCCAGGCTCAGGTTGGTGCCCACAAAAAGGAGCGAGCCCAGCAGCACCCGCTGGTTGAGGTTGAGGCGGTGGCCGATGCGCCCGATGAGCAGCGCGCCCGACACGGCCCCCGCGCCCAGCCACGAGAGCATCACGGCGTAGGAGCCCGACTGCAAGTGCAGCCGCCGCGCCACTACCACGCTCAGCAGCGCCCACATGGCGCTGGCCCCAAACGCAAACGCAAACGCCCGCACCAGCACCGCCACAATCGAGGGCGAGTACTGCACGTAGCGAATGCCGGCCCGCAGCGCCCCCGAAAAATTCTCGGCCGGCCCGTTGTCGGGTTGCCCCTCGCGCCGCCAGCGGTACACCACCAGCCAGGTACCCACGAAGGAAATGCTGTTCAGCACAAACACCCAGCCCGGCGAGTAGTGCGCAATAATGAGCCCGCCCAGCGCCGGCCCAATGGCGCGGGCAATGTTGTTGCTCACGCCATTAAGTGTGATGGCAAACGGCAACACAGGGCGCGGCACCAGCTCGGTGGTCACCGTCTGCCAGATGGGGCCGTTGAGGGCCGCGCCCATGCCCAGCACGAACGTGAAGCCCAGCACATCAATGGCCGTGATGCCGCCCAGCAGCGCAAATGCTCCCAGCCCCAGCGCCACTACGGCCATAAACCCCTGCGTAAATAACAGCAGCCGTCGCCGGTCAATAAGGTCGCCGATGGCCCCGGCGGGCATGCTCAACAAAAAGGCCGGCATACTGGTGGCCGTCTGCATCAGGGCCACGAGCAGGGCCGAGGTGGTGAGCGTCGTTACCAGCCACACGCCCGCCACGTTCTGCATCCAGGTGCCCACGTTGCTCACGAGCGAGGCAATCCAGATGGCGCGAAAAAGCGAGTAAGTGAACGGGGTGCGAAGGCTGGGCGTAGGCGACATAGGGTAATGCCTACGCGGATTGAGCTGGCTGGGGTTGTTTCGCTACTTCTCCTTGGGCCTGGGGAGCTTGAATTCCAGCACCGTGCCCTCCCCTACCAAGCTCTTGATGCGAAGGGTAGACTTGTGCGCCTCCACCAAGTGCTTGCTGATGGCCAGGCCCAACCCCGACCCACCACTGGTTCGCGAACGGCTTTTATCGACCCGGTAGAACCGTTCAAAAATGCGGGCTTGGTGCTCGGGCGCGATGCCAGCCCCATCGTCGCGCACAGCCACGCGCACCCCGCTGCGGCCCGGCGTAATAGCCACCACTACGTGCCCGTCCTGCTCCCGCCCGTACTTGATGGCGTTGTCTATGAGGTTGGTAAGCACCTGCCGGATGCGGTTGCGGTCGGCCACTACGGGCACTTCTTCCTGGCCGATGTGGGGCGGGAACAGCGAGAGCGTGGTGCCGCGCCGCTGGGCCTGCTGCTCCAGCAGCTCAAACAGTTCCTGCACCAGGGCCACGAGGTCGAAGCGCTGGCGGCGCATCCGAATGACACCTTTTTCGAGCTGCGAAATAGTTACCAGGTCCTGCACCAGCGCGTCGAGGGCATCGAGGCTGGCGGCGGCGCGCTGCAAAAACTTGCGCCGGGTGGCCGGGTCCATGCCGGTTTCGGGGGCTTCTTCCTCCTCATCCAGAATGGTGTGCACGAAGCCCTGCGCGGCGAAGAGCGGCGTTTTCAGCTCGTGCGACACGTCGGCCAGAAACTCGCGCCGCAGGGCTTGCAGGCGCTTTAGCTCATCCAGCTCGCTCTGGCGGCGCTCGGCCATCTCCACTATCTCGTCGCCGATGCGCTGCAAAGGCTCGGGCCGAAACAGGAACTTGTTGCTTAGCTTCTTGAAATCCTTGCGCTTGATGTGCTCCAGCCGCGAATAAAGCCCGTTTATTTCCCGAAAAATCAGCGCCTCAAAGGAGAGGTACACCAGCAGAAAGCACGCCGCCACCGTAATGCCCGCCGCCAGAAACGCTTGGTTGGTGGGCAGCCCCGGCGCTACGTAAGCAAACGCCGTGAGCACGCCCGCCACCAGCAGCGCAATGAGAACGGCAACGGTTCGGGACGAGAGGTTCATGCAAGTATTTGGTCAGTAGACTTGTTCCCAAATTAAGAAAAACGGAAAAGAACGTCATGCTGAACGCAGTGAAGCATCTCTACCGCGTCGTTGAACAGCGCAGATGAAGTGGTAGAGATACTTCACTGCGTTCAGCATGACGTTCTTTTTCCAAGACCTTTTGTTTAGGAACAAGTCTAGTAACTAGGAGCATAAAGAACGTCATTCCTCGGCAAGCTCGGAATGACGTTCTTTATGCTCCTACCCTCCACCCAACTCTTCCTTACTGCTCATTGAATTTATACCCCACACCCTTAATGGTTTGGATGTGGTGGTCGCCGACTTTCTCGCGCACCTTGCGCACATGCACATCCACGGTGCGGGCCAGCACAAATACGTCGTTGCCCCAGATATTTTGCAGCAGCTCGTCGCGGCTGAATACCTTGTGGGGCGAGGCGGCCAGAAACGCCAGCAGCTCAAACTCCTTCTTGGGCAGCGTGATTTTGCGGCCATCCTGGTACACGGCAAAGCCGGTGCGGTCGATGCGCAGGCCGTTTAGCTCGATGGCCTCGACGCCCGCGTGGGGGTCCTGGTCGCGGCGCACGAGGGCCGCCAGGCGGCTGAGCAGGGCGCGGGGCTTAATGGGCTTGGCAATGAAGTCGTCGGCCCCAGCCTCGAAGGCAGCTACTTCCGAAAACTCCTCGGCACGGGCTGTTAAAAACAGGATGTAGGTGTCCTTGAACTTGGCCTGCTCGCGCAAAATGCGGCAGGTGGCGATGCCATCGAGGTGCGGCATCATCACGTCGAGCAGGATAATGTCGGGGCCAAATTCCTGAGCCACGGCCAGCGCCTGCCGGCCATCGGCGGCCGAAGCGGTGGCGTAGCCCTCCTTTTTGAGGTTGAATTGTAGCAGCTCCACAATGTCAGGGTCATCGTCCACAACCAGGATTTTGTAGGCAGGAGCTTTCGCAGGAGTAGCCACAGCGGGAGCGCGCAAGGGGTAAAGACTTTCGCCTTACAAAAGTACCGGGTACGGCCCCGCAGGCTATGTTACGGTTTTGTGATGTACCACTAACCGAAGGACAGCGCAGCTAAGCTCCGGCTTGGTGTTACTTGGCCATATTCAGCCGCGCCTTCAGCCCCTCATACTTGTACATATCCACCTTTACCGAGCCCACAAACATCTCGGCCTGAAATAGCACCGGGATTTTATTTTGGTCGTCGGAGAGGTAGACTTTGATGGACTCCTCACCCCGGAATATGCGGTTTTTGGGCATCTTGGGCACCAGCTTCAGCACATGGATGGGGCCGGCCTTGGTGTCCACAATCTCGCGGCCTTTGAAAGTAACTTCCAGATTGAAGGAGGACTCGTCAAAGAAGCCGCCGATGTGCAGCACGTCGCCCGGCTTCATGTGGTCGTAGTTAATGGTGCGCAGGTAGTAGAAGCCGCTCACTAGCTCCTGCACGTTGTCGGGCACCTTGAAGGTGTAGTGGATGTGCGGGTCTACGTGGGTTTGCAGCACGTTCACCATGTCGCGGGCCTGGTCAAAGTCTACCACTTCCTTTTTGCGGTAGGTGCCTTCCTCAATGTCGCGGGTTGAGCGCAGGGGCAAGATGCTGGCCGTGTCGATGTAAGCCTGCCACTTGTCTTTTACGTGCAGAAAGAAGTCGAACGAACCCGTAGTGCGCCCACTCACGGTGGCCTTATAGCAGGGTCGGTCGGCCACGCGCTCCAAGCTGCCGGAGGTTTCTACGGTGGCCTCGGCCGCATTCAACAGCCCGTAGTGCACCTTGTAGCGGATAGTTTCGCCGGCCTTGAAGTTGGCATTAGGCCAATGGCGTATGGGCTCGGCCGTTTCGGGCGACTGCGTCCAGGCGGTACACAACAGAACAAGCGGAACGAGTAACCAGCGGCGCAGCATGAGCGTGATACGTAAAAAAGCCAGACAGTAACGAATGAATGCGCCGTGAAGTGCAAACCCGGTGCCAGCCCGCAAAAATAACCTCGCCCGCGCAGAGCCGGCCAGAGAAGCAGGTGCCAGGCTAGCTCAGCTTACTTTACTGCCTATTTTTGCAGCAGTACCCAGTAGGCTCTTTCTTCCCAGTACCCATGCTGCCTGACCCCGCTATCCGCTTGCTCCTGGTTGAGAATGAGCCCCTGGCCGCCCGCCTGCTGGCGGTGCTGGTGCGCGGGCTGGGCTACGAGCCGGTAGGGCCGGTGGCTACTGCCGACGAAGCAACCGACTTGTTTCGGGAAAGCCTGCTGCCCATCGACCTGGCCCTGCTCGACATTGGCATCGACGGCGACCGCGACGGCATTGAGTTGGCCCACGAGCTACGGGCTATCCGCTCGCTGCCCATTATTTTCCTCACCTCCTTTGCCGACGAAGCCACCTTTGGCCGGGCCAAGCTGGCGCGGCCCGCTGCCTACCTGCTCAAGCCCTACGACGCCGCCGCCTTGCAGCACGCCCTGGAGCTGGCCCTGCTCAACTATGCGGCCGGCCAGACGGCCGCCCTGCCAGCGGCCCTGGCCGGAGCCGCCGGGGAAGAAGAGCTACCGCGCAATTGGAGCCAGGGGGAGGTACTGCTCGACGACTGCCTGTTTGTACGCAGCCGGGGCCGGCTGGTGAAGGTGTGCCTGCCCGAGGTGCAGTATGTGGAAGCCGATGGCAAATACTGCACCCTGGTAACGGCCGCCGGCCGCTACCTCAGCCGCCAGCCCTTGCGCGAGCTGGCCCTGGAGCTGTCGCCCACGCAGTTTGTGCAGATTCAGCGCGGCTACCTGATAAACGTGAGCTTTATTGAGAGCCTGGATGAGCGGCAAACGACGGTAGTAGTGGCGGGCGTAACCCTACCCCTGAGCCGTAGCTACCGCGATGCGCTGCTGCGGCGGCTGCGGCTGGTCAGCTAAAGGCACCCCCAGCAACCAAGCAGCATGAGCAACCTAGCAGCAGGCTGGCGGTATGTGAGGCAGGTAGGCGGGGCGCTGGCGCTGGCCGGGGCCGCCTGCGCCTGCCAGTCTGGCCCGCCCCCCCCGCCGCCGGCCGACTCCTGGCTGATGACCCGGCTACTGGACCCCGGCCCCGGCCGCACCGCCGACGAGCGGCGGCTACGCGCTGCCCTGGCTGCCCCGGCCCCGCCGGCGCAGCGCTTCCGGCAGTTGCGCCGGCTGAGCATTTACCTGAGCCATTCGGCCACGCCCGACTCGGGAGCCGGGCTCCTGCGAGCGGCAGCCCGGCTGGGGACCGTGCTGCACCCCCCCCTGCCACTAGAGCTAGCCAATATCCATAGCCGCCTGGCCCGGCTGCACTGGCGGCACCAGCACTACGACAGCGCCCGGCTGGCTTCTCTGAAGGCCGCACAGGTGCTGGCGGCTGCCTTCCCCGATAGTGCCGCCTGGGCTACCTTCCGCACCCTCGATGGCCGGGCCGGGGCCGTGGGCGTAAGCCTGGCGAGCAACTACGCCAATGCTGGCCTGGCCTGGCGGGCCGAAGGCCGGCTGCCCGCCGCCCTGCACTGCTACGACCTGGCCCGCCGCGCCTACCAGTGCGCCCCCAACACCGCCCCCCAGAAGCTGGGGGGCCTGGCCTGGGTACATACGCTCTATGCTGAGGCTCTGCAAGAGCAAGACGAGCCCGCCCTGGCCGCCGGGCACTACGAGCAGGCCCTGGCAGTGCTGCGCACCCAGCGCCGCTATAACTGGGCCGATGCCATGCAGGAGTGGGCGGCTACGCTCCCAGGCTACGCGCCCCACCTGCTGCCTACTGCCCCGCACTACCTGCGGGCTCTGGCCACCGAAGAGCAGCCCGAGCTGCGCCGCCGCCTGCAAGCCCACCCCCGCGACCGCGACCTGCTAACGTATGCCAGCACCCTGGCGCTGGTGGAGGCGCAAGCCTGCCTGGTGGCGCAGGATAGCGCTACTACCCGCGTGCTGGCCAGGGCTGCCACCCTGCTGCCCCGGCTGCGCCAGGCCGCCGGGCCCGAGTTTCGGGTAGAGCTGGGCTACTACGGGCTGGCGGCCCAGCTCACCCAGCTGCAAGCCGGGTGGGCCCAGGCTACCGGCCAGCCCACGGCCGCCCACTACGCTACCCGCACCCAGGCCTACTACGACTCGGCAGGCGCATTCGCCAGCCGCACCCGCCTGGGCATGGCCCTGGCCCGCGAGTGGCTGCGGCAGCGCAACTACCCGGCCGCTGCCACCCTGCTGCGCCCCCTGAGCCGGCACTACGCCCAGGCCCAGGAGCCCCAGGCCCTCAGCCAGGCACTGTATTTACTGGCGGGGGCCTACGCCCGGCAGGGCCGCTACGACAGCGCCTTCCAGGCCCAGGGCCGGGCGGTGGCGCTGGCCGATACCCTGCGCGGCCGCCAGCAGCGGGCGGCCGTGGCCGAGGCCGAGGCCCGTTTTCGCAGCAGCCTCCAGGCGCTGCGCATCTGGGAGCTAACCCAGGCCGAAGCCCGGCAGCAGCACCAAAAGCAGGTGGCCTGGCTCGGGGCCGGCTTGCTACTGCTGCTGCTGGGCGGGGCCACGGCGGCCTTGCTGGTAGCCCGCCGCCTGGCGGGCCGCCTGCGGGCCGCCCGCGCCACCCAAAACCGCCTCTATACCGTGATAGGGCACGACCTGCGCACCCCCCTCACGGCCCTGGAGGGCCTGGCTACCTTGCTCGACTACTACTCGCAGCCGGCCTTGGCCAGTTCTGGCGACCTGCGCGAGGTAGCCGCCGAGGTGCGCCACACCACCGGCCGGCTCACGGGCTTGCTCAACAACCTGCTCTACTGGGCGGCCAGCCAAAGCGGCGAGCTGGCCTACCAGCCCGAGGCCCTCGATGCCGCCGCACTGCTGCACGAGTCGGCCGCGCTGTACGCGCCGGCCGCCCACGCCCGGCAGGTGGCCGTGGCGGTGGAGGTGCCCCCCGGCCTGCCCGCCCTGTGGGCCGACTACAACATGGTGCTCACCCAACTGCGCAACCTGCTGGGCAACGCCCTGAAGGCGGCCCCGCCTGGCTCGGCCATCACGCTGGCCGCCCGGCCGGGGCAAGGCGGCCTGGTACTGGCCGTGGCCGACGCCGGCCCGGGCCTGAGCGCCGCCCAGCGCAGCGCCCTGCAAGCGGGCCCCGGCCCCAGCGGCCTCTCGCCCCGGCAACCAGGGCAGCGCGGCACGGGCCTGGGCCTGCCCCTGGTGCGCCAGCTGGCCCAGCGCCAGCAAGGGGGCTTCTGGCTGGAAAGCGGGCCGGGGCCGGGCACTACGGCCTGCCTGCTGCTGCCCCTGGCCCCGGCCGGCTAACCCAGGTTGCGGGGTCTTGGTAGGCGGTCAGCTCCCCTCCTTAGCCAAGGAGGGGATGTTGAGGCGTAGCCTCAACTGGGGTGGTTGACGTCGTTGAACGAGACGTTTAGGCATCAGAGCCCGAGTCGTTCAACGAAGCCCCTGCGGTGGCACCACCCCCGCTTCGGCTGCGCCGAAGCATCCCCTCCTCGGCTGAGGAGGGAATTCTCCTGCTTCACCCTTACCGTGCAACCTAGGTTAGTTAACAGCCCGAAAGCTCTTCGTTGACGCTCCGCAGACGCTCGCCGCTGCTGAGTGCCTCTTTGCTGCCTGGCCCAGGCAGGGCGCGGGCGGCCTGCCTGGCAGCTCAACTCAGGTAGCCGGGGAAAGTTGTATGCTATTTTATTAAAAACAAAAATAGCATACAACCAGCTACTGTCCACTTGTATGCTATTTTTGCTTTTAATAAAATAGCATACAACTTTCCCCGGCTCTTTATGGCTCGCCGTGCTGCCTCACCTACCACCCTGATAGCCCGTGTGCGGGCGCATTTTGGCCTTAGCCAGGCGCAGATGGCCCTTTACCTGGGCGTGAGTGAGCCCCAGGCCCAGCACCTGGAAAGTGGCCGCCGCGCCCTTACGGCGGCCGTGCGCCCGGCCCTGCTGCCGCTGCTGCCGCACTTGCCTGCTACCGCTGGGCCGGGGCCGGTGGCCGGCCCGCTGCCGGCCCTGGTACCGGGCAGCCCTGCGCCCGAGGCCGCCGCCCTGCGGCTGCGCCAGTGCCAACAGCAGGCCGACCGCCTGCGGGCGCAGGCCCTGGCCCTGGCTGCCCAGGCGCAGGTGGCCGCGTACTGGGCCACCGCCTTGCCCGCCCTGCTGGCCGCCGCGGCTACCGAAGCCGCCGAAGCCGCTGCCGCTGCCGACGCGGCCGGGGCTGCCCGTGCCGCCTGGCGCACCGGCTGGCTGCACCGCATGGCCCGCCCGCTACCCTCCGAAGCCGCCACCCGCTACCACCTGCTGCTGGCCCGCCTGGCCGCCCTGGAAGCCGAGGCAGCAGCCCTGGCGGCAGTAGAGCCGGCCGGGCCGGGCTAGCCGGGCAGCCCTGCTCCACCGGGTGCCGCCTGCGGCTCACCGGGCATTCCAGGGGCTTAGGCGAATAAGGCTTGCCGGGGCTGGTGGGTGGGGGTACTTTCGGAGCGCACTTTCGCACCCACCTTTAGTTCTTTTACTACGCATGGACTACTCTGCCCTCACCACCAAGGCCGAATGCGACGCGGCTACCGCCGAAGTCGATTTTGAGCTGCGCACCTTCGCCAGCCGCGACACGGCCGCCGACCTCACCACCGAGCGGGCCGGCCGCGCCCAGGCCAGCACCACCAGCGAGCTGGCCAAAGTCGATGCCAAAATAGCCTCGGCCCAGGCCGTGCTTGCCGCCCCCGGCATCGACGCCGACCTGACCGAAACCACCACCGACGAGCTGGCCGCCTTGCAGGTGCAGCGCACCCGCCTGGCCAAGCGCAACCGCCTCAGCACCGGCGTTACGCGCTTCCTGGCCGTGGTCGATGCCGAGCAGGTGGCCCGGCAGGTGCAAACGCTCACCGACGTGAAGGCCGGCATTGCCGCGCACCGCGCCACGCTTACCGTGTAGCCCCCGGCTACCCCAAGGCCCTGAGAGCCCCGGCGCACCCCGCGCCGGGGCTTTTTTGTGCCCGGTGCGTGGGGGCCGTTTCCCACTCATGGACATAGTTGCGTCACTCAGGCCGCCAGGGCTACCACTCAGGACATTTTTGGGCAGCGCAGGGGGCGGCGAACGGAATTTTGGGGAATGCTTGCTGTAAGAACGGGCAGTAACCGGCTTTCCTTATTCCCTTTTTCCATGTTCAAACTTCTTCCTTCCTCTACCCGCCTGGCCCGCCCCCGCGGCCGGGTGCTGCCGCACTGGCTGGCGGCCGCCCTCACCTGCTGCCTGCTACTGGCCGGCACCCTGCCCCAGGCCGCGGCGCAAACCTACACAATAAGCACCCTTGCCGGCAATGGCACTGCCGGCTTCAACGGCGATGGCGTGGCGGCCACCAGCGCCCGGCTCTACAACCCCGCTGGTGTCGCGGTCGATGGCAGCGGCAACGTCTACATCGTCGACCAGTACAACAACCGCATCCGCAAGGTGACGGCTACAACGGGCGTGATAAGCACCGTTGCTGGCACTGGCACCGGCGGCTTCAGCGGCGATGGCGGGGCGGCCACCAACGCCCAGATTCAAAACCCCGTTGGTGTGGCGGTCGATGGCAGCGGCAACATCTACATCGCCGACCAGGATAACCAACGCATCCGCAAGGTGACGGCTACAACGGGCGTGATAAGCACCATTGTCGGCACTGGCACTGGCGGCTTCAGCGGCGACGGCGGGGCGGCCACCAACGCCCAGCTCAATAACCCCGTTGGCGTGGCGGTCGATGGCAGCGGCAACGTCTACATCGTCGACTATAATAACAACCGCATCCGCAAGGTGACGGCTACAACGGGCGTGATAAGCACCATTGCCGCTGCCCTCAACTCCCCCACTGGTGTGGCGGTTGATGGCAGCAGCAACGTCTACATCGCCGACCAGAATAACCAACGCATCCGCAAGGTGACGGCTACAACGGGCGTGCTAAGCACCATTGCCGGCACTGGCACTGCCGGCTTCAGCGGCGATGGCGGGGCGGCCACCAGCGCCCAGCTCAAGAACCCCATTGGTGTGGCGGTTGATGGCAGCGGCAACGTCTACATCGCCGACCAGTTTAACCACCGCATCCGCAAGGTGAGCGCGGCGGGCGTGATAAGCACCATTGCCGGCACTGGCACTGCCGGCTTCAGCGGCGATGGCGGGGCGGCCACCAGCGCCCAGCTCTACTACCCCGCTGGCGTGGCGGTCAGTGGCAGCGGCAACGTCTACATCGCCGACCAGTACAACCACCGCATCCGGCAGCTCGCCACGCCCCTCACGGTGAGCACCGGCACCACGGCCAGCCCCACGGCTGTGCCGGCGGGCGCTTACTCTACGCTTACCGTTACGAGCGGGGCTGTAGCCCAACTCACGGGGGCCGTGCAGGTAACTACGGCCATTGATGTGCAGAGCGGCGGCACGCTGCTCACCAACTGCCAGGCCCTGACCGGGGCGGGCACCTTCGCACTGGCAGCGGGCGGTACGCTCGGCATCTGCGATGCGAACGGCCTGAGCAGCACGGCCGGGCAGGGGGCTGTGCGGGTGACGGGCACCCGCACCTTTGCGGCGGGGGCCAGCTACGTCTATAACGGCACGGCGGTCCAGAATACGGGCGACCAACTGCCGGCCACGGTACTCAACCTGACGACCACCAACCCTAACACCGTAACCCTGAGCCAAGCCGTAAGTGTCACCCAGATACTCACCGTGGGCGGCAACGGCGACCTCGTACTTAATAACAAGGCCCTGACCCTGCTTAGCACCAGCGCCGGCACGGCCCTGGTCGTGAACTCGGGTCAGGGCGTCGTGAGCGGCAACACGGCTACCGTGCAGCGCTACATCGACGCCTCGGGTAACACCGGCACCAGCGGCTACCGCCACTACTCGCCGCCTGTGAGCGGCTCGACCGTGGCCGACCTAACGACCACCGGCTTTACGCCCGTGGTGAACCCGGCTTACAACTCGGCCGCCAACACCCTGGCCCCAGCCATCACGGCCAACTACCCCACCGTGTACGCCTACGACCAAAGCCGCGTGGGCAGCACCTCACTCGCCACCAACCTCTCGGCCTTCGACCAGGGCTACGTCTCGCCCGCTGCCCTCACCGACGCCCTCAACGTGACGCAGGGCTACACCGTGCAGATTGGCAACCAGGCGCTGGTCGATTTCACCGGCACGCTCACCACCGGTGGTCAGATTACGCCCGACCTGGCCCGCAACCGCAACGCCAACGGCGGCTGGCAGCTCATCGGTAACCCCTACCCCGCCCCGCTCGACTGGGGCACGGTGGATGCCAGCCAACTATACAATGTAGACCCGGCCGCCTACGTGTTTCAGAGCACGAGTGGCTACGCCGGTAAATACACCTCCTTTGTGAACGGCGTGGGGGCGGGCACGGGCCTCATCGCGACTGGCCAGGGCTTCTTCGTGCGCGTGAGCAGCAGTGCCGCCCAGCGCCTGCTATCTCCTAATCCGATAGGCAACCCTAATGTTTTCTTTTCCAACACCAACCGCGTAACGACCTACGGGGCCACGCCCAAGTTTCAGCGCCAGGCCAGCACCCGCCCGCTCGTGCGCCTGAGCCTGGGCCTGGGCAGCCTGCCCGCCACCGTGGCCTCGGCTCAGGATGAGACGTTCGTGTACCTCGAAGCCGGCGCTACCAGCAACTTCGACGGAGCCTTCGACGCGGCCAAGCTGCTCAACCCTAACGGCTACTACCTGGCCTCGCCCAGCACCGATGCCGACCCCCAGGGCCTGAGCATCAACGGCCGCGCCCCACTCACCACCACCGACGAGGTGGTGCCCCTGTGGCTGAGCGTGCCCGCTGGCTCCTACACCCTCACCAGCACCGAGCTGGCCAACTTCGCCCCCCACGCCGTGCTGCTGCGCGACGCCCTCACCGGCACCCTCACCGACCTGAGCACCACGGCCTCCTACAGCTTTAGCGTGGCCGCCAACGCCGCCTACGCCGGGCGCTTCTCGCTCGTGCTGCGCGGGGCCAACGCCCTGGCTACCAACCCGGCCACGGCCGGTGCCCTCGCCTCGCTCTACCCCAACCCCACGGCGGGCGAAACCACGCTCAGCCTCACCGGCCTCGGGGCCGAGGTGCGCGGCCTCGACGCGGTGCTGCTCAACAGCCTGGGCCAGCAGGTACGCCACTACCGCCTGCCCGTTGCGGCTGGCCGCGCCACCCAGGCCCTGGCTACCACCGGGCTGGCTAGTGGCGTGTACGTGCTGCGCGTGCTGCCCCTCGACGCCCAGGGTGCCGCCCTCGGCACGCTGCCCGCCCAGCGCCTGAGCGTGCGCTAGGTGACCTACGCCGCTGCCGGCCGGGTGGCCGGCAGCGGTTTCTCCCCTTCTTTTCTTCTCCTGCTTTTCTATGCTCCTGTTTTCTTCTCGTTTTTCTGCCCTGCGCCACGTAGCCCTGGCGGCGGCTCTGCTACTGGCCGGCACGCGCACGGCTCAGGCCCAGGCGGGCGCTCCCGGCAACGTCAGCGGCAACGGTAGCACCGGCGGCCCGCCCTCCCCCCAGGCCGTTACCGCTGTACCCCTCGATGGCGGGGCCTCGCTGCTGGCCGCCTCCGGCGTGGCCTTCGCCCTCAAGCGCCTGCGTAAGCGCCGGGCCCGCTAAGAGCCCACCTGGTTTCACTTGTTAGCTAAAAAGCCTCCGTTTGTTACAACGGAGGCTTTTTAGTTACCGGCTGGTTCAAACCGCTACGGCCAGGCCGCTATTCTAGTCGCGCTTGCCCTTCAGCGTTTGCTTGAGCGCCCCCAGCTCGTCGCGCAGCTTGGCGGCTTGCAAAAAGTCCAGCTCCTTGGCGGCGGCTTCCATTCGCTTCTCGGTGGTTTTGATGAGCTTTTCCAGTTCGGCGCGGTTCATCATGGCTATTACCGGCTCGGCGGCCATGGCCAGGGCTGCGCCGCCTTCGGGGTAAGCACCGGCAGTGGTTTGAGCTTCTACTACGCGGTAGTCGGCCAGGTCGGTCTGGCCCAGTATCTGGGCGTGGGTTTTACGCACCGTGCGCGGCGTGATGCCGTGCTCTTCGTTGTGGGCCATCTGGGTGGCGCGGCGGCGGTTGGTTTCGTCGATGGCCCGCTGCATGGAGCCGGTCATGCGGTCGGCGTAGAGAATCACCTTGCCGCGCTCGTTGCGGGCGGCCCGGCCCATCGTCTGGATGAGGCTGCGCTGGTCGCGCAGGAAACCTTCTTTATCGGCATCCAGGATGGCTACCAGGCTTACTTCGGGCAGGTCGAGGCCCTCGCGCAGCAGGTTCACGCCGATGAGCACGTCGACCTCGCCCAGGCGCAGGCGGCGCAGGATTTCCACCCGGTCCAGCGTCTTCACGTCGGAGTGGATGTACTCGACCTTGATGCCCAGGCGCTCCATGTACTTGCTCAGTTCCTCGGCCATGCGCTTGGTGAGGGTGGTCACGAGTACGCGGTCGCCAGCTTTCACGCGCTCGTCCACCTCGTCGAGCAGGTCGTCAATCTGGTTGATGCTGGGGCGTAGGTCGATTACGGGGTCGAGCAGGCCGGTGGGTCGGATAATTTGCTCTACCACCACGCCGTTGGCCTGGGTCAGCTCATAGTCGGCGGGCGTGGCGCTCACGTACACCGCCTGCTGGTACATGCTCTCAAACTCGTTGAAGGTGAGCGGGCGGTTGTCGAAGGCCGAGGGCAGCCGGAAGCCGTACTCAATGAGGGCCGTTTTACGCGAGCGGTCGCCGCCCCACATGGCCCGGATTTGCGGGATGGTGGCGTGGCTCTCGTCCACCACCAGCAGGTAGTCTTTAGGGAAATAATCCAAGAGGCAGAACGGCCGCGAGCCGGGCTCGCGCCGGTCGAAGTAGCGCGAGTAGTTCTCGATGCCCGAGCAGTAGCCTAGTTCGCGTATCATTTCGAGGTCGAACTCGGTGCGCTCCTGAATGCGGCGGGCTTCTACATCGCGGCCTTCTTTCTCGAAGTACTTATGCTGGGCCACCATGTCGTCCTGAATCTCCTTGATGGCCGTATTGAGGGTTTCCTTGCCCGTCACGAAGAGGTTGGCGGGGTAGAGCGTCATGTTCTTTTCGTCGCTCAGCTTCTTGCCGCTTACCGGGTCGATTTTCTGAATCGCCTCGATTTCATCCCCAAAAAAGTAGATGCGGTAGGCGTAGTCGGCGTAGGCCGGAAACACGTCTACGGTGTCACCTTTCACTCGAAACGAGCCGCGCGTAAACTCCACTTCCGTGCGGGAGTACAAAATCTGCACAAACTGGTAAAGCAGGTTATTGCGCGAGTAGCGGTGGCCGGGCGCCAGGAAAATCACGTTCTTGCTAAACTCCTCAGGGTTGCCGATGCCGTAGATGCACGACACCGACGCTACCACCACAATATCGCGCCGCCCGCTTAGCAGGGTGCTGGTGCAGTGCAGTCGCAACTTCTCTATTTCCTCGTTAATGGCGAGGTCTTTCTCAATAAACACGTCCGACGACGCGATATAGGCTTCCGGCTGGTAGTAGTCGTAATAGCTGATGTAGTACTCGACAGCATTCTGCGGGAAAAATGACTTGAACTCGCCGTAGAGTTGGGCGGCCAGCGTTTTGTTGTGGCACAGTACCAAGGCCGGCTTGCCGGTTTCGGCAATAACGTTGGCCATGGTGAAGGTTTTGCCCGTGCCCGTGGCTCCTAGTAGCACTTGCGCCGGCTCGCCGTTTTCCACGCCCTGCACCAGCTGGGCAATGGCGGTGGGCTGGTCGCCGGTAGGTTTGAAGTCGGAAGTAAGCTGGTAGGTGGACATACGCGGACGGGGAGCGGCTGGGAAAAGTGCCAGCTAGTGTAACCCCGAACCCACCCGCCAGGTTTCTGCGTTTCGGAAAATCCCTACCTCAGAACCGCGGGCTTGCTTGGCCCCCGGCGCAGCCGTAGGGCCGCCACTTCCGGCTCGCTGCCGTTGTTGGTGTCCGAGGGGTAAGGTGTAACGTCGAGCAGCCGCAGCCAGTATGCTTGTTTGTTTAGCGTAAGCGCTACCGAGTCGGCCTGGTGGGGACCGCGGGCGAGGTGCAGCATTTGAGTAGTAGCCATATCGGTCAGCGTCAGGGTTATGGCCACCACACCGGCGCTAATGCACGTCACGTTTTGGGGGCAACGCGACTCCTGCACCTCCGTGAGGGTAGCCTGCACGCGGCCACCGGGGACGGTTAGCGTGGTGGCCTGCTGGAAAGGCAGCCGAAAATCCTGACTGGGAGCAGCTTTGCCCACGGGCGGGCTAGCCGGCTGGCCGGGAGCACTCGCGCTTGTTTTACAGGCGGTTAGCCCACCACTCAGCAGTAGAATTTGGAGGAAGCTTTTCATAAGCGGCATAGCTTGGTCCGGCAAACATACAGCCGCAGTAGCCTCAAACCAGCAGCGCCCTGGCAGCCCACCCTGGCTACTTTGCCGTCTGGGGCAGGTAAAACGTCTGGGCTACCGGGCCGGTGCTTTTGGTAGTGGGTGCCTCCTGCTTGAGGGGTGCCCTCGAAACCCGGCGGGCACCCAGCAGGCACACGACGGCCAGCACCAGCAATAAAAAACGTACTAAATAGTGCATAGGCGAGCAAAGGATAAAAACCAACCGATGGGCGCACCGTCCCGGCAACTAAGCCTGGGGCGGTGCGCCTACCAGTTACATAATGGCGGCTATTGCAGCTTCGGAGCCCGGCCCAACTCCAGGCCGGCTTCCAGGCCGATACTATAGGGGCGCTTCTGCTCCCAGAAGCTCTGGCTGGGGTCGAGGTTCATGCTCATCACGCCCGCTTCGGCCACCGGGCCCAGGTTCAGGCTCCAGAAGTGCCCGGCCGGGCGGTAGCGAACGCCCAAGCCTCCGCGCACACTGGCCGAGTAGTGCCGGTAAGGCGAGTTTATCGAGCTAAGCGTATAGGTGCGCGAGGCTTCGAGGTTGCCCTCTACCTCGCTGCGCACGTTGAACAAGGCCGAGAATAGCCCCCCCAGCTTGCCATAGAGCGAGAAACCCGACTTAGTAGAATTGCTGTAGCTTACTTCGACGGGCACGCTGGCCGAGCGGTAGCGGTAGGTGGTATTGCGCAACGGTGTCGGAGTCGAAACCGGCAGCAGGTAGTTAAAGTCGGGCACCTGCTCGCCTACGAAAGCTGCGGTAGTAGCCGACTGCGCGTTATTTTCGGCCACTTCCAGGCCCGTGCGCAGGCTGAAGCGGCTGCTGCCCAGGCGGCGGCTGGCCCACAGGCTCAGGCGCTGGCCCAGGCCCGCCCGCAGGTGGCTGCGGTATTCAGCGGCGGCAGAGCGGGTAAGCAGCGCCGAGTTGGAGCCGAAAGCGGAGTTGTAGTCGGCATCGTCACGGGCAAAATCAATGTTAGGTCGAAACAGCGTAGCCGCGTAGCCTACTCCGTACTGCCAGTGCCGCTCACGGAAAGCTGGCAGTGGCCCAGGCATCGCCACTTCTTTCAAAGTGGCTGGCAGCGTTGCCCCAGCGGGCACTACTAGTTGCGCCAGCTGCACCTGCAGCGAGTCGATGGAAGCAGAAGCCAACCCGTTTTCTAGGGCCAGGGAGGCCACCTCAGGTGTAGCAGTTGCTACCGGTAGCTGCTGGCCGGTAAGCGGCTTGGCAGCGGCTAACTGGCCAACACCCTGCTCAGCAAGCGTGGCTGCCTCGAAGTCGGCGGCAGGATGGTGCGTGCTTGTCCGGTGGCTGGTTGCCGCCACAATACCGGAAGAATAATGGCCAGCAGCCCGCCGAGGCCCGGTAACGGCGGCGTGTGTACCAAACGAGCCAGCCGCAGCAGCTAGCGAATGCGCGGCAAAGGCCGAGCGAGAAGAAGTAGCGGGTTGGGCAATAGCAAGCGAGTTAGCAGATGAAACAGGAGTTGACGAAGCGCTACCAGACGCAGCAGCCGGGGCAATGGAGGCATAACCAGCGGGGCCGTCGGCACCCTGCCCAACCGTGGGCAAGGCCACACCAGTGGCCTGAGCCAGACTGGGGCGCTGGGTTTGCTGCTGGCTGTGCCACCAGCCACCGCCGGCCGTAGCGGCCAGTAGCAGGCTAGCCGCTATGGCCCAGCGATGCACGAGCAAGCGGCGGCGGTACTTCTCGTTTTGGGCCAGTAGCAGACTGTTATCCAGCTGCTCCCAGACGTGGGGGCGTGGCGGCACTGCCGCCTCCGCACTTTCCAGCAGGTGGTGGCGAAACAAGTCTTCTAAGCTGCCCTTAGGCGGGGTCTTTGACATAGAATAGGAAGAGATAGCGCAAATTAAGGAAGAGAAAGTGAAGCTTATTGCAGGCGACTTAGCTTGGTTTGGAGCACAGCCCGGGCGCGGGAATATTGCGACTTGCTAGTTCCTTCCGAAATGGTCAGCAACTCGCCGATTTCCTTATGCGTGTAGCCCTCAATGGCGTAGAGGTTGAATACCAGCCGGTAGCGCGGAGCCAGCTCCTGTACTACGGCTAGCAGCTCGGCGTAGGCGTAGTTGCTGAACGTAAACTCCTCACTGGCCAGGGTTTCGGGGTAGTCGCCATCGCTCACTGCCACCAGCGGGGCATTGCGTCGATGCTGGCGAAGGGCCGCGTTTATCATCACGCGCCGAATCCAGAACTCCAGCGGGCACTCGCGCCGAAACGAGCTCAGCGTGCGAAACACGGTGAGGAAACCCTCTTGCAGCACGTCTTCAGCCTCAAACGTGGTTTGGGCATAGCGCAGGCACACGGCCATCATGCGGGCGGCATACTTGTCGTAGAGCTGCTTCTGGGCCAGCGGCCGGCCGGCCAGGCAGCCGTCTATCAGTTCGCCTTCGGTGGGGGCAGCGGGAGGGGTAGGGCGGCTCACAGTAAGACCAGGGCCGGGGTTGCTACGGTTGTCGGGGGCCGGTGCGGGCCAGGCCGCGGCGCTCACGCGCCGGGCCGGAGTACTCCGGAGTATAGGCTAACTAACATAGGCAGCACGACAGGTAGAAGAAAAAACCACTGCGCCCCGCCACAACCACCCTGGTCGGGGCACCAGTTTTTAGTAGACATCGAAGTAGCGGCCAAGCGTTGCATGAACAGGTGTAAATTATTTCATTCTGGTGCTCACCCCGCTATGCTTCCCGAAACTTCGCCTGCATTTTCTGGCTGGCGGCGGGCTGTAGCATAGTGCCGTGCCCAAAAACCGCTTTATCAAACGGGAAAGCCGCCGCTTTCAGGATGCTTTGCTGGCCTAGCGCCCGGTCTTCGTACACGGTGCTATAGCCCAGGCTGGGCAGGTTGGCACAGAGGTCGCCGGCAATGAGCACGCCTTCTTGCTCCAGCAGCAGCGCAATGTGGCCTTTGCTGTGGCCCGGCGTGTGGATGACGCGCAGGCCCCCGGCAATGGGTAACACGTCGCCATCAGCCAGCTGCTCATCGACTTGTACGGCCGGAATAAGCGGACTGGTGCGCTTGATGAAGAGTTGAAAAACCAGCCAGTTGAGCAGGCCAGGCGTCAGGTGTTGCGGCCGGCTGCTGCCGTCGCCCTGCCCAAGTATCGGCGCGTCGGCAGCGTGGGCATAGAGGCGGACCCGGGTGCGGCGCTTCAGCTCGGCGGCGCTGCCGGCGTGGTCGGGGTGCCAGTGCGTGAGGAGTATGCGCTGGATGTCGTCCGGGTTTTTCCCGCTTTTTTTGATGGCCGCCAGTAGCTTATCGGCACTACCGGGCAGGCCGGTGTCTATCAGCGTCAGGCCCTGGTCTTCCACTACAAAGGCGTTCACCGGCCCCAGGCTGATTTGGTAGAGGTGGTCGGTGAGCTGTTTCATAGCTAGTGGGTAAGTGAACAGCTAAGCTACGGCGTACGCCCGCCCCTCGCCCTGACTACCCGAAACACTGCCGCAGCTAACGCCGGCCGCTCCCCAACCGCACGCGCAGGTACTGCTGTAGCCAGATGGGGTACAGGTTGTAGCCCACGTTAGCCAGCGCCAAGCCGAGCGCCCAGCCTGGGTGGCCGTGGGCTGCAGCGTATATACTGAGCAGCAAAAAGAACACGAGCCCGGCCCAGTGAAACCGCTCCTGCTGGTAGGTGGTGCGCACTAGCTTCGCCACGGCCGCCCGGCCCGGCAAAACCCGGTACTGCGGGTAGCGCCGCCGCACCAGGGCATTAACCAGGGTGCCAGACTGCGTGAAGCGGTTGAGGGCCGGCACCCGCAGCCGCTGGTAAGCGGCCACGCCGCTGCTCAGCTGCAAGCGTTGCAGCCACGTCATCGGCTAGGCGTAGGCCAGCAAGCTGGCCGCCCCAAACCCGCAGAGCCACGGCCACTCCACATACCGGTAGCAGAAGTACCCCACCGGGGCCAGGGCCAGCCCCGACCACAGCAGGTTGGGCACGGCATTGTACCAGCCCAGCACCGCCGGCGAAGGAATACCGGGCTGAGGGTGGGTGGGCGGCATTGGGGAGTTGGGTGTTTGAGAATAATGACTTAATGCCCACTACCTAAAACCAGTTTACTTCCGAATGAGGGCGCCGGCCTGCTTCTCAAACTGCTGGATGAGGCGTTGCATCACTTGGTCGATGGCCTGGTCGGTGAGCGTTTGGGTGGGGTCTTGCAGCAGGAAGCTTACGGAGTACGACTTTTTGCCCGCTTCGAGGCGGTCGCCGGCGTACACATCGAAGACGTTGACGGCCTGCAGCAGCTTCTTTTCGGTGCGCTGCGCAATAGTGCGCAGCTGCTCGAAGGTGATGGCCTGGTCGACTACCAGCGAGAGGTCGCGGCGCACTTCGGGGAATTTGGGCAGCTCACGGGCAGTGAGACTGGTTTTGTATTTTTTGAGCAGCCAGTCCCAGTCCAGCTCGGCGTACCACACGGGCTGGCCCACGTCGAGGCGCTTGAGCAGGGCCGGCGCTACGGCCCCTACATTCACTACGGGCTGGTTTTGGAGCAGCAGGGCCAGGCCGCCGGCCAGGTACGGGTGCTGGGTGGGCTGGCTGCCGGCGGGCGGGTAGCCCAGCGCCGCTAGCACCTGCTGCACCGCCCCGGCCAGGTCGTGGAAACTGGTTTTTTGGGTGGCGTGCTGCCAGGTTTCGGCGCTGGCGTTGCCGGTCAGGTACAGGGCTAGTACGTTTTTTTCCTGGTGCTTGCCCCCAACCAAGTGGTAGGTTTTGCCAAACTCGTAGAGGCGCAGGTCGCGCTGGCGGCGGTTGAGGTTGTGGCGCACCACTTCCAGCCCTGATGTGAGCAGCGTGGGCCGCAGCACGTTCAAATCCTGGCTGTTGTAGTTGAGAATCCGCACCAGCGACTCGTCGCGCACCTCGCCTTGCTCGAAGTAAAGCGAGTTGGTGAGCGAGTTGGTGATGATTTCCGAAAAGCCCTGGCCGCTCAGCAGCTCGGCCGTGCGCTGGCGTAGCACCTCGGGGTCAGGGTTGGGGAAGGGCGAAAGGAAAGCGGCCGAGTTGTGGGGCCGCAACGCCACGTTGTTGAGGCCATAGATGCGCAGGATTTCCTCAATTACGTCGGCCTCGCGGGTCACATCTACCTTATAGGGCGGCACGGCCAAGAGCCACTCCGTGGAGTTAAGAGTTGAGAGTTTTGAGTTAAGAGTTGCTTCGGCAGTTTTCTGCTCCTCAATAGTGATGCCCAGGCCAGTCAGGATTTCGCGGATGCGCGCCTCCCCTATTTCCTGGCCGATGAGGCGGTTTACGCGGTCGAGGCGCAGGCGCACCTGGTAGTTGGGGATGGCATGCGGAAACACGTCGACCACCGGCGCGGCTGGGCGCGCCCCGGCTACCTCTTGCAGCAGCAGGGCGGCCCGCTGCAATGCCAGCGGCACCATGTAGGGGTCGGTGCCGCGCTCAAAGCGGAACGAAGCGTCGGTTTTCAGGCCGTGGGTTTGGCTGCTGCGGCGCACCACGGCCGGGGCAAAGTAGGCGCTTTCGAGCAGCACGCGGGTGGTAGCCGCGCTCACCCCCGACGTTTTGCCCCCAAACACGCCGGCCAGCGCCAGCGGGGTGCCGTGGGCATCGGCCACCACCAAGTCGTCGGCGTGCAGGGTGCGCTCTACGCCGTCCAGGGTCGTGAATTTTTCGCCGGCCGCCGCCCGCTTCACCCGCACCTGGCTGCCCACTATCTGGTCGGCATCGAAGGCGTGCAGCGGCTGGCCCAGCTCGTGCAGCACGAAGTTGGTGACGTCCACCACGTTGTTGATGGGCGAGAGGCCGATGCTGCGCAGGCGGCGCTGCAGCCACTCGGGCGAGGGGCCAACCTGCACGTTATCAAGCAGCAGGCCGGCGTAGCGCGGGCAGGCTTGCTCGTCCTCGATGGTTACGCCGATGCTTGGGCCAGTAGCAGGCGCAGCAAACGCGCTCACGTCGGGCAGGTGGGCGGGCTCTCCCAGCAGGGCGCGCAGCTCGCGGGCCACGCCGTAGTGCGAGGCCGCGTCGGCGCGGTTGGGCGTGAGGCCGATTTCGATAATCGTATCCGAGCTCAGGCCGAAGTACTCGGCGGCGGGCGTGCCGTCGGGCAGGTCGGTAGTGAGCACCATGATGCCGGCGTGCGAGTTGCCCAGGCCGATTTCGTCTTCGGCGCACAGCATGCCCTCAGAGGCCGCCCCCCGGATTTTCGACTTCTTGATTTTGAACGGCTCGCCCGTGCTTGGGTGCAGCGTGGCGCCTTCCAGGGCTACTACCACGCGCTGGCCGGCGGCCACGTTGGGGGCCCCGCACACTATCTGGCGGGGCGCGTCGTCGCCCACGCGCACGGTGGTAAGGCTCAGCTTGTCGGCATCGGGATGGGGCGCGCAGGTGAGCACAGTGCCCAGCACCACGCCCCGCAGGCCCCCCGGTATGCCTTCCAGCTCGTCGAGGCTCTCAACTTCGAGGCCGGAGCCGGTGAGCAGCACACCGATTTCGGCGGCCGGCAAGGTGGTGGGGAATAGGGTTTTAAGCCAGTCGAAGGAAATAGTCATTGCGCAAGCAGCGACGGCTTCGCTAAAAAGCTTTAGGCGCTTTTTTTGGGGCCGGGCGCGGGCGGCAAAGGTACGGGCGCAGCCGGGTGCAGGGAAATGGCGTTTAATTCGTACTTTTAGTTTACTTACCTGCCAGCCCTATCCTTATGCTACCCGTTGAATTTGAAGAAGCCACTATCCTGCGCGGCCCCTTTGTGGCCAGCTTTAGCGAGGAAGAGTTTTTTCGCTTTTGCCAGGAAAATGACGCTATGCGCGTAGAGCGAACGGCCGACCACGAAATCATTATTATGCCCCCCGCCGGATTTGACTCAGGCTACAGCAGCGGCCAAGCCTATGGCAGCCTGTATATGTGGCAATACCAGTATAATCTCGGCCTGATTGTCGATTCTTCTACTGGCTATACCTTGCCCGACGGGGCAATGCTTTCACCTGATGCGTCCTGGGTCAGCCCGGAACGCCTGGCTACTGTAACGGATAGCGAATTGAAGGTATTTCCCCGCTTGTGTCCTGACTTCGTAATCGAAGTGAAATCACCCTCCGACCGAATTAAAACCTTGCAGGCCAAGATGGAGCAGTGGCTAAAAAACGGTGTGAGGCTGGGTTTTTTGCTGGATACGGAGACTACGACCGCCTACGTTTACCGCCCCGGCCAGCCCATTGAGGAGATACAAGGTTTCGACGGCGAGTTGAGCGGCGAGTCGGTGCTACCCGGTTATCGGCTCGACCTACGCCGACTGCGCCGCCAACGTCAGGGCTGAACAAACTGCTCGCCGGCCAGCACGGGCACCGTGAGGCGATTTTCGGCCGGCACTTTGGGGCAGCTGTAGTCGTGGTTATAGGCGCAGAAGGGATTATAGGCGGTATTAAAATCCAGCTCGATGGTACCTGCCTCGGCGACCGGCACGGCCAGGTCGAGGTAGCGCCCGGCGGCGTAGGTCTGCTGCCCGTTGGTGGGGTCGGTGAAGGGCAGAAACAACTCGTTGGTATCGGCCCCCAGCCCTTGCTTTTGCAGCAGCGCCAGCTTTTGTGGCTGGCCGCCCAGCTCAAACTCGGCCGTGCCCCAGCGGGCGTAGGCATCGGAGGAGCCGCCCGTGAGGGCCAGCGGTGCAGGCGTGAGCACGGCCGCCCGCGTGAGCTGGGCCACTACGCGGTAGGCCGCGGTGGGCGAATAATAACGCAGACCCTGAAAAGCCGCCCGCTGCCCGACCGGAATGGGCGACGTAGCCGCCGTGCGAAAGGCCACATCCTTTTGCCGCCGCCCCTGCTCTATGCGAGCGGCGTAGACGGGGTCAGGGGCCGAGGCAGGCGGTGGTGTGCCGGTGAGGCTGTAAAACAACAGGCCGGCTAAGGCCAGCAGGCCAGCGGCCAAGAGAATTTTACGCATAGCTGTAGCGGGG
>JBPBPU010000008.1:0-79543 GCA_050954465.1 Janthinobacterium lividum
CGCAGCTCTGGTCTGTTTTCCAAACACTACCTACCAACATGTCGCCGCTTCGCGGCTACTCTGACGAGCCGGTTGCGTAAGTCCTAGAAGTTAAAAAGCTCTTTACCCCTTCACCTCCTTACTCCATTACCCATCACCTCCTTACCCCTTCATCTCATTACCTCATCACCTTTTTTGCGTAAGGAAAGCAAACCTACTCTTCTCCCTTATGCCTGCCAAAAAAACCCCTGCCCCGCCCAAGCGCCCGACGGCCAAAGACATGAAGGCGCACGCCCAGAAGCTGCCCTACCCGGCCAAGCAGGCTGCTATGAAACTCCAGCCGCAGAGCAGCCTGGCGGCGTACCGGGCGGCGGGCAAGCTCGAAGGCAAGGTGGCGCTTATTACGGGGGCCGACTCGGGCATTGGGCGGGCAGTGGCCATTGCCTTTGCCAAAGAAGGGGCCGATGTGGCGATTCTCTTCAATGAGAACCAGGAGGATGCGGCCGAAACCAAGCGCCTTGTGGAGCTGGAAAAGCGCAAGTGCCAAGTGCTCCAGCTCGACGTGCGCGACCGGGAGCAGGCGTTTCAGGCGGTGCGGCTGGTGCGGGCCGAGCTGGGTGGGCTCAATATCCTGGTTAATAACGCGGCCTTCCAGGCGGCTAATGAGAAGTTCGAGGACATTCCCGAAGCCCAGATTCGGCGCACCTTCGACACCAACATTCTGGGGTATATGTGGATGGCGCAGGCCGTGATTCCGCACCTTCAGAGTGGCGACTGCATTATTAACACGGGCAGTATTGTGGGTATTGTGGGCATTCCGCTGCTGGTGGACTATGCCTGCACCAAGGGCGCTATTCACTCGCTTACCAAGTCGCTGGCGCTGTACCTAGGCGAGCGCAACATCCGGGTGAATGCCGTGGTGCCGGGGCCCGTGTGGACGCCCAACATCCCGGGCACCATGCCGCGTGAGGAAATCGCCAAATTCGGCCACGAGGTAGCGCTCAAGCGCCCTGGCCAGCCCGAGGAGCTGGCCCCAGCCTACGTGCTGCTGGCTTCGGCCGATGGCTCGTTTATGACCGGGGCGCTGGTGCATGTGACGGGGGGCAAGCTGAGCAGCGACGAATAGCCCGGCAGCTTTTCGCTACGCCTCCTTAAACAAAACCAGCACTTGGCTGCTAAACTGCTAACAAACCGCTCAGTAAATTTTCGCTCTCGCATCACGCTATGACTTTCGAGGAGCTTCTACCTACCAGCCACCTGTCGGCGGCCACCCGCGCCGCGCTCGCGCAGCGCCTGGCCGCTACCGCGCCGGCCGCTGCTTACGAGCCGCAGTTTCTGGCCCCCGAAACCTACCGGCTGCTGGTAGCGGTGGCGGCCCGACTGCTACCCCAGCCCGAGCGGCCGGTGCCCATTCCGCTGGCCCCGGCCGTAGACCAGCGCCTGACCGAAGGCCGCGCCGACGGATGGCGCTACGATGCCATGCCCCCCGACCGCGAAGCCTACAAGCTGGGCCTGGGCGGCATTCAACAAATTGCGCAAGCATTGTTCCAGGTTGATTTTGAGCAGCTTGCCCCCGAAAAACAGGATAAGGTGCTGGAGGCACTGGCCACTGGCAACCCACCCGGCGAGGTGTGGCAAACGCTGCCCGCCAACCGGTTTTTTGAAGAATTACTGGCCGAGCTGACCGAAACCTACTATGCTCACCCCTGGGCGCAAAATGAAATTGGCTACACCGGCTACGCTGACCTGCCCGCCTGGACGAAAATTGGGCTCAATGAAAAGGAGACCAGAGAGCAGTAGGCCGCGGGGCTTGGCCAACGCCTTCCTGTGGTTGCCCCCGCCCGTTTGCTGCGCCAGTAGCATCTACCAATTTTATTGTTCAACGACGGGCGGGGGCAAGCCCCGCACCCTACTGCTATGCCCGACGAAGAAATTGCCGAAGAAGGCGTGCTAACGCCCACCGAAACCGAAGTGCAAGACCCCCTGCTGCGCACGCTGCTGGCCGACACGCCCGAGGAGCAGCCGCAGCCCGTAACCGCGCCCGCCGATGAAGTTGACTGTATAGTTATTGGGTTGGGGGCGGGCGGTGCGCCGCTGCTGGCGCGGCTGGCGCAGGCGGGCCTGCGGGTAGTAGCGCTGGAAGCCGGCCCCTGGCACAACCCCGCCCAAGAGTTTGCCACCGACGAGAAAGCGCAGGACTTTTTGTTCTGGAACGACGAGCGGCTCGCGGCGGGCCACGACCCGCTGGCAATGGGCAAAAACAACTCCGGCACCGGCGTGGGCGGCTCCACGCTGCACTACACCGCATACACGCCCCGCCCGCTGCCCGACGACCTGCACCTGCGGCGCGATTTCGGGCAGGGTGAGGACTGGCCGCTGACCTACGACGACTTGGCCCCGTATTTCGAAGAAGTAGAGCAGTTTCTGGGCATCTCCGGCCCCACACCCTACCCCTGGGGGCCGGCGCGGCCCACAGGCTACCCGCTGGCTCCGCTCCCACTTAATAGCGCCGCGCAACTGATGGTGCGCGGGGCGGAGAAAATCGGTATCCGCACCGCCCCGGCAGCCAATGCGGCCCTGTCGGCGCGCTACTACCAGGACGGCGTGGGCTGGCGCGAAGCGTGCACCAACCGGGGCTTCTGCCAGGCTGGCTGCTCCAATGGGGCCAAGGCCAGCATGGACGTAACCTACATTCCGCTGGCGGTGAAATACGGGGCGGATATTCGGCCCAATAGCTTCGTGACGGAAATTGAGCGCAATGTGCGGGGGCACGTAACGGCCGTGGTGTACACCCAACACGGGCAAACGCACCGACTGGCGTGCCGCCATTTATTTCTGTGCGGCGGCTCGGTAGAAACCCCGCGCCTGCTGCTGCTTAATGAGTTGGCCCTGAGTAGCGGGCAGGTAGGCCGCAACCTGATGGCGCACACCGGCGTGCAGGTCTGGGGCACGTTTGCCGATGAAGTGCGGCCTAACAAGGGCATTCCGGGCGGGCTGATTTCGCAGGACACGCACCGGCCCAGGGATGCTGATTTTGCAGGCGGCTACCTGCTGCAAAGCATTGGCGTGATGCCGGTTACGTTCGCGGGGCAGGTGGCGCGGGGGCGCAAGCTGTGGGGCCAGCCGCTGCGCGACTATATGCGGCAGTACAACCATGTGGCGGGCATCAACATCTTGGGCGACTGCCTGCCGCACGCCGATAACTTCCTGGAGCTGAGCGACGAGCAGGATGCCCACCAACTGCCCAAGCCGCGCCTGCACTTCACGGCCCAGCAAAACGAGCAGCGCATGAACGCCCACGCCGAAGCCACGATGCGCCGCATCTGGGAAGCCGCTGGGGCCACCGACATCTGGGCTTTCGGGCGCTACGCCCACGTTATCGGCACGGCCCGCATGGGGCTGAGCGGCGACGACGCCGTGGTAGACCGCGACGGCCGCGCCTTTGATGTGCCCAACCTCTACATCTGCGATAACTCGGTGTTTCCGAGCGCCTTGAGCGTGAACCCGGCCCTTACGATTATGGCCTTGAGCTTGCGCACGGCGGACAGGTTCTTGGAAAGCCAGCGAGTAGGGTAAGCTTTGGCTTGCCGTTCTGCCACTTGCTACCCATCGGCCCTTAAAACGGCAAGCTAAAGCTTACCCTACATGCTATGAAATCCTTTTTAACCAACATCAAAGCCAAATTCGGCGACGGCAGCTACGAGGGCGACCAGTTTGGCGGCGCTACCGGGCACAACGGCAACGGGCTGCCCACGGGGCTGCCCAACAACTTCATGTTTGCCACCGGCATCGAGTGCAGCTACCCTACCATCGACCAGGGCCGCACCCGGCGCGACCTGCTGGCCGAGTGCGACCATTACAACCGCTATAAGGAAGACCTGGGGCTGGTGAAAGAAATGGGTTTGAAAGTGTTGCGCTACGGCCTGCCCTACTATAATATCCAACTCGGACCCGGCAAGTACGACTGGGAGTTTGCCGACCTAGCGATGACTGAAATCCAGCGCTTAGGCATCACGCCCATCTTGGATTTGATGCACTTTGGGGTACCCGACTGGCTGGGCAATTTTCAGAACCCTGAGCTGCCGGTGTATTTCGCCGAGTATTGCGAGGAAGCGGCCAAACGCTACCCCTGGGTGCGCTACTACACGCCCGTGAACGAGATTTACGTTACGGCCAAAGCCAGCGCCAAAGATGGCGTCTGGAACGAGCAGCTTAAAACCGACCTGGGGTTTGTGACGGCGCTCAAGCACACGGTAGCGGCCAGCATCATGGGCACCCAGCAGATTGCCAAGCACCGGCCCGACTGCATTATCGTGCAAAGCGAGTCGGCCGAGTTTACGCACGAGTTGCGGGCCGAGCACACCCCCGCCGTGCAGTTGCAAAACAAGCTGCGCTTCACGGCTCTCGACTTGCTCTATGCCCACCACCCCGAGGGCGAAGTACTCAACTACCTCTACGACAATGGCCTGACGCGGCGCGAGTACGACTGGTTTATGGCCGGCGAGCCGCCCGGCTACCAGGTAATGGGCAACGACTACTACGGCCGCAACGAAAAGATAATGCTGCCGAATGGAGAAATTCAAACCAGCATGGACGTGCTGGGCTGGTATACCATTACCCACGACTACTACGAGCGCTACCTCAAGCCCGTGATGCATACCGAAACCAACGTGCTCGAAGCCGCCCAAGGCCCTGCCTGGCTCTGGAAGCAGTGGGTCAACATTCTGCGCATGCGTAAGGAAGGCGTGCCGGTGCTGGGCTTTACGTGGTACTCACTCATCGACCAGATAGACTGGGACAAGGGCCTGGCCCAGAAAACCGGCACCGTAAACCCTTGCGGCCTCTACGACCTCGACCGCAAGCCCCGCCCGGTGGCAGAAGCCTATAAAATGCTGTTGCAGGAGTACGGGCAAATTACTATTGTGCCCCACGGTGAGCTATTTGAGGTGACGGCACGGCCGGCCACGCTGAAGGTGGAGGTGTAAGGAGAGTAAAGAGATGATAAAACAAGCTGAACTCAGTTTACCTGTTCATTTCCTCACCTCATTACTTCATTCTCCCAACTCATCCGAGGGAACTAGTTATAGGCTGATGCGCCTTGCGTAACTTGCAGGCGTATCCCTACTTAAACTAGTCCACCCCTAATCTCTGCTATGAAATTTATCGTTTCGCTCTTGCTGCTGGCTCTTACCCTGAGCAGCCAGCTAGTGAAGGCCCAACGGATTATCGTTACCGGCCAGGTGGTGGAAGCTGCCACGGGTGAGCCGGTGCCGTTTGCTACCGTGCGCGTGCCCAGAACCGGTATCGGTACCGCCGCTGATATTGAGGGGAAGTTCAAGCTGAGTGTGCCGACCACGACCGACTCACTGGTAGCGCAGGCCGTGGGCTTTATCACCCAGCGCAAACATCTAAGCAATGAGTTGCAGCAAACCGTGCTGTTTCGCCTCAAGAATGGGGGGGTGGAGCTAAAGGGCGTAATGGTGCATGGGCCGAAATACGAAGACCCGGCCTACCGCATTTTGCGTGAGGTGCAGAAGCACAAACCCGACAACGAGCGCTCGGCGCTCAAAGCGGCTGAGTACAACTCCTATAACCGCATTGAGGTGAGCTTGGCCGACCTGCCGAAGGCGCTCGCCAACCGCAAGGTGATAAAGGACATTCGGGCGCTGGCCGTGCGCCGGGGTGCCGCCGCCGCTGCCGACCCCGATGCCCCGCTGCCGCTGTTTGCCTCGGAAGTAGGCTCTAGGGTGTACCAGAAATACGGCCCCCTGCGCCGCCGCGAGGACATTCAGCACAAGCAGATGCGCGGGGCCGGCCCCCGCGAGGGTTCGGTGCTGAGCCAGATGCTGGGCTCGAACTTCCAGAACTTTGACTTCTACCCGAACTGGCAAAACATTCTGGGCAAAGACTTTATCTCGCCTATTTCGGCGGGCGGGCGTCTCACTTACGAGTATGAATTGAAGGATTCGGTATTTATAGGTAAGGACTGGTGCTACAAAATCAGCGTTGTGCCCAAGCGCACGCACGACCTAGCCTTCACGGGCACCATCTGGATTACGGCCAAGACGTATGCGCTGCGCCGCATCGACGTGACTACCAGCGAGAACGCCAACATCAACTTTATCGATGACCTGCGCATTTTTCAGGAGTTGACTTCGCCAACCGATGGCCCTGGCCTGTCTGCCCGCACTCGCCTGGTGCTGGGCGTGCGCCCTTACGAAAAGCAGGCCGCCATGCGCGTGCGCTTCACCACCGTCAACTCGGACTTTGTACGCAATAAGGTCCACGACGAATCGGGCTTTTTTGACCAGCCTATTGTGTCTACTATGCTGGAGCCGGGTACCGACTCCCAAACCGGCGGCCTCATCAGCGGGCTGCCCGGCCAGGGTGCCAGTGGCCCCGGCTACTTCGACGAGCATCGGCCCGATACGCTGAGCCTTAGCGAGCGGCAGGTATTTGCGGTGCTCGACTCGGCCCGGCAGCTGCCTTCGGTGCGCTCTACCCTGGACTGGGTCGACCTGTTTATCAACGGCTACAAGCATATTGGTGGCGAGCAGGGCAAATTTGAGTTTGGGCCGATTATCAATACCTTCGCTAACAACAACTTTGAAGGTGCCCGCTTTCGCATCGGCTTCCGCACCACGCCTACCTTTAACCGCAACATGGTGTCGCAGGTGTACTTGGCCTACGGCACTAAAGACGAGATAGTGAAGTACGGCATCAAGGAAACCTACATTGCCGAGCGCCGCCACTGGACGGTACTCACGGGCGAGTTCCGGCACGATGTGGAGCAAGTGGCTTTGCTCGACAACGATTTCTTGCCCGAAAACAACCTGTTTATAGCGGCCTCGCGCTGGGGCCGCTTCACCGAAGGCCGGGCTATTCTGCGCAACCTGGCCTCGGTGAGTGTGCAGCGCGACCTGTTTCACGGCTTCACCGAAACCGTGACGGCGCGCTACCAGGGCATTCAACCGCTGCACCCCTTCTCATTCTACGACACCCCCAACCGTACCCCTTCTGGCTCCGTAGGCCACGATTTGAGCTTGTCAGAAGTGGTACTGGAGTCGCGCTATGCCCCCGATGAGAACATGGTGCAGGCCGAAAACCGCCGCCGGGCGGTGGGCCTCAAGAAGCTGCCGGTATTCACGTTTCGCTACACGCTGGGCTCGCGCAACTTGTTTAATGACAGCAACCACCCCCGGTACCAGAAATTCAACCTGCTGATAACTCACAGCCAGTCGTTGGGCCACTTCGGCCGCCTCGGCTACCGCGTCGAGGGCAGCTACATCCCCGACGCGGTGCCTTACATTATCCTCAAAACCCCGCTGGGCAACGAGACGCCGTTTTTCAACATCAATTCGTTTAACCTGATGAATTACTTCGAGTTTGTGACGGACCGCTCAGTATCGCTGCGGCTCGACCAGCACTTTGAGGGTATCATCCTAAACGCCATTCCCGGCATTCGGCGCTTCAACTGGCGCTTGGTAGCCACGGCAAATGCCCTCTACGGCGGCCTCACCGAAGCTAACAAGAACCAGCCCACTCCTCCCGGTGCCACCCTGACGAAGCTTAACACCCTCACCCGCGACACGCCTTATATTGAAGCCGGCTACGGCATCGAAAACATCTTCAAATTCGTCCGCGTCGATTTCATCCACCGCCTTACCTACCGCGACTTGCCTGGAGCCAACAACTTCGGCGTGAAGTTCGGGGCGCAGTTCCGGCTCTGAGACGTGCGATTGGTATAAATGGAAACCGCCCGAAGCTAGTAGCTTCGGGCGGTTTTTTGTGAAGGTGGTGCAAATTTTTAGGCAAGCGGGTAACACATCGAGCCAAGAACAGCGAGAAGCGAGAAGTAGGCCAGTAGGCTTCTATTGAGCCTAACACAGTTTTTTTGCGCAGTAAGAAATAGGCAGGAAACTGTCTATCACTCGGCCTACTCCCTTTAATACATACCCATCTTAGGGAAGCTGATGTCTAATAGCCCGACTAGCTGATATGGTGGGTGAACGAGGTTTTTCACACGCCTAACTACAGATATACTATCAGGCAGTAAAATAAACAGCGTGTGAAGCTGCCCTCACACGCTGTTTACAACCTATATATGTAGCCACGAGCAGATTCGAACTGCTATCAAGCGTTTAGGAAACGCCTATTCTATCCCTTGAACTACGCAGCCAGGCCCCAAAGTTACGCCGGACGGGCTGGGCGGGCTACATCTTATACGCCAGCACAATGCCAAACGAGAGGGCGGTAAGTATCAGGCCCACCAGAAAAATGGAATAGCTGGTGCGCAGCAGCTTGTATTTGCGGTCCAGCACTTCACCGAGGTAGTACACATCCGTCACCATGTTGGTATAGAGGGTGTCTTTCTCGCGCATCAGCTCGCGCATGCCCTCCTGAAAGCGCTGGAGGCTGAGCTTAGTAAACTGC
Source organism: Janthinobacterium lividum (assembly GCA_050954465.1). GTDB lineage: Bacteria > Bacteroidota > Bacteroidia > Cytophagales > Hymenobacteraceae > Hymenobacter. The sequence goes on from JBPBPU010000008.1 coordinate 8,413, forward strand.
CCGAAAAAGAGCAGGTTGACGCGGCGGTTGGTGGCAATTTCGGGAGCCCGCTTGAGCCACTTGAAGCTCGTGACATCGGGCTGGGCAGAGAGGATAGCCGACGAAACCGAGCCCAGCGCCGTGAGCAGCAGAATGCCCATGGGCACAGCTAGGATGGGATTGCGAGTGAAGCTGGTGCTGCCGGTGGGCGAGAGTATCGACGACTTGGCCCCCAGATACGTGATGATAATGGAGAGGATAACGGCGTTAAGCTGAATCATCATCCCGGCTTTTTTATCAGCCATGTCGCTCAGCTTCATGTGGTTGGAGTACATGGTGCGAAACATGGTTTCGATGCCGCGCTTGGGCTCGGCAAAGGTGTCGGTTTCCTTTTTAGCCTTCTTCTTGGCCTTTTTTTCAGCCTTTTTGAGGGCGTCGCGCTGGGTGTCGACGTTGGCTTTGAGGGCCTTTTTGTAGCGCTCCTTGCCGGGCTCCGACTGGTACTTGTGGGCCAGCATGAAGTTGAGCTGCAGCTCGGCCCAGTCGGGGGTGGTATAGGTTTTGTCGAGCTGCAGCTCCCATTCGGTGCGCAGCAGCTCGGCCCGCGAGGCGAAGTCGGTGGCGGCGAGGTTGCTCATGTCGGCATCGGAAAGCATTTTTTCCAACTCCGTGTTTGCCTTCTCGTCGCGGTGGGTAGCCCGGATGAGGTTTTTGATAACTGCAATGCGCGGCGCGGCTACTCGCTGCGCTTGCAGCCACGCCTCGGCACGCTCCATGCCTTTGTACTCGTGGCCGTCGTAGGTATCGAGGTAGCCGGTGTCGTGGAACCAAGCGGCCAGCAGCAGGTTTTCGGCGTCGTCGGCCGGTAGCTCCGCATCGTCGGCTAGCAGGTGGGCTTGTTGGGCTACGTAGGCGGTGTGGGCCAGGGTGTGATAGGTCAGGCGCGGGTCGAGGCCCTGCGTGAGCAGGGGCTCCACGTATGTCTGAACCTGCTGCACCAGCGCCGACAACTCCGAGGGCTTGGCGGGCTGGTCGTCGGGGTCGGCGCTTTGGTCTTTCTTATCCTGCTTTTTAGCCGGGGCAGCGTCAGTGTCCGGCGCAGTAGGTGCGTCGGCTTCGGGGGTAGTGGTTTTAGTAGCCATAGAATAACGCAGGAAACGACGCCGGGCCGCCTTGGGGTTCAAAGGTGGGGCTGGTATTCAACGCAAAGCTCGGCGGTTCGGTTAGACCACTGATTAGCGCGAATTTTTACGGATTTCACGGATTTTGTGGACGCTCCCTTTTCTAACTTCCAATTGCCGCCAGCTTTGAGATGGTGCCAGCTATAAAATCCGTGAAAACCCGCGCTAATCAGTGGTCTAACCGAACCGCCGAGCTTTGCGTAGGCAGGCCACAGCCTACCTTGCAGGTAAGCTCCGGTTTATACACCTTGTTTTTATGAAGCTATTTTTTCGTCTGTCTTTCTATTTAAGCTTACTGGCTACCCTGCCGCTCACCTCTTCGGCCCAAAAGGCTCCCAAAACCAAAGAAGCTAAAATAAAGGAGCAGGGAGAAGAATACGGCGAGGCTGGCGAGTCGCCCGACAACCCGCTTACGCCCAAGCCCAACTACCGGGGCTCGGCCATTGGCTGGGAAAAAGCCCTACCGCCCGATTCCTCGCACCTGCACTACTCCATCTTTCTGATTGGCGACGTGGGTTCGCCCATTCTGGCCGACCGGGGCGGTGAGCCCTCCCTCAACTTCATGCGCCGCCAGATGCTGCAAGCCGGCAGCAAGAGCGCCGTTATCTACCTCGGCGACAACATCTACAACCAAGGCATGCCACCTGTAGGCGCCTACGACCGCAAAACGGCCGAGTCGCGCATCAATGCCCAACTCGATATTTTGAAGGGTTACCAGGGCGAGAAATACATGACACCCGGCAACCACGACTGGATACAGGGCTCGGCCAACGGGCTGGCCCAGGTGAACCGCGAGCAGGAATACACCGAGCACTACCTGGCCCAGGACTCGGCCGCGTTCCGCTACACCGGCGACTTCCTGGTGCCACGCGACGGCTGCCCCGGCCCCTACGAAATCCGCTTACAGGGCGATTTGGTGATGATAGTGCTCAACTCGCAGTGGTTCATTACCGACCCCAATAACCGGCCCTTCGGCGACGTGTGCGGGGCCAGCAACGAGGAGGAGGTGTACGCGCAGCTCGAAGAAGTACTCCGCAACAACCAGGACAAGCACATTGTGGTGGCGGCGCACCACCCGCTGTTCTCCGACGGCATTCACGGCGGCTACTTCACGTTTGCCGACCACGTATTTCCGCTTAGCATCGTGCAGAAATACGCCTTTTTGCCACTGCCTATTCTGGGCTCCATCTACCCGCTGGCGCGCAAGTACGGCGGCATTTCGCAGGATTTGCCTTACCCGGCCTACCAAGCCTATAAGAAGAGCCTGCTCGACATTTTTGCCCGCTACCCGAACGTGGTGTACGTAAACGGGCACGAGCATAACCTGCAATATTTTGAGGACGAAGCCAGTAAGTCGTACTTCATTACCAGCGGCTCGGGCTGCAAGGTGCAGCACGTGAAGCCCGGCGACGGCGGCGCAGCGCTGTTCTCCGACAAAGAGAAGGGCTACGCCCGGCTCAACTACTACGACAACGGGCAGGTGTGGGTGGAGTTTCTCATCCCCAGCGATGCTAACAAGGGCCAAACTGCTCACGTGGTGTACCGGCGCCAGATTTATACCGACCGGCTGCAGGGCCGTGGGGTGGCCGTGGCTACCAGCAGTAGTAAAACCAAAAACAAGAAAAAGGGCAACAAAGACAAAAAGACAAGCAAAGACGAGCTGGAAGAGGCCGCTGCCCGCGCCAATGGCCAGCCGGTAGGCAAGCCGGTAGTTACCAGCACCCAGAAGCGCCCCAGCTACCGCGACAGCACCGTGACGGTGGCCGTGAACCCCAGCTACAACAAGCACGGCAAGTTTCATAACTGGCTGCTGGGCCAGCACTACCGCCAGGAATGGGCCACGCCGGTGCAGTTTCCGCTGCTCGACATCAAGACGGCTGAGGGCGGGCTGGTGCCCTACAAAACGGGCGGTGGCAAGCAAACGGCTTCGCTGAAAGTGCGCAACGAGGACGGTACCTACTTCTCCATTCGGGGCATCGACAAGGACCCCGCCGCCGTGCTGCCCGAAAACTTCCGCACCGGCCTGGCCCGCGCCGTGCTGCAAGACCAGATTTCGTCGCAGCACCCCTATGCCTCGTTTGTGCTGCCGCCGCTGGCCACCGCCGCCGGCATATTGCACACAAATCCCCGCTACCTCTACATCCCCAACGACCCCGCCCTGGGCCAATACCAGGCCCGCTTTGCCAACACCCCGGCCGCCCTCGAAGAAGATGCCAAGGGCAGCCAGGCCGCCGATGCCTCGCTGGGCTACTCTAAGAAGCTGGTGAGCACCGACAACATGCTCAAAAGCGTGCTCGAAGACAACGACAACCAGGTAAACCAGCCCGCGTTTGCCCGTTCGCGCCTCTTTGATATGTGGATTGGCGACTGGGACCGCCACGAAGACCAGTGGCGCTGGGCCCAAAGCAAAAGCAAGGATGGTGACAAGCTGTTTACGGCCGTGCCCGAAGACCGCGACATTGCCTTTTTTAAGGGCGACGGGGTGCTGCCCTTTCTCATCTCGCGCAAGTTTGCGGTGCGCAACTTCCAGAACTTCGGCTATGACTACGCCGACTACAAGGGCCTCAACCAAACCGGCCTCAGCAACGACCGCCTCTACCTGAGCAACGTGAGCCGGGCCGAATGGGTGAAGCAGGCCGAGATTATGAAAGCCCAGCTCACGGATGCCGTTATTGAAAAAGCCTTTGCCGAGCGCTGGCCCAAGCAGATATACGCCCTGCACGGGGCCGAAATAGTAGCTAAGCTCAAGGCCCGCCGCGACCTGCTGCCCGACCTGGCCGGCAAGTACGCCGACGTAATGGCCGACATCGTGGAAGTACGTGGCTCACAGAAAAACGAGAAGTTCACCGTGACGCGCCTGCCCGGCCACCAGACCCGCGTGCTAATGCAGAAAATCAGCAAGCAGGGCAAGCTCAGCAAGGTGCTCTACGACCGCACCTTCGACCGCACCACCGACGAAATCCGCCTCTACGGCATCGCCGGCCAGGATGTGTACGACCTGAGCGGCGACCAGCAGCAAGGCCACAAAATCCGCATCATCGGCGGCACCGGGCGCGACAGCATCCTGGATAACTCGCGGGTGGCGGGCTTCCGGCACCGCACCCAGGTGTACGACGCCGACACGGGCAACGTGATTCGCAACACGCGCGGCGAGGCCCGCTTGCGCCTGGAACCGGGCACCGACGTGAGCCGCTACGACCACCCGCATCGCTTCGACCTCAAAGACTACCGCCTCAATTATACCGGCCCGGCGCTGTTTTTTGGCTATAATATCGACGATGGCTTCCTCGTTGGCGGGGGCATCACGCACCGGCGCTACGGCTTCCGGCGCGAGCCCTTTGCCTCGGAGCAGAGCCTGACGGCCAACTTCGCGCCGGCCCGCGAGGCGTACAACCTGCGCTACGTGGGGCAGTTTACGAGCGTGTTCGGGGGCAAAACCGACCTGCATGTGGCCGCGCAGTTTTATGGGCCGCAGTTGCTGTATAACTTTTTCGGCATCGGCAACAACACCCAGAACCTGGCCGTGAACGACCACGACCAAGCCAACAACCGCTCGGTAAACAGCGCCTACCGCGTGCGCTTCGACCGCCTCTACATTGCCCCTACGCTGGAGCGCAAGCTGTTCTCGTTTGGCAAGGTGGGCTTCGGGCCGCAGTTCGAGCGGTTCCGGGTCGAGAGCGACGAGATAGGGACGGTTATCCGCGACAACATCGGGCCGGGGCTGGAAAACCAGGCCTTCGGCATCCGGCACGACGACTTCCAGGCCAACTCCTACCTCGGCGGGCTGGTGTACGTGAACTTCGGGGGGCAGTCTTCGCCCAAAGACCCGCGTATCGGCATTCAGTGGCACAATGAGGCGCAGTACAACTGGCAGCTCGGCGAGGGCCACCTCAGCTACGGCCGCCTCGCCTCGGAGTTAAAAGCGTACCTGACGCCTAATTTCCCCTTCCGCCTCACCTACGCTGGCCGCATCGGAGTGGCCCACAACCTCGGCGACTACCGCTTCTACCAGGCCAACACCTTAGGCGGCACCACCAACCTGCGCGGCTACCGGCGCACCCGCTTCGCCGGCCGCAGCGCTGTGTATGCCAACTTCGAGGCCCGCCTGCACTTGTTCAAGTTTAACGCTTACCTCTTCCCCGGTCAGTTCGGCATCATGGGCCTGGCCGACGCCGGCCGCGTGTACTCCGGCAACGATACCCGCACCGGCCTTGACGCCATCCACTCCGGCTTCGGTGGCGGCGCGTTCGTCAACATCCTCGACCAAGCCGTTATCAACGTCACGTATACCGTTGGCGAGGAGCGCCTGGCGCTAGTCGGGTTCGACTTCCTGTTTTAGCTGTTTGCAGCCAAAAAAAGACCCCGGTTGCCGCTGGCAACTGGGGTCTTTTTTTGACTTTCAACAGCTACCAGTGAGCACCAGCGGTAAAGAGCCTGTTTAAGGTTTCGGTTTTAGGATCGTTGTTCCGGTCTGACCGCCCTAGGCGGTCTGACCGGCTGCCGCTGGCGCGGTCAGCAAAGCTCCTAAACCGCGTTCTTTCGGCAGCCGGTCAGACCGCCTAGGGCGGTCAGACCGGAACAACGACCCTAAAACCGAAACCTTAAACAGGCTCAAAGTAACCTCAAGCTCTGTATGGTTGTTACTTTCTATTCTTGTTGAAAACTCCCGCGCTCCACAGCGCTACACCGACGAGCACGGGCTGCAAAAACAGCCGCCCGTAGCGCTTGGTATCGGTGTCGAGGCCCAGGGCGGGCAGGCGGTCGAGGTACTGGTGAATGTTGCCGGGAAACACGGCCAGGTAGAACGCAGCCAGCCCCACGCCCAGTCCGGCCCGGTAGCGGCGGGGAGTGAAAATCAGGGCCAGGCCGAGGCCGATTTCGACCACGCCCGACTGCCACACCACAGCGTCTTTGGTTAGGGGTACCCAGTCGGGCACCTGCGCCTGGAAGGGGCGGCGGGCGAAGGTGAGGTGGCCCGTGCCGGCTCCTACCATAAAGGTGCCGAGCAGGCAGCGGGCTACGTTTTGAACGGTAGTGGTGGGGGTTTTGTGCAGCATGGCTTTTTACAAGAGGGGTTAGCCTAATGCCCCCATATACGGCCATCCGGCCGCTGGGGGCGGCCCTAGCTCACGGCTTCTACCCGCACCCGCTGACCGTTAAACACGGCCTCCTGCCCCGCCCGCAAGCCCGCCAGCGCCACCACCACCGGCGCGCTCGCCGACACGGCCAGAAACTCCTGCCCCTCAGCCGTGATGAGCTTGCCGGCCCCGATGCTGACGTAAAACAGCCCCAGGCTGGTAGCAGCCAGGGCCCCCGGCCGCACGGCGTCGGCGGGCAGGCTGGGGTGCAGCTTGTGCAAGGCGGCCAGGAGCTGCTGCGCCTCGTGGAGCTGCTGGGCGTGGCGGTCACGCTCCTGCTGGGCCATGGCGCGGCCGGTTTCGTACTTGTCGCCGGCGCTGCTCTTGGTTTCGGAATTGCTGGACGCCTGGGCGGCGGCCATGCCGGCCTGGGCCGCCACGAGGCGCTGCTGCACGTAGGCCAGGCAAGCGGCGTGGCAGGTGGGTTTAAGGGGGGATTTCATACTGAACTGGCTGGTATTACCCCAGCTGAAACAATACCGTGTGGCCAGAGTAGTCGGCGCTCATCTGCGGGTCGGGGCGCGAGGCGAGCGGGCCAGGAGCGCCCACCTCAGCGCCCACCCGCTCGGGAAACAGCTCGGCCAGCTCGGCCGGGCCCAGGTAGTACTCGGGTAGCCAGTTGGCCGGGTCGGGCTCGTCGTCCCAGCTGGTGGCATCCGACTGGTAGTCAAGTACAATGGCCGCACCTTCCTGAAAAATGCGCCCGGTGCCGCGCATACTAAACTCGCCGACCGAGGGCAGGCCCAGCCGCTCGGTCAGGAAGCCATCGAGCAGCACCGGCAGATTGGTGATGCGTGAAAGGTAGACGTCCATATCCCGGTGCTCCAAGAAGAAATCCATGTAGCCGGCTCCCAGGTCAAACGGCTGCTCCACCCCATCTACCAGCGTGGTAACAATACTCTCGTCGTTGCCGCAGTCCCAGCGCACGGTGAGTACGCGGCCGGCTTGCAGCAGCGCCAGCAGTTGCGCGGGCAGGCTTTCGTAGTTGAGAGCCATATCAGGGCAGGGTGAATAGTACGCGCCGCCCCGAATACTCGTCGCTCATATCCTGGTCGAAGGTGGTGGCAGCAGGGCTGGCGGTTTCTGCGTTGGCCGGGGTAGCTGGTGCTTCGTCGGCAGCCGGGCGGGCAGGTGGCTCCATACCCATTGCACGCCATTCTTCGTCGCTCAACCCATATTCATTGGGGTCAGTGTAATCGGTGTAGTCCGACTGGTATTCGATAACTACGCTGGTTGCGTCAAGAAAAATGCGCCCGCTGCCCTGCATTGCAAAGTCGCCCACATCGGGCAGCTGCAGCAGGTCGGTGAGGTAGCGGTCGAGCAGAACGGGCAGGTTGTGCGGGTCGTTGTAGTCGGTGTCGGCCTCCTGGCCATCTACTTCCGTGGTTACAATGCTCTGGTCGCCGCCGCAGTCCCAGCGCACGGTGAGCGCGTGGCCGGCTTGCAGCAGGGCCACTATGCCTTGTTTAAGCACCTGATATTCTGGCTCCATACTAAGCTGGCAGGTTAAATACTTGCCTGAAATAACACCTGGCGGCCGGAATATTCCTCACTCATTTCCGGGTCAATAGGCACCGTTGTGGTACCAGCATTTAGCGCGGCTTCCTCCTCTTCCGTCCATTCTGCTGCCCAGTCGCCCTCGTAGTCGACATATTCTGACTGGTATTCCAGCACCAGATTGGTGCCTTCCAGGGCAATGCGGCCGCCGCCGCGCAGCTCAAACGCCCCCACGCCGGGCAGTTCCAGCAGGTCGAGCAGGTAGTCGCAGAGTCGCACCGGCAGGTCGGTGGCGGCGTTGGCGTAGTCGAAGGGCAATTCCGCGCCGTCGAGGTCGATGAAGAGCAGGCTTTCGTCGTTGCCGCAGTCCCAGCGCACGGCTAGGGCGTGGCCGGCTTGCAGCAGGGTGGTTAGCTCAGTTTTGAGGGCGTGGTAGTTGGTTTCCATCTGTTCGCGGTTTTTACTGGCTGTCGGGTATCGCCTTAAACAGCACCTGGCGGCCGGTGTACTCTGCGCTCATTTCCTCGTCGGGCGGGTAGGTGCTGGCATCGTCGTCCTCGTCGCCCTCGGCCGGCACCGGGCGCGTGTAGCCCATTTCGGCTAGCTCCTCGTCGCTCAAGTCTTCCATCCAGGAGTTGTCGCCGGTGGCTCTGGACTCGTACTCAATCACCACTTCAGCACCTTCCTGGAAGATGCGCCCCGTGCCCTGCATCGAAAACTCACCGGCCGAGGGCAAGTCCAGTCGCTCGGTCAGATACTGGTCGAGCAGCCGGGCCAGGTTGGGGGTATTGTCATAAACAGCTGGCAGTTCCTGGCCATCGAGCTGAGTATACACGAAGCTTTCATCGCCGCCACAGTCCCAGCGCACGGTAAGGGTGTGGCCGTTTTCGAGCAGGGTGCGCACCTGGGGCTCCAGCGCTTGAATTAGCTGCTGCACGTATTCGTCGTGGGTCTGGGGAGGAGTGGTCATTAGGTTTCTGGAAAGTTAGCTATACCGTATCAGCCGGCGCTTCGCCGACCCGCTCCTGCTGTTGCAGCCACGCCAGGGCGCGGGGGTCGGGGCGGTACTGCCAGGGGTAGCGCAAGGTAATATGGCCCAGCAGCTCCGCTACGGGCGGCAGCGCGGGCAGCTCCCGCAGCAGCGTTTCGGCAGCAGCCAGGCCCAGCAGCTTTTCGGCCAGGTACACCCCGAAGGTGCTGCAAGTGAGCAGCAGGGCCGCCGGCTGGCCGGTGCGCAGGTAAGGCCGCAGCACCAGCTGGCGCAGGGGCTCGGGCAGGGTGGCAGGCAGCTGGTCGGAGTGGGCTACGGGCAGGGCCGCGAGCAGCTCGGGCGGGGCATCGGCGAGCCACTCGGCCAGGGTAGGCACCCGGCCCGAAAGGTCTTCCTGGCAATGGGCGGCGGCCACGTCGCGCACCAGCACCGGCCGGTTGTCGCTGGTAGTGAGCACGTCGCCGAGCAGCTCGGTGGCCCACTCGATGCCGGTGGTGTGGTGCAACAGCAATCGGTGGCGTGGATGGTAGCAAAAGAGCTTGCTGCTATCCAGAAACCGGTGTACCGGCAGGTAGTCGGCGGGCTGGCCGCCAAACTTGTGCTGCGAGAGCAGGCAGTGCTTCCAGATGTTCATAGGGTGTGCAGGGTAGCCCCACTGCTACTCCGGCAGGCCCAGCCACTGCGGGGCCCAGTACTGGCCGGGGCCGAAAAAGAGGCGCAGCAGCTCGGCCGTCAGTTGGTCGCCGTTGGCGCTGTTGGTGAACACCAGCAGGCTTTCCTGGCGGTCGGGCAGGGTCATGAAGAAGTTTTTGAAGGTAGTGTTATCGCCCCACTGCCACTGGGCTAGGCCCTGGCTGGTAAAAGCCAGCCCCACCCCACAGGCCCAGTCGATATGGGCATCGGCCTCGGTAGTGGGCTGGCCACAGCGGTTGGCCAGGCTGGCGGTGGTTTGCAGCAAGCGGGCCGTGGCGGGCTTCAGGCCCTGGCCGGTGCGCAGGGCCTGCAAAAAGCGGTTGTAGTCGGGGGCCGTAGTGTAGAGGCTGAAGCCCGCGTTGGGCGCCCCGAAGTGGTCGATGGGCACCGGGTGGCCGGCGGCATCGTGCCCGGCCGAGGCTACCGCCGCAAAGGCTGGCTGCCACTGAAAGCTGCTGTGCTTCATGCCCAGCGGCTTAAACACTTCCTCCCGGGCCAGCTGCTCCAACGGCTTGCCGGTGAGGTGCTCCAACGTTTTTTGCAGCAGCGTATAGCCCTCGCCCGAATAGTTCCAGCAGCTATCCGGCGCGTAGCTCAGCGCCAGCGCCGAGGTTTCCCAGCCCGGCTTGGTCGGGTTTTGCGACCAGTTGGGCAGCCCCGTGGTGTGCGCCAGCGCCAAGCGGGCAGTAATGCGAGCGGCGCCGGGCTGCCCCCGCAGCCGGGGGTAGTCGGCGTAGGTCAGCAGCGGCTTGTCGAGGTCGAGCACGCCCCTCTCGTGCAGGCGCAGGGCTACGTAGGCCAGCACCTCCTTGCCCAGCGAGGCCGCCTCAAACACGGTGGCGGCCGTAACGTGCCGGGCAGTGCCCGCCTCGCACACCCCCAGGTAGCCCGTAAGGGTCGTTGAGCCCCTGGTATACACGATTTGCGCCCCGGGCACGTGGTACCGCGCCAGCAGGTCTTCCAGCTTGGTCAGGTCGGGGGGGCTGCGCTGCGCCAGCGCCGCGTGGGTGGGCAGCAGGAGCAGGAGCAGCAGGTTTTTCATGGTGGGGCAAAGTTATCGGCGCTGCCGGTACCAGGCCCGCACCTGGGCTACCAGGTCGGGCGCATTGGGGTCGAGGCGCACGGTGGGGGCCACGCCTACGTTGTCGATGCCTTCGCCCAGGTCGAGGCGGTGGCTGCGGGAAGTGGCCCAGTGTTGGCGTAGAGGTAGGGCGTGAGCGAGCGGTAGCTGCCATCGGAGCCCCCGCCGTTGTCGCGCAAGTCCAGAATCAGCAGCCGGGTGCGGCGCAGGTTGGCGGCGTTGGCGCGGGTGAGGCTGTCGATAAGCGGCCGGTGGCTACCGTCGAACGAGGCGATGCGGTAGAGCGCAGTCGTGTCATCCAGCATCCGGAAGCTGAAGGGAGCGGCCGGGGCCGGCAGGGCCACCGGCCGGGGGTAGGCGCGGTACCACGGCCCGTTGATAAGCAGCTGGCCGTCGGCGGTTTCCTGCACGGGGCGCGTTTCCAGGTGGTGGTTGCGCATGTAGTAGCGGGCGTTGGCGGGGCCGCTCGCCGGGTCGGCGAAGGCAAATTTCACCTGGCCTGGCGTCCAGAAAACACTGTCGGCCTTCAGGATAAAGCCCTGGTAGCCAGCTCCACCCGCCGCCACAATGCCCACCTCGTAGTCGCCGTCGCGCCAGATGCCTTCCAGGGGCTTTTTGGGTCGGCTGGGGTCGTCCAGGTACTTCCGAAACGTGGCGCGGGTCCAGGGCAGGCGCTCGGTGCCGGCGTAGCCGGCCCGGATGCTGTCCGGGTTGGGGCGGGCAGGGCGCTCGTCCTGCAAGCCCAGGTGCCCGTCGCGGAAAAACCCGGTCCACCGTTGCAGCACCTGCCAGCAGGTAGCTTGGCTCGCCGTGTCGGCCTGCGCCGCCAAAGCCCTCGTCAGCGAGTCGAGCCGGGGCCGGGTAGCGGGCGTCACCTTATCGCGGTAGCCGGCGTAGTTGGCTTCCGTGAGGCGGCGCAGCTCGGCAAAGTTGCAGGCGCAGGTGCAGGCAGCGGGGGCTTGGGCTTGGGCTTGGGTTAGGGCGGGCAGGAGCAGGAGGGGCAACAGCAGCTTTTTCATAGGAAGCAGACAGGCTGGTGGTTGGGGAGTAGGGTAGGGTGCTCCGGCTACCAGCCTGCGGCAGCCTCCATTACAGGGCTGGTGCACGCACAGCTAGTTGGCGTCACCTCCAACGGTACGCCTTGGGGCAACAGTTATGCCTCAAGTTTACTGCACGTACTGGCTAAGAAAGTTGCATAGCGGCTGCACCTCGTTGGCGTCCAGATTCCAGTAAACTGAGTTAGCGAAATACTTGGTTGCGCCCCGACTTTTGTGGGCTTTACGCTCCTCGTCGGTGATGGGCATAGCCTCGACGTAGGCATAAAACTTTGACTTATCGGCAGGCAGCCTATAGAGTGTTCCCGTTGGAGTCAGGCAGCCGCTCATACACGCCTCGTAAGCGGTAAAGCAGTTTAGCACTTGCCGGTGGCCAGCCGGAATCAAGCTCTCCAACAGGTTTTCCAAGTTGCCATCGGCCGCGTCTGTGGGCAGCAGAAACAATTCAAACGACAAACCCAGCGTCCGCGCTTGCTGCTGCAATTCGGCGCGGCGGGCTGCTACCCCACCACTCGCGTGGGCAGGAGTATCAGCGTCATAGATAACCAGGTTCAAGACATCCACTTCCAGCGACTGCTGCAATCGGGGCAACAGCTTGTTGGTAGGCAAGGTCGTCCAGCCACCCATCTCGTAAATGGCTACTTGATTGCCCCCGGCAGTGAATCCTTGAAACGACTTATCCCACTGCCGGACTTTACCCAGCTTCACGAGCAGCGCCGCCACCAGTTCCTGGTCGTCGTAGCCCTCTACCATAATATTGATTTGCATACTGTAGCGGGCCTAGTTGCGAACCTCCATATCGTGTTCCAGCGCAAAATCCAACTGCTCATAGTCGTAGCGGAAGCTGCGCACTGTGTCATCTTTCGCCCGAATGAGCGTGTAGGCCGCCACGTCGTCGCGGAAACTGGCATTTTCCTCCTCATCCAGCACCCACGTCAGGTGGCGCAGGGCTTCGGCGCTGTGGGTGGTGGCAAATACCTGCACGTTATGCTTACGAGCAGCATACAGAATGCCTTTCCATAATACTCGTAGCGCGGAGTAATGTAGGCCGTTGTCAATTTCATCAATCAAAACAAGCCCGCCCTTACTATTAACAATTGAAGCTATAAGAAGCAATAAGCGCTGAATTCCCTCACCCATAGAGGATGCAGGCAGCAAAGTAGGGAACTGAGGACCGAGATTAAATAAAATCTGTCCATTATTGCCAAGCTCGACACGTTCTATCCGGCTATCAATTTGTCGCAGAACGTCCACCAATTCGTTGTCTTCTTTAGCGACTTTTATCTGACCAATTGCAAGGCTTGCGTTACGAAGACGTGGATAACTTGAAATAAGGGCAGTTTTCGTGAGAAAAGGAGCCACTAGGTTAGTATTTCCAGTGTCGGCCACTACATGGTCTCCGAACCGTAACGCATGGCGTTTTATCCTATTACCTCGGCCATCTAACTGTAGCGAGTAGCTAATAGGGTCACTTGTCGCATCGCTTTTTATCAAAATATTGAGTTCATGCGAAGTATCTGTTCGTGCCGAGGTGTCATCTAAATCAAAGGACTCTGTTTCAATGAAAAACCTTTGTAATTTGAGAGAAGCGCTCAACTGGTGAGCAAGTCCCGCATTTGCACTCCGAAGGGCAAATAGAACGCTCAGCTTTATATCAGTGCCACCGCTAAGGCCATAAAATAAATGTGCGAAGTCAGCTTCTAGCAAAGGCACTTGTCTTTCTCTCAAAATCCTTTCAAACCACGCAGGTGTGCCAATTTTTGCTAGACAGTAGATGGATTCTAGCACCGATGTTTTCCCTACATTGTTCTTGCCCACCAGCAAATTCACCCGCGCCAGCTTTTCCAGCTTCAGGTGTTTGAGGCTGCGGAAGTTCTCGACCTCGAAGGAATCCATCAACATAGCAGAGCCGCCCCCCGGCTAGTGGGGAGCGGCTCAAAGGTCGGGCTGAAACGGCAATCGATTTAATGTGCCTTCAGCCAGTTGTCGCCCGTGCCTACCTCCACCTCCAACGGCACCCCGTGCGGCAGCAAGAGCGCCGTAGTCATCAATTCCCGAATCTTAGGCGTCACGTAGTCCACCTCCTCGCGCACAGCGTCGAACACGAGTTCGTCGTGCACTTGCAGTATCATCTTGGTGCCGAGGCGCTCTTTTTCCAGCCAGTCGTGGATGTTTATCATGGCCTTTTTGATGATGTCGGCGGCCGTGCCCTGGATGGGGGCGTTGATGGCGTTGCGCTCGGTGTAGCCGCGCAGCGTGGCGTTGCGCGAGTTGATGTCGCGCAGGTAGCGGCGGCGCTTGAGCAGGGTTTCGGCGTATTCGAGCTCGCGGGCGCGGTTGATGCTCTCGTCCATGAACTGCTTCACGCTCGGGAATTCCTGGAAGTAGGTGTCGATAATGTCGGTGGCTTCCTTGCGGCTGATGCCAATGCGCTGGGCCAGGCCAAAGGCCGAGATGCCGTAGATAATGCCGAAATTCACAGTTTTGGCCTTGCGGCGCATTTCGCCGTCTACCTGCTCCAGGGGTACGCGGAAGACTTTGCTGGCGGTGCTGGCGTGCACGTCCTGGCCCAGGCGGAAGGCTTCCATCATGGTGGCGTCGCCCGAGAAGTCGGCCATGATGCGCAGCTCCACCTGCGAATAATCCGCTGCCAGCAGGATGTGGCCGGCATCGCGGGGCACGAAGGCTTTGCGGATTTCGCGGCCTTTCTCGGTGCGGATGGGGATGTTCTGCAAGTTCGGGTTGGTCGAAGACAGCCGCCCCGTGGCCGTCACGGCTTGGTTGAAGGTGGTGTGTACGCGGCCGTCTTCGGCCACGAGCTGGGGCAGGGCCTCCACGTAGGTGCTGCGCAGCTTCGTGAGCTGGCGGTATTCGAGGATGAGGCCCGCGATGGGGTTGTCGGCGGCGAGCTGGCTCAGGATTTCCTCGCCGGTGGCGTACTGGCCGGTTTTGGTTTTCTTGATTTTGCCGCCGCCAATCTGCATCTTGTCAAACAGCACCTCGCCGAGCTGCTTGGGCGAGCCGATGTTGAACTCCTGGCCCGCTTCGGTGTAAATCTGGGTTTCCAGCTCCGTGATGTAGCCTTGCAGCTCGGCCGAGTACTCGTTCATGGCCTCCGAGTCGATGCGTACGCCGGCGCGCTCGATGTCGGCGAGCACGGGCACGAGCGGGTTTTCCACGTCGTTGAGCAGGCCGAGCAGGCCGAGGTCGCGCAGCATGGGCTCGAAGGTGTGGCGCAGCTGCAGGGTCACGTCGGCGTCTTCGCAGGCGTAGTCGCTCACGGCGGCCGGGGGCAGGTCGGCCATCGTTTTTTGGTTTTTGCCCTTGGGGCCAATGAGGTCGGTGATGGGCACCGGCGTGTAGTGCAGGTAGGTTTCGGCCAGCACGTCCATGTTGTGGCGCATGTCGGGCTCGATGAGGTAGTGCGCCAGCATGGTGTCGAAGAACGGCCCGCTCACCCGCACGTCGTAGTTCTTGAGTATCAGCAAGTCGTACTTGATGTTCTGGCCGATTTTCACAATCGTTTCGCTGCTAAAAAACGGGCAGAACTCCTCCACCAGCGCCTTGGCCGCCGCATAATCCTGCGGCACCGGCAGGTAGTACGCCTCGCCCGCGAGGTAGCAAAACGACAGCCCCACGAGCTGCGCCGTCATGGTATTGAGCCCCGTGGTTTCGGTGTCGAAGCTCACTTCCTTTTGCTGCAGCAGGTGGCCCAGCAGCGCCTTGCGCAGCTCCGGCGTGTCTACCAGGTGGTAGTTGTGGGGCACGTCGGCCAGGGTTTTGGTGGTGCCGTGGTACGGGCTACCCGCCGCGCCGCCCGCGCCATTCTCGGCCACGCTGATAATGGCCCCGCTGCCCTCGCCAAACAACGACCCCTGCCCCGTAGCGGCGGCTACCTTGGGCCGGTTGGCCCCGCGCCCCACGGGCGCCGACGGGGTGCGGCTGGTGCTGTTGGCCCCGTCGCCGAAGATGCGCGCCCCGAGCTGGCGAAACTCCAGCTCCTCGAACAATTCGCGCAGGCGGGCCACGTCCATGCCGCCTACCAGCAGCTCCTCCGGCTCGAAATCGATGGGCACGTTGACGTGGATGGTGGCCAGCTCCTTGCTCAAAAGGCCCTGCTCGGCGAAGTTGCGCACGTTTTCCTGCTGCTTGCCCTTGAGCTGGTCGGAGTTGGCAATGAGCCCCTCCACCGAGCCGTACTGCTTTATCAGCGCCTTGGCCGTTTTCTCCCCAATGCCGGGGATGCCGGGGATGTTGTCGGCCGCGTCGCCCTGCAAGCCCAGAATATCAATGACTTGCTCCACGCGCTCAATCTCGAAGCGGGCCAGTACGTGGGCCACGTCGAGCACCTCGGCCGCGTTGCCCATGAAGGCGGGGCGGTAAATTTTGATGTGCTCCGTCACGAGCTGGCAGTAGTCCTTGTCGGGCGTCATCATAAACACCTCGAAGCCGTGGGCCTCGGCCCGCTGCGCCAGCGTGCCGATTACGTCATCGGCCTCGTAGCCCGCCTGTAGTAGCACCGGGATGTTGAAGCCCTTGAGAATGTCCTTGATGTAGGGAATCGCAATGCCAATATCCTCCGGCATGGCCTGCCGGTTGGCCTTGTAGTTCTCGTCTTTTTCGTGCCGGAAGGTCTTGCCTGCATCGAAGCACACCCCGATGTGGGTGGGCTTTTCCTTTTGCAGCACCTCCACCAGCGTGTTGGTAAAGCCCAGTACGGCCCCCGTGTTCATCCCCTTCGAGTTGACGCGCGGGTTTTTGGCAAAGGCGAAGTGCGAGCGGTAAATGAGCGCAAAGGCATCGAGCAGAAAGAGCTTCTTGGCGGGGGCAGCGGTGGGTTCGGGCATAGTGGGGCAAAGTACGGGTGCGGTTCCTTAAAGGTGCCGGCCAGCCTGGTTTTTTGCTGGCTGGAACCTGCCCACGGCAGTCCTGTTTCACCAGGGCCTGCGGTGCCGAAAAAAAGCTGTTTCCCACGTCATTTGCTTGCCTTATTTTAGTGGGCCGGCACCCTGCTGGCTCCCGCTCACTTTCATGGCTCCGCTCACCCAGCCGCTCCGCGACAACCACCGCCGGGCGGCCACCGCCCTCATCACGCTGGTGCTGTTTATGCTCAGCGCCATCGGGTGGGCCGGCACCACGGTAGGCGAGGGACTGGTATGGATAATATGGCCCAACTGGCCCGTTGTCGAGGAGCGCATCGATTACCGCCTCCACCAAGCTTATAACCAATTTTGCGACGCCCTACTCTGGACGCACCTGCTACTGCTGGTTGGTAGCGCCGGATTGTTTATTGCGTGGCTGCGCCGCGCCTATTACAACCTGCACCAGTTGCCGGCCATCCGCTGCCGCTATGCTACGGGCTGGGCCGCTGGCGCATGGTGGGTGCCGGGCCTGAACCTAGTGCTGCCCTACCTGCTGGTGCGCGACGTGTGGCAGCAAACGCAAGGGGCGGGCCTGCGCCGACAGGCCCGCCCCGCTACCCTCGTCGGCTGGTGGTGGGCCGCCTGCCTGCTGAAACTAGCGGTAACGGTGTTCGTCAAAACCGGTATGGAGGCGGGCGTTTCGTACGACATTTTCGAGCACTCGCTGCTGGTGGCCGCTACCATTCTGGCGCATCTGCCAGCTGCGGCGCTTACTTGGCGGCTCATTGGCCAGTGCGCCGAATTTGAGGAAGCGCTGGCCTGGCGCGCGCACCTCGACTCGTTGGGGCAACCCGCCATGTTTGCCCCAGCAACTCAGCAGCCCGACTATTCCCTGGCCGACGACCACTAGCGCCCCGCTGGCAACACCTGGTGCTATTAATTGGCAACTACCTGAATTTCACCCAACAAAAAAGGCCGGATGCAAGCATCCGGCCTCTTCACGCAAGTCCACTACGCCCTAGAAATTCGGCGACAGCGAGTACTTCTTATAAAAATCATCAATGATTTTTACGGCCTCGCTCGCGTCGTCCACCAAGTGTACCAGGTCTAGGTCTTCGGGCGAGATGTTGTGCTCTTCGCCGAGCATCGTGTCTTTAATCCAGTCGAAGAGGCCCTTCCAGTAGGCGGTGCCCACGAGCACGATGGGGAAGCGGCCGATTTTCCTGGTTTGCACCAGGGTCAGGGCCTCAAACAGCTCATCAATGGTGCCGAAGCCGCCGGGCATGCCCACGAAGGCCTGAGCATATTTCACAAACATCACCTTGCGCACGAAAAAGTAGTCGAAGTCGATGCACTTGTCCTGGTCGATGTAGGCGTTGTGAGTTTGCTCGAAAGGCAGCTCGATGTTGAGGCCCACCGACTTGCCGCCCTCGGCGCGGGCGCCCTTGTTGCCGGCTTCCATGATGCCGGGGCCGCCGCCCGTGATAACGCCGTAGCCGTGGCGCACGAGCTTGGAGGCAATTTCCTCGGCCAGTTTGTAATACTGGTTGTCGGGCTGGGTGCGGGCCGAGCCGAAGATGCTCACGCAAGGGCCAATTTTGGACATCTTCTCGAAGCCCTCCACAAACTCGGCCATCACCTTGAAAATCTGCCAGCTGTCGGCGATTTTTATCTCATTCCAGTCTTTGTCCACAAACGCCTGGCGGATGCGCTGCTCATCGACATCGGAGCCGGTTTTGGCTGCGCCCCCGGTTTGCTGGCGCAGCTCGGTGATGCTCGTCAGCTTGTTATCGTTGACGTTGGGCTGCACGATGGTTTTGCCGCTGCCCACGTTCAGCACGCTGTCGGAGGCTTTGGTGCGGCTGGTTTTTTTAAGTTTGGCCATAAATAATGAGTAAGTCAGGAATTGGAAAGAAGGGATGGGTGGGAATGAAAAAAACGAAGCCGCCCCGGCTCCTGAGGGCGGGGCGGCCAAAAATAGGGGCGCAAAGATACGTAGGGTGCGGGGCTTGCCACCGCCCGTCGTTGTTACGTTATTCGTTCAACGACGGGCGGGGGCAAGCCCCGCACCCTACTTTTCTCCCGCCGCCGTGGCCGCCAGGAGCCGGGCATTGCGCCGCCGCAGGTACCAGCTTAGCCCCAGTAGCAGCACGCCACCGATGAGGAAAAACAGCGACTTATTCTGGAGTGAGTCCCACGTCAGCTTGAAGTACGCCACCATCGTGGCGATGACGAACAGCACCGTGCCTAGCGTCAACTGCTCGGGGTTGCTGCTGCGGTGGGCGCGGGCCAGCACCGAGCCAGCGTGGGCATATAGCACTACCAGCGTAGCCACGGCTAGCGGCAGCCCGCCCGGCAGGTAGAAGCCCGGCAGCAGCAAGAGCCAGTCGGGCAGGCTCGTTAGCCGGCCCCGCGCCCGCTTGCCGGCTACCGACAGCGCCAGCACGGCCGCCAGCGCGCCCAGGTAGGCCAGCACCGGCGGGCGCAGTAGCCCGGCGTATTGGTCGGTTTCGCCAAACAAAGCCAATCCCAGCGCAAACAGGTAGGCCGCTACCAGTGGCGGCCCTTGCAGGGCCCGGCCAGCGCGGCGGTCGGGGTGCCAGTCGCCGGCCGCGTACAGGAGCATGGCCGGAATAAAAAACCAGGTGATTTTGGCGTGGGCCAGCGCCACCCACAGCGCCGCTTGCAGCAGCAGGCCCGTAGCCAGTACCGAGGCCACCAGCGTATCAGGCCGCTGCCACCAGCGCCCGCCGCAGCCCAGTGCCACTAGCCCCGCCGTGGCGTAGCTAAAGCTGCCCAGCGACTGCGTGCAGTACACCTGCACGGCAGCACCAATAACAACGGGCAGCAGCGTTAGCAAGTGGCTTTCGTGCAAAAAGCTCAGCAATACGCCCGCCACCACCCAAGCCAGCAGGCCGCTCACGTCGTAGCCTACCAGCTGATAGAGCTGGCTGGTGAGAATAATGCTACTGCCAAAGAACACCAACCCCAGCGCCAGCAAGCCGTGGCCCACGCGCCGGTTGCCGCGCCGCAAGAAGTAGTCGCCGCCCGCATAGGCCCCCACCAGCGAGCCCAGCAGCAGCGCTAGCCGCACGGTAGTGGGCAAGCTCTGCCAGTTGGCGGCTACCACGCTCAGGGCACTTAGCCCCACCAGGATGCTGCCCAGCAACGGCAACAGGCCCACTGCTTGCACGGCTTCGGGTGGGTAGCGGGCCAGCAGGCGCTCGCGCTGCGCTTCGGTGAGGAGGCCGTCGGCTACCCAGCCGGGGCTTTCGGCTTCGAGAAACTGGCGGCTCATGGGGCAGTGCCTACCGTAACTGGGGCGGGCAGGGCCTCTTCTACCAGCTCGGCTATCAGCTCCTCCAGGCCGTGGTACCAGTCGATGTGGGGCGACCGGGCTCCGCAGCCGCCTGGGCCGGGTGGGCAGTCGGTATCGTGCCAGCGGCGCTGGCAGCGCGGGCACACGGCGGCGGTGTCAAAGGTGTTCCAAACGCAGCCGCAGCTGCATTGCCAGTACGCGCCGCCATCGGGCACCCACTGGCAGCGGGGACAATAAATTTCGATGCGTGAGTCGTCGGCCATAAATAAAGCGGTTGGAATTATAGTCAAGTAAAACGGAGTGGTACTCCGTTTCTGCCGCGCTAGCGGCAAGGCGGTTTGTTGATTACGTGAGCAGGCGCGAGTTCGGTTCTGGCCGCGCCATAGCGGAGTACCGCCCCATTATACCTTACCGCTATTTTTAAACGGCTTTCCGCGCCCGCGTCATTTCGCGCTTGCCGGGTGGGCCAGGCAGCTTCTCGGTGAGCCAGCCAGCGGCCCGCAGGTTGCGCCGAAACTGGCCCTGGGCGCAGTAGCTCACCAGCACCGCGCCGGGGGCGGCGGCGGCGTAAAGCTTGGTAAAGACTTCTTCCGTCCATAGCTCCGGCTGCTTCTCGGGGGCGAAGGCATCGAAATAGATGAGGTGGTAGCGGCTGGCGGGCAGGTGGGCAGTTAGCAGCGACTGCTGCATTTTTTGGATAGTAAACCAAGGCGTCATCTCCACAGGCATATCCCAGGGTGCGGCGTGCAACCACTCGAAATGGCGCCCCAGCCACGCGCCCTGCTGGTCCCATTCGGGCCGGAGCGCTGCCGTTACGGCGGGCGGCAGGGGGAAGGTTTCCAGCGCATCATATTCGGCAAAACTCTCCGTGGGGGCCTGCTGGTTGGCTTGCAGCGTCAGCAGCGCATTCAGGCCAGTGCCAAGGCCAACCTCCAGGATGCGCCAGGGCCGGGCATAGCTGCTGCCCCCGGCCACCAGCAACGGCCGCAGCCCGGCCTCAATGAAAACGTGCATCGACTCCTGCCGCGCCCCGTGGGTGCTGTGGTAGTGCTCATTCAGGGCGGGCACGTAGAGCGTAACCGAGCCGTCGGCGGTGGTGCGCACCTCTACTTTTACCGCGTCGGCCGCTAGTTCCTCCTGCTCTGATACTTGCTCCTTACTCATTGTTCATTGCCGCTTATGGCCCGCGTAAAAATAGCCCTGCCCCCCACGTTTCTCTTCGCTACCACCGTGCCCGTGCGCATCACCGACCTCAACTACGGCGGGCACCTCGGCAACGATGCGCTACTCAGCATCCTGCACGAGGCGCGGGTGCGCTTTCTGGCGCACTTCGGCACCCGCGAAGTTGACCCCGCCACCCAACTCGGCTTCATCATGGCCGACGTGGCCGTGGAGTACAAGGCCGAGGCATTCTACGGCGACGTGCTGCACATTGGCCTCGGTGCCGCCGACCTGAACAAGTACGGCTTCGACCTCGTGTACCACGTTAAAAACCAGGACGGCAAGGAAGTAGCCCGCGCCAAAACCGGCATGCTGGCCTTCGACTACAGCACCCGCAAGCTGCGCCCGCTACCGCCCGAGCTGGCGACGCGGTTGGGGCAGCGCTAGAGAAGGGTTTTGGCCCACTTGGACCCAGCTGAGTTCGGCCTCACCACCCGGCTAGGCTTTTAGCTCAGCCGCTATGTCAGTGAGGGGCCGGGCCGGAATACTGGGCGGCCCGCGCCTAACTATCCGGCGCGACCTGGCTACGGGTGTATCTTGCCCGCAATTACTTGCGCCTGCCATGCTTACGCCCCTTGCTGCTGCCAAACCCGTTTCGGCCAAGCCGGCGGCAACTACCGTCTACACCCTGGTGGAAAAGATGCCGCAGTTGCCGGGTGGCGGGGGCGCAGCGGCTATTACTCAGGCTATTCAGCTTCGGGTAACCTACCCGCCCTCGGCCCTGCGCGATGAAGTGCAGGGCAGGGTTTACGTGAGCTTTATAGTGGCAACCAGCGGGCAGGTGGAGCAGATACGGGTGGTGCGGGGGGTACGGACCGACCTGGATGCGGCCGTAATACAGGCCGTGCGGCAGTTGCCCCCCTTCGTGCCAGGGCAGCAAAACGGGCGGACAGTGGCCGTGTGTTTTACTGTGCCCGTTACTTTTCGCCTTACCGAACCGCAGTCACCTAAACGCAGTTGGTTTTCGTGGTAGCGGCCCGCCAAACCACCCTGCGCCGGAACTCAACGCGCTAAGCCGTTGTATTTTTGTGCTATGCTGCTAGAACTCGACCTCGCCCCCGCCAAGCGCGACATCCGCAAGACCTCGCCCGACGACCTCAAGGCGTTTATGGTGGAGCATGGCGAAAAGCCTTTCCGCGCCAAGCAGGTGACGGAGTGGCTGTGGAAAAACACGGCCGGCTCGTTCGAGGAAATGAACAACATCTCGCTGGCTACCCGCGAGCTGCTGGCCCGGCACTTCACCATCAATGGCGTGGCGGTGCACAATTCGCAGCTTTCGGCCGATGGCACCATCAAGTCGGCCTTCCGGCTGCACGACGGCAACATTGTGGAGGGCGTGCTCATTCCGCACGAAACGCGCATGACGGCCTGCATCAGCAGCCAAGTGGGGTGCTCGCTGACGTGCAAGTTTTGCGCCACCGGCTACATGGACCGTAAGCGCAACCTCGACGCGGCCGAGATTTACGACCAGGTGGTGCGCATCCGGGAGCAGGCCGAGGCGCAGTATGGCACGCCGCTCACCAATATCGTGTATATGGGCATGGGCGAGCCGCTGCTCAACTACGCCAACGTGGTGGAAAGCGTGCGCCGCATCACCGCGCCCGATGGGCTCAATATGGCCCCGCGCCGCATTACCATCAGCACGGCGGGCATTGCCAAGATGATAAAAAAGCTGGCCGACGACGACGTGAAAGCCAACCTCGCCCTGAGCTTGCACGCGCCCAACGACACCAAGCGCAACGAGATTATGCCCATCAACGAGGCCAACTCGCTGGCGGCCCTCAAAGACGCGCTCCAGTACTACCACGAGAAAACCGGCCGCAAAGTCACCTACGAATACATTGTGTTCGAGAACTTTAACGATACCCTCCAGGATGCCGCCGAGCTGTACGCCATCAGCAAGTGGCTGCCCTGCAAGGTAAACCTCATCGAGTACAACCCCATCGAAAACGCGAGCTACCGCAACGCCGACGACGACAAAATCGTGGCCTTCCACAAGTATCTGGCCGACCGGGGCGTACAAACCAACATCCGCCGCTCGCGGGGCAAAGACATCGACGCCGCCTGCGGGCAGCTTGCCAATAAGGAGAAAGAGGCGGCTGCCTAGCGTTTGTCGCGCTCGGCCAGCCGGTCGCTGCCGATAAGCAGCAAGTACACGCTGCATTTGCCCTGGCTCACCATCAGGCTGGCTATGCGGCTGTCGAGTTGGCCATTGCGCAGTAGGGCCGCATACTTGGCCGGGCCATAAAAGCGCTTGAGGGCAGCCGTACGGGTCGTAAACACCTTTTGCACCGCGCTCATAAACATTTGCTTGCGCCCGGCCGGCGTAAGCTGGGCAAACGGTGCATGGGCGCTAGCGGCGTTGAGCGCCGTGCACAGGTCGTTAGCAACGGGTTGTAAAGCGTTTTGCTCGGCCAGGGGCAGCTTGGGCTGCTGCGCGGCAATAGCCTGCTGACCCGGCTCGGTCTGCGCCAGCCGAATAGCCAGGGGGCGGGCAGCGGGGCAGGTGCGGGCTACGTTCGCCATGGCGTCGTGCCCTAGCAGCCGGGCCGCATCGGCTGGCTGAATGCCCCGCGCTGCGGCGGCTTCAAACAACGCGCTTACCCGAGTACTGTCGCGCCGCATGGCGTTTTCAAACAACCCCTGCGCATACTGCACCACCCCGGCCGTCGACATCTTGCTCAGGTCGGGGGCCTGGGGGCTGCTTAGTGCGGCGCACAGCGTGGCGCTGAGCGAGCGCACCCGCTGAGCGTGGCCGGGTAGTGTGTCGGTGGGAACACTTTGGGCAGCAACCCGGCCAGCCAGGGCCAGCAGCAGGAGCAACAAGAAACACATTTTCATGGCCTAAAGCTATTGCCCCGTAGCCGCAAAGCAGCGGCCGTTGGTGTTGGCAGTGCCACTTGCGAGGCTAGTACTGCACTGGTGCCTGGTAGGGCTTGCCAAAGCGAAACGAGAAGTCGAGGTAGACCGGGTAGACATAAGTGCAGGCTACCCGCGACTCGCCGGAAGCAACCGACCCGAAAGCAACGGCGTACCCTGCGGCGTAGCCGAAGCTGGTTTGCCGCCAGTTAAATTTCAACCCATACAGACCGCCCATACCGGCTTCGTGGTCAGCAATAATATAATTTTCGCTGATTAAAGATATTTTGCGCGATACCCGGCGCTGCCCGCCCAGCAGCAGCACTGGGGTTGAGCCAATGTTATTTTCAAAGAAGCCATACCCCAACCCTGCTGTCACGTTGTTGTCGGCACTTCCCCAGGTAGCAGCCCCATACACCAGCCCGGCATTATAGCTGTTATTGCTGTTATTGTTATTAAACAGGTTGTCGTAATCAGGAATCCTGATGTATAATACTCCTACCCCAAGGTGCAGGTTTTCCCGCACCGGAACGCTTATTTTGGGGGTAAGTAAGAGCAGTTGGTATTGGAGCGGAACACCTGGGATAAGGGTCGCATATCCTCCAACCGAGATATTGTCCGTGATGCCATAGTTCACACCGGCCAAAAAGAATAAGACATCCTGCGCCGCTCCCTCTCCCTTGCGCAGGTTGCGGGCGGTTGGCCCAAAAAAGAGGCGGTTACCATTTCCAATGTCGTAGTAGCCGGGTCGTAAGCCTACTGTAGCCTTGCTAGCCACATCCATTATTTCGGCTATATCCGTGCGTAGTATGGTCACATGCCCCATTTCCAGGGTATCGAACTCTAACTTGTCAAGCGATATAGTGGTGAGCCGCCCTCGAAACTGGCTGCCGCTACGCAGCTTCACCAAGTAGTTTTGACCTAATACGTAGTAGACAGCCGGGGGCGACACAGCCGTAGCCGGCGAAGCGTTGGGCTGCGGAGCGCCCGGCAACACCGGCTGCTGGGCGTGGGCGGTAGCGGCCAGGAACAGGGCTGCGAGGGAGAATAGAAAAGAGCGCATCGGGTGGGGCAGCCCCGGCTAAGCCCGCCGGAGCTGCCGTAAAGATGCACACCCTACCAAGTATCGTTGCAAGCTTACATGTTCAACAACCTGACGCTGGTTTGCTACCTCAGCGCGGGCCAAAAGCCGCAGGACATTACGCCAATAAGCTGTTTTTTAGCACGATGCCCTACGCAAAAACCAACTGCCCGCAAAAATATTCTGACTTTCAAATATTATTCGGCCTGGTAATAAAGTGTGCTGCAATTCTCGGGGCGCAGCACCAGCTCGGCAGCCTCGCGCACGGCAGCGGGCGTAATGGCTTGCAGCAGGGCCGGCTCTTCGTTCACTAGGTTAGCATTGCCGAGCAGCTTGCCGATGGCCAGCGACAGGGCCCGATTCAGCAACTCTATTTCGCCGAATACCAGGCCGGCTTCGGCCTGGTTTTTCACTTTTCCCAACTCTTCGGTGGCTACGTCTTCGCGCAGCAGTTCGGCTACTACTTCCTCCACGGCGCGGTCGGCGTCGGCGAGGGCTACGCCCGCGTTGAGCTTGCCGCTTACTACCAGCAAGCCGGGGTCGAGCGAGCCCGTAACGGAGGCCGAGATGTTGTTGAACAGTTCCAGCTCTTTCACCAGCCGCTGGTGCAGGCGCGAGCTTTTGCCCCGGCCCAGCACATCGCTGAGCAGGTCGACGGCGTGGTAGCGCGAGTCGAGGCGGGCGGGCATGTGGTAGGCTTTGTAGAGGGCGCTCAGGGGCACGGCGGCGGTTATTTCGGCGTGGCGGGCCTCCTGCTGGGGGGGCTCCTGCGGCAGCTGGCGCTCGTAGCGCGGCCCGCCCGCGATGGGGCCAAACCACTTCTCGGCCAGGCGCTTTACTTCGGCAAAAGCTACGGCACCGGCTACTACCAGCACGGCATTCTGGGGGGCGTAGTGCTTGCGGAAAAAGGCGCGCACATCGGCCATATCGGCTTCCTCGATGTGGCTGATTTCCTTGCCGATGGTGTTCCACTGGTACGGGTGCTCCTTGTAGGCCAGGGGCTTGAGCTGCAGCCACACGTCGCCGTAGGGCTGGTTGAGGTAGCTCTGCTTAAACTCCTCCACCACTACTTTGCGCTGCACATCGAGCCCGTTTTCGGAGAAGGCGAGGTCCAGCATCCGGTCGCTTTCGAGCCAGAAGCCGGTTTCGATATTGGCGGCGGGCAGCGAGAGGTAATAGTTAGTGATGTCGGAGCTGGTGAAGGCGTTGTTTTCGCCGCCCACTTTCTGCAGCGGCTCGTCGTAGCTGGGCACGTTCACCGAGCCGCTAAACATCAGATGCTCAAATAAGTGCGCAAACCCCGTGCGGCTGGCGTCCTCATCGCGCGAGCCCACGTCGTAGAGGATATTGAGCACGGCCAGCGGGGTGGTAAAATCTTCATGCACGAGGCAGCGCAGGCCGTTAGCGAGGGTAAATTCCTGGTAGTGAATCATGAGGGATGGAGGTAATTGAAACAAACTTAGAAAAAGAACAGCATGCGGAGCTTGTCGAAGCATGACGTTCTTTTTCCGTTTCGACCTATATAACAACCCAACCGCCCAAAAAGTCAGCCGCTGCCTACCCTGCTTCCAGGCAAGCCCACGCCAACAGCCTCAGCAGCAAGGCCGGGCTAGCGGGCCTGTTTACTCTTTTCTCAAATGCTGGCCCGCACGCCCAGCAGCCAGGTGCGGGGCACGGGCACCGCGCCGTAGTCCTGGCCCGCATAGTAAGGCGTGCTGCCACCGCTACTTACGTTGGGGTCATAGCCCTGGTAGCTAGTGAGCACCAGCAGGTTTTGGCTGCCCACCCACACGCTCAGGTCCTGCGTGGCGGTGTGGCGCAGGCGGTAGGTGAGCGTGAGGGACGACAGGCGCACGTGACTGCCGTTTTCGACCAGACGGTTGGTAGTATTCTCGTCCCCAGCCGGGTACGCAAACGTTTGCGACCCGGCCGCCGGAATGCTGGTATTGGGCTGGGCGGGCGTCCAGCGGCCGAGTACCGTGGTGGCATTGTTGGTGTAGCCGGTCGGAATATCCAGCCGGGCCCGCTGCTGGTTCAGCACCTGGTAGCCAAACAGGCCGTCGACCTGCGCATCCAGGGCCAGGCGGCCCAGGCGTAGCTGCTGGCTCAGGCTGGCCAGCTGCGCCGGAATGCCGCTACCCAGCACCGCCAGGCTAAAGCCTCTGCCGTTGTTCCCGTTCTGGCGGAAGCGTAGCTGGCCGGTGGCTGGGTCTACGCCGTCTTCCTGGTAGCCATAGAACAGGCCGGTAGGCTGGTCGTCGGCCCGGGGATTGGCTTGCGCCGGGCCTTCGCCTTGCAGGTGGTTGCGGTTGGTACTGGCCGCCAGGGTAGTAGCGCCTTGCAGACGGCCGGCCTGCCAGGCAGCACGCAGGGTTAGCTCCAGCCCTTGGTTGTGGGCGGTGGCCCCGCCGTACAGGGTGGTGTAGCCGCTAAGTAGCGCGTCCTCGAAGGGCACCAGGCTGTGATAGGTGGTGCGCTGGTAAGCCACCAGCTGCACGGCTAGCCGGCCCTGGCCAACGGTTACGCGACTGCCGACCTCGGCTTGGTCGGTGTAGAGCAGGGCCGGGGCGGCCAGCCCATACGTGCCCACGCGGTAGCGCAGGTTATAATCCAGGCTACTACCGTTGCCGAGTAGGCCCGTGCGGGCGGCCCCCAGCCACAGCGCCAGGGTGGGTGCCGCCCCGGCGGCCGGGCGGGTGTGCCAACTCACCTGCGCACTGGGATAGAGCTGCGCTTCGCCGCCCGTCTGGTAGCGGCTGTAGCTAAGGCTGCCTTCCACGGTCAGGGCGCTGTCGAGGGTGTAGCGCAGGCTGGCCCAGGGGCGGGTCAGCTGCACGTCCGTGTCCGTGTCCAGGGGGTATTTTGTGTAGCCGGCGGTGGTAGTCAGGCGCTGCTGCTGGTAGCTTAGCTCGGCCCCTAGCTGGTGGCGGCCCAGGGTACGCTCGTAGCGCAGGGCTAGCAGCCAGGCCCACTGGCCAACGCGGGCCGTTTGCTGGGCGGCCTGCTCAGTACGGAAGGGAGATTCCGACGCGAACTGCGTGGTAGGGGCAAAGTAGGCGGCTTCCAGGTGGGTGCGCTCTATATTGGCCGTGGCCTGCACCGTGAGGTGGGGCAGCGGCTGGTAGGTGGCTCCCAGCTGCCCCAGCCAGCGGCTGGTGCTGGGGGTGCGGTAGCTGTACTCAAGCACCGCCAGGGGGTTGCCGGGAAGGTACATAAACGGGTCGTACCCATCGTATTCCCCATGCATTTTGCCCGCGCTCACCACGGGCGGAGTGGTGAGCGCCAGCTGCGTGGCTCCGTTACCGCTGGCCACGTAGGGCGCGTGCTGGTCTACCTGGTTCAGGGCCAGGGTGCCTTGGAGCGCCAGCCGGGCAGTGGGGTGGTAGCTCAGGGCCAGGCGCAGGCCGTAGCGCTCCAGGTTTGCGGTGCGCAGCAGGCCCTGCTGCTGGCGGTAGTCGGCGCTGAGCAAGCCATTGAGGCGGGCACTGCCGGCTTCCAGGCTGAGCTGGTGCTGCTGCAAGCCAGCGGTGCGGTATACCTCGCGCTGCCAGTCGGTGCCCGCGCCGGACGGCGGACTAAGCGGGCTGAAAAACGGGCCGCGATACTGCAGGGCCTCGTTGTAGACGGCGGTAAACTGGGTGGCATCGAGCAGGTCGTAGCGGTGCCGCAGCTGCTGCACCCCGCCGTAGCCGGTGTAGCGCACCCGCAGCCGCCCGGCCGCTGCCCGGCGGGTACGAATGCTGATGACGCCATTGGTTGCCAGCGGGCCGTAGCGGGCTACGGCCGCCGGGCCAGCCAGCACGTCGATACTGGCAATGGCTTCGGGGGGCAGCAGCAGCAGCGGGTTGGCCCCTACCTCCCCCTGCCGGTCGGCCACCGTAGACGAGCCATACAAAGCCCGGTTGCGTGGCAGGCCCTGGTCAGGCGTCAGCTCATCGTTGAGGGCGGGCAGGCCGTCCACGACGTATAGTGGCTGGCCCTGCCCCAGCGCCACGCTGGCCCCCCGAATGCGCACCACCTGCCCGCTGCCGGGGCTGCCGTCGTAGGGCGTCACCTGTACGCCGGCCACCGTGCGCAGCTGGTCTTGCAGGGTCAGAAACGGCCGGATGGGCTGCCGCTGGCCTTGCAGCCGGAAGGTGTCGGCGGGGGCCGGTGAGGCGGGGCGCAGGGTGTCGGCGGGCGTTTGAGCGGCGGCCGCCAGGGGGAAAGCCAGCAGGGCCAGAATAGGGTAGCGCTGGAGCATGCGGTAGTATTCTATAGATAAGCAAAGCTAGCAGTGCGCAGATGCCGGGCAAGACGATACCCGGCAGCAGCTTTCCTAGAAGCTGGCGCGCAGCCCGGCCAGCCAGGTGCGGGCCACCGGGTACTGGCTGGCGTCGTATCCCGCTAGCTGGCCCATACCGCCGCCACTACTCACGCTGGGGTCGAAGCCCCGGTAGCTGGTGAGCACGAACAGGTTTTGGCCGCCGACCCATACGTGCAGCTGGTGCAGGCTTTCTGGCTTTAGCAGGCGGCAGCTTACTGTGAGCAAGCTCAGGCGGAAATTGTTGGCGCTTTGGGGGGTGTGGTCGTCATAAAACAGGGGCCGGGTGTAGCTGGCCTGGGGCACGTCGGCGCTGGGGTGGGTGGGCGTCCAGCGGTCGAGCAGTTGGGTGCTGCCGTTGGTGGTGGCGGTGGGCTGGTCGAGCACGGCGAGCGCGGGGCTAAGCAGCTGGTAGCCAAAGAGCCCGTCGAGCTGTACTTGCAGCGTGAAGCGGTCGTAGGTTAGCGTCTGCGAAAAGTCGAGCAGGTAGGGCGGGATGCCGGTGCCGAAGTAGCCAGCGTCAGCCGGCGTTACGCTGCCGCTGCCGTTAGTATCGCGGTATTGCACGCTGCCCGTGGCCCCAATGCCCAGCCGCTGGTAGCCATAAAAAGGGTGCAGCGGCTCACCTTCGTTGAGGCCAGGCACGGGGCCGATGGTAGCCAGGTCGGCCACCGATACCACGGTTTGCTGGTTGTAGGAGGCGGATAGGAAACTATTGGCTTCGAAGCGGTGGCCCAGGTGCCAGTAGCTGCTCACGGCTAGCTCCAGGCCCTGATTGCGCACGTCCACATCGCGGGTTATCAGCAGGGTACTGATGGGCGTAAACAGCGCCTGGGCCACGTTGGCGTGGCGGGTGTAGTGGCTGTAAAAGGTGGGGGCAACGGCTAACTTATTACCGAACAAACGCACTGTCAGCCCGGCATTAAACTGGGTAGTGCGCGGCGTGAGGGGCGTATCGTTGGGCGAAATCTGGGTGGTGACCGGGGTGCTGGTGGGGCCCGCCGGGAAGCCAGCGGCCGTGCTGGAAACATTGTTGCACTGGCTGAGAGCGGCGTTTATCTGCAGGCTGGAAATTGCTTGCAGATTCTGGATGAATGCCAGCTTATCCAGCTCCCAGATAACTTCGGTGCCGGGGTAAAGCTGCCAGCCGTTGGTGCCCAGCGCGTACTGCGCGGCGGCCCCGTGGTCGGCCCGCGCCACGGCCGTGAGCTTGAGCTGCTCGGCAAACGTGTAGGTGGCACTGGCCGAAGCGCTGAGCAGCGTGAACGGATAATCGACACTGGAAGCGCCGGGAAACGCCTGAAGAACAAGCTGCTCCTGGCGGCGGCCCAGGTGCTGCACCTGCACGTTGGCCTGGGTAGTGAGTTGGTGCCGCCCCGTGCGCAGTGGCTCGTAGGCCAGGGCCAGCCGGGCGTTGGTGGTAGCGAGGTGCTGGGTGGTACGTACGTAGTCGCCGGCTACGGGTGGGTCGTTGGAGCTGCCGCCGTTGGTGAGGCGGCGGTTGGTGGCTTCTACCGTGGCTTGCTCGTGGCTTAGCTGGGCTTCGAGGCGCAGGGCGGGGCGGGCCTGGTAAATAGTGCTGGCCTGCACCAGCAGGCGGCGGGTATCATCGGTGGTGGCCTGCTGGGCCAGTACCACGGGGTTGAAAAACGAGCTGGCGTAGCCGGGGCCAATGGCCTGGGGGCCACTGGTGAGAGTGGGCACCCCGCCCGTGTAAGCGGCCACGGTAGGCGGGGCCAGCAGCGCCGTAGGCACCGTGTTTGCCGGGGGCAGCGTGCGCGTTACGGCCGCGACCGCCACATTGAGCTGCACCCGCCAGGTTAGTGAGAGGGCACAGTCCAGGTTTAGCCGCAGGCCGTAGCGCCGCAGTTGCGAGTTGAGCACCACGCCATCCTGCCCCAGGTAATTGGCGCTGGCGGCGTAGCGGAGGCGGGCGGTGCTGCCGTCGAAACTCAACCAGTGGTTTTGCAGCAGGGCCGCCCCGAATAGCTCGCGCTGCCAGTCGGTGCCCGGGCCCAGGCTAGCCAGCGCTGCGGTGCTGAAGGGCGGCGGGCCAACGCTGCCCGCGCTACGCCACACGTCGTTGGCCAGGTCGGCATACTGGTGGGCATCGAGCAAACTCAGGCGCTGGCGCACCTGCTGCACGCCGGTGCTGTTCTCGTAGCGCAGGCGGGGGGCTCGCACAGCGTCCTTCTTGCCGCCGTGCCGGGTGGTAATGAGGATGACCCCGTTGCCGCCCTGGCTGCCGTACTCGGCGGTAGCGGAGGCCCCCTTCAGCACAGTTATGTATTCGATATCCTGCGGCACTACGAATAGCAGCGGGTTGGCACCCGCCGCGCTCACCTGCGGCCCGTCGGCCCAGCCATACACGGGCTGCGGGGCCGACTGCACGGGCGCAAAGTCGGCGTTAAGCGCAGGCAGGCCGTCGATGACGTAGAGGGGCTGGTCGGCCCCGCGCAGGCCGCTGCCCCGGATGCGCACCGTGGCCCAGTCGCCGGGCGCGCCGGAGTTGGGCGTCACCTGCACCCCCGCCACCCGGCTCAGGATAGGCTGGATAGTGGTGTAGGGGTAGAATAATTCCGGAGAAGTGACAGTGACGCCCGAGACGCCGCAATAAAGGGTAACGCTGGTAAGCTCCCTGGGCAGGCGCACCTCCGCGACTGGTAGCAGTTGCAAAGGCACCGGCCGCAACGGCAGCGGCGCGATGGTTTGCGCCAGCGCCGGGCTGGTGGCAAAGGCGAAACAGGTGAGCAGTACAGGTTTCAGCAAGGGAAAATCTGGCTAAAGCAGCCGCTAAGTTAGGAATTAAGTAGTCCACCAAAAGTAAAGCAGTAGTAGTTTTGGTGGATGAAACTAGCCCCAATTTCCCTGGATGCTACCCAGGTGGCCCACCTGGAACACGCTGCTGCTCACGGCAAACACCCGCGTGAACGCCGCCGCGCCCAGGCCGTGCTCAGTCAGCACCGGGGCTTGAGCCTGCAACAGCTAGCCGCCGCGTACGCCGTGGGTCGTGACACGGTGCGCGAGTGGCTCACCCACTTCGAGCAGGGCGGCGTGGCGGCCCTAGCCGAGGGGGCACGTAGCGGCCGGCCCCCCAAACTCGATGCAGCGGCCAAAAAAAAGTAGTGGCCTGGGTGGGCACTAGTTGCCAGCAACTGCGGCGCCTGGTGCCGCGCTGCCTGCAGGAGCTGTACGTGCGTCTGAGCCTGAGCACGTTGCGCCGCGTGCTGCACCGGGCCGGCTACCGCTGGAAGCGCATGCGCCGCTCGCTCAAGGCCCAGCGCGACCCCGGGGCCTTTGCCGCCTGCCAGCGGCAACTCGCCGCCCTGCACCAGGCTGAGCAGCGCGGCGAGTTGGCCCTTTACTACGCCGACGAGGTGCGCTTCGCGCGCCAGGCGCCCGTGCCCTACGCCTGGCAACTGCGGGGCCAGCCCCCGGTGGGGCTGCCGGCCGAGCGCGGGGCTGGCGGCTACTCGGTGCTGGGGCTGTGGCGGCCTGGCGACCCGCAGGGCACGGGTCGCCAGGAGTTTGTCGGGCTGCTCTCGCTCACCGCTTTCACCGCTGAACTCTTCGTGGCTGCCCTCAACGAGTGGGTCACGAGCCTGACGCTGCCCACCGTGCTGGTACTGGATAACGCCTCGATTCACAAGGCCCACCTCGTGCAGGCGCACTTGGCCAGTTGGGCCGCGCAGGGGCTGAGGCGCTTCTTTCTGCCGCCCTACTCGCCCGAATTGAACCGCATCGAAATCCTGTGGCGCTTTTGCAAACACTACTGGCTCACGCCCGCCGCTTACCTCTCGCCCGAAACGCTGCTACAAGCCGTGACGCAGCTTATCCACAACATTGGCTCCCGCGACTACTGGATTACTTTTGCTTGACTACTTAAGCTGCGTGGGGGCGGTCAGCGGCTTGGCGGCCGCCGCTACCTTTGCGGGCCGCTACCCACCCGCTTTACTCCTGATGCCGCCGGCCTCTGTTTTGCCCATGACCTTCACCCGCCACGACTACGACAATGCTCAGCTGCTGCACCTTTACCGCGAGTTGCTTAAGCCCCGCCTCATTGAGGAAAAAATGCTGATTCTGCTGCGGCAGGGCAAAATCAGCAAGTGGTTTTCGGGCATTGGGCAGGAAGCTATTTCGGTGGGCAGCACGCTGGCGCTGAACCCCGACGAGTACATATTGCCGCTGCACCGCAATCTGGGCGTGTTTACGGGGCGCGGCATGCCGCTGGGGCGCTTGTTTGCGCAATGGCAGGGCAAGACCACCGGCTACACCCAGGGGCGCGACCGCTCCTTCCACTTCGGCACCAACGAGCACCACATTGTGGGCATGATTTCGCACCTCGGGCCCCAGCTAGCCGTGGCCGATGGCATTGCCCTAGCCGACGTGCTCGACGGGCAGCCCCGCGTAACGCTCACCTACTCGGGCGACGGCGGGGCTAGCGAGGGTGACTTCCACGAGGCCCTGAACGTGGCCGCCGTGTGGCAGCTGCCCGTCATTTTTATGATTGAGAACAACGGCTACGGCCTGAGCACGCCCAGCAACGAGCAGTTCCGCTTCAAGTCGTTTGTGGATAAAGGCCCCGCCTACGGCATGGAGGCCGTGCAGGTAGATGGCAACAACGTGCTGGAGGTATTCCACACCGTGAAAACCCTGGCCGAAGACCTGCGCCAACACCCGCGGCCGGTGCTGGTAGAGGCCCTCACCTTCCGCATGCGCGGCCACGAGGAAGCCAGCGGCACCAAGTACGTGCCCGCCGAGCTGATGCAGGAATGGGTCCAAAAAGACCCCGTGGACAACTACGAAAAGTGGCTGCTGGCCGAAGGCATCCTCAGCGAAACTGCCCGTGTGCAGCTCCGCGAAGGCATCAAGCAGGAGATAGAAAAAGGCTGGCAGGAGACCGAAGCCGCCCCCGCCCCCGTGGCCGATACGGCGCACGAGCTGGCCGATATGTATGCCCAGGTTTCTGGTTCCTCGTTGCTGGTTTCTGGTTTGCAAACGACCAGTAACGAACCAGCAACCAGCAACCAGGAACCAGAAACCCAAAATCTCCGCTTCATCGACGCCATTGCCGACGGGCTGCGGCAGAGCATGCGGCGCTACCCGGAGCTGGTGCTTATGGGGCAGGACATTGCCGATTACGGCGGGGTGTTCAAGATTACCGAGGGCTTCGTGGCCGAGTTTGGCAAGACGCGGGTGCGCAACACGCCCTTGTGCGAGTCGGCCATTGTGGGCGCGGGGCTGGGCCTCAGTATTCGGGGCAAGAAGGCGATGGTGGAGATGCAGTTTGCCGACTTCGTGACCTGCGGCTTCAACCAGATAGTAAACAACCTGGCCAAAAGCCACTACCGCTGGGGCCAGAACGCCGACGTGGTGGTGCGCATGCCGACAGGAGCGGGCACCGCCGCCGGCCC
Organism: Janthinobacterium lividum; assembly: GCA_050954465.1. Lineage (GTDB taxonomy): Bacteria > Bacteroidota > Bacteroidia > Cytophagales > Hymenobacteraceae > Hymenobacter. The sequence goes on from JBPBPU010000008.1 coordinate 43,087, forward strand.
CTTCCATAGCCAGAGCAACGAGGCGTGGTTTACCCACGTGCCGGGCCTCAAAGTGGTGTACCCCAGCAACCCGCACGACGCCAAAGGCCTGCTCTGCGCCGCCTTCGAAGACCCCAACCCGGTAATGTACTTCGAGCACAAGCTGCTTTACCGCTCGCTCAGCGGCCCCGTGCCCGAGGGCTACTACACCACGCCTATCGGGCAGGCCGCGCTGGCCCAGGAAGGCGACGAGCTAAGCATCATTACCTACGGCGCGGGCGTGCATTGGGCGCTGGCCGCCTGCAAAGAACTAGGCATCAAGGCCGACATCCTCGACCTGCGCACCCTGCTGCCCTGGGACACCGAGGCCGTAGCCCGCACTGTGCGCAAAACCGGCCGCGTGCTCATCCTGCATGAAGACACCCTCACCGGCGGCCTGGGCGGCGAAATCGCGGCCTGGATAGCCGAGCACTGCTTCAGCAGCCTCGATGCCCCCGTGCGCCGCGTGGCCTCCCTGGATACGGCCGTACCCTTCGCCCCGCAGCTCGAAGCCGACTTTTTGCCGCAGCAGCGGCTGCGCGAACAGCTGCGGGCACTGCAGGCGTATTAGCTTTAAGTCGCTCTCACGATTACCTCACCCCCTAGCCCCCTCTCCACGGGAGAGGGGGCTAGGGGGTGAGGTAATCGTGAGAGCGACCAGTACCCACTTAACCCCTCACCTCCATGCCTACTACCCTACTCCGCTCCGTACTCCCGCTGCTGCTACTAGGCCTATTAGGTAGCTGCTCGGTATACGACCACATTTTCCACCCTCACCGGCTAGGCTCGACGCGGATGCCCCCCAAGATGGAAGCGGAGTACCAGGCCCGGGAAAAAGCGCGGCACAAGGGCCTCACCTACCAGCCCGCCGATGCCGGAGGCAGCAAGGCAGGCACCGCCGCCGATGCCGGGGCTAAGCCCTCGGAGCCCAAAAAACTCTCGTACAGCGACTTGCCGGAAGGCACCAAGAAAAAGTACGACAAGGAAGGGCTCATCAAAGACCACCTGCCTGCGCCCCGGCCCTGGCACACGTACGAGACGCACGCGCTCAAAGGCAACAAGGCCAATAAGGAGTCGCGCAAGCTGCGCAAACACAAGAAAGGCAAAGACAAAGGGTCGGACACCAGCCCGGAAAAAACTCAGGAAACTACTGCCCCAACTGACAAGGAGCCAGCTTCCCCGGCCCCGGCCGAGACTACGCCGGCGGCAGCTCCCGCGCCTAAAGGCGACTAAGCCATGAAAGCCAGTTGCGAACCCGCGCCCGGTTTTTGTAGTTAGAGCCCCGGCCAGCGGGCCATTGTTTTTCTGATTTTCTATTTATCTTATTTTATGGCTACCTCCTGGATTCCACTCACCGAGCCCGAGCAGCTGCGTGCCATTGCGCAGGAATCGCACACGCACCCGGTGCTCATCTTCAAGCACAGCACCAGCTGCTCCATCAGCGCCATGGCTAAGGCCAAACTGGAACGGCAGTGGCCCGATGCCTCCCTGCCTGCCGATACGCCTCTTTACTACCTCGATTTACTGCGTTTCCGCCCCCTTTCGGCCCAGATTGCGACTGAGTTTAAGGTGCAGCACGAGTCGCCGCAGCTTCTGCTTATCCAAGATGGCGAGTGCCGCTACCACGCCTCGCACATGGGCATCCGGCTCAGCGAAGCTGGCGCGGCCGTGAGTTGAGTAGGCTTGTAAAACGGAGTGGCCCTCCGTTTCCGAAGACGCCATCCGGCCGATTCGGAAACGGAGGGCCACTCCATTTTACTCTTCACGTTACGCAGTCGGCCGGGGTTGTAACCCGGTCTGACCGCCGTAGGCGGTCTGACCGGCTGTTGCATGAACAGTATATCCAACCGGCCCCACCCAACAGCCGGTCAGACCGCCTACGGCGGTCAGACCGGGTCACGGCCCCGGCCGACTGCGTAATATCAGTTACTCTTCTACTGGCGCTGGCGGAGCTTTTTGCAACTCCCACTGCTGCTTGAGGCGGCGGTAGCGGCGGGCATACAGACGGTAGCCCGGAAAAATAAGGATGGGCGTGAGGCGGCTCAGCGTGTTGTGCGGCAGTGCCAAGGTCAGCAAAATGGCTAGCAAAAACACACTTATGGCGATGAGGGGCCGTACGAGGTCGAGGTCGGGGTGGCCCAGGTCGGCGGGGTGTACGTAGCCCCGGCGCGGGTCGCGCAGGGCTGCCTGCAACTGCAATTGCAGCATCCCGGCGCTTATCACACTAACGGAATAAACGATATAGGGCACGTTGAGTACCGTGTATTCGCTGAAGTAGCCCGATGTGAAGGGCATGAGCACAATAGCCAGCAGAAACAGCATATTGAGCCATAATAAGCGGTCGTCGTAGTGCCGCACGAACCGGAACAGGCGGTGATGGGCCATCCAGTAGGTAGCGATTACAAAGAAGCCCATCAGAAACCCTACGAACTTCGGAATCAGCTCTAGCAGTCCATCCCAGGCGGCCTGGTCCGTAAGGTGCCGTAGCTCAGGCACCCGTAGCTCGATGGCCAGCAGCGTGATGGCAATGGCAAACACTGCATCGGTAAATAGGATGAGGCGGTCTACCTGAAACTCGATGCGGTCGTGGTGTTCGAGGGTGGTGTAGGGCGCGGGTTCGTCGGACATGAGCGGGCCAGGAGTTGGGGGCCGCTAAGCTAGCCTAAAGGGCACGAAAAAGCCACTGCGCGGATGCGGGCAGTGGCTTTTTTGTAGCGCGCTACGGGTGCTTACATTTTCATGCCGGCATCCTGGTTGGCCATGCCCAGGTGGCCTTCTACTACGGGCAGCGTGGTTTTAATCCAACCAGCCAGGTCGGCGTTTTTGGTCATCATGGCGTGGGCCGCGAGGGTGTTGGCCACTTTCTGGTGGTCCTTCATCATCTGGTCCATATACTTGGCTTCGAAGTCTTTGCCACTCAGCTTCTCCATCATGGGCACCATGGCTTTGTGGTCGGCGTCCATGTCGGCGGGCAGGTTTACCTTGGCTTTCATGGCAATCGGCTTCAGCGCGGCCGAACTTTTGGTGTGGTCGGCAATCATCTTGTTGGCAAATTCCTGGGCCGTAGCGCTCACGCCTTTGGTGAGGGCCATTTTGCTCATTTGAATCTCATTCTGGTCCGAATGAGCGGCCGTCATCATAAACTCGGCGTCGTTGGCGTGGGGGGCGGTGGGGCCTTTCGGGTCGGCTTTGGCCATTGCCGGAGCCGAGCCCGTGGTGGCGGGCTGGTTGTCGGGGTTGGCTCCGGCGGCCGGCATAGTGGTGGTGGCGCTGTCGCTAGCCGTTTCCGACTTCATGGCCGTGTTGTTGCCGTTGGTATCGGTGGTAGTGGCAGTTTCGGTGGTAGAGGAGCCGCAGGAAGTAAGGGCTAGCAGGCTAGCGGCAAGCAGGGGAAGGAACGCACGTTTCATGTGTAGGAGAAAAAGAGGTAGGTTTGAGTTTACTTGCTGTACGCCGGGACTAAGGTAAGGTTTGCTTTTAACCTAGTTGATAGTCAAACAGAAGCGGCTTCAGTTATTTTTCATCCATCTATTAAACCCATTGGCTGGTTGCCGCTCTCAGCTACTATACCAGCCCAACTACCTTCATTCTTCTCCTTACCTATGCGCTACGTTTCCATTCTTCGTCCCTTCGCATTGGCCGCCTTGGCTAGCAGCTGCCTACTCACCACCAGCTGCCGCAAAACGGAAGTCACGGCCGATGATATCACCTCAGCCGAAGACTCGGGCCAGGGCGAGGAGGAAAATGCCTTTACCGCTGACCTGGCCGAGGCCGCTGCTCCCCAGGATGCCGCTACCTCTACCAGCCCCGCCGTGAGCACCCTCGACTTGCAGCGCCTGGTATCGGGCTGCGGCACCCGCACCTACGACGCCGCCACGCGTACGCTCACCATCGATTTCGGCTCTACCAACTGCCTCTGCCCCGATGGCCGCTACCGCCGGGGTAAAATTATGGCCGTATTCAGCGGCCCCTACCGGCAAGTGGGTGCTACGGTTACCATCAACCGCACGAGCTACTTCGTCAACGACAACCAGCACCTCGGCACCCGCATCATCACCAACACCGGCAACGGCTCGTTCAACCTCGACGTGCAGAATGCCAGCATCATCTTCGCCAACAACGGCGGCACTACTTCCTGGAATTCGCAGCGGCAATACACCCGCACGGCGGGCTTCGGTACGGCTATCATCCTGGACGATGAGTATGCTATCACGGGTTCGCTCACGGGCACCAACCGGCGCAATGTCACCTACGAGGCCACTATCGGCCAGCCGCTCCTCAAAAAATTCACCATCGGCTGCGCCCGCCACTTCGTAGCCGGCACTATCAACCTGACCAATAACAAGTCGCAAACCCTGACCCTCAACTACGACCCCACCGGCACCCAAGCCTGCGACAATATCGCCTCCGTCACCCTCAACGGCAAGTCGCATACCATCACGCTCCGCTAACCGCAGATTTAACGGATTTAACGGATTTCGCGGATACGCCCCTGCGGGGCTGACTTCCCGAATCATTCTGAGTCGGTTGATTTCCTCTCATCTTACCAGTTAGGTTGGGTATGGATAGTCAACCGACCCAGAACAATTCGGGCAAACAGCCCCGTAGGGGCGTATCCGCGAAATCCGTTAAATCAGCGATTGAAGGAGGGTTTGCGCTTTTCGGCAAAGGCTTGCACGCCTTCGCGGTAGTCGGCGCTTTCGCCGGCGAGCTGCTGGTAGTCGGCTTCGAGGTCGAGCATCTCGTCGAGCGTGGCGGTGGCCGATTTTTGCAGCAGCTGCTTGATGAGGCCGATAGCGTAGGCTGGCGCGGCGGCGTAGCGGGCGGCCAGGGCATAGGTAACTTCGTCGAGCTGGTCGGGGGCTACTACCTGGTTTACCAGCCCGAGGCGCAAGGCCTCGTCGGCGGGCACCTTGGAGCCAAGCGTACATAGCTCAAACGCCTTGAGCGGGCCCACCAACCGGGGCAGGAAGTAGGCCGAGCCGGAGTCGGGCACCAAGCCGATGTTCACAAAAGCTTCCACCAACGAGCTTTCCGAGCTGGCAATAAGCGCATCGCAGGCCAGCGCCAGCGAGGCACCCGCGCCGGCCGCCACGCCATTGAGCCGCCCGATAATAGGCTTGGGCAAGCTCCGCATGGCCCGAATAATAGGGTTGTAGCGCTGGTGCAGCACCTCCCGAAACGAAAGCTGCGGCTCCTGCTGCGCCGCCTTCAAATCCTGCCCCGAGCAGAAGGCGCGGCCGGCCCCGGTGAGCACTACGGCCCGCACCTGGGCATCGGTGGCTACGGTGTGCAGGGCGGCCAGCAGCTCGCGGCCCAGTGCGTCGTCGAAGGCATTGAATACCTCCGGCCGGTTCAGGGTAAGAGTGGCGACGCCGTCGGGGCGCAGGTCGTAGAGCAGGGTGGGCATTGGTGGAGGAGCGAATGAATGGATGAGTGAATGAGCACAAAAGAACATCATGCTGAGTGGAGCGCAGCCGAAGCATCTCGCTCGCCGAGTAACCCAATCGTTGAACCAAGGCGGCGCTAGCGATTGAGTTACTAAGCGAGCGAGATGCTTCGGCTGCGCTTCGTCGCCGCTTGATGCGCAGAATGCTCAGCATGACGTTCTTTTGTGCTCGCCACTCGCCACCTCTTCATTTCACCCCAGCAGCGCTTCGGCCAGCAGCAAGTCCTCGGGCGTCGTGATTTTGAGGTTGCGGTAGTCGCCTTCTACCAGCTGCACGGGGTGCAGGTCGTCCACCACGCTGGCGTCGTCAGTGAAGGTGGCTAGCTCGGGCAGGCGGTAGGCGCGGCGCAGCAGGTCGAGGTCGAAGGTTTGGGGGGTTTGCATGAGGCGCAGGCGACGTCGGTCGAGGGGAGCCGAGCCCGCGGCAGCCAGCATGCGCACCGAGTCTTTGGGCGCTACGGCTACTGCTGCTGCCCCGTGGGTAGCGGCGGCCTGGTAGGCGGCCTCAATCACGCGCTCCGGCACCAACGGGCGCACGCCATCGTGCACCGCTACCAGGGCGGCCCCCGCAGCGGCGGGCGGCAGGGCAGCCAAGCCGGCTTTCACGGATGCCCAGCGGGTAGCACCGCCTACCACCAGCGCGTGCGGAATGCTGATGGCATGCTCCGCTACCAGCGCCTGCCAGAATTCCAACTGGTCGAAAGGCAGCACCACCACTACTTGCGCCACGGCCAGCGTGGGCGCAGTAAAGCACCGCAGCGTGTGCGCCAGCACCGGCTCGCCGCGCAACAGCAGAAACTGCTTGGGCCGGTCGGCGCCCATGCGCAGGCCGCTGCCGCCGGCTACGAGGATGGCATACCTAGGGAGTGAAGGAGTAGAGGAGTGAAGGGGTGAATCGGTGGGCTGGGTACTCATACTAGCAAGACAGAACAGATTTGGGCATACAAAAATGGCCCGGCCACCCAAAAGCAGCCGAGCCATTCACTCCTTCACTCATTCCCCAGCTCAGAGAATAAGCATCGCGTCGCCGAAGGCGAAAAAGCGGTACTTTTCCTTGATGGCTTCCTGGTATGCGGCCATCAGCAGCTTATAGCCGGCGAAGGCCGAGGCCATCATCACGAGCGTGCTTTCGGGCAGGTGGAAGTTGGTGAGCAGCGAGTCGGCAATTTTGAATTCGTAGGGCGGGTAGATGAACTTGTCGTTCCAGCCCTGCGTGACTTTGATGCGGCTGCTGGCCGACACCGAGGCATCGAGGGCCCGCAGCGTAGTGGTGCCGATGGCGCACACCTGCTTTTTGGCATCCATCGACTTGTTGACCACCTTCACCGCATCGGGGCCCACCAGAAACTGCTCCGAGTCCATGCGGTGCTTGGTGAGGTCTTCTACGTCCACGTTGCGGTACGTGCCCAGGCCCACGTGCAGCGTCACAAACGCCTTTTCGATGCCCTTGATTTCCATGCGCTTCATGGTTTCGCGCGAGAAGTGCAGGCCTGCGCTCGGCGCGGCCACAGCGCCGATGTGCTCGGCATAAATGGTTTGGTAGCGCTCCTTGTCGCCGGGCTCGGTTTCGCGCTTGAGCACGTCTTTGGGCACAGGCGTTTCGCCCAGCTCGTGCAGGGCCTTGCGGAATTCCTCGTCGGTGCCATCAAACAGGAACTTGATGGTGCGGCCCCGCGAAGTGGTATTGTCGATAACCTCGGCCACGATGTCGGACTCGCCGAAGTACAATTTATTGCCGACGCGGATTTTGCGGGCCGGGTCCACGAGTACGTCCCAGAGGCGGCCTTCTTTGTTCAGCTCGCGCAGCAGAAACACCTCAATTTGGGCACCGGTGCGCTCTTTTTGGCCGTACATGCGGGCCGGAAATACTTTGGTATCGTTGAATACGAAGACGTCGCCCTCCACGTAGTAATCCAGAATATCCTTGAACATCTTGTGTTCAATCTGGCCGGTGGCGCGGTTCACCACCATCATGCGCGATTCGTCGCGGTGGCGGGCAGGATGGGTGGCAATCAGCTCTTCGGGGAGTTCAAACTTGAACTCATGCAGTTTCATCGCCATGATGGGCAGTACTAGGGGGAAGTTACCGAAAATTCGGGGGGCAAAGGTATGGGTTTTTCACCGGGCATCGGCCTGCTTACCGCGATTTTTTCGGGCAAGACGCTGATTGGGTGTAATTTTCCGGTAGTTTTGCCGATTGCGGTAACAGTCTGTATTGGCAGAACGTCAACACAGAACGTCATGCTGAGCCCAGCGAAGCATCTCGCTCGCTTAGTAACTCAATCGTTGTTCAATAAAGCGAGCGAGACGCTTCGCTACGCTCAGCATGACGTTCTGAGTCGGAATGTCTTTAACTTAACTACCCGTTCACTGGCCTGTTCTCTTCCCTATGTTCCTCACTATCCGACTTGTACTTGAGAGCTTCGCCTTTGCCTGGCAGGCGCTGCGAGCCAACCTGCTGCGCACGGTGCTTTCGCTGCTCGGCGTCACGGTGGGTATTTTCTCCATCATTGCCGTATTCATGGTCGTGGATTCGTTGGAGGCCAACGTGCGCAACAGTATGAACTTCCTGGGCGACAAGGTTATCTACGTCAATAAATGGCCCTGGGTATTCGAGAACAACTTCGCTTGGTGGAAGTACTTCAACCGCCCCGTGCCCACGGTGCGCGAGTTTCGGCAGCTGCAGCAGATGCTGCCCGCCACGAGCCAGAACGGGGTGGCCATTTTCGTAGCGCAGGCCGGCAACACCTTCAAGGCCGGCACCAACTCGGTGAGCGACTGCGCCTTGCAGGGCGTGAGCTACAACTACCGCAATATCTCGGACGTGCCCCTGGTGCAGGGCCGCTACTTCACGCAGCAGGAAATGGACGCGGGGCGGCCGGTCGCCATCATCGGGGCCACCATCGCCGAAAACCTCTTCCCGCAGGGCAACCCCATCGGCCAGGAGTTCAAGACCAAAGGCCGGCATTTCGTGGTAATCGGGGTGCTGAAAAAGGAGGGTGAAAACCTGCTCGGCACGCCCAGCAACGACACCAACTGCCTGATTCCGTACGATGCCTTTGCGGGCATTTTTGCCATGAGCACCACCGGCATGGGCGGCCCCTCGCCCAGCATCGGCGTGAAAGGCCGCGACGACGACCCCGGCCTGCTCAACCTCGAAGCCGAAATGCAGGGCGACATGCGCATTATCCGCGGCCTCAAGCCCCGCGAGGAAGACTCCTTCGCCCTCAACCGCCCCGAAATGGTGGCCTCGGCTATTGGCAAGCTCTTCAGCGTCATCGGCATTGCGGGGGCCATTATCGGCTCGTTTGCGATGCTCGTGGGTGGCTTCGGTATTGCTAACATCATGTTTGTGAGCGTGCGCGAGCGCACCAACATTATCGGCATTCAGAAGTCGCTGGGGGCCAAGAACTACTTTATTCTGTTCCAGTTTCTGTTCGAGGCGGTGTTTCTGTGTTTGCTGGGCGGGGCTACGGGCATTTTCCTGGTCTGGCTCATCACGCTCATTCCGGTGGGTAGCCTCACGCTGTTTCTGAGTGCGGGCAACATCTCGCTGGGCCTGCTGGTATCGGTGGGCATCGGGGTGCTGGCCGGCATCATCCCCGCCGTGATGGCGGCTAACCTGGACCCGGTTATTGCCATTCGGGCGAAGTAGCTCACCCTCACGACACCTCACCCCCTAGCCCCCTCTCCAAAAAAGAGGGGGAACTAGTTTCTAGATTTAGTACTAGGGCTAGTTCCCCCTCTTTTTTGGAGAGGGGGCTAGGGGGTGAGGTGTCGTGAGGGTGAGTGCGAAACACCCCAACCACCCCATGAAAAAGCCCGTCACCCTTTCTCTAAAGCTGCTGGTGGGCGCGCAGGTGCTCTACGTGCTCGGTGTGGCCGGGGCGGGCTACGCCACTACAGCGTATGGGCAGCACATTCAGCTGGCTACCAGCCCGGTAGACTTGCACGAGCTGCAATACGAGAGCTACGTGCGCCTGCGCTACGCCGTGGCCGACGTGCCCCTCACGGCCTGGCACGGCCCGGCCGCGCCCCAGCGGCGGCAGTCGGTGTATGCGCTGCTGGCTACCGGCCCCGACAGCCTCGCCACCGTAGTAGGCGTGTACGGGGCAGCCCCGCGCCCCACGGCCGGCCAGGCCGTGCTGCGCGGCTTCGTGGCCGACGTGTATGCCCACACCCTGAGCTTGCGCTACAACCTGGAGCGCTACTACGTGCCTGGCGACAGCCCCTTGCGGCAGCGCAAAACCGGCCCGCCGCTGCGGGTGCAGGTTAGCATTGCGCCGTGGGGGCAGGCCCGCATTGAAGGCGTGCGGGCACTGGCCCCTACAACTGCGCAGTAGCGGGTAGCAGCTGGTGGTCGGCGGCCGAAAGGTCGACGAGGGCGTACTGCCCCTGGTCGGTGATGGTCATCTCGTCCAAGATGTCCACCATGTCGCGGTACGTGGCACCGGGGGCCGTTGCAATGAGCACCGTAGTAGCCCGCGCCTGCTGGTGCCGCAGCAGCAGCGCCTGCCGGATGCCCTGGGGCTGGAAGCCGGTAGTATGCAGCGTAGGCTTGGGTACGGTGGGGTCAGTGGGTGCATTCAGGCCGAAGTAATAATATACTTGGTGGTCTTTGCCCAGAATTACTGTCATTGCCTGCGAAGGCTTCAGCTTCATTTGGTGCTGCGGGTCTTTCACGGGCATCGTCAATTGCATGATGCGGGGCTTGGCGAAGGTGGTGGTGAGCATGAAAAACGTGAGCAGCAGAAACGCCAAATCCACCATCGGCGTCATGTCGAGGTGGAAGCCGTGCTTGCGGGCGCGGGGCTTTGTGCCGGATTTTGAGGCGGCTTGTTCGATGGCGGCCATAGAGAGAAGGAGGGGAAGAAAAAGGCTCCACCCGCGCCGCACCCTTGCGGCGCTACCAAAGCGGCAGCCACCCGGCTGATGCTGGCTTAGCGAAAATTCCATACCCCGCCCGGCGTCAGGCAGGCGTGCAGCGGCACGTCGGTAGGCAGCACGTCGGCCAGGGCGACTACCGGCGCTTCATCCAGCACATTCAGGCCGATAAAGAGCGCATCGGGGCGGCACTGGGCCAGAAACCGGTCGTAGAACCCTCCCCCGTAGCCTACGCGGTGGCCAGCCTGGTCGCAGGCCAGCAGCGGCACCAGTACGGCATCGAGCAGGGCCGGGGCTACTGCAGTGGCCGGTGTGGCAGCGGGCTCCGGGATGCCCCAGCGGTTGGACAGCAGCGGCGTGGCGGGCGTTAGCTCGTAGTGGCGCAGGGAGTGCCCGTCGGGCTGCACCACGGGCGCAGCCAGGCGCACGGGCAGGTTTTCAACCCAAATCCAGCGAATTATTTCCCAGGTATCGGGCTCGTTTTTGGTGAGCAGCGGCAGAAATACGTGCAGCCAGCGCCACCCGGCCACCGGGAAATTTGCCAGCAGGCTTTCGCGCAATTGCTGACTGCGGTGGGCCAGTTCGGCGGGGCACAGGTCCTGGCGGCGGGCTAGGGCGGCGCGGCGCAGGGCAGCTTTGGTTAGCATAAGGGCGGGCTGTTACATCCAGTCAATATCCACGTCTAACAGGTCTACTACCGGGAAACCGAAACGACGCACCAGCTCGGATTGGGTAAACTGCCGGGCGTACGGGTCAAGGAGATGGGCCAGAACGCCCCGCAAGTGCGCTACTGGCTCCTGACCGAGGCTATCGATAACCACTTCGGTTAGCTTGATGCTGTACAAGGCACCGCGGCTACTCGCTTCCAGCCAGCCGCTGTTGAACCGGGTTATTTGGCGCAATTGCTCTAGAAACCGCAATAGCTGTTGGCAAAGCAGACTCAGGTCGCTGCGTGATGACCGGGGTTTGAAACCAAATGCAGTGTGCAGATACTCATCGGCTTCGCTTAGCAGAGGGGAGTATAACTCCAGAGGCCGTTCAGCTAAAAACTCCCCCGTTTCCAGTTTATCGAAGCTGGTAGGCAACCCTAACGCCTGGGCCAGCGCTACCAGCCGTTGGAAGCGGTAGAGGCGGGGCGGGTTGGATATGAAACCCTTCTCTGACCATAACCTGACTTCCGGGCTCATGGCCTTCAAGTCCAAATAGGCGTCGATAAAATCCAGAGCAGTAAAAACTTGCATGGAAACTTGGCCTGCAAAGGCTGAATTGTTGGCTACTAATACTTTATTCGCACTCGCTCCACTTGCGCTCTACCAGCGCCTGCTTTTTCTGGCCCTACCGGTAGCAGTGGCGCGCCACTGCTACCATCTTATTATCGACGACCTTGTACACCACCGTGGTAACGGAAGAGCCCGCGCAGCACGAGTTGCGCTCGGTAATGCGCTTGGTTTTGGGGTCAAATTTCAGTGATACGCCGCTGAAGCTGCTTTCCATAAAGCGTTTGTGGGCCGGGTCGTAGAGAAAATAGTGGTTCGACGCATTCGGCCCCTCAAAGCTGCCCGCGAACACGGAAAAATCGGGGTAGCCGTCGAAGTTATAGTCCCCGACCGAGACGTTATGAGTACCTATTGGCCGGCAGTCTTCCAGCACAAATTCATTCACCAGTCGGTTGCTGATTTTTTCCAGCAGCTTCACGTCGCTTAAGAAGGTGGCCGCGTTGCCGCTAGCTGCTATGGGCAGCACGGTTTTAAAGTAGACTTGTTTTAAGGACGCGGCTTGCAGTAGCTCCAGCTCGTTGCGGCCGTCTTTCGCCTCCGCTTTGCGGGCCAGAGTGAGAGTAAGGGGCAGTTCGCGGCCGGTAGCCCGGCTGCGCCAGGTGCCAGTGTTGCGGCTGGCCGTGTCGGCGAAGACGGGCACGGTGAACGTGGCAGCGGGCTTGCCGTGGGCATCAGCTTCGGTGAGGGTCAGGCGGCCGTTTTTAAGGGTGCCGCCTAGGGCAATGGGGTTGCCGAACCTAGGGTAGAGGTACACCCCACGCACCTTGCCCGGCGCAACCTCGTCCAGCATCAGCTCTATGGAGGCCGGGCCGATGGTACCGGTGTAGCTGGCCTGGCTCCAGGCGGGAAGGCTTAGCAAAAGCAAGAACAGAAGCTTGATGAGCTAGCAAAGTAACCGCTGTTTACGCCGGGCGGGGAGTAGCGCTCAGCTTTAGCCTGACGCATCACCGCAGCGCGGCAAATCCGGTACCGCGCCGCTTAACGCAACGGCCCCAGACGCGAGCTTCGCCGCGTGGCGGCGATGCGCCAAGCTAAAGCTGAGCGCTACTCCCCGCCCGGCGTAAACAGCAGTAAATAACTACCGCACCCGCAGCCGGGCCTTGCCGAGGTAGTCTTCCAGCTCCTGCACGCGCTGCTGCCAGTGAGCCAGGGCGGCGGGAGCGTCTATGCGGCCTTTCTCATCTTTGGCCAGGCCCCAGTTACGGGACCAGTTTTGCTGCTTGTCGCGCTCAAACTCGGCTTTGGTAACGGGCTGGGGCCGCGTCAGCCAGTAGCGCAGCTGCGTTACGTAGCCTTGCAGCTGCGTTTCCAGGTGCGCTACCAGTGCTTCGGGGGTGGCGGGCACCAGGCCGGGGCCGCCGCAGCCGCACGAGTGAAACGCAATGCCCACGGCGTAGAGGCTGCGTAGGTGCTCCCAGGCTTTACGGTCGGTTTTGGGCGGCGTGGCAAAGTCGAGGCCCATGCTGGCCGTCAGGCCGCCGCAGTCGGGGCACTTGGCGGGCGTGGCGTCCGGCTCGGTGGGCAGTGGTTGCTGGGCATCGGCCCGAAACCAGCGGCCCGCTACCGACTCCTGGCGGCCGGGCGCTATATCCGATAAAAGCCTCCTTTTGAAGGTTTTGCGGCAGTCGAAGCACGCATAATGCTGCTTGTAGCTGTGCATGGCGTAGCGACACATGGCGAAGGTGGATTCAGGGTTCAGTTGTTGAACGGCTGGGCCGGTGCCTGGTTTAGCCCCGGCAGCTCTCAGTCTTTCACGTTTACAAAAAAGGCCAGCTTGGGCTGCATCCCCAGCAGCAACGCCCCGATAGAGGCACGCTCCCACTTTGCCTGGCTTACCTGGCGGAAATACAGGTCGTTGTCGGCGTAGCCCAGGCCGCCCGCCAAGCTCAGGCCCGCCGCCAGCTGGGTTGCGTCGCTGCCTTTAATCCATTCCAGGGCCAGGAAAAAGTCTTCCTGCAGCACCAGCTTTTCGGCGCTTAAGTCGACCACAACCGAGCCGTGCGTGACCTCGGTTGTCACGATGATATCGTGGGTCAACAGCTTCACGTTCGTGGGTTTGCCGTCGGCATCGACCCGGTATATATTCACCCGAAACGTGAGCTTGCCGGCCTGGTTTTTAGCCAGGCAAAATGTGGCGCTCTGCACCAGTGTGGGCTGGTGCCGGAGCTGAATACGGGTGCCCACTTCGGCTCCGTAGTCCTGCGAATGGAAGTTGACGGTGGTGTTGCCATCGCCCTTCGTGAAGCCCAGGGTGCGCGCACGGCGCAGCGGGTTTTTGGCCTGTACGCTCACCTCGCCCAAACCCACGGCAGTGGGCGCAAGGGCCACGTTGGGCTGGGCCAGCAGCTGCCGTAGCAGCACCTGACGCGGCTGGTAGCCGAGGCTCGAAATACGCACCGTATCGGCCGCGAGCGCCGCCTGGTACGTGAGGTGGTAGCTGCCCTGCTCGCCCGACACGGTGCCCAGGCTTTTGCCCAGCACCCCCACGTTGGCAAACGGGATGCCCTGGCCCGTGCGCGCATCGGTGATAGTGCCGGCAAACTGCTGGGCCGCCGCCCGCAACGAGAGCAGGCACGCGCCCAGACTGAGAAGTAAACGGAGCTTCTGCATGAACTAAAAGCCAGCCTGAGTAGCTGGTTCCGGCAAGGATGCTTCCCACTCCCTTACCGTTGCCTGGCTACTCCTGCACCACCACAAACTCCAGCGCCAGCGGCTCGAAGCAGACCAGTAGCTGCCCGATAAAGCCGGGGTTATTCACCAGAATACTTAGTACGTTGTCGGTGCGCTCCTGCAAGCCACCTTCGGGGAAGAGCTTGTCTTTGAGGGCCGTAAGCTGCGAATAAGCGGTTTCGTGCTTGGTTTCGGCGGCTTTACTCAGGCGCTTTTCGAGGCCGGCCAGGCTGGCGGCAGCTTTCTGGGCTTCAACGGCCACGGTTTTTACCAGCGACGCATCCAGGCGCTGGGCCAGCTCCTGCACCTGCCCGAAGGCGGCGGCCAGTGCCTGCTGCTGCTGGGCCAGGCTCACTTCCTCCTGCCCCAGGGCCGCACCCACCTGCTTTTTCAGCTCTGGCAAGGGCTTGAAGATGTCGGTAGCCGTGAGGCCCAGCTTGGCCAGCTTACCGGCGTTGGCGCGGCTCAGGTAGAGGGCCGAGTTGCGGGGCAGCACTAGTGGGAAGGGTACGCCGAGCGCCGCAAACACGTCTTTCAGCTGAAACCAATACGCCACTTCGGCCCCGCCGCCAATGTAGCAGAGGTTGGGCAGCAGCAGCTCCTGGTACACTGGGCGCAGCACCACGTTGGGGCTAAAGCGCTCGGGCTCCGTGGCGGCCAGGGTTAGCAGCTCGGCCCGCGAGTGGCAGCGGCTGGTGCCGCGCACCGTTACCTGGGTGCAGTCGGCGCCCGGCGCGGCGTCGGGTTCGAGGCGCTCGCGCTTGCCTTCGTCGGTGAGGAAAAACAGGTTAAGGGGCCGCGAGTACACCTGCGGCTTGTAGCCAGCGGCCGTAAGGCGGGCGTTGGTAGCCTGCACGGCCTGGTTCGAAGCCTGGTGCTCAATCTCTTGCCGCAGTACTGGTTTCAACGCTTGCTTGAGGGCGGGGCGGTCGGCGTCGAGGCACACCAGGCCGTATTCGCCGAAGAGGCTGCCCGCCAGGCGGCGCGTGGCTTCGCTAAGCGTGGCGCTGCTGGTGTAGGCATCGCGGAAGGCGGCGGGCACTTCGGGCGGCAATTGGCTTAGCAGCTCGGCATCCAGCCCCTGCAAACCCAGGCGGCCCACCGGCCCGCCCAGGCCAGCTACGCCGCCCGGCCCGGCCCAGCTATAGGTTTTGCCAAAAAGCTGAAAGTGGTTGATTTCAGCAAAATCGTGGTCTTCGGTGGCCAGCCAGTACACCGGCACGAAGTCGTGCTGCGGGTAGGCGGCTTTCAGCTCCTGGCTCAGCTTGATGGCCGTCACGAGCTTATAAATTACGTACAGCGGCCCCGTAAACAAATTGAGCTGGTGCCCCGTGGTGATGGTAAACGTGGTGTCGCGGGCCAGCAACTCCACGTTAGCCGCCACAGCGGGCGGCACCGCGCCCCCCAGCTCGGCGTACTGCGCCCGTAGGTCGGTCACTAGCCGCTGCCGCGCTTCGGGCGAGTAGCTGGCTTTTTTCTCGTCAAGCTGCGCCTGAAAACTATTTAGCTCCGGAAAGCGGTGATAAAAAGGTGTCAGCGCGGGCTTGCGGGCCAGGTAGTCGGTGAGCAAACCTGAAAACGCGCTGGTAGCGGCGTAAGGCATAGCCATTGTCTGAACCGCGGATTTTTCGGAAAGGTCGGATTTCGAGGGCGTCATGGTAGGTAAGAGTCGCGTGGGTGGGGCGAAGGTCGGGAGTAAACAAAAAAGGCAGCCAGTTGGCTGCCTTTCCTGAAATCTGGTTGGGACTACAAACCCACTTGTCATTGCAGGCATGTTGCGCCGTCACCGAAATCAGACCAATCCAAAAAAATCCGCAGTCTAGACCCCAGCAACCACCTCGCCGTACAAATCGAAGTCCGACGCGCCGGTGATGTGGACGTTGGCGAAGCTGCCCTGCGGAATGTGCAAGTCGTTGGTGGCCAGCACCAGCACCTCGTTGTCTACTTCTGGCGAGTCGAACTCGGTGCGGCCCACGTAGTAGCCGCCTTCGAGGCGGTCGAAGAGCACGCGGTAGGTCTGGCCCACGCGCGACTCGTTATAATCGAGCGAAATCTGCTGCTGGATTTCCATGATGCGGTCAGCGCGCTCCTGCTTTAGTTCGGCGGGTACGTCGTCGGGTAGGGTGTGCGAGTGAGTATTTTCCTCGTGCGAGTACGTGAAGATGCCCAGCCGCTCGAACTTCGATTCTTCTACAAACTCGCACAGCTCCTCGAAGTCCTGCTCGGTTTCGCCGGGGTGGCCCGCAATGAGCGTGGTGCGCAGCGCAATGCCCGGCACTCGGTCGCGGATTTCGCGCACCAGCTCCTTCGTGCGGCGCGCCGTGATGCCCCGGCGCATGGTTTTGAGCATGTTATCGGAGATGTGCTGCAAGGGCATATCGAGGTAGCGGCACACGTTGGGCCGCTCGCGCATCACGTCGAGCGCCGCCAGCGGAAACTGCGAGGGGTAGGCGTATTGCAGCCGTATCCAGTCGAGGCCCGGCACGTCGCTCAGCCGCTCCAGCAGCTCGGGCAGCTTGCGCTCGCCGTAGGCTTGCAGGCCGTAGTAGGTGAGGTCCTGGGCAATGAGAATCAGCTCTTTGGTGCCCATGCCTACGAGGCGCTTGGCTTCTATTACGAGGTCGTCCATTGAGCGGTCGACATGTTTGCCGCGCATCAGCGGGATGGCGCAAAACGAGCAGGGACGGTTGCAGCCTTCGGCAATTTTGAAGTAGGCGTAGTGCCGGGGCGTGGTGAGCAGGCGCTCGCCTACCAGCTCTTTTTTGTAGTCGGCTTCCAGCACTTTCAGCATCTGGGGCAACTCTAGGGTGCCGAAGTAGGCATCGACCTGCGGAATCTCCTGCTCCAGCTCGTCTTTGTATCGCTGGGAGAGGCAGCCGGTTACGTAGAGTTTTTCGAGCTTGCCGGCTTCTTTCTCGTCGGCGTAGCGCAGGATGGTGTCAATGCTTTCCTGCTTGGCATTGTCGATAAAGCCACAGGTGTTGATAATGACAATGTTAGCGTCCGACTTTTTGGCCTCGTGGGTCACGTCGAAGTCGTTGGCCCGCAGTTGCCCCATGAGCACCTCCGAATCGACGAGGTTCTTGGAGCAGCCCAAGGTGATGACGTTGACTTTGTTTGGTTTAAGGGTTCTTACCCGCATTTTTTCGCTAATAGTGTCATGCTGAACGCAGTGAAGCATCTTGGCCGCTTCTTTAAATAGCGTGGCTGAAGCGGCCAAGATGCTTCACTGCGTTCAGCATGACGTTCTTGATAAATATTATTTAATTCAACTTAACAAACTCAGGCTGAAGCTAAAGCCGGGCAATACTTCCTCACCGCTCAGCGCTTCGGCGAAGCTTTTGATTACCGCTACGGAGCCGTCGGCGCGGAAAATGCGGGCAGTTTCCGTTTTGAGGTCGATGAGCCAGGCCAGGCGGCAGCCGCTGGTGATATACTCGTTTAGCTTCAGGATGAGGTCGGGCAAGTTGTCGGAGGGACTGGCTAGCTCCACTACAAAGTCGGGGCAGAGAGGCGGGAATTTCTCCTGCTGCTCGGCCGACAGCGCTTGCCACGCCTCGGTGCGTACCCAGGCGGCATCGGGGGCACGCACGGCCCCGTTGGGCAGCCGAAAGCCAGTGGATGAGTCGAAGGCAAGCCCGGCGTGATTATCCTCGGCCCAAATCTGCAAGCGAGCTAGCAGTTTGATATTGCGATTTCCCGTGATTCCTCCGGTCGTATCCAAAAATTCGATGGTGCCATCGGCTCGCCGCTCAAACTTTAGCTCGGCATTACGGCGGCAGAAAACATAAAATTCCTCCTCCGTCATGCGGTTCAGGTGCTCGGCCAAGCTGCGGCTGGGGCCGGGCGCGGCAACTGCGACACTGGCGGCCGGCAGCACAGGGGGCAAAAGGGTCGTAGTCATAGAAGTAAGCAACCGTAGGCGGGCGGTAATAATTCGGCCCGGCATAGTAGACACGGAGTGGCATTCCGTTCGTCGTTGCGCGAGTTATTCAACGACGAACGGAGTGCCACTCCGTTTTTACTGCTTTACAAATTTACGCTGTAGCCAGTCCGCGCCCACCCGTGAGCACGGCGTAAGCACTGGGGGCCAGGCGGCGCAAAGCCGCGCCCACCGTTACGCTTACCCCGATTACCAGCAGCGGCACCAGCAGGTACGTGAGCAAATACAGGTGCGGCAGCCCGTGCCCGTGGCGCAGGGCCAGCTCGGTGGCATAGTTCACAGCCGGCACGTGCAGCACGTAAATCACGAATGAAAACCCCGCCAGCCAGCGCACCGGGCGTAGCGCCATAGCCCCGCGCACCAGCGCATCGAGCCCAAACCAAGCCGTAAGCAGCCCGCTGACTTCGCCTACCTTGTGCAGCGCCAGCATCAGTAGCTGCGGGCCCAGGTGGTGCTCGGGGCCGCCAAACGCCAGCCCGGTTTTGAGAACCGACGCGCCCAGCCACAGCGTCGCCACCAAGCTCGGCCGCAGCCAGTTGGGAGGCGTTTGCACAGGGTAGTTGCGCAAGCCCAGCCATACTCCCAGCCCAAAAAACAGCAGCCCCTCCCCTTCTACCAGCGGCAGTGGGGCCATGGTTAGCCACAGCAGGCCCGCCACACCAAAGTACCAGCCGGGCCAGCGCGAAACAGCCGCTTTCAGCCACGGATACGCCAGGTTATACACCAGCAGGCTGCGCAAAAACCACAGCTGAAACGGCGCCGGAATTACCAGCCACCGCAGCAGCAACTCGGCCGGCATGTACTGGCTGAGTAGCTGCCGGGGCCAGAAGGGGCTAATTTCGGCCGCGATAACTGCCTGCCGGGTAATAGCAAACTGCTCCAGCGCCCACAGCGCGGCCAGCCACAACAGGCTCCAGAGCACGTAAGGCACGCCCAGCGTGCGCAGGCGCCGCCGGAGCAGCTGTTGGTGCGGCTCGGTACCGTCGCGCCGGGCCAGTAGGTAGCCCGAAATGGCAAACAGCAGCGGAATACGGAACCGTAGCAGCCCATTGGCCAGGAAATATTGCAGCACCGTGCCCGGTGTGGCGGCCTCGGCTACCTGCGTCCAAGGCTCCAGATAGCGCGGGTGCAGGTTGAAGGCGTGGACGTACACGAGGCACACCATCGCGGCCAGCGACCAGAAGCGCAGTTTCTGGCTCAGGAAGTGGTCGAGGGGAGCAGGTTTAGCAGAAAGCGGCATAGACCGCAAAGATGCCGGAATAGGTGCAAGGGTTGTAGGAGGGGCTTTTTGGTGGTCGCCTATACCCCTTCAAACTGTCGTAGAAACCGCACATCGTTTTCCGTGAACAGGCGCAAATCCTTCACCTGGTACTTGAGCATGGTGATGCGCTCGATGCCCATGCCCCAGGCGTAGCCGGAGTAGCGCTCCGAGTCGATGCCGCAGTTTTCGAGCACAGCGGGGTCGACCATGCCGCTGCCGCCGATTTCGACCCAGCCGCTGCCTTTGCAGATGTTGCAGCCCGCCCCCTTGCAGATGAGGCAGGTAATGTCGATTTCGGCGCTCGGCTCGGTGAAGGGGAAGTAGCTGGGCCGGAACCGGATGTTAATATCCTCGCCAAACATCTCGCGTACGAAGTAGTAAATCGTCTGCTTGAGGTCAGCAAAGCTCACGTTCTCATCCACATACAGCCCCTCTATCTGGTGAAAGAGCATGTGCGCCCGCGCCGAAATGGCCTCATTGCGGTACACCCGGCCCGGCATTACGCGCCGGATGGGCAGCGGCTCGCTTTCCATGACGCGCACCTGCACCGTGCTGGTGTGGGTTCTTAGGAGTTTAGGAGGGTAAGAGGGTAAGAGGGTAAGAGTTGCGTCTGCTGTTTCCTCAGTTGCTTCCTCTTGCCCTTTTACCCCCTTACCCTCTTGCCCTTGCACAAAAAACGTGTCCTGCATATCCCGCGCCGGGTGGTTTTCGGGGAAGTTGAGGGCGGTGAAGTTGTGCCAGTCGTCCTCGATTTCGGGGCCTTCGGCCACCGCGAAGCCGATGCGGGCGAAGATGCGCAGCATCTGCTCGCGCACCAGGCTCAGGGGGTGGCGCGTGCCCAGGGCGTGGGGCACCGGGGGCAGGGTGTAGTCGAAGCCTGCCTCGGCCGGCGTGGTAGTGGTAGCAGCTTCCAGGGCCTGCTGGGCCTCGTCGAAGCGGGCTTGCGCCTGCTGCTTGAGGGTGTTGAGCTGCTGGCCTATGGCCCGCTTCTGCTCGTTGGGCACGGTTTTGAGCTGGTCGAAGAGGTCGGCCAGGCGGCCTTTGCGGCCCAGGTAGAGAAGGCGAAACTGGTCGAGGGCGGCGGCGCTGCTTACGTCGGCGGCGGCCACCTCAGCGGCCAGGCCCGAAATAGATTCCTGCATAGTGCCCGTAAAGGTACGCTGAGCCCAGCGCGGGGCTGGTCGGTATTTGTGCCGGTTTGGCCGATAGTTCGGGGACATTGCTGGGTAGCTGGCAGTAGAAAGAGGCCCGGCAGCGGTGCTTTCGTAAAACCTGGCACAGCCCTTGCAAAACACCTTTCATCACTGCTTCACTTCCTTTCTCACTTCCTTTCTTCCTCCTCGCTATGGTACGCCGCTTTCTTCTCCCGCTGCTCGTTGTTGCCCTTTTTGCCACCGAAGCTGCCACCGCTCAAACCTTGCCCGCCGACCAGCCGGCCACCAAAAAAGAAGTTCGCCAAGCTGCCCGCGCTTCGCGCCGCGCCGGCCGCACGCTCACCAACCGCGAGAAGAAAGCGGCTGCCAAGCTCGCTGCTGCCCAGGCCGCAGTAGCCGCTGCCCCCACCACCTGGACTGATGCCGACGCTCCCGCAAACGACGCTGGCAACTCCATCACCCACCGCCCCACTTTGAACGTGTCGTCGGCCCCCGGCATGCCGCTCAACCAGGTAGGCCACGGCGTAACCACGGACTACGACGGCCGCCCGCTGCGCCCCGTCACGGCCAGCACCAACGTAACGCTGCCCACCCAGCGTTAAGAGTTCGCCCTATTCTTTTGCTTTTTCCAAACGGCCGCCTGGTTAGCCCCAGGCGGCCGTTTTGCGTACATGCTGGGGTAGCCCGGTATTGGCCGGGCTTTTTTCCGCCTCTCATTTTCTGTCCTATGTTTCGCTCTTTTGCTTGCTCCCTTCTCGGCCTGATGGTCCTGGTTACTGCCGCCGCTGCCCAAACTAAGCCCGCGCACAAAGCAGCGCCCACTAAGGCAATGCATAAGCTAATGGCCCGGCCCGCCCGGCGTGCCATGCCCACCAGCGCCGCCGACCCATCGCGCAGCAGCGGCAACAACAACTATGCTGCCCCCGGCCAGCCGATAAATAACCCCGCCAACGACGGCAAAAACACGCCATCCTACGACGGCCCCGCCGCTCGCCCCGCTGCTGGCAAGAACACGACGCTTACTACTCCTAAATAATATAAATCAGTTTTTAGCTTGAAAACCCGAAGCCAACCGGGTGGTGGAGCATATCCTCACCACTCGGTTGGCATCGGGTTTTAGTGTTTCTTACCAGCTGCCGGGCGCTTGGAGGCCGGGGGCGCGGGCTGAGCATCTGGTGGTGAGGTCGCGTCGTCGGCTTCGCCATCGTTGAGCAGCATGTATATCGGGCACTCGTCTGGTAGCAGGGCAATTATTTTCCGGCTTAACTCGTCGCGCTGCTGAGGGTCGGTGAGCACCTGTTCGCCGTATTGCATCCTCAGGGCAGGAGCATGAGGGGTAGCGCCCGTCAGGACTGCCTTTTTGACGAGTTCCTGGCGGGCGGCCGGGTCCAGCCTTTTGAGCCCGCCTTTCGCGTTTTCGGCCTCGATGGCCTGGCTGAGGCTCTGGCAGGCGGCCGGCACGATGAACCGCGATAGCAACTGTCGTTCAGGGTCTAGCGGCTTAGTGCCTGGTTTGGTAATCCTGGCTTGCAGTTGTGCCACGACAGGCGCGGCCACCGGGCAATTTTTTCCCAATTGGAACAGGGCATTCCGGCCTATTTGCCGGCCTATGCCTGGGTTCGTATTGGAGGCATGCTCCATAAAGGCATCGACCTCTTCTTTACGCTCAACCATTACGCTGTGAATAAGCTTAGTGACTAGCGTAGCGCTTTCGTCGGTTGTCAGCTTACCCAGGTTCTGGGTCTGGCTTTCCTGCGTTAGTTTGGTACAGAGGTCGGCGCTGATAATACGGGTCAGGCGGGCCTGCCCCCTGAGGGTGTCGGGCGGGGCCGGAGCGGCGGCAACTGAACGGGCTGGTAGCGGGCTGACAGCCAAGGCCACACCTAGCAGGTAGCAGAATTTCATTCGGTAAAAGTAGGCCCGTAAGCCCAACTGCTGCAATGGCCCCCGCTAAGCCCAACTGCCAGTGCTGGGGGGGCGGCCACTGGCTTTGTCGGCGGCCGACTCGCCGGGGGCTATTTCGCGCACCTCTACCCGCACGGCGTGGGCCTTAGGCTGCACCCGCTGCCCAAAGGCATCGGCAAATTCCTGGGTGAACTCGGCCCCGAAAAAGATGATGAGCGCCGAATAGTTGACCCACACTAGCAGCACAATGGCCGAGCCCGCCGCTCCAAAGGCCGAGCCGGGGTCGGACTTGGCAATATAAAAGGAAATCAAGTACTTACCCAAAATAAAGAGCAGCGCCGTGATACCCGCCCCGATGAGCACGTCGCGCCAGCGGATAATGGCATCGGGCAGGAAGCGGTAAATAAGGGCGAACAGCAACGTGGTAACAAGCAGCGAGAGCACAAAATCGACCAGCCGGATGGCAATGACACCGGCTTCCGGTATGTGGCGCTGCAGCCAGCCCGTAAATACGCTCAGCACGGCGCTGAACACGAAGGAGATAAGCAGCAATAAAGCCACACTCAGGATGAGCCCGAACGAGAGCACCCGCTGCCGGATGAACGCCCCGATACCAATGCCCTGGGTTTTGACCTTGAGGTTCCAGATGTCGTTGATGCTTTCCTGCAACGTGACAAAAAACGTGGTAGCCGCAAAAATCAGCGTGCCAATGCCGATAGCCGTGGCCAGCCCGCCCTTCTGCTGCAAGGTGAACTTGGCAATGCTGTCTTGCAGAAACTTGGCCGAGTCGGCCCCGACCAGCCCCTTGAGCTGCCCATAAATCTGCCCCGTCAAGGCCTCCCCGCCATAAACAGCGCTGGCAGTGGTGATGACGATGAGCAGCAGCGGCGGCAGCGAAAAAATGGTGTAGTACGAGAGCGCCGCCGCGTGCCGAAAGGAGTTATTGCTCGAAAACTCTGTGGCCGAAGTTTTGAGAATGGCGATGATATCCGAGAATTTGTAGTGCGGCATAAGGAAGGCAAGGTAAGCCAGGCTTGGTTACAGAGGCTAGTCGTTTCTGCTTCGCGTTGCTTGTAAAGACGACTAGCTTTTTATGAATTTAGAGCGATTTTCACAGCCGCGTACAGGCGGATGTAGCGACGCATCTTTGCGTTTCGGCGTTGTTTAGCTTGTTCAATAACAAGTTGTTCAACGTCAAGACGCAAAGATGCGTTTCTACATCCTGTATACTACTGCCAAACCGCAGTAAGTACGCTGTTCAGGAACCACGCACCAGCGTCCAGTGCAGGGTGTCGATGGGGGCTTGGTGCAGCGCAGCAGCTAAAGCGGCGTCGTCGGCAAACTGCAGCTGGTGCAGATTCTGGGCTTCTACGCTCACGGCCACGGTTTGGGTGGCAAACGGCCAGGGGCTGACTACCACGGCGGTGCCCGGCCCGGCGGGCTGCCGCACGAGGTGGGCCGCCCGGTGGCCGGTACCGAGCGGGTTGGCATATATTTCTACGGCCCGGCCCATTTCGGGCAGCTCTTGCCGGCACAGGATGAGCGAGAGGCGGTCGCACCAGTGCAGCAGGTCGTAGGCCTGGCGGGCCTGGGTTTTCGTGAGTTTCAGTTCGCGGGTCCAGTAGGTTTGGCGCGTGTGCAGGTCGTCCAGAAAAGCGGGGGCAGCGGGCCCAGTGTCGCGTAGCGGCTCGTACAAGGTGCTCAGGTGCAGGCTGGTAAGCAAGCTGCGCCAGCGCCCCTGGAAACGGGCAGCGTGCAGCACGCCGGTGGCTTGCTCAAGCGAGAAAGCCTGCTGGGTAAAATTGGCCGGGGCACCCGCCGGGGTGAGGCCGTGGTGGCCCCCGCGCCCGTGCCAGGCGGCCTGCTCGTCGTCGTGCTGGGCAATAGCCGCCAGCAGGCCCACCCAGCGGTCGGGCTCCAGGAAAGGTGGCCAGTGCCAGGCCAGTTGGGCAGCGAGCAGGGCGTGGGCCTGCTGGTAAATTACCTGCCAGCCGGTGGGGGTCGGGTTTACTATCATTCGCGGATTTTATCGCAGCTTTGGGGCTGCTTACGTTAAAACGGAATAGAAGCCCGTACCTGGGCCGTAGTCCTGCCAAAGTATGGGTCGCTTGCCGGTCGGACGCCTACGGCGTCGGACCGGCAAGCGACCCAGGCGTAAAGCTTATTTTGCAGGACTTACGCAGTGGGCGAAGTAGCGCTCAGCTTTAGCTTGGCGCATCGCCGCAGCGCGGCGAATTTGGCCCCGCGCCGCTTGTTGCAACGACTGTCAACGCGAGCTTCGCCGCTGCGCGGCGATGCGCCAAGCTAAAGCTGAGCGCTACTTCGCCCACTGCGTAAAGCTTATTTTGTAGTCTCTATTCCTTACTTCACTGCATGTACGCCCAGCTTCAGGATATTCTCGACCACCCGTGGCCCTCTTTAGCGGTAGTCGGCAACCTGGTGATTATCGAAAGCCTGCTGTCGGTAGACAATGCGGCCGTGCTGGCGACGCTGGTGGGCGACTTGCCCCCTGCCGAGCGCACCAAAGCGCTGCGCTACGGCATTTTTGGAGCGTACATTTTTCGGGGGCTCTGCCTGGTGTTTGCTTCCTACCTAGTAGGCTTCTGGTTTCTGAAACCCTTGGGCGGGCTCTACCTGCTTTACCTGGCTTTCAACTACTTCCGCACCCGTAAGCCGGAAGAAGATGAAGTCCCCGACAAACGAAAAAGCCTCGTCTACCGCTACACACTGGGGCTGCTGGGGCCGTTCTGGGCCACCGTGGCCGTCATCGAGCTGATGGACCTGGCTTTTTCCATCGACAACGTGTTTGCCGTGGTGGCATTCAGCAACAACCTGATTCTCATTGTAGCAGGCGTATTTATCGGCATCCTGGCCATGCGGCTGGTGGCGCAGGCGTTTGTGAGCCTCATGGGCCACTACCCCTTCCTCGAAACGGCCGCCTTTGTTATCATCGGCGTGCTGGGCCTCAAGCTGTTGCTGTCATTGGTTGAGCATTTTTCCCCCCGGCACCCGTTCAGCCAGCTCCTCGATAGCCAGGCCGCCGACGTGGGCCTCACCGTGCTTACCATTGCTGTATTCGGGGGGCCGCTGCTTACCTCGCGGCTGCTGGGTTGGCCAAAAAGGCTGGGGGAGTAATGGGTAAGTGGGTGTAAGAATTAGCCTGCATGAAAAAAGGAACGTCATGCTGAACGTAGTGAAGCATCTTGGTCGCTTCATTGAACGGCGCGACTGAAGCGACCAAGATGCTTCACTACGTTCAGCATGACATTCCTTTTTTCATGCAGGCTAGTTTTGATGCAAACTAACTTCTCCGCTCCGCTTACCCATTGCTAAGCTCCACCAGCACCTCGTAGTAGGGCCGGCCCAGCACCCGCGCTTTTAGCCAGGCGTAGAAGCTGATGACTTGCAAGTCTTCGCGCTCCTCCGACAGAAACGCCGGAATGAGGGCCACGCGGGCGGCAAAGTCGGGGGTACGGGCCACGGTGGGGTCGTGGCAGATTTCCTGTACGAAACCCAAGAAGCGCAGTACCTGGTGGTAGGGGCCGCCGAGCAGCGTAGCGGGGGCGTCGTCGGTGGCTTCGGTAGCGGGGTAGTGCTCGCGCAGGCGGCGCTCCAGCACCCGCAGGCGGATGATGGCTAGGTCGAGGTTGCCTAGCTCTAGCTGGATGAGCAGCTCGCCGAGGTTGTGGTTGAGCAGCCACTCGAAACCCAGGTTTTGCTCCAGCCAGTAGTCGGTGCGGTCGAGGCTGATAAGGGTCTGGTTGGCTTTGTGAAAATTACCCTCTGCGAAATAATGGAACGTGAGCTGCAGGCGGGCTATGAGCCGGTCGGTGGGCAGCAGCGGATGTTTGGCCCGCAGGGCCACTTCGAGCAGGCTGATACTGTCGTGGTTGCGCTGCAAGAAGGCGTAATTGGCCGCCAGCAAAAACGTGAAGCGCGGCCCCATATCGGCAAACTGGCGGCCGGGCGCGGCGGCTACCAGCGCCAGCCCCTGCTCAAGGTACGCCACCGACTCGGCGAAGTGCCGCGCCCGGTAGAGGGCGTGGGCCAGCATATAAAGCAGCCGCAACTGGTAGCCCCGGTGGGCCGGCGCAAAGCCGTGGCGCCGCTCCATGAGACTGTAGCAGCGCTCGATGTAAGGCGCAAAGTGCGCAAAGTCGCCGCGGGCCAGCATAGCGTGGCGCGTGATGCTCATGAGCCGGCACAGCAGCGAGGGTGAGCGGGCAAAGGCTTCCTGCAAGTCGTACTCCACCAGGATGTCGCGCAGGATGGCATCGGCGGGCACGGCACCCCGACCGCGCAGCCGCGCCTGGCGTAGGCGCTGCCGCAGCAGGCTGTCGGCAATGCCGGCACGCTCCTCCTCGTCGGCGGCTTTCTTGTTGCGCTGGTGCCGCTCGATAATGGTTTCCAGCGGCTCGGCGTGCGGCAGGTGGGCGTACTGAATCTGGAGGTTATAGATGGCGTTGAGGGGCTCATACTGCTCGTTGTCCTGGGCCAGTTTCTCGGCTTTGCGCAGCAGGTTCCAGGCTAGGCGCGGCACGCCGGCCCCAAACAGGTACTGGGCCAGGGTGAGCTGCCCGCGCACGGAGGTAGCGGCCGTGGCATCGTGCTGGCGCTGCTGCAGCAGCAGGTAGTCGGTGAGATAACGCAGCAGGCGCTTGCGCAGGGCGTAGTACGCCACGGCGTTGGGCTCGTCGGGGTAGAGCTTTTTGATAATTTCCTCCGGCGTGTACTCGCGGTTTTCAAGCAGCACATCCAGCAGGCGCAAATCCTGGCGGCCTAGGGGGCGGCGGCGCTGCCACTGAATAAACTTGGCCAGGTCGCGGCGGTCGTCGGGGGGCAGGGTTTGCAGGGTCAGGCGCAGGTCGTCCATACAGAGCAGAGAGAAAAAACGAGCAGCCGGAACGGCCTAACTCTAGCACAAAGTACGCGCTGGCCGGCTGCCGGGCCGGGGTGGCTGCCCTCATGCTAAAGTCGGAAAACAATGGGTATAATTCATTGACTATCAGAAATTTCTTGGTCGATTAGCAACTATTTTGGCGTCCTTTATTACCAAAAATAAGTCTTGGGTACCGCACCAGAGCCAGTAGCTTTCACTCATTCTCTACCAATGCTCCATCCCATGAAAAACCTGCTGTTTGCCTGCCTACTACTGGCCACCGTGCTGGCCCGTCCTGCTGCCGCCCAAGACCTGCTCACTCGCCTAGATGGCACCGAAGTGCTGGTGAGAGTACTCGAAATCACCCCCGACCTCGTCAAGTACAAGCGCGCCGATAATCCCGACGGCCCACTCATTAGCGTTCGCAAAGCCGATTTATTTCGCATCCGCTACGCCAACGGGACCACCGAGCTGCTGACGCCCCCAGCGGGGAGTGGGCCTCCGCTCACGCCGCCGGCCAGCGCCGGGGTGCCCGCCCTTGGTGCCCGCCCACCCATGGTGAGCAGGTATGCCAACTCGGTGCCCGGCGACGAGGAGCCCGGCGACGAGGCGGTGCATTTGAGCGGCCCCCGCCTGGGCTTTACGGTGCTCACCGATGGGGCCCTGGGGCGGGCCCGCGAGCTTAGCCACGACCTTAACCCGTTTCTTACTCAGTTTGGCTGGCAGTTCGAATCGCGGCTGTTTCGGATGCCCAATGGCGTAAGCGGCCTCGTGGAGCTGGTGCCGCTGGTGGGCGGGCTGGAGCAGAGCAAGTTTGTGCCCAGCGTGAGCGGCCTGCTGGGTATTCGCGGGGCTAAGGGCTTTGAGTTTGGCTTGGGGCCTAATTTTTCGCCCGTCGGGGCAGATATCGTGCTGGCGCTGGGCAGTTCATTCCACGCTAATGGGGTCAATTTTCCTATCAACCTGGCGGTGGTGCCCGGTCATGGTGGTGCCCGCATTAGCCTGCTTATTGGCTTTAATACTCGTCGGCACTAAGTTTTTACTGCCTTTACCCCTTTACCTACTTGCCATGAAATTCATGCTACGCTTACTGGCTGGGTTTACCAGCCTGGGACTGCTGCTGACTGGCCCGGCCAGCCACGCTCAGCAGCCTGCTACCCCAGCTGCTTCCGACGTGCTGCTACTCAGCAATGGGCAGGAACTAAGCGGCCAAGTGCTTACTATCGGCCCTACTGAGCTAGCTTACCGGCCGGCCCCAGTTGCTGGTGCCGCTCCGCTCCCCGATACGGTGCGCCTGCCAGTGGCCAGCGTATTTATGGTGCGCTATGCCAACGGCACCCGCGAGGTGCTGGCACAACTACAGCCGGCAGCCCCCGCCGCCCCGCCCGACCCCACCCCGCTGCCCCTACGCGACCTGACCTACCCGCAGCGCTAAGCGCTAGGGCGACGCGATGCTTACCTCAACTACCGAACGTCTGGGCCGTTCTGGGGCTCTTTTGGAGCCGGCATTTACCTGGGGCCCCTTTTTGGACTGGCCTCCACCATTGGTATTGCCAGCTCGCCCGTGAAACCCACTAACCTAGGCGCACCTCAGCCCGTGTTGCTCACCGACCCCAGCTACCAGATGGGCTACCAGCAGCAGGCCAACCAGTTGAAGCGCCGCCGTACCTGGGGTGGCTATTACGTGGCTACTGGTCTTTACGTGCTGCTAATTGGGCTGGCACTAAGCAACCAGTAGCGAACCCTGGGAAAGCTTGCCCCGTACAAGCTCAACAACCCACCCTTTCATTTTTTTCACCCATGGACGCTAACAACAATAACATCGACGACAGCACCGAGCTGAATGCTCGCGGCAACTGGAACGAAATCAAAGGCGCTGCCAAGCAGAAGTGGGGCCAGCTCACCGACGACGACATGGCGTACGACTCGGGCAAGCAGGATGAGTGGTTTGGCCAAATCCAGGAAAAAACCGGCCACGCCATTGATGACATCAAGGACTGGTTCTCGAAAACCTTCAGCGGCACCGCCAGCGACCCCAACCGCCCCTCGAACCAGAGCTAGTTTTGCTTTGCTACCAATAGATTAAAAGCCCTGCGCCAGTTTTGGCGCAGGGCTTTTTTCTGTGGGCCAGCCAAGCGGCGGCTTACTCCTCTGGTGGGGCTTCGTCGGCGGGAGCAAAGCGCGCCTTGAAGCGGGCATACAGCGCGTTCATACCCAGCAGCAGCAGGCCCATAAAGATGAAGACGATAGCCTGCGTGATGGTGCCGCTCTGGCGCAAGTCGTAGAACACCAGCCGCAGCAGGCAGCCCACCATGCCGGCCAGGGCCAGGTAGCGCAAGTCTTGCCGACGCAGCAGCAGGCTAGTGCTGAACACGGCCACCACTTGCAGCATCAGCAACACCGTCAGCACCGAGTGGTCGAACAACTGAATAAGCAGCAGCGCCAACGCCAGAAAAGCCGGGTAAAGAAGGGCCACTTCCAGCTGGCGCCGGCCCGGGCGGGCCAGCTCGGCCCAGGCCGGCGAGAGGCTGGCGAAAGGCACATTGCCCACCTGTAGCGCCAAACCCACGTAGCCGAAGAGCAGGGCCACGGCAGCCGTTAGCGCCCACCACTCGGGCGTCAGCAACTGCCTGGGGTACAAGAAACTAACCATACTGGCCATGAGGGCCGCCAGCCCATAGTAGAGCCGGCCATACACCCCCAGCCGCCGGAAGCGCTCGGGCAAGTGGGCCGCCAGCCCGGTCAGGCCCAGGGCCGCCAGCACCCAGAGCAGCGGCAGCCAGGGCAGGCGAATGTTGTGGGCCAGCGTGAGCGAGCCAAACAGCAGCGCGCCTTCGGGCAGCAGGCGGTGCAGCCACCGGGAGCGGTAGATGGGCTCGGTAGCAGGCGGCCGGAGCAGCGCCACAGCCACCAATGCCAGGAAGAAGAACGCGGCCGTGAAATACTCGATGGGCAGCCCCAGCCAGGTCTCGACCGTCATGAGCAGCAGCAGGTGTAGTAGCAGGGCCAAGCCCAGCAGTGCGTAGCCCATATGCAGCAGGTAGCGGTCGGGCTGGCCAGCCTCGCGCACGGCCGCTGCATCGGGCAGCCGGCGCCGCCAGGCTTGCGCCCCGGCAAACGCCGCGCCCGCCAGCGCCAGCAGGCGCAGTTGCAGCTGGAGGTAAGGTGCGGGGCCATCTGGCGTGGTGGCCACCAGTGCCACCACCAGGTGCACCCCCAGCAGATAGAGCCACGGCCAGCGTACGTAGCGCCCGGCCGCCGCCCACCACGACTCCCAGCTGCCCACCACCGGGATAGCCAGCGTGGGCAACAAATACAGCAGCGTGTAGCCAGTGCTGGGGGGCACGGCATGCAGGTGCAACACCTCGTGCCACTGCAGAGCCGGGTAACCGATGGCGGCCACCGCTAGCCCCGCCCACAACCCCGCCACGGCCGTGCGCCGCCGGCGCAGCGCCCCCAGCAGCCCCACCAGCAACCAGGCGGCCCACGGCTGCGCCACTACCAGCGCTCCCGCTCCCAGCAGCAGCCAGCCGCTGCCCAGGCCCAGCAGCGGCAGTTGGTGAGCAGCGCTCAGGTGCAGGGTGGCATATTCAGGTTCGCTAAACCGCCCCAGCCGGCGCCGCGCCTGGTAGGCCAGCGTAAGCAGCGCCGCGCCTAGCAGCAGCGCCGCCCTATTGGTTGGGCCCAGGGCCTGCGGCGAGAGGTAGCCCACCAGCAGCGGCAAAAACAGGGCTTGCGCCACCAGCAGGTAGGTTTGCCAGTGCCGCAGGGTGTCTTCGCCACGCCCGCTCAGCAGGGCGGCTACCAGCAGGTTTTCGGCATACAGCCCGAGCAGCACCACGGGCCAGCTCAGGCCGGTTTGGTGCAGGCCCAGCCCCGCCAGCACCACCAGCAGCTGCCCGAGTATCAGCTGCTGCCGTCGCACCCAGGCTAGGGCCAGCCCGCTAGCCCGCAGCCAGGCCGCCAGCCCCAGTGCCGCAGCCGCCAGCCCCAGCAGCGCCCCCAGCAAAGCCGGCACCGGTACCCCAGGCCAGGCAAATATTGCCCGTGCCAGTAGCAGCCCTGCCCCCGCCTGTAGCAAGCCACCCAGCCCGGCCAGCCCCTCCACCAAGCGGTGGTGAATGCCCTCGCTACCTGCTTCGTGCAGCAGGGGCTGCTTGGCTAGTAGCTGGCCAAAAGCCATATTGGCCCAGCCAGCCAGCGCCAGCACCAGGGCATCGCGGTAGAGGGTGGGCAGCGGCCCGGCATCTACGTGGCTGGCGGCTACCAGCAGCAGGCCCGTGCTGACTAGCAGGACCCCGGCCATAGCCACGCGGTACACCAGCGCCTCGCCTTGCCGGGCCATTACCAGGGCTACCAGCAGCGCCTCCAGCAGCATAAACAGCCCGATGACGGCGGGCGTAGCGTGCCAGCCTTGCAGCGAAAGCGCCGTAGCCAGCGCCAGGATGAGCGAAATAATGGTATCGGTCTGGAACAGCCAGCCGATGCCCAGCCGCCGGGCCTGCCGCCCCGCCCAGAACGTGAGCAGCGCCCCCAGCGCCAGCGGAATGGTTTTCCACACCGAGCCCGTGCTGTGCACGTAGAGGCTGATACCCAGGCAGGTCCAGTTCAGCACGTGGGCCGCAAACAGCAGGGGCTCGAAGCGCCGCTGGGCGTACACGCGCCGGTACTGCACCACGGCCGCTGCCCCGCCTACCAGCAGCACCAGCACCATAGCCGTGAGCCGCAGGGGGTTAAGGGCAGCCGGTAGCTGCTGGTGCCAATACAGGTGAAACGCGAAAAAACTGGCAATACTCAGCAGCAATTGGTACTTCCAGAGCTGCCGGTAGGTGATGGCAATGCTAAAGGCCGTGACGCCCGCCGCCGCGCCCAGCGTAAGCGCCGTGGGCGGCAGCACCGCCAGCGCCACTAGGCTAAGCACGCCGTGCAGGGTGGCTACCTCCTCGCGGCTGGCCTGCCAGGCCAGGTACAGGTTGGCACTTACGCCAGCCAGTAGCAGCAGGTAGTCGAAGGGCGGCGTAGCCCACTGCAAGCCCGGAATACTCACCGCCCCCACGCAGGCAAACAGGAAAATAGCGGCGGCGCTGCTCAACAGCCACGCACTGAGCTGCCGCGCAAAGGCCTGGCGGCGCAAGGCAAACCGCGCCCCCAGCACTGCCCCCGCAAACCCGCAAATCAACAAAAACCGAAACGGCGGGGCCAGCTTCAGCGCCGCGTAAATGCCCAAGAACCCTACGCCCGTTACCAGCACAACGGCTCCCAGAATACCCGTCCAGTTTTCGAGCAGCACCGTGGTGGCTCGCTCCCACCAGCCCGGCCCGGCAGGCTCCGGGGCGGGCTCGGGCGGGCGCGGCACTACCGGCGGGCGCGGCGGCGCGGCAACCGGCGCTGGAGCCGGTGTCGGCGGCGCTACCGGCTCGGCAACTGGTGGCCGGGTGGGCGCAGCTACTGGGGCCGGCACCGGGGTGGGCGGCATTACCAGCGGGGCTACTACGGGCACTACCACCGGCACGGGTGGGCTGGCCGGCGGCGCGGGCGACTGAGGCGGGGGCGCAATGCCCGCATCGCGCAGGCGTTCGAGGTAGCCTCGGATGCGCTGCAAGTCGGCTTGCAGCTTGTGCTGCTCGGCGGTGCGCAGGGCCAGTTCCTGCTGTAAGTCGGCCAGCTTGCGGGGCAGGCCCCAGGCGCGAACCAGAGCTATAACGGCAACCAGCAGCGCGAGCAGGGAAGCATCCAAGGGCAGGGCGAAATAGGAGACGGGCAAACTAGCTGCGCTACTGAACCAGTTGCGCAAAAGCGCGACTAATGTAGGTGGGTACCCGCTAAAAAAGCTGCCCTTGCCAGTGAGGCCGCCCGCCAGTTCGCGCTGCGCCGCTAGCTTATACCCAGCCAGGGCCCTACTCGTACACAAACCGAACCTCTTGCCGGATTTCCGGGTTGAGGCTCAAGGCAACGGGGCAGGTGTGCGCCGTCCGTTCCAGCAGGGCCCGGTCGGGGGCGCTGAGGGTGGCGGGCAGGTATACTTCCACGTTGAGTTGCGCAATGCGGCGGGGCGGCTCCGGGCTCATAAGTTTTTCCATCTTGAACGAGCTGCCGACCAGGTTTAGCTGGTGGCGCTCGGCCACGATGGCCATAGTGGTAAGGATGCAGGTGCCAAGGGCGGTGCCCACGAGGTCGGTTGGCGAAAAGGCTTCGCCGCGTCCGTGGTTGTCTACCGGGGCATCGGTCTGGATGTTGGTGCCCGAGGCAACATGCGTAGCTTCGGTGCGTAGCTGGCCCTCGTAGCGGGCGGTAGCGGTGGTGCTCATAAGAAGTAGTGGCCGGTGAAGGGTGGAGAATTCTGCGCTTGGCCGGTACAACGTTAACCATGCGCCGCCACCTCCTGTTAACCTTTGTTTGAAGAGTAACTTTGAAGTTGATTATGCACACGACTCATGCGCTCCTCGGTGGCCTCGGGCTAAGCCTGGTGGTTGCCTTTCCGGCTTTGGCCCAGGATACTACGCCCCCGCCCAGCGGTCCCGTGCGGCGGGCAACGCCCACGCAGGCCATGCCCTCCGATGAGCAGTCGTATCAGCGCGAAACGGTGTTTGGCCTCAATTTCAATACCCAGGGCGGCCTTATCGGGGGCGTAAACGTGCGCGTGGCGCGGGTGCTGGACGAGCGCTGGCTGCGTTTCTGGAGCCTGGAGGGCGTCTCGTTCAAGAGCCCGAAGGAGGAAAGCATTGTTACGGTGGCGGGCGGCTCCTACAAGCGCTTCAAGGCCAACTATGCCTTCGCCTTGCGGCCCTCTATTGGGGTGCAGCGCATCCTGTTTCGCAAGGCCGCCGATGCCGGGGTGCAAGTGAATGGGCTACTGAGCGCGGGACCGTCGCTGGCTTTGCTAATGCCCTACTACATTTCGTACGATTACAGCTGGTCTCGCAATGGCGCCAGCCAGCCCAACCTCAATAACGACCGCATTGTGGACGAGGCCTATGACCCAGGGCAGCACGGCGACGGCCATTATATCCTGGACCGGGCACCACTGTTTTCGGGTATTGCGCATACTTCTGTGGTGCCAGGCGTGCATTTACGGGCTGGCCTTAGTTTCGAGTATGGCCGCTACCGCGACAACGTAGCTGGGGCTGAAGTGGGCTTTCTAGCTGAAGTTTATACCAAGCGGCTACTTATTCTCAATCCACCGCCTATGAACGGCGTCGATGTGAACAGCCTCAACAATCAGTTTTTTCCCTCGGTTTACCTCACCCTTTACCTGGGCCACCGAGGGTGAGTGGGAGCAGGGATAGAAGGATAAAGGACAGTCCGTTTCCTGCCACTACCTCTTCCTGCATTTTTATTCCCTCATCCTTCATCTCTTATCTTTTATCCTCTGCTATGCTGCTCACGCTCCCCATCATTCAGGCCGAACCCGTAGCGCCGGCCGCGCCCGCCCGCCCACGCAAGCCCGACTGGCTGCGCGTGAAGCTGCCCGTGGGGCCCGACTACGCGGCCGTGCGCCGCCTCGTGGACGAGCATAAGCTGCACACCATCTGTGAGAGCGGAAACTGCCCCAATATGGGCGAATGCTGGGGCGCAGGTACGGCCACGTTTATGATATTGGGCAACGTATGCACCCGCTCGTGCTCATTTTGTGCCGTAGCCACCGGCCGCCCTTCCGAGTTGGACCTCGACGAGCCGCGCCGCGTGGCCGAGGCCATTGCCCTTATGAAGGTGAAGCACGCCGTACTCACCAGCGTTAACCGCGACGAGCTAAAGGACCGGGGTGCCGCCGTGTGGCGCGATACGGTGGTGCTCACCAAGCAGCTCAGCCCCGACACCACCATCGAGACGCTAATACCTGATGTGAAAGCCAACTGGGAGGCGCTGGAAGTAATGATTTCGGGCGGCCAGGAAGTGATTTCGCACAACGTGGAAACCGTGGGCAGCCTCTACCGCCTCGTACGCCCGCAAGCCAAGTACGACCGCAGCCTCGAACAAATCCGGCGCACCAAGCTGGCCGGGCACCGCACCAAGTCGGGCATTATGCTGGGCTTGGGCGAGAAAGCCGACGAGCTATACCAGGCCATGGACGACCTCGTGGCCAACGGCCTCGACATCCTCACCCTGGGCCAGTACCTGCAGCCCACCAAGCGCCACCTCGAAGTAGCCGAGTTTATCCACCCTGACACCTTTGCTCACTACCGCGAAGAGGGCCTGCGCCGGGGCCTCAAATACGTGGAGAGTGGCCCGCTGGTACGCAGCTCCTACCACGCCGAGCGCCACGTAAACGTGCCGGTGTAGGCTCAAGTGTAGGCCGTTAGCCTGCGTTCGACGCCACAACAGACTAAGCTGAGCTTTCAGGTTAATAGCATCCTGAGTTACCCAATTCTGTACTATTGGCTGGCCTCGCTACAAGTGGCGGGGCCGGTTTATTTGCCGGCCAGGGCATCCCGCCGCTCTGCCCGCTCCGACAGGTAATAAAGCAAGTTGTCGTTGTTGACAAATAACAGCCGCACAGGCTGGCCAGCCAGCGTAGCATTGCGCCGTATGGCCTCAATGAAGCGTCGGCTTTGCCGACCCATCAGGCGGCTCCACTGCACTACTACCGTGTAGCTGGCCGTATCCGTAGCTGACAATGACAGCCCGGCTGGGCTGCGCAAATAGCGCAGGTAGGCGGGCAGAGCCAAAGCCGAGTCGGCGGGAGCCTGCGGGGCAGGCAGAAACTGGTTGAGGCCGCCCGCTTGGTTCCACTGCAAGTTAGGAAAGCCGCCCGCATAACAATTGACGTAAAACACCCGAAGCTGGCCAGTATGGTCGTAGTAGGCGGCTTGTAGCGGCTGGTAATGGTTTTTCTTTACTGTGGGCCGCAATGTGCTGGCCAGAAACTGCCGGTAGCTAGTATCGAGCACCGCCAGTTGGGCAGCAGGCACTCCATAGCGGCTAGTGCTGCGTCAAGCGAATCAGGTAACAAAATAGTAAGGTTACAGTTGGGGCTGCATGGCTCGACTCCCCACTCCCTTTGCCCTGCCGGCAGCTGA
>JBPBPU010000011.1:0-79519 GCA_050954465.1 Janthinobacterium lividum
GCATCTGCTCTTCGCCTGCGCCCAAAACCGTCGAAAATATGACGAAAATTATGCCGCAGCTCTTGCCTGAATCATAGAAATCGCGATGCTTCGCGTCTGGTCGTTGAACAATCTGCTGGGAAGCAAGTAAACAACGACGAGACGCGAAGGGTCGCGCCGCTACAATCCTCCCCGATGCAACACTTTACCGCCGCCGACATTCAGGCCTTCGAGCGTATTTACCGCCTCAACTTGGTTAATGGCTTACCGGGCTTTAAGCCAGCCAACCTTGTGGGCACGGTGGCCGACGGGCAAACCAATCTGGCCATTTTCAGCTCGGTGCTGCACCTGGGCTCCGACCCGCCCGTGCTGGGCCTCATCACGCGGCCCAGCACCGTGCCCCGCCATACCTACCAGAATATCAAGCACAACAGCGGTTGCTACACCCTCAACCACGTGCCGCTACCCCTGGCCGCGCAAGCCCACTACACTTCGGCCAACTTTGCCGACGATATATCGGAATTTGAAGCCTGCGGCTTCACGGTCGAGTACCGCGACGGCTTCCCGGCGCCCTACTTGGCCGAAAGCCCCCTGAGCATTGGGCTGCGGCTGCGCGAAGAGCACGCCATTTTCAACGGTACGGCGCTGCTGGTGGGCAGCGTAGAGCACGTATACCTGCGCGCCGAAGCCCTGCGCCCCGACGGCACCCTGGATTTGGCAGCCCTAGGGGTAGCGGCTATTTCGGGGCTCGATGGCTACCATGCGGTGGCGCCGCCCGTGCGCTTTGGCTACGCCCGGCCAGGACAGTTTCCGCAAGCCAGCGAGGCGTAGCCCAAGGCTTTCCTACCAGGGAATGTTAGAATATTCGCGGTTTTTATCCCGGCGAGCCTGCTTTTTCCGGCGCTTTTTGCCACCGGTAGCCAAGGCGACTACGGCCAATAGAGTACCCGCCACGGCCAAGCCCTTTACCCAAGGGCTAACCAAAGGCGGCGGCACCGAGCGCACTCCGCTGGCATCGGCAATGGCTGGCTGCTGGGCGTAGCGGCCGATTTTGGGGCGGGCCAGGGTGTCGAAATGAGCGGCCAGGTCGGTGAGCTGCTGGCGTAGCGCCTCGCCGTGCATGGCAATGCCGTGGCCGCTGGCCGCTACTTCGGGGGCCAGGCCAGTTAGTAGCTCCACTGAGGCGCGGGCGGCATCCCAGTCGGGCGTGAAGTAGGCGGGCGGGCCGTGGACTACCTGCTTCTGGGTAAGGGTAGCCAGGGCCGACTCGCCGGCCACCGTGGTGAAGGCATCGCCTACCAACAGCAGCTTGTCGGCTTCGCGGAAGAAGGAAACGTGGCCGGGCGTGTGGCCCGGTGTGGGGAGCCAGCGCCAGCCGGGCAAGCCGGGCACGCTGCCATCGGCAGGCAGGGGCTGCACCCGCTCGCCCACGTTGTAGGGGTGCTTGGGGTAGGCAAAAGAGAGGTAAGCCATCAGGCCGCCACCCACGGTAGGGTCGGGGGGCGGGTAGCTGGAGCGGCCGGTGAGGTAGGGCAGTTCCAGCTCATGGGCGTACACGGGCACGGCGGGCCAGGCTTCGAGTAGGGCTTCGAGGCTGCCGGCGTGGTCGAAGTGCGCGTGCGTCAGCAGGATGGCGCTGGGTGGGTTACCGGCCCCGAATAGCTCTTCGGCGTGCTGCTTGATTTTGGTGGCCGAGCCGGGCAAGCCGGTATCTACCAGCACCCAGGGGCCGGCGGGCGAGCCGGGCGTGGCGGCAGCGTAGTAGAGGTTCACGAACACGTCGCGAAGGACGTGCAGGCCCGGCACTACCTCATCGAAGGCGGGTGTGCTGGCGCGGGAAGCGTGGTTGGATAGCATAGCGGGAAGGGAGAAGCAGGTAGGGCTCCGGCTGGTAGTACGGCGCAGGCCCTGCTGGCGGGGAAGTGCCATGCCAGCGCACAGCCGGGCTTACGGTTTAAAACGAGCCTGCTACCTACGCAAAGAGCCCGCTACCAGGCTGGTAACGGGCTCTGTAGCGCAGCTTAAAAAAAGCGTTATTTCTTAGGGGCTGTGCTGGCCGCGTTCGTCGGGTCGGCCTGGTCTACGGAGCCGAGTTGGCCGTTGGCGCTTTGGGGCGAAGCGGCGCTTTTGCCGGCCGGGGCCGAGTTGAGCTTGTCCTGCACGGTGCCGTTTTTAATAGCGGTGGCCGAGCCTTCGCCGATGGGCGTATGCACACTTTGCTTATAGTTGATGCTGTCGGCGTTCACTTCGGCGCTGGTGTAGCCGGGCGGAGTCGAGAAGCCTTCTACGGCCTGCGGGTTTTTGCCAGGGCTGTTGGGGGCGTAGTCGCAGGCCGTGAGCGAGGTGGCCAGGGCACCCAGCAGCAAGGCCAGGGCGGGGCGAAAGGTAAAGTTCATGTCGGAAGCGAAGTAGTTTAAGGCTGCAAAGATGCGGCTCGCCGGGGAATTACTGGTGTACGGCCGGAAGGGTGTGGCGTTGAAAATAGTTGCCGGCTTGCGGCGATACCTGCGGCGGCGCGTAAACTTTGCCGGCTTACCCCGTACTACCCCGATGCCTTTCCTGCGCAATGCCCTTTCTGCCCTTTCCCGCACCGCCCTGCTGCCAGTGCGCGGGGCCCAGCTGCTGTACCAAGCCGGCCGCGCCCACCAGCATTTTTTCTACCCGGTGCTCAACGGGGCCCTCGGCGACCAGCTTGCCGCCAGCCACGACCCGCGCACCATTGCCCTGAACTTCCGGCGGGGCGGGCACGATATATCTGTGGCTGAGTTGGGCCTCACCGAGCCCTACCAGCGCACGGTGGTGTTTGTGCACGGCCTCATGGGCGACGAGCTAATCTGGCAAACCGGCTTCCAGGACGCCCCCGACGCCCCCCTGCGCTACGGCCCGCGCCTGGCCGCCGAGGCCGGCGTGCGCCCGCTCTACGTGCGCTACAATAGCGGCCTGCACATTTCCGAAAACGGCCGCGCCCTTAGCCAGCTCCTCACCGAGCTGGTTGCCGCCTATCCCACTGCCATCGGCGAACTGGCGCTGGTAGGCCACAGCATGGGCGGGCTGGTTATTCGCTCGGCGGGCTACTACGCCACTTCGTCAATTAGCAATAAGGCAGTACCAACTAAAAAGCGCACGACCAAAGCCGAAAAATTGCTCATTGATAATTGCTCATTGCTCATTGAAGACGCGCCCTGGCTGGCGCACCTGCGGTCGGTGTTTTTGCTGGGGGTGCCGCACGATGGCTCCTACCTTGAGCAAAACGGCCAACTGGTGGAGCGGCTGCTGGGGCGCATCAACCTCTTCCCTACCCGCTTCCTCAACCAAGCCATTGCCCGGCGCTCCAACGGCATCAAGGACCTGGGCCAGGCCCTGCTAGTGGACGAAGACTGGCAGCAGCCCGACGACCCTATTCTGCCCCGCCCGCGCACGGAGGTGCCGCTACACGCGGGCGTGCAGTACCATGTGCTGGTGGGGGCCTGGCTGCGGGCCGGCGTGCCCCAGGCCGTGCGCGAGTATTTCGGCGATGGCTTGGTGGGCGCAGCCAGCGGCCGCGGCCAGCTCTTCGCCGACGAAACCCAGCTACCGTCCGGCACCTCCGTGCGCACCGCCCGCTTCGACCAGCAGCACCACGGCGGCCTGCTCCACAACCCCGAAGTGTACCAGTACCTGCGCAAGGCCATTACCAATGGGTGAATGGGTGAAGGCATGATAGTTTTCATTCACCCACTCACCTACTCACCCCTTCGCTCCTTCACCCATTCGCTTATTGCCAGCGCCGCCAGCGTGAACACAAATGGCAGCACCGGGGCCAGGAAGCGCACGTCGTAGTCGTCGACGGTGAGCATGACTACGGTGGCTTGCAGCAGTGGCACGGCGGCCAGAAATGCCCGCGCTGGCAGCCACACCGCCGCCTGGCGCACGCCCCGCACCGCCAAGCCGTAGAGCGGCCATAGCACCAATACGCTCATCAGGCGGTGGCTTAGCGAATAATAGGGCTTAATGCTGCTGAAAAACACCAGCAGCTTGCCCCCCATCAGGCGCAGCAGGAAGCCGGGGTTGTGGGCGGCGAAGTAGAGGACCCGTGACATCTGGCCCAGGCCCGCCGGGGGCATCGTGAGCGGGGCGCTGGGGTGAATGGCCCACACGCTGGTGCCAAACATCAGCTCGCCCCGGGCGTAGGTTTCGACGATGAAGAAGCTGATGAGCTGGTGGTTGAGCACCACCACGGCCAGCGGCACGGCCAGCACCCCCGCGCCCACCACGCCCCAAAACAGCCGCCGCCGTATCGCGTAGAGCTGCGCCAGCCCGGCCACGCCCGCCGCAGCGGCCACCACGAAGCCATTGGGCCGCACCAAGGCCGTGAGCACTAGTAGCGCTAGTAGCAGCGCCCAGGCTTGCCAGCCACCAGCGCGCACCCGCACCAGGGCCCAAAGCGAGAGCACTGCCAGGCTGGTAAACAACGACTCGGTGAGCAGGTAGCAGTTGAACTGCTGCACATCGGGCCACAGAATAAACAGGGCCGTAGCCAGCGCCGCTGCGCCGCGTCGGCCGCTGCGCAGCCGCCGCCCGGTGCTACAGAGCGCCAGCGCTGCCAGCCCCGAAATGGCCAGTTGGCCCAGTACAATGCCCCACCAGCCCGCGTGCAGCCGCAGCCACACGCTCTGAAACCACGGATACAGGATGTAGCGCTGGTTGTGCTCGTACTGAAAATTGGGCAGGCCGTTGTTCCGGATGGTGCCCGCCGCCGCGCCCGGCTCCAATTGGTAGTAGCCATGCTCGGCCAGGTTGGCGGCGTAGGCCAGGTAACGGCCGCTGTCGTTGGCGTAGTGCGGGCCGTGGTATCTGAGCAGGTACGCGGCCTGCACCAGCAGCCACAGCGCCAGCAGCAGCCAGCGGTGGTAGCGCCATAAGGTGCGCAGCAGCGGAAAGTGGAGCAGGGAGGGCATCGGCGGCCAAAGCTACGCCAACCTCTACCGCCGGTTTGGGGTATGATGGGAATGTCGCCTTTATGTGCGCCTAGCGTGGTCGCCCTCCACGATTACCTCACGAGACCCCTATGGGGCATAGCCCCCTCTCCCGTGGAGAGGGGAACTAGTTTCTAGTCCTAGAGCTAAAAACTAGAGCTAGTTCCCCCTCTCTTTTTCGGAGAGGGGGTTAGGGGGTGAGGCGAACGGCAGAACGACGCCAAGCAACTCCTTCATCTATGCTCCCTCGCCTCATCCGCCGCCTGCTGCCCCTCCTGCTTTTACTGGCGCTGGGCGTATTCCTGTGGCAGAAAATCGGCCTTACTCTCGCTGGCCTCAACCCGCTGGCCGCCCGCGAGCCCCAGGTAACCGTGACGCACAACACAGTACTCACGCAGGTGGAGGCCCTGGGCCGGCTTGAGTTGGTGCGCTACCGCTTCAAAGACGTGGTAGAATATAAGAAATCGGCCAAGTATGCCTTTCTACCCGATGCCAAGGCCGCACTCATCGTGGGCGGCGAGGCCGTGGGCTGCCTCGACCTGCGCAAAATCCGCTCCCAGGACGTGACGCTCGAAGGCGACTCGGTGGTGCGCGTGCTACTGCCCGCGCCCGAACTGTGTTCCTTCCAGGTCGACCACAGCCAGAGCCGAGTATTCAGCACCGAAAATGGCTTTTTCCAGGATGCCAGCCTCGTGGACGATGCCTACCGCTACGCTGAGGCGCAGGTGCGCCGCTCGGCGCTGCAAAGCGGCATCTTGCCCCAAACCC
The DNA here is from genome assembly GCA_050954465.1 of Janthinobacterium lividum. Classification (GTDB taxonomy): domain Bacteria; phylum Bacteroidota; class Bacteroidia; order Cytophagales; family Hymenobacteraceae; genus Hymenobacter. The sequence goes on from JBPBPU010000011.1 coordinate 5,703, forward strand.
AGCGCAATGCCGAGCAGATTCTAGTGCCTCTGCTGCACACGCTCACCGGGCGGCGCGTTATTTTGGGGCAGCGGCTGGTAGCGCCGGTGCCACCACGTAAATTATAAGTTGCTTTTACTATGGAAATCGTAGAATACGACCGCACCAACCAGTGGGTGGGCGACCTCCAATGCCCGCACTGCCAGCAGCTGACGCCTGCCTGGCGCTCTAGTGGCATGAGCGAGTGCTTTCCGCATTTCTTTTGCACCGACTGCTCCAACGTCATCCACCGCCAAGCCGATAAGGAGCTGGTGTGGGAAGCCGCCACGCCCGCGCTGCTGGCCCAAATTGCGGCCACGCTGCCCGCCTGCCCCTGCGGCGGCCACTTCGCGCCCAAGGCCAGCCCCAAGTGCGTCCATTGCCACCAGATGATTCCGGTGGTAAAAAACCCCGTGGCATACCTCCATAATCCGAATATGATTGTGGTAGACGGGGCCACCTGCTTTTCTGACCAGCGCCCGCCTTATCAGGTTCGCATTGTAGAAAAGTCGCAGTAGCCGAAATCCCAAAAAGGAACGTCATGCTGAACATTCCGCGCTTCAAGCGGAGATGAAGCATCTCTACCGCTTGGCAACTTAATCATTAGCGCCATTTTGGTTCTACAATTGAGTTACTAGGCGGTAGAGATGCTTCATCTCCGCTTGAAGCGCGGAATGTTCAGCATGACGTTCCTTTTTCGGCTACCCGACAGCCCCCTTACGCGGCCCGGAAGCCCGTGGCCTGACGAATACTGCGCTCGTTGCCGGTGGCGGCATCGGCGTAGGTGTGGTCGCTTACTTCTACCGACAAGTGCTTGCCGATGAGCTGCTTGGTGTCCAGGTCTTTGCCGGGCTCGGCCTTGATGCCTACGGCCGAATACAGCGACAGGATGATGGGGTGGCCGGCGGGAGAGTCGTAGAAGCGCTGGCTTACGAAGCCGTCTTCGCTTTCCATGTGGGCGGCGAAGAAGGGCACGTTCTGGTGCTCGCTCTTGCCTTCCTCAATGCTGGTGATGGTGACGGTGTGGCGGCCATCGGGCAGGAAGCCTTTTTCCTGGCCTTTTTCAACGGATATTTTCATGGCTTAAAATGCGGTTGTTACCAATTTTACTGGCACTAACGAATTTAGCCAACCCAGGGTTACGTCCTGGCCCCTGATTTCCCTAGCGCCGCCTCAATCGAGGCAATGCCCCGGTTGGGCTAGAGCAGTTTCCACTTCCGTGTACAGGGCGGGCTGTTGCGGGCTGTCGGCTTTTCGCCGGCTGTCCGCTCGTCGTTGAACACGCGGCGCCAACGACGAGCGGACAGCCGGCGAAAAGCCGGCAGCCCGCAGGGACCAGTCTATACACGGAGGTGGAAACTGCTCTAGGTGCGACTTACCGACGTAGCCGCCCGCCCCAATGGCCCCTGGCTATTCTCTGATTGAATGGCCGCTTAGAGCCTATCCAATTAGGCGTCTGTGCGGACTGCCGGCTTTTCGCCGGCTGTCCGCTCGTCGCTCGAACAAGCGTCGTAGCAACGACGAGCGAAGAGCCGGCAGCCCGTACAGACGCCTAATTGGATAGGCTCTTAGTGCCAATTAAGAATATAGAAACACTAATTTTAAAAATAAAAATATTTTTCCGAGTCATGCCAACTTTGAGTAGGTTGCCTCCGTACCTTAATCACCTGATTTTCATTTATTTTCCCCACCTACCCACCCCCATGAAACACGCCGCCCTCCCCACCACCGCCCTGGCCCTGCTCCTGCTCACGCAGTGCCACAAAGACGACCCCGACCCGCTTAGCCAACTGCCCGAAGCCACCCAGACCGGGGCCAACACCTTCGGCTGCCTCGTCAACGGCCAAGTTTGGCGGCCCGGCGGCAATGACGGTACCTCCAACTACAGCGTCTACTACGACCCTACCTACGCCCAGGGAACACTGAGCGTAGCCACCTACCGCCTTACTGGTAATGGAACTGACCAGCAAATAATTAGTATTAATTCGGATAGTATGCGCACAACAGGCGCATACAAACTAAAGGTTCTAGGCCATCATCAGGTTGGATTTGGTGACCATCGCACCCGTTGCGATTATTTCTCTACCGACCCTGGCACCTATTGCAAAGGCAGTTTCACCATCACGCGCCTGGATTACAAGGCGGGCATCGTCTCGGGCACGTTCGCCTTCACGCTCTACAAAGCGGGCTGCGACACGGTCAAAGTCACCCAGGGCCGCTTCGATAAACACCTCTAACCCTTTTTCCCCTCCCCACCCATGCGCCACTTTTCTCTCCTGCTGCTGCTGAGCGCCCTGCTCGCCGCCCCCCTTGCCAGCCAGGCCCAACTCAGCGGCTCCGACTCGCTGCGCCAGCGCCTCAATTTCCTCTTCGCCCCCCTCAACAAAAGCCAGGTGCCCACCGCTTACCTCGAAGAGTACGGCGTGCGCCTGCTGCCGCTGCACAACTTTAACGGCTCCCTCGCCGACTCCAACCGCACCGACCTCGCCACCCTGCTCTACCTGCGCGCTTCGCTTGCCTCCACCTGATGTAGCGGTGTAAAATATAATATAAATACTACATACTAAAAACCCTTTCCTTTCACCTTTTTCCCTCTCTGCTGTATGAAACAGTTCCTGACTCCGCTCGCCCTCGGTACGCTGCTGGGTTTGAGCCAATGTAAGAAGAACGACCCCGAAGCCAGCCTGCCCGAAGCCACCCAGACCGGAGCCAATACCTTCGGCTGCCTCGTCAACGGCCAGGCCTGGCGGCCCGGTGGCAATGACGGCACTTCCAATTACAGCGTTGCCTATGACCCTACCTATGCCCAGGGAACACTAAGCGTAGCCACCTACCGCCTTACTGGTAATGGAGCTGACCAGCAAACACTTGGATTCTATTCTGATAGCTTACGCAATGTTGGTGTGTATAAGCTCAGAAGTAAGAATCATCATCAAGCTGCTTTTATAAATAGGTTGACTTCCTGTACCTATATCGCTAGCGACCCCAGCACTTATTGCAAGGGAACACTGACCATCACGCGCCTGGATTACAAGGCGGGCATCGTCTCGGGCACCTTCAACTTCACACTTGCTACGCTCGGCTGCGACACGGTCAAGGTCACCCAGGGCCGCTTCGATAAACACCTCTAACCCTTTTTCCCCTCCCCACCCATGCGCCACTTTTCTCTCCTGCTGCTGCTGAGCGCCCTGCTCGCCGCCCCACTCGCCGGCCACGCCCAGATGAGCGGCTCCGACTCGCTGCGCCAGCGCCTCAACTTCCTCTTCGCCCCCCTCAACAAAAGCCAGGTGCCCACCGCTTACCTCGAAGAGTACGGCGTGCGCCTGCTGCCGCTGCACAACTTTAACGGCTCCCTCGCCGACTCCAACCGCACCGACCTCGCCACTCTGCTCTACCTGCGCGCCGCCCTTGCCTCCGCCCGCGTTTCCGGCACCGATACCCTGCCCACGGTGCCCGCCCTCAACGCCCGCCTGCACGCCGCCACCGCCAGCGGGGGCGGGGCCATCCCCCTCACCATGCAGTACATGCCCTACGCCAGCATCCGCCCCGATGCGTTGCAACTAAACCTGCTCACGGTCCAGAACAACCAAGTTTATGACGTGCCCGGCCGCAGCCAGAGCCCCTACCAGACCAACGTGCTCTTTGCCGCCGCCCCCGCCCGCCCCGATGCGCCTACTACCAGCGTCTCGTTTGTGTTTCGGCGCAACCTTTTCCTCAGCGGCGATGGCCGGCTGCCCAGCAACCTGGCCCTCGACTTCGGCGATGGCAACGGCTACCACACCGCCCGGTGGGGCCGGCCCCTGAGCACCACCTACGCCTCGGGCGGCACCAAGCGCATAAAGGTGCGACTACAGTTCATCAATTCCACGCCAGACGAAGAGTAAGCTCGTTTCAGCTTCGTGGAAATCCAGGAAAGCTGGTTCGACTTCGTCGTGCAGGAGCCGGTCAGCACTGCCGCCAATCGTTATAGCAACGATACCATCACCAGGGGGTTCAACTACATTGTGCATAGCAACAATAACCACTCTAGCGCCCACATAGCCGTGCGCTACGGGGCCGGCCACACCTCCCTGGTAAAGCCACTCATCGTGGTGGAGCAGTACAACATCGCCACCGTCGCCGATGGCGCTCTGGCACATTGCAATAATGCAAATAATACCGTTCAGAATTTTCTCGAAAAAACACAACCTCCTTATACTGGCAATTTCGATTTCAACCTTAATTTGGAGCAAGCCGGTTACGACATTGTGTATATCGACTTCGACTACAACACCGACTACATCGAGCGCAACGCGGCTTTGTTTGAGGATGTGGTACGCCTGGTGAATACCACCTGGAAGCAGCCGCTCAACGGGGTAGTGCAGCGCAACGTGGTGCTGGGCATGAGCATGGGCGGCCTCATTGCCCGCTACGGCCTGGCCGAGATGACCAAGCGCGGCAACGATGACCCCGATACCCGCCTGCTCGTGCTCCACGACAGCCCGCAGCGCGGGGCCTACAACCCCGTGGGCACGCAGTCGCTCACCCGCTCCTTCGATGTTCCCTTCCTGTTCAACCTCAAGGTGCGCGACCTCAAGCCCGAGCTGGGCGCGGCCGTGGAGGTGCTCAACCAGCCCGTTACCCAGCAGCTTTCCATCCTCAACGCCTTCAACGGCCGGGGCGGCAGCGGCATCCAGCCCAATACCTTCCTCAACGGCCCCAACAGCCCCTACCGCCAGATGGTAGAAACCGTGCCTGGAGCCACCTACGCCATTGTAGCAACCAGCGACGGCTCGCAGTGCGGCAATCCGCAGAACACGCCGCTCGGGGTAGAGCTGGCTCATACCAAGACGGATTTTCTCTTTCCTATGCACGGCTTTGTGGTGGTGTACCCTTTCACCCTGCACGCCGATATGGTCGCCTACGGCCTGCCCGCCTATGGCCAGCAGGCCGAGGTGAGCCACGCCCGCATCTGGATAGCGTATGAATTGTGCATCGGGGCCGGTTATTTCTCCTACTGCTGGAGCATCAAGTACCACCTGCTCGACGAGTCGGCCACTTCGCCGCCCAATACCCTGCCCTACGAAACCCTGCCGGGCGGCAACACCAACTACAAGCAGGAATCAGGCAACTGCGCCGATTTAACAGGCGTCACCGGCTTCTTTCTGAATGCCACGCTCTACGATGGCGACGTGTGCTTTGTACCCACCTTCAGCGCCCTCGACTTGCCCGCCAATACCCCCGTCGATGCCTACGCCTCGTACGCCAACAACATTACTAGTAACTCGGCTACCCGCACCGGCAGCCCGCGGATAGACCAGTTCATTGCGCAGGAGCACAATGGCAATCAGTTTAGCCTCACCCACCTGCGTTACACGGCCCGCAACGGCGAGTGGCTATTCGACCAGATGCAGAACAAGACGCAAGCAGCGGCCTTAGTTGCCTGCTCCTCCGAGTGCGCTGTGCCTCTGTCTATTACCGGCCCCAACCCGCTGTGCCCCAACGGCCCCACTACCTACAGCACGAATGCGCCTGCCGGAACCCCAGTCACCTGGGTGTCTTCCGACCCTTCGGTTGCCACCATCGACTATGGTACCGGCGTAGCCCAGATGGTAAGCAATGGGGTCGTTACGTTCACAGCAGTTGCGCACACCGATTGCGGCAACGTGAACACTGGCTTTAATGCGCAGGTGGGGCAGGTACCTGCCACCGGCTCCTTCGACACTGGCCCCGACGCTTTCCTCTATTCCAGTGGCACCACGCTGTACTCCATCCAATTCCTTGACGCCAATCAGCAAGTAACACTTCAACTTGACCAGCCCTACGCCTTCACGTTTCAAACCAATACCAACGGTCCACCCTCAGTACCCATCACGCCGCAAGGCCCCCAGCGAGCCACGTTTACTTTCCCAGGGGCCAGCGTCTAGGTTGTCGCCACCGCCTCCACGCCTACCGGCTGCACCGTCGTTGGCTCGTTCATCTTCGTAGAAACTCCTCACCTGATGGCGCTGCCCAACCCCACCAGTGAGAAGTTAATCGTAACGCTCAGTGGCGGCTCCTCAGCTGAAGCCGTAGCGCCCGGCAGCCCGACCCGGGCAGCAGCCTTCAGCCCAGGCGATTTTGCGGCTGACCTCTACGACACGTATGGCCATAAAGTGCTAACCGAACGCAGCGAACAGGGCCGTGCTGTGCTGGATGTGCGTAGCCTGCCCGCCGGCCTCTACAACCTGCGCGTTGGCGAGGGGAAAAGTGCCTTGAGCCAACACGTTCAGATTACGCACTAGTTGCCGATACCGAAGTGAGATATTGGAGCGGGCTGCTGGCTGTTGAAGTCGGCAGCCCGCTGCTGACTTCAACAGCCAGCAGGCAATTAATAAGCGGACAGTTCTTTACACCGAGCTAACCTGTTTGGGTAGGCTTTCGGGCACCACCACCTGCGGCCTACCCCCACAGAGAGCCGTATTACGCCTCCTCGGCCAATTCGCCCAGCGCCGCCTGAATTAAATCCGACTCGTAGCCTTTCTGCGTCAGGTAGGCCATGAGCTTCATCTTGCGCTTCATGGGGTGGCTTTCCTTTTCGCGAGCGTCGCGCTGGCCCAATAGCTGTTTGAGCTTGTCGTAGTACTCGTCGCCGTCCAGCTCCTTGAGGCCGCTTTTCATGCAGTATTCGCTCAGGCCCTTGGCCTTCATTTCGAGCCGGATGCGGCGGCGGCCCCAGCCGTTGGTGCGGTGCTTGCCCCGGGCGTAGGCCTGGGCGTAGCGCTCCTCATCGAGCAGCTTTTCGCGGCTCAGGCGGATAATAATTTCGCCGGCCTCGTCTTCATCCAAGCCATAGCTTTTCAGCTTCTCGGCTACTTCTTTCTGGGTGCGCTCCTGGTAGGCGCAGTAGGCGGCTATTTTGGGCATTGCCTCGCCGGGCGTGTAGCTTTTCGGGGCTTTGTCGGGGTTTTTGAACATGGGAAGTCTGGGGCTTGGAGCACAAAGAACGTCATGTCGAACGCAGTGAGACATCTCGCGTGTTCCGTTGCTAACGATTGGGTTTACTGCTGCGAGCGAGATGTCTCACTGCGTTCGACATGACGTTCTTCATTCCGGTTACCACTCCTGATTAATTGAAAAATTCCCCTCTGCCCGCCATTTTCTACATGCTGGCAGCCACGCTGCTTTTTGCGCTGGTCAACGTCGGCATCAAGAACCTGGAGCACATTCCGGCGGTCGAAATTATCCTATTCCGCTCGGTTATCTCGCTGGCCCTCACGTTGGGTATGTTGCGCTATGCCCAAATAGCGCCCTGGGGCCACGCCCCGCAGCGGCCCGACCTGGTGTGGCGCGGCGTGGCGGGCACGGCGGCGCTGGTGCTGGGCTTCCTCACCATCAAGGCCATGCCGCTGGCCCCGGCCGTGACCTTGCAATACCTGGGGCCGATTTTCACGGCGGTAGCGGGCATCTGGCTGCTGGGGCAGCCGGTGAAGCCCTGGCAATGGGTATTCTTCGCTATTTCGCTGGGCGGGGTGGTGCTCTCGCAGGGCGTGGGCGGGCTGGGCTGGGTGGGCACCCTGCTGGGCCTGGGCACGGCCGCTACCTCGGGGCTGAGCTACGTGTTCAGTAGCCGCATCGGGCAGAAAGAGCATCCGTTGGTGGTTATTTTCTACTTCCAGCTCATTACGCTGCCCGTGGCGGCCGGGTGGTGCTTTTTCGACTGGCGCACCCCGGCCGGCACCCAGTGGCTGTGGCTGGCGGCCGTGGGGGTATTTACCCAGGCGGCGCTCTGGTGCGTGACGCAGAGCTACCAGCGCGGCAAGCAGGCGGCCGGCATCGCGGCGCTCGACTACTTGGGCATCCTCTACGCCGGGGCGTTTGGCTACTGGTTTTTTGGCGAGAAAATAAAAACCCTGGGCTTCATAGGCATGGGCCTGGTGCTGGTAGGTGTGGCGCTTAATGGCTGGTACACGGCCAAAAAGGCAGAGTAGCGCGGACTCTGTGAGTCCGCGAAGGCTGCAGTTGAGCAAGCTGTAGCTAAACAGCTATCCTATTCGCAGGCTCGCAGAGTCCGCGCCACATCTGTGCTACTCCTTCACCCAACCTTTCACCTCAATCCGGCATCTATGCAGCAGGGCGTCTTAACTTGCCCGCTGCTTTGAAAATCCCTTTGCCGTATGCCTTACCCTACTCGCCTAGCTCTTTTACTACTGCTGCTCACTACGTTCTGTGCCCAGGCGGGCATCATCAAGGGCAAGGTGAGTGAGGCCAATGGCAATGCCCTGCCCTTTGCCAACGTGTCGGTGCGCGGCACTGCTACCAGCACGGCCTCTAATGAGCAGGGGCAGTACCAGCTCAAGCTGCCGGCGGGCTCCTATCAGCTAGTGTATCAGTACATTGGCTACCGGCCGCACCTGGAAACGTTGCGCATACCGGGCGGCGACTCTACCATCACCTTCAACGTGACGCTCACGCCCGAAGCCTACAGCTTGTCGGAAGTAGCGGTGCACGGCTCCGACCGCGACCCGGCCTACGCCATTATCCAGCACGCGCAGCAGTGGCGGCCCTACCACCAGCGCGAAGTGGCCGCGTTTCGCTCCCGCGTGTACATCAAAAGCCTGGGCCGGCTGCTCGAAACGCCGGGCAAAATTCTGGGCATCATCAAGGTGGGGCCCGATATTAAGCCGGGCATCTTCTACCTGTCGGAAAGCTTGTCGGAAATCGCGTTTACGCAGCCCAACAACATCAAGGAGCGCATGATTTCGTCGAAAGTCAGCGGCGACTCGCGGGGCTTCAGCTTCAACCGGGCCAGCTCGGGCGGGGGACTGGACTTCTACAACAACCTGATAAAATCGGGCTTTTCGGAGCGCGGCTTTGTGTCGCCGGTTGCGGCCAATGCCATGCTTTTTTACCAGTACGAGTTGGTGGGCACCAGCCAGCAGGGAGGCGAGCTGGTGCATAAAATACGGGTGACGCCGCGCCGCGCCAGCGACCCGGCATTTTCGGGCTTTATCTACATCACCGACGGCTCGTGGCGCATCCACTCGCTGGATATGAACCTGACCAAGAATGCCCAGCTCAACTACGTTGATGCCCTGCACATCGAGCAGCTGTTTGCGCCCGCTCCCGGTGCGCCACACGTGTGGGTGATGCAGTCGCAGCGCCTGACGCTAAGCGGCGGCGGCCTCGGCTTCAAAGGCATGGGCTACATCACGGCCGTGTTTTCTGACTACAACCACGTAGTGCCCACCTACCCCGCGCCGCCCGCCGAGCTAATCGCTAAGCCGGCCGCCCAAACTCAGCAACCCGCCGCCGCTCCTGAAATAGCCCCGGTAACGTCTAAGGAGCTGACCCGCCAGATTAAGCGCGACAAGCCCAACCTGGCGGGCCTCAACCGGCAAGTGCGCCGCCAGGTGAAGCAGGCCCAGCGCGACTCGGTACGCCAGGACCCGCTGGCCCGCCTCAAAAAAGGCGAAGTGCAATTAATTGAGAAAAACGCCAACGAGCGCGATTCCAGCTACTGGGCCCAAATCAGGCCGGTGCCCCTCACGGGGGAGGAAAGGCTCGACTACCACAAGAAAGACAGCAGCGAGGTGGTGCGCCACTCGCGCCCTTACCAAGACTCGCTCGACCGCAAGCGCAACGAGTTCAGCCCCACCGAAGTGCTGCTCACGGGCTACACCTACAGCAACACCTTCCGCAAGCGCAGCTTTACGGTGCAGCCTATATTCAATAACGCGTTGTACAACACAGTGGAGGGCTACGTGCTGAATGCCCAGGCAACCTACAACCAGCGCACCGACGACCGCCGCTTCCTGAGCATAGTGCCCAAGCTGCGCTACGGCTTCCAGAACAAGCAGCTGCAACCCAGCCTGGGCGTGTACTGGCAGTTCGACCCCGTGCGGCTGCACGAGGTGAGCGTAGTAGCTGGCCGCACCATCGAGAACTTCGACCGCAACTCGCAGCTCACGCCCTTCATCAACTCGCTATACACGCTGTTCGCCAACCGCAACTACGCCAAGCTATACCGCCGCGACGGGGCCGAACTCAGCTACCTCTGGGAGCCGCTTAACGGCCTCACCGCCCGCGGCACCGTGAGCTACTTCGAGCGCCACGAGCTGCAAAACAGCGCCGATTACCTCTGGAACGACGTGGAGGGCCGCGCTTTCACTCCCAACCAGCCCGTGGCCGAGGAAGCCCCCGGCGGCACCGGCTTCGGCGTGAGTAAGCTGGCCGCCGCCGCCTTGAATTTGAGCTACCGGCCCGGCCAGCGCTACGTGTTGCGGCCCGATGGCAAGTACAACCTCGGCTCGGGCTGGCCGCTGTTTAATGTGCAGGCCCGCATGGGTATTCCGCATGTGCTGGGGGCTGATGTACGGTACTTGTTGCTGCAAGGCTCGGTGCGCTACTCGCGGCAGCTGGGGCTGCTGGGCACCTCGTCGGCGCAGGCCATTGTGGGCGGCTTCGTGGGCAAGCAGGAGGGGCTCACCTTTGCCGACTACCACCACTTCTCGGGCAACCGCACGCTGCTGGCAGCCAATTTCGAGCAGTTCCAACTCCTCGACTACTACCAGTACAGCACCCGCGGCACGTACTTCGAGGGGCACTTCAACCACCACTTCAACGGCTTCATTTTCAATAAAGTCCCGCTGTTTCGCAAGCTCAAATGGCAGGAGGTATTCACCCTCAACTACCTGCACACCGAGCAAGCCGGGCACTACCTGGAGCTGGGCGCGGGCATTGAGCACATTTTCAAGCTGGCGCGGGTCGACTTCTTCACTGGCCTGCAAAGCGGGCAGCGCATAGGCACGGGAATCAGAATCGGCCTCGGGTTTTAACCAGGCGCTGGGCTTACTCCCTGGTGTTTTCGGCTCTATATTTCCGGTATGAAAACTATATTTTTCTCCCTGCTGCTCACCGGGCTGGCGACCTCCGCTTTCGCCCAGAAAATCAAGGTTGAAAATGACCTGGTTACGGTGGATGGCCAGCCCTACGCCCGCATTGAGAAAGACGGGTGCGGCATGATGGACCTGGACTGCTCTTACCACGTTAAGTCGCTGCAAAACCAGCAGCTTTTTACCGTAAAGCAGGTAATTTTCAACGACCCCGGCCAGATAAGCGCCTCTAATCCAGAAGGCCGGACGCTGTACCTGCAATACATTTTTACGGCTTCCCGCACTACTGCCGAAACATCGTTCCCCGCCACGCTGCACCTGCGGGCCCTCGACGTAGCCCGCAAGGTTTACCAGGCACACCTCCTCAAAGAAGGCACCTTAGACGCAGAAGTCGCCGACACGTTCGTGCTGGACAAAGGAACGCCTTTCTCCCAACGCCGCCGCGAGATTAATCCGCAGGTAATTGTGGTGCCTAGTGGTCACTAAGCAACTCTCCAGCAGCGTTTTACTCTGCCTTAGTTAAGAACAAGAAGCACCTGGCAACCGGAGCTTTTTTGTTGCTGGCTTGTTATGTCCGGGCAAGTTCACACCTCTTCATACTCTACATACTCGCCGCCTCGAAATTCGCCTTTGCGTTCGGTCTGGGGTTTGGGAGGCACATAATCGACGCGCACCTGCCCAGGAGCCGTGGCACGATTATTTGTGACTTGTGGGCCGCCGGGCGGCGTAAACCCGCCTTGCTGGGCCTTGTGTACCTGCTGGCGCACGAAGCCACCGAGCAGCGCCCGCAGCACGCGGGGCAGCACAAACCGTACAAGCAAGAAGAAAACCAGCAGCGAAAGCGTATAGCCCATGTGGAAGACGAAAAGTAAGACAATTAACGGCCAGCCCGGCCCGATGTTTTGGGGTGCCGCGCTACTGGCCGCAGGGCTGGCCACGGCCGCCACGCGCCCGCTGCTGGGGCCACCCGATTTTGCGGGCCTCTACCGGCCTGCCGCCGAGCGGCTGCTGCCCGTCACGCGCCGCGAAGGCGACAGCCTGCGCATCCTGCTCAACCAGCCAGTGCCCGCGGCCGGTTCCCGCGCTACCACCACGCTACGCCTCACGGCCTGGGCCAGCTACGGGGCTAAAGAGCCGCTGTGGCAGCAAACCCTGGCGGCCCGCCCCTACCCCGGCTCCGACCCTACCGCCCCGGTGCAGGTGCTCACGGTGGCCGTGGCGGTGGCCGGGCTGCCGGCAGGTTCGGTGCTGCAAGTAAGCCGCAACTCGGCCGCTGCTACCGCATCTAGCTCCGACCAGGACCCTGCTACTACGGCCTGGCTGCCGCTCACGCCCGAGCGCCTGAGCCGCTCGTTTGTGCTGCTCGACTCTACCGGGCTGCTGCTCACGCGGCCTTACGTATACGCCAATGAGGGGCTAGCCGTGGTGCCGTTCGGGCTGAGCCAGCCGCTGCGCTGGCGGCGCTACCCTACGGGCGTGGCCGCTCTGCCGCCCTTTGCTAACCCGCGTAGCCAGTCTACGGCCCCGCGCACGCTGGGGGTGCTCGACTCGTCGGCCGCGCCGGTGGCAGCGGGGGGGCTGGTGCATTTCGGCAAGCCGGGCTTGTATGCGCTGAAGGTGGGCGGGCAGGGCAGCGAACCGGTGCATACGCTGCCGTTGCTGGTAGTGGCGGGCAGCTTCCCCGGCCAAAGCACCGCGCCCGAAGTCATTGAGCCACTGCTGTACCTGACCACCGCTGCCGAGCGCCAGGAACTGCTCAAATCTCCCGAGCCCAAAAAGGCTGTAGACCAGTTCTGGCTGCGAGCGGCGGGCAACGACCAGGCCCTGGCCCGCACCATCATCCGGCGCTACTATACCAACGTAACCACGGCTAACGAGCTATTTACGGGCCACAAAGCGGGCTGGCTCACCGACCGGGGCCTGCTCTACGTGGTACTGGGGCCACCCCAGGGCGTGCGCCGCCTGGTCAGTGGCGAGGAGCGCTGGCACTACGATGCGGCCGGGGCCAACGGCGGGGCCGAGTCGTTTACCTTCCGTCCGCGCCCCACTACCTTAGCGCCGGATAACTATGAATTGGTGCGCCGGCCCGAGTACGAGCTGCCCTGGTATGCCGCCGTTGAGCAATGGAGAAGAATGACGAGCAGCGCCCGCTAAGCGGCGATTTCGACGACGACTACGTGCCCCGCCGCTTCCGCGAGGGGGCTACTGGCGAGGGCCGCCCCGCCCGCCGCGACGAAGACCGTGGCCCCCGCCCCGGTGGCCCCGGTGGCCGCCCCGCTGGCAACGAGGGCGGCAATCGCCCGCGCCCCCAGCGCCCGTTTTATGACGAGCGCGGCCGGCAGGTGCAAGGCGGCCGGCCTGCTGACAAGCGCAGTGCCCCGCCGTTTTACAAAGAGCACACTACCCGCCCGGCCGCCGACCGCAGCATCGACATGCTGTTTGGCCTGCGCCCCATCCTGGAAGCGCTGAACGCGGGCCGCACCCTGGACAAGATTTTCCTGCTGCGCGGCACCAAAAACTCGCTTACCCAGGACATCTCGGCCCTAGCCCGCGAGGCCAACGTGCCCGTGAGCCTGGTGCCTCTGGAAAAGCTGGAGGGCCTGACCCGAAAAAACCACCAAGGCGCCGTGGCCTTCGTGTCGCCCATCGACTTCGCGCCGCTCGACTCGCTGCTAGCCGGCTTGTTCGAGGCCGGCAAAGTGCCCTTCCTGCTGCTGCTCGACCGCGTGACGGACGTGCGCAACTTCGGGGCCATTGCCCGCACGGCCGAGTGCCTGGGCGTGCAGGCGCTGGTAGTGCCCGCCCACGGCGCGGCCCAGATAAATGGCGACGCCGTAAAAACCTCAGCTGGGGCCCTCAACCTGCTGCCCGTGTGCCGCGAACCCGACCTGCGCCAAACCATTCAGTTCCTGAAAGAAAGCGGCCTCACCATCATCGCCTGCACCGAAAAAGCCGATGCCGACCTTGGCCACTCCGACGCTGGCAGCCTCAGCGGCCCCGTAGCCGTAGTCATGGGCTCGGAGGAAGACGGCATTGCCCCCGAGCTACTGCGCCTCTGCGACCAGCGCCTACGCATCCCCATGAGCGGCCAGATTCAGAGCCTGAACGTGGGCGTGGCAGCGGGCATTATGCTGTTTGAAGTGGCGCGGGGTCGTGGAGAGTAACTCAGTATTTTATCAGAATAGTTACGCAAATTCGGCTTTTCCACCTTCTGCCTTCGCTACCTGCATGACTGCCGACCAACGCCTCGAACAACTTGAGCCCCTTGTTGCGGAAAATATTGCGGTACTTGACCGCCATACCATTCAGCTCACCCGCTTGAACAATGCAGTAAGTCGGCTGAATGACATTGCCGTTCAGCAAAGTGATAATATCAGCTTCCTGCTGGAAGAGAATATAAAAACGAACGAAAGGCTAAACCAACTCGACAAAAACGTTGCCGAGTTGAAAACCGACGTCGCCGAATTAAAACAGGGACAAGGCAGAGTCGAGGATAAACTCGACTTGATTTTGAGCAAGCTGAATTAACTGTTGCGACCAGCGCCTGAATATAGGCGTAGCGGCGGGTACTAAGCTATTTTGCTGGGGCATGGCCGCCGAAGTAAACCAGCTATTGGGTTATAAAACGAGAATGCCAACCGGTAGTCGTGCTGACTACCAGTTGGCGTTCTTGTTTATAAATAATTGCTGGCCAGGACGCTAGGAGGGTCATCAGGCCGCTAGTCCCGCTGGCTAACCTCGTCGCTGGGAGTCACTTTGTGGTTGTCGCGCAGGTCGGTCAGCGAGCCTTTTACGGTGGCGGGCTTGCCGGTGATATGGGCAGTTTTACCGTTGGCGTGGACTTCTATTCCGACCTCCTCTTTCGAGTCTTCGCTGCTGTACTCGCTGTAGATGACGTATTTGGCACCCCCGTTTTTGAATGACAAGTGGTTCAGGTCCATGCCGGCATTGGCCGCGCCCCCGCCCCGGAGGTAGAAGGAGTACGTGAATTTCCTCCAGCTGCTGGCATCGAGCACGGCGGGGTATTGCAGTTCCGTTTTGGCGGCGGTGCCGAAGCGGTACACCAGATACGCCCCTTTTGGCCCCTCGCAAAGCGAGGCCGTTTTGCCGTTGGCTGTCCTGAACGAGAACACCGTAGTTTCGCTGGGGTGGCGCAACGGGTCGGGAGGTACGCCGGGCTGCGCAGCCAGCCGTAGCATAGCTCCCAGCAAAAATGGGGCAGCAACCGCAGTTTTCCAGGTTTTCATTAGTTATACCCCGTTCCTTTCCGGGCTTTCACATCGGCCACGAAGTCTTTCACGCGCTGCTCCTCCGAGCGCTGGCAGATAAGCAGCACGTTGTCGTGCTCGGCCACGATGTAGCCTTCGAGGCCCTGCACCACTACCAGACGCTCGTGGGGGGTTTTGATGATGCAGTCGCGGGTTTCGTAGAGCAGCACGTCGCCGTCTACTACATTGCCCTGCGCATCGTGGGCGCTTACTTGGTGCAGCGAATCCCAGGTGCCGAGGTCGCTCCAGCCGATGTCGGCGGGCAGCACGTACACGTTGTCAGCCTTTTCCATCACCCCGAAGTCGATGCTGATGTTACGGCAGCGCGAGTAGGCTTCGTTGATAAAGGCTTCTTCGGCGGGGGTGCCGAGTTGGGCGAGACCCTCATCGAACACTTCGGCAATGTCGTTGAGGCAATGGTGGAAGGCGTCGATAATGACGCTGACCTGCCACACAAAGAGGCCCGCGTTCCAGAGAAACTCGCCGCTGTCGAGGAACATGCGGGCTAGCTCGGCGTTGGGCTTTTCAGTAAAAGTCTTGACTTTGTGCAAGTTGCTATCCGGCAGGCGGTTCAGGTGGCCATCCATGTACTGAATGTAGCCATAGCCGGTATCGGGGCGCGAGGGCTGAATGCCGAGCGTGATGAGGATATCGTGCTGTAACGCGGCCCCAATAGCTTCTTGAATGAGGCGGCGAAACTCTTCTTCGCGCAGGATGGCGTGGTCGGCGGGCGAAACAATGATGGTAGCCTTGGGGTCGCGCTGGGCAATGCGGTAGCTGGCATAGGCAATGCAGGGGGCCGTATTGCGCCCAATGGGCTCGCCCAGAATCTGGTCGAGGGGCAGTTCGGGCAGGTGCTCGTGCACGAGGTCGATGTAGTCGCGGTTGGTGACTACAAACACGTTTTCGGGCGGACAGATGCCTCGGAAGCGGTCTACCGTAAGCTGTAGCATGGAGCGGCCCACGCCCAGTACATCGTGAAACTGCTTGGGGTGCTGCGTGCGGCTAAAGGGCCAGAAGCGGCTGCCGATGCCGCCCGCCATCACGACGAGGTAAGTGCTGGTCAAGGAGGTGATGAAGTAAGGAGGTGATGGGGTGATGAGGCGCGTTTTGCTAACTCGGCTGAATACGGCACATCACTTCTTGGAGTGGGCGGGAATCAAGGGTGCAAAATTGCATTCAAAACCCTGAGCGGCATTCGCGCCACCTCATCACCTCCTTACCTCATCACCCAAAACCTACACCAGCCCTTCGCGCAACAGGTCGTGGAGGTGGATGAAGCCCGCAAACCGACCGCCTTCCAGCACAATGAGCTGGGTAATGTTGCGGGCCTGCATCCGGGCCAGGGCTTCGGCGGCCATCTCCGCAATGTCGATGGTAGCGGGCTGGGGCGTGAGAATGTCGCGGGCCTGCAGGGTTTCGAGGTCGGCGAGGTGGCCCCGGCTCAGCATCCGGCGCAGGTCACCGTCGGTGATGATGCCGGCCAGCGTGCCGGCTGTGTCGAGCACGGCAGTGGCTCCGAGGCGCTTGCCGGATATTTCGAGCAGCACTTCGCGCAAGGGCGCGTCGGGGCCTACCTGGGGGCACTGGTTTTGGCGGCTGAGGTCGCCCACGGTCAGGTAGAGCTTTTTGCCGAGGGTGCCACCGGGGTGCAAGCGGGCAAAGTCCTGGGCCGTGAAATGGCGGCTTTCGAGCAGGCACACGGCCAGGGCATCACCTAGGGCCAGGGCAGCCGTGGTGCTGGTGGTGGGGGCCAGGTCATGGGGGCAGGCCTCGCGGCGCACGGGCGTATGCAGCACATAATCGGCCTGGTGGGCCAGGTACGAGTCGGCGTTGCTGACGAGCGCGGCCAGCGGCACACCCTTGCGGCGTAGCAGCGGCACCAGCACTTTTATTTCGGGCGTGTCGCCGCTCTTGCTGATGGCAATAACGAAGTCGCCCGCCTGAATCATGCCCAGGTCGCCGTGAATAGCATCGGCGGCGTGCATGAACAGGGCTGGCGTGCCGGTGCCGTTGAGCGTAGCCACGAGCTTGCCAGCTATGTGAGCGCTCTTGCCTACGCCCGTTACCACTACGCGGCCTTGCAGCTGCAGCAAGGCCGCTACACAACGGGCAAAATCGGGCGTGGCCCCAATGGCCTCAGCTACGTCGCGCAGGGCGTCGGCTTCTACGTGGAGTACCTGGCGGGCTACGGCCAGTACATCAAGGGGAGGAGGGGCTACTTGCATGGCCCAAAAATAAGTGATGAGGTTTTAGGTGATGAGGTGATAGGATAAAAAGAACGTCATGCTGAGCAAAGTGCAGCGTAGCCGAAGCATCTCGCTCGCCTACTAACTCGACTAGTGAACCGAGGCGATGCTAGCGATTGAATTAGGTAGCAAGCGAGATGCTTTGACTACGCTGCGCTTCGCTCAGCATGACGTTCTTTTTATCCTATCACCTCATCACCTAAAACCTCATCACTTCGAATTCGGGTGGCGCTGCAGGTAGCCGCCGCCGGCTTTCTGGTAGGCCAGGGTGAGGAGCTGCGACTTACGGGCGCTCCAGGTACCGGGCTCACCGCCTTTGGCGCTGGCCTGGATTTCGGCTTTGAGTCGCTCACGCAGGGCAGGGTCGGAATACGTATTCTCCAGGGTGCGGCGGCGGGCCGCAGGGCGGGTTTTGGTGCGTTTGCGCACTGGTTTGCTACTGGCATCTTCAACAGGGTCTTTCATCAGAGTGAGCCAATTAGTGTGAGTTTAAACTACGCACAGCTTTGGGGCGCGGTTGCACTTTAGATAGGCTACACTTGATTTGTTTAATAGTAGTTATCAATTCATTAAACAAGTAACTGCCTTGTTTACTGCTCCCCGTAACATTAAGGACTTGTACAGCTTAGTAGAGGGGTAGCCGGCAACCGCCCCCACGCGATAGGCGTAAGGCGCTGGCAATAGACCTGCTACTTTCTACTCCTTCTTTTTATGCTGAAAACACTACGGCGAACCCTTTTAGCCGCGCTGCTGGCAACTGCTGGCTGGCTACCCGCGCACGCCCAAAAAGTAGGGCTGGTGCTGAGCGGCGGCGGGGCCAAAGGCCTAGCCCACGTGGGCGTGCTCAAGCAGCTCGAAGCCAACGGCATTCCGGTCGACTACATCGTGGGCAACAGCATGGGGGCCGTGGTGGGGGCCATGTACGCCTCGGGCTACTCGCCCCGCGAGATTGAGCAGATTGTGCTCTCGCCGGAGTTTCAGAACTGGGCCAGTGGCAAAGTGCTGCCCGACAAGACGTTTAACTACCTCACCGCCGACCCCACGCCCTCGGCCCTGCGGCTGGGGCTGGCCATCGACTCCACGTTTAAGGCGCGGGTGACACCCAACCTGGTAAACGACCTGAACCTCAACTTTGCGATGGCGCGGCTGCTGGCCCCGTCGGCCGCCGCCGCTAAGTACAACTTCGACAACCTGTTTGTGCCCTACCGCTGCCTGGCCACGGAGGTATTCACGCGCAAGCTGGCTATAGAAAAATCGGGCCTGCTCGCCGATGCCGTGCGCAACTCGATGGCCTACCCGCTGGCGTTTCGGCCCATTCGCAACCTCGACGGGCGCTACCTCTTCGACGGGGCTGTGCTGGACAATTTTCCCACCGACATCATGCGCCAGGAGTTCAAGCCCGACGTGATGATTGGAGTGAACGTGGGCGACATCGCCTTTAAGAAATACCCCTTCAAAACCGACGACCAACTCCTCACGGGCACGCTGCTATTCCTCGGTACGAGTGTGGCCGATACTACCAGCGTGGGCAAAAACGGCATTTATATTCAGCCCTCGCTGGGCAGCCTGGGCGCGGGCTCCTTCGACCAGGTACGCACGCTCATTGCCGATGGCGACACTGCTACGCAGCGCAAGATGGCTGAGCTAAAGGCGCGCATTGGCCGCCGCGTAGATACAGTGGACTTGCAGCGGCGCCGGCTGGCTTTCCAACAGAGCGTGCCCACACCACGCTTCGTGCGGGTAGAGGTGCAAGGGCTGCGGCCCGACCAGAATGCCTACGCGGCCAAGTTTTTCCGGCGTAGCGGCTCTACCTATTCCATCGACGAGTTGGAAGAAGGCTATTACCGCCTGGCCTCAGACGACTATTTCAGGAATATTTACCCCCGCATTCGCTACGACGAGGCGCAGAAGGGCTACGTGTTTAGTGTGGATGCGCAGAGCAACAACAACATAGCTACTGAAATTGGCTTCACGCTCAGCACGCGCTCCATCGAGAGCCTGTATTTGGGCGTAGAGTTTCGCTACCTGCGCTCACTGCTGTACTCGGCCTCGGCCAATGTGAGCGTGGGGCGCTTCTACAATGGGGCACAGGGGTCGTTTCGGGTGAATGTGCCGGGCAATTTTCCGTTCTATATTTCGCCCATTGTTACCTACAACAGCTGGGACTACCAGCAGGGCGGCAACATTATCGGGCGCGATGTGCTGGGCACACAGGTGCAGCAAAAAGACCTCAAGCTGGGCGCGCAGATTGGGGCTTCCCCTCGCTACCGCTCGCGCATAGTGCTCGACATAGGTGCGTTCTACAACGTGGATAACTACGTAAACCGGGGCGACATTGTATCGTCTGACAGCCAGGACCGCACTTCGTTCAAGGGGGGTACGGCGGCGCTGCGTTTTTCGCGCAACTCACTCAACCGCAAGCAGTACGCTACTGCCGGGCGGCGCTACAACCTCTCGGTGCGGGGCGTCACGGGCACGGAGGTGTACGACCCCGGCTCTACCTCCGACCAACTGAGCCGGGGCGAGCAGTCGCAGCACCATCAGTGGCTGGTGGCGCGTGGGTCGTACGAGCGTTTTTATGCCCTGAAAAAGGATAAGTCAGCTTGGGGTTACTTCGGGGAGTTTGTGCTGAGCGGGCAGGGCGAGTTTTTCAACTACCGCTCCTCGCTTACTACCGCACCTATTTTCGCCCCCCTTACCGACTCGCGCACGCTGTTTCTGGACAACTATCGCTCCACGCGCTTTGCGGCCGTGGGGTTGCGCTACATCCGGCCCGTACTCGGCAGCTTGGAGTGGCGCACGGAGGTGTATACGCACGTCAATTTCCAGCCGCTGCAAGGCGACAGCCAGGTACCCACGCGCGACAGTGGTATCAGCCGCCCCTACCTCACAGGCTCTACCGGACTTATCCTTACTACGCCAGTGGGCCCTTTGGCCGTTCACGCCGAGTATTACGACGACAACGACCACCACTTTGGGGTGTATGCGCACCTGGGCTACATCTTGTTCAGAGGCCGGTCGCTGGAGTAGGGAGCGTAAGCGGGTGGAAGGTATTTTTTGAATTATAACAAGCTTTTACAAATTGCCTGGAGTAAGTGCAAAGGCAAGGTTTTATTTAAGTCAAATATCAGCTTCTACGCAAAAGTAAAGCTCATCGCAAAAAACCAATTTTGCTTTTTTCCAAGCATTATATTTTCAGGAATCAGTCTGGCCACTATAGCAGGCTACTTCTCTGAGCTGGTAATTTTCTATGCGCTTTCGCCTGTTTTTCTGTTGGGTAGTAGCCGGCCTGCTCGGGCTGCCCGCTGGGGGGCACGCGCAGTCGTGGCAGCGCGACCCGGTTTTAAGCCAGTCGCTCGTTAAGGCGCTGGTGTATGACCACACGGGCTTTATGTGGGTGGGCACCGATGCGGGCGTATTTCGCTACGACGGCTATGCGCTAACGCCCCTGGGGGCGCTGTGCCGGTCGGGCGCTACGACCCTGCTGGCCAAGTCAGTTACCGGGTTGGTAGTCGACTCGGCGGGTACTTTGTGGGTTGGGAACGAGGCAGGGCTTTTCCGGTTTTCCAGCGCCACCGGCCAGCTTCGGCGCGTACTTCTGCCCGGCAGCTCTCCTCAACACGCCGATGTGTCGCTGCTGTGGCTGCACCCCCGCACGCGGCAGCTTTGGGTAGGCTACGAGAGGGGCAAGCTGCTGTCTCTATCCACTGCGAGCCAGCCCGTTGCGGCCGGGCACGCATATCAATTTCCCCTATCCGTCCGCTGGCTGGCCGATGATGCCCGTGGGCAGTACTTGTGGGCGGTTACCGATGGGGGGCACATCTACCAGGTTGGCCCGGCTCGGATTACGGCGGTGGCCGGGTGGCCGGGCCGCTACCTGCTGCCCGTGCCCGGCACCCGCCCGCAGCAGTTTGTGAGCACCCACGCGCTGTATGTGCAAGACTCGGCCACTGCCACCCTGCACGAGCAGCAGCGCTGGGACACCACAGGCTTAGAGGGAGGCTTTCAGCCCCTGCTGCGGGCCCACGCCTGGGAGCTGGCCTACCAGCGGCAATCGGTGGCGCTGCACTGGCCAGGCAGCGGCGGCTATCCTACCGTGGTGCGGAGCCCGGCCGTAGCCGCGCTCAGCTCCAGCACGTCGCTCCTCTACACGGTGCAAGCCACGGCCGACGGGCTACGCTGGGCGTATTCGCCCGGTCAGCGAGGCTGCTACAAGCGCCGGCCGCAAACCTCCTTTCTGGCCCCGCTGAGTGGCCGGGCCGGCGAAACCTATAGCACCCGGGCCATTATCCGCTTGCCCGATGGGCAGCTGCTGGCCGGCGGCTATGGCCCTGCCCTGTTGCAGGCTGCCGACAGCCCGTTGGCTGCGTTGCGCCCACTGCTTCCTAGCCCACACGCGCTTCACCGCGTGCTATATGGGTTGCTGGCAGTGGGCCAGCGCGTCTTTTACGCCGAAGAAAACCACGGCTTCGGAGAGTTTCACCCCGCTACGGGCCAGCTTACTCCCTTCCGGCTGCTGCCTGCCGGGGACAACGCTACGCTAAGGGCCCAGGCGTTGCTGCACGACCAGCGGGGACGCCTGTGGGGAGGCACTCAGCACGGACTCTACCTGCTGGATGCCGCCGCCGGTCAGTTGCGCCTATATACCCATGGCGTGGGAGCCCAGCTGGCACAATACGACATCCGGGCACTGGCTGAAGCCCCGGATGGGCACCTGTGGGTTGCTACCGAGCAGGGGCTGCACGAGGTAGCCCTGGATGCCGGTACCATCCGCACGTATGACACCAGCCAGCCTGCCCCCTACCGGCTACCCAGCAACGACATCCTCTGCCTCTACCTCACGCCCACTGGCGCGGTATGGGCCGGCACCCGCGACCAGGGCCTGCTGCTGCTAAAGCCGGGCCGGAGTGTACAGCAGCAGTATACGGCTACTACCGGCCTGCCGAGCCCTACGGTCGTGACCCTGCTGCCGGGCCAGCACGACGACGTGTGGGCGGGCACGTATGCCGGCCTAGTGCAGGTGCAGCCCGACCAGCACAACTGCCGCGTATACACGGCGGCCAACGGCCTGCGCGAGCTGGAATTCAACCGACAAGCCGCCTGGCGCGATACCGATGGCACCCTGTACTTTGGGGGAGTGGGTGGCATTTACCGCGTGGTGCCCGCCCGGGTGCCGGCGGCCCCAGCGGCCCCGCACCTGCTGCTGACCAGCATTATCCACTACCTGCCCGGGGCCTCGCCCGCTGGGCATACCGAGCCGGTGGCTGCCTCCTATCAGGAAGTGCTGCACCTACCGCCGGGCACGGCCTACGTAGCCTGGCAGCTCACCCTAAGCGATTACCTCCATCCGGACGGGTCGCGCTTTCAATGCCAACTCCTGGATGAAGCGGGCCAGGTGCACTGGCAAACCAACTCGGCGCACACACTGCTGCTACCGGCCCC
The DNA here is from genome assembly GCA_050954465.1 of Janthinobacterium lividum. Classification (GTDB taxonomy): domain Bacteria; phylum Bacteroidota; class Bacteroidia; order Cytophagales; family Hymenobacteraceae; genus Hymenobacter. Next base: position 28,533 of record JBPBPU010000011.1, read on the forward strand.
GCCGCCGGGGCGCTACGTGCTGCGGGTAACGGGCGAAACCGAGCAAGGCATTCGGGCCAACAATTCCCTGGCGTTGACGCTGGTAGTAGAGCGGGTGTGGTGGCAGCATCCGCTCGTTATCGGGTTGGTCGCCGGGCTGCTGGTGTCCGCTGGGTACGCACTGCAACGCCGCCGCCTGGCCCAGGCCTTGCGCGAGCTGCAACTGCGCACGCGCATCGCAGCCGACTTGCACGACGAGGTAGGGACGCTGCTTACCCGCGTTACTGTGCAGGCCGAGCTGCTGCCGGGCTTGCCCAGCGAGGAACAGGCGTGGGCCCTTGAGCGGCTGCTGCGCAATAGCCGGGCCGCCGCCAGCACCATGCGCGATGTGGTGTGGGGCATTGATGCCCGCAGCGACTCGGCAGGCTCGCTGCTCGACCGCATGCGCGAGTACCTGCACCAGACGGCGGGCGCGGCGGGCTGGCACACGGAGCTGGGAGCAACCGGCTGGCCCGATACTACCCTGCTGCCCCCCGCCGTGCGCCAGGCAGTGTACCGGGTATTCAAGGAAGCCGTGACCAATGCCGTGCGGCATGCCCACCAGGCCACCTATCTACAGGTGAGGCTGAGCCGCCGCGCCGACTGGCTGGTGCTGTACGTAGCCGACGATGGCCGCCCGCTGCCCACCCCAGCGGCGGCGACGACGGGCATGGGCCTGCTGAACATGCAGCAGCGGGCCGCCGAGCTGGGCGGGCGGGTAACGGCCGGCCCTGGCCCGGCCGGGGGCTTCTACCTGCAGTGGGAAGTACCAGTGCCCCTGCGCTGGCCCCGCTTGTTGAGGCGGCGCTAGAGCTGGCTGCGCGCGTGGCGACTGAGTAGCTCGGCGCGGCTATTGACTTGCAGCTTGCGGTAGATGTTCTTGACGTGGGTGCGTACCGTATCGTGGGCCAGCTGCAGGCGGGTGGCTACTTGCTTGTCGCTGAGGCCATCGACAATGCCCTCCAGCACTTGCTGCTCGCGGGCGCTGAGCAGCCCGGTTTGGGAGGTGGGGGTGGGCTTGAAGTGCGCCAGCACCTGCCGCGCCACGGCCCGGCTCATGGGCGTGCCGCCCTGCGCTACTTCCAGCACGGCCGCTTTCAGCTCGGCCAGCGGCTGGTTTTTGAGCACGTAGCCGGTGGCTCCCCGGCACAGCGCCTGGCAGATGCGGTCGGGGTCGTCGAAAACGGTGTGCATGACCACTTCCGTGTCGGGGAGCAGCTGCTTGAGGCGGGGCAGCATGTCGAGGCCACTGGCGCCGGGCAGGCCCACGTCGAGCAACACCACCTGCGGGGCTTGCACCAGGTCGGGCAACTGGTCAAAAAATGCTTTGGCCGAGCCTGCCAGCAGCACACACTCCAGCTCGGGCTGCCGGCAGAGGTACCCACTGTAGAGCTGGCGCAGCTCGGCATCGTCTTCAACCAGGGCCAGGCGCAGGGGGGTAGTGGCATTCATCGGGCGCAAAGGTCGGCGGGGAGGCTAGTGCAAAAAAACGGCCCGTCTACCGCATTTGCGGTAGGCCACGGATTTGTACTTCTCCTAAAAGCTACTGAAACTTTGCTAAAGCAGATTACTCAAAGAAATGCTATTGGTTTTCTACAATATTTCCTCAAATAGCCCATAAAATAAAATTCCTTTATAAGCTGTCCTTTTATTAATTATATTTTTTCTCACTCTTAAGCAATCAGAATTATGAGACATTTTTACGTCATACTAAGCGGTATGGTCGGGCTCGCGCTGCCAGCCGCCGCCCAAGACCTGACCAATGCCGGAGCCACCATTACGGTACAATCCGGAGCCAGCGTCTACGTGGGCACCGGTGGCCTGAGCAACCAGGCGGGCAGCACGCTCACCAACAGCGGCACCCTGCGCGTGGACGGCCCCCTCACCAACCCCGGCACGCTGGACCTGAGCGCCGGCACGCTGGAAGTGCGCGGCAACCTCACCAACACCGGCACCCTGACGCCCGGCACCAGTGCCGTTACCTTCAGCGGCACCGCCGACCAAGTATTTACGCCCGGCGGGGCTACGCTCTACCAGGTGCTGCTGAACAAGCCCACGGCCGGGGCCAACACCCTGCGCCTGGCCGGCGACCTGACGGTAAGCAACCTGGTGAGCCTTACTACCGGGATGCTCGCTACCAAAGCCGCGAGCGGCACGGTGTACACCCTGCGCCTGCCCAACGGGGCGGCCCTCAGCGGCGAAGCCACCGGGCGCTACGTGCTGGGCAACGTGGCCGTGACGCGCAACGCCGTGAGCGGCGCAGCGGTGGACTTCAGCCACGGGGCCACGCTCAACCCCACCAGCAACAACCTGGGCACCGTGACCATTACCCGGGCGGCAGGCCTGCAAACCGCTGATGTGAGCTACGGCCAGAACCTGGGCGGTACCGCCAAGGGCATCGACCGCATCTGGACGGTGGCCCCCGCCACCCAGCCCAGCGCCGCCGTGCAGCTGACCCTGAGCTGGCTGACCGACAACGACAACGGCCTCACCGACTTTTCGCAGGCCCGCATGTGGCAGCAAACGGCGGCAGGCCAGGTTTGGGGGGCCGTTGGCCCTACTACCAACGCCAGCAGCAGCCGTAGCATCGTGATGTCGCCCACGGTGCTCAATCGCTTCACGGTGAGCAACGCCACCAACCCGCTGCCCGTGACGCTCGTCGCCTTCGTGGCTCAGGCCGAAGGCCCGGCCGCTGCCCGCCTGAACTGGGAAACGGCCTCGGAAATAAACAGCGCCAGCTTCGTGGTGGAGCGCAGCCTCGATGGGCGCAGCTTTACGGATGTGGGCACGGTGGCCGCTGCCGGCACCAGCAGCACGCCCCGCACCTACACCCTGCTCGATGCCCGGCTGCCGGCTGGCGCTACCCTGCTCTATTACCGCCTGCGCCAGCTAAACCAGGACGCCAGCTTCACTCACTCGCCGGTGCGCACCGTGGCCCTGGCACCGGGCGCAGCGGGCTTCGTGGTGTACCCGACCCGCGTGGCGGTGGGCCAAGCCGCCAGCTACCTCTACACCGGCCCGGCCGGGGCCGGCACGCTCACCGTGCTCGATATGCTGGGCCGCACCCTGCGCACGCTACCCGTGGATGGCCGCGCCCAGGGCGAAATACCCCTGACGGGCCTCTCGACCGGAGCCTACGTGTTGCGCTACACCACGGCTACGGCCGACTTTAGCAGCCGCTGCGTGGTCGAATAACCTGCTTTTTTTCAGATTACTTCCTTCTTCTCTCTTTTATTAGATGACAAATTTCTCCAAAACCTGGTCGCACTTGCGGCTGGTGGCCCTGCTGGTGTTCGGCACCCTGGCCGCACACGCCCAGAACGTGGGCATCAACATGGGGGCCTCTACCCCCACCCAAACCTTGGACATCAACGGCAGCCTGCGTATTCGGGGGCTCAACGGCACCGGCAACCGCCTGCCCATGGTGCAGGCCGATGGCACGGTGGGCATTAATGCGCCGGTGTATAGCACCGACCCGGCCCCGACTGTACCCACCGGAGCCGCCAGCAACGTGGATACCAATGGTAGTACGCAGGATGTAGCCGTAGTAGGCACTACCGCCTATGTGTTGACTGCCGGTACTTCGAGCCTGAAAATTTACAATGTTGCCAGCCCTAGTGGTCCTGTCTTACTCAGCACATTGGCCTTGGGCGGTGCTCCACTTGCGGTAGCAGTAAATGGGTCGATGGCTTATATAGCGAACGGTAGCGTTAATCTGATGCAGGTTGTCAATGTGGCGAATCCTAGCGCACCATCCCTGGTTGGTTCGGCAAGCACCGGCAGTAGTGGTGAGCCTCGTGGTATCGCTGTGAATGGCACCACAGTTTGTGTAGCTAACCGTTACGGTAATGCACTACAAGTATTCGACGTCACTACGCCGAGTTCCCCATCGCTGGTCGGCTCTGCGACCTGCTCTTCTCCCTGGAGAGTAGCCATGAGCGGAAATACAGCCTACGTAGCATGCCTTGGCTCGAATTCAATGCAAATAGTTGACGTGACCACTCCTAGCTCTCCGAGCCTCCTCGGCTCTGTGGGCATTGGTGGTATCCAACATGTAGCTGTGAGTGGTACTATAATCTACGCGGTAGGCACTTCTAACATATTCTCTGTGATAAATGTCGCCAATTCGAGCGCACCTGTTATAGTTGGGTCGGTGAGCGCCGGTTCTGGTAGTAGCTTCCGCGAGGTAGCTGTGAGTGGCAGTATAGCTTATGCGGCAGACAGGGGCACCAATTCACTAGGTGTATTCAATGTGGCCAACCCCAGCGCGCCAGCTTTGCTAGGCACAGTAAGTTCCCCTACTCCTGAAGGTGTAGCAGCCAGCGGCACGACAGCTTACATTATCTCCAACCAAGGTGGCAGCACTGGTTTGCAGATATTTCCTTCACCTCTTGGCCGCACAGTAGCCGTCAATCCTGATGGCTCATTTTCCTCGGTGGCTTCACCTACGCTTAGCGTAAGCGGCCAGAATCTGAGCATTACAGGTGGCAACACCGTGACGCTGCCTACCACTACAGCCAGCAACGGCCTCACCGCCACGGGCACCAACATTGCCCTAGGCGGCACCCTAACCAATGCTACCAACATACCGCTGGCAGGCTACAACCTCACCTTCTCGGGTACAGGCCAGGTAAGCATTGGCGGTAGCGCGGCTCCTACCTCCACACTAGATGTGCGCGGAGCCATAGCTAAACCGTATACAACGACCGGCACTACGGCCAATTTCGCGCTCGACAACACGCAGTACACCGTAACTCGCGGTAGCGCCACTACTACCACTGTTACCCTCCCCGACCCCAGCACCTGCGCCGGCCGCATCTACGTGCTCATCAACCCCAGCAGCCAGACCAGCACCCTGACCCTGGCAGTAAGCGGCACCAGCAAGACGGTAGTTGACGCCACCACTGGCACTACCTATTCGAGCACTGGTATCCCGACCGGCACGCGCCTCACCGTGCAGAGCGACGGAGCCAGTACCTGGCAGGTTATCGGCCGCTAGCCCAAGTACCTACAGGCATCCAGCCTGAACTAGAAAGCTCGGCTGACTTCTCGGCAGCCGGGCTTTTTGCTGGCTCTTATTCTACTACCGGCCCCGGCTGCACTCCCACGCTGGGCGTGCCCACCTGGGGCCAGCCCGCGGCGTCGTACTTCACCTTGTCCAGCAGCAGCACGCGGCGCGAGTAGCCCTGCTCGTCATTAATAGCGTCGAAGGTGGGCTGCCGACGGTCGATGGCGTGGTAGAGGAGCCAGTCTTGCCCGGCCGCGTCGGTGACGAGGCAGTTGTGGCCGGGGGCTTGCCAGCGCTCGTTTTCAACCAGGATGGTGCCGGCCGTGCCGGTGGCCTGGGCCAGCGTTTGGTAGGGGCCGGTGGCGTGGCGGGCGCGGGCGGCCAGCACGCCGTAGCGGGCGGCCGGGCCGCAGCAGTTGTCGCCGGAGTAAAACAGGTAGTACCAGCCCGCTCGCGCCCGCACCCAGCTGCCCTCAATGAGCCGGCCATACTCCGTGGCTTCCGCCAGCGGCTGCACTACTTCCTGCGCCTCGCTGCCAGGCCAGAAACTAAGGCCGTCGGCGGCCAGCTCGCGCACCCGCAGCGGCCCGAAGCCGGAGCCCCAGAATAGTAGCTGCTGCCCGCTGCCGGGCTCCACAAAGCGCATAGGGTCGATGTTCTCGAAGCCGGGGCCGCCAGCCAGCAGCGGCTGCCCGCTGTCGCGGAAGGGCCCCTGGGGCTGCTCAGCCACGGCTATGCCCAGGCAGAGGCCAGCGGCGGGGTCGTTGGGCTGGGCCGAGTAGTAGAGCAGGTAGCGCCCATCAGGGTGGCGGCTCACGTCGGGGGCCCAGAAGCGCTGGCTGGTAGCGGCCCAGGTGGGCTTTTCGGGCAAGGCTTCGCCCAGGTGCTCCCAGGCAATCAGGTCGCGGGAGCGGGCCACTTGAAAGTTGAGGATGTGGCCCTCACGCCTGGTTTGGGTGGCGTAGGCGTAGTAGTAGCCATCGGGGGCCAGCAGCACGCTGGGGTCGGGAAAGTCGGCGTCGAGGACGGGGTTTTGGTAGGTGGGCATGTCGATGTAGAGTAAGCTTTAGCTTGCTGGCTGCTCGAAAGGCAAGCTAAAGCTTACCCTACACGCTTCCAGCACCTCCCCCACCACTTCCAGCGGCAGCAGATGGCCCGCGCCGGGCACCACCACCAGCTCCGAGCCGGCGGGCAGCAGCGGCAGCGTCTGGCGGCGCTGGGCTTCGAGCGGAATGGCGCGGTCGGCATCGCCTACCATCAGGCGGCAAGGCACCTGCACTTGGGGCATAAGGGCCGTAATATCCTCTCGGGAGCCCGCGAGTAGCCAAGCATCCCAAGCGGCGCGGGTAGTGCGCAGGTTGTCGGCCAGCACCTGCGCGCGCTGGGTGGCTGGTAGTGGGCGGTTAGTAATCTTATCGAGCGTTTTCTCAGCTTCAGCGGCTTGGCCGTAGGCGGCCAGCGAGGCGGCCCGGTCAGCGTCGCTTATGGGCTCGGGGCTGGGCGGCGAAGGCGCCAGCAGCAGCAGCCCGCGCAGGCCGGCCGGCTGCCGGGCTGCCAGCGCCAGCGCAAACTTGCCGCCCATGCTGTGGCCAATGAGGCTGTAGTCTGCCAGTTGATGCTCGGCGATATAGGCCGCCAGCCAGTTGGTGTAGCTCTCTACGGAGTAGTCGAAGCCTGCCGGGGCGGGTTGGGCACCAAAGCCGGGCAGGTCGGGTGCCAGTAGCTGGGTGCCGGGCGGCAGCAGGCCCTGTAGCTGGTCGTATTCGCGGCCCGAGCCGGCCCAATAGTGTAAGGCGAGGTAGGTATGCATCCGGGAGCGCTGCCAGCAGGTTTACAGCTTCTTGCCGGTGGTAGTAATATTCGAGGCAATGTTTGTCGAGTTATCCCCGGCCGGGCTGCTCAACGTCTGTTTAAGCTTGCTGCTGAGTACCAGGCCCGTGGCTACGTCGATGTCCATAGTGCCACTTTGCGTACCCGTGAGGGCCATCATGCCATCCATCGACAGCTTGCCATCTACCAGCAGGTGCGCCACTCCGCTCTGCACACTGGCGAGCTTGTAGGTACTGGCCAGCTTCATGGCGGCGGGCCCCATGTTGAGGGTCACGTTCTTAGTCCAGCTCTCGCCGGGCTTCACGGCGTGGTCGGGGTAGATATTGAACAGCTGGTTCATGGAGCTTTTCAGGGTATTCTCGTTGAGGGTCTGCTCCAGTTGCGGGCCGATGGCCGGGTTGTCGGCCAGCATAGCTTTTTTCAGCTCCTCGACACCTTTGACGGCGGTTACTTCACCTTTGTCCGTCACCGTAATATCCAACGACTTGCCTATCATGCCGCCCATCATAGCAGCCAGCGGGCTGCTTTTGGTGGCTGGGTCCTGGCTGTCGTACACCATTTTCTGGCCTCCGGCATCCATATTCATGGCCACCCGGCTGTATGTCATGTGCAGGTCTTTGCTGCTTCCCTGGCCGGTTTGCACCGCAAACGTGCTGCCCATGGTGATATCCTGCATCATCTTATTACCTTGCATGTCAATGTTCTGCACCGTTTGCGACGAGTAGGAGAATTTGCTGTTGGGCTTAAAATTAAATTTCAGGCTCACCGAACCGTCCTTCTTGATGCCCGCGTTTTGGGAGAAGCCAACCAATGGTAGCGTAGCCGAAGCAGCCAGGGCCACGGCAGTAAAAAAAGCTTTCATACCAGCATAGAAAGCCGGGGGAAGTGGAGCCCGGCGCGGCTATAACGGCGGCAGCCGAAAGGCGGTTGGTAAATTTCGCCGCTTTAAAAATATTTTGCGGCCCTAGGAGTACTGCTTGCATATCTCTCAGTTCGCTAGCTATATTTGGCCTGATTCTCGCGGAGTTCATCCGGCACTCATTGCTTTCCGAAATTCTTTTTCCCCCGCTGCATACTATCGACCAGAAGCTCTACGTTTATCCTCTATCCCGTAGCTCTTTATGGAACCCCTGCAGCCGAGCGACTCCGCGCTCATCGCCCTCTATCTGGCCGGCCAAGAATCGGCTTTTGCCCAGCTGCTCCAACGCCATCAGGCGCGGGTGTTTACCACTATCCACCTGGTAGTGCGCGATGAGGACGTGGCCGACGACCTCACCCAGGATACCTTCATCAAGGCCATTCACACCCTCCAAAGCGGGCGCTACCAGGACGAAGGCAAGTTTGGCTCGTGGCTCTGCCGCATTGCCCACAACTTGGCCATCGATGCCTTCCGCCGCGCCAAAAGAGTGCCCCAAACCAGCCTGGAAGACAACGCTGGCCTGGCAAACTCGTTACAGCTAGCCGAAGAGCCGGCCGATGAGGCGCTGGGCCGCGAGGAAAGCCACGCCCACTTGCGCCAACTTATTCAGGAATTACCTACCGCCCAAAAAGAAGTGCTGCTCATGCGCCATTACGGTGATATGAGCTTCCAGGAAATTGCCGATGCCACGGGCGTTAGCATCAATACTGCTTTGGGCCGGATGCGCTACGCACTCATTAACCTGCGGAAAAAAATGGCCGCCCATTCGCTCTTGTATGATACAAACCTTACCCCACCCCACGTTACTGCGCTACGTATACAACGAATTGCCAGCTGACGAACAACACGAAGTAGAAGACGCCTTGCTGCACGACCCCGAGCTGGCCATGACTTGCGCTGACTTGCTCCTAGCCCAGCGCACCCTCGACCGCCTGGCCCGCAACCCGCGCCCCGCCTGCACGGCCGCCATCCTGCAGTATTCGCGCACGTTTCTGAAGTAAAGGCTGACTTTTCAGCCTTTAAAGAAACGTCATGCTCATCTGGCGTCCGCCTGTCGAAGCATCTCGCTCGCCAACTACCTCCATCTTTAGCGCCACCTTGGTTCTGCGATTGAGTTAGTTGGCGAGCGAGATGCCTCGACAGGCGGACGCCAGATGAGCATGACGTTCTTTTTGGGGTAGTTTTGAGTTGTTTCGTTTTTAGCCTAATGACCCGCCCTCTCCGCTTCCGCCGGTTTCTCGATTACTTCATTACGCACTTTCCCGAGCCAAAAACCGAGCTAACTTACCGCAACCCCTACGAGCTAATCGTGGCCGTAGTGTTGAGCGCTCAATGCACTGACAAGCGCGTAAACCAAGTGATGCCCGCGCTGCTAGCGCAATTCCCCACCGCCGCCGAGCTGGGCGCGGCCACGGCCGAAGACGTTTTTCCCTTCATCCGCAGCGTTTCGTATCCCAACAACAAGGCCAAGCACCTGGCTGGCCTGGGCCGCTTACTCACGGAGGAGTTTGGCGGCGAAGTACCCAGCAGCATCGAGGAACTGCAGCGCCTGCCCGGCGTAGGCCGTAAAACCGCCAACGTCGTGGTATCGGTCATCTACAACCAGCCCGCGATGGCCGTCGATACGCACGTTTTCCGGGTGTCGCACCGGCTGGGGCTGGTACCCAAAACCGCCACCACGCCCCTGGCCGTGGAAAAAGCGCTGGTAAAGTACATCCCACAAGAGTTGGTTCCCAAGGCGCACCACTGGCTCATTCTGCACGGCCGCTACATCTGCGTAGCCCGCTCGCCCAAGTGCAACATCTGCCCGCTCACGGACTTCTGCGCATATTATCAAAAGGTAAGGTTGTAGGGTGCGGGGCTTGTCCCCCCCCATCGTTGTTACGTCATTCGTTCAACGACGGGCGGGGGCAAGCCCCGCACCCTACTGGTGAAAAAACCACTGGTAGGCCTGGGCAAACTCGCGGCGCCAGAACCATTCGGCGTGCTGGCCATCGGGGCGTACCTGGTAGCTGAGCTGAGAGGCGGGTAGGCCGCCAGCTAGCAGAGCGTCGCGCACTGCCGCCAATAGGGGCTCCATGGTGGGGCTTTCCTGAGCACCGCAAAGCAGGTAAAAGCGGGCATCGGGGTGGGGGCGGTGCTGGGCCACGAAGGTTAGCAGCGACTGGCCGGCAAACCAGTAGGCGGGCGAAAACACCGCCACGCGGCCAAATACGGCGGGGTAGCGCAGGGCCGCGTAGGTGGCCAGCAGCCCGCCCATGCTGGAGCCGCCGATACCCGTCGCCTCCGGCCCGGTGAGGGTGCGGTAGTGCTGGTCGATGTAGGGCTTGAGGGTGTTTACCAGGAATTCGGCATAGTGCTCGCCCTGGCCGCCGCGCCGGCTGCGGGCGTTGGGCCACGGCGAATACTCATCGAGGCGGCGCGGGCCGCCGTTGTCTACGGCCACCACCAGGCAGCTGCCGTAGTCCTGGCCTTGGGCGTGCAGCTCGTCCAGGGTTTCATCCACGCCCCACTCACCGGCGTAGGACGTGAACTCGTCGAACACGTTCTGGCCATCCTGCAAGTACAGCACGGGGTAGTGGCGGGTACTAGTGGCGTAGTCGGGCGGCAGGTAGAGCCACACGCGGCGGGCCCGCTTGAGCTGCGGAATTATGAAGGCAGCGCTGAGAATCTGCACATTAGGTGAAGCTGAATGGGGGCGCGGCGGAATAGTGCCGGCCAGGTCCTCCCAGTTCTGCACCTGGATACTTATTTCCGGCCCATCTTGCCCAAAGAGGTAGTGGCGGTTCGGGATGGCGCGGTTGTCGTAGTCGGTTTCGATGGTGGTCCAGCTACCACGGCAGATTTTATACTCCAGCACGCCCCGGCCCGGCGGCAGCCGCAGCACAAAGCCTCCGTCGGCCTCCGCCTCGAAAGCATATGCCGGCTCGTCGGTGTTCCAGCCATTGCCCGAGCCAGTGAGGTAGAGCGTGGCCCCATCGGGCGTATTGGCCGGCAAGCTGCTGAGGCGAATGATAACCGGCGCAGCCGAAGCGCGGCGGGTTTTGGCAAGGCGGGTGCGCAGGCGGTCGAAAAGGCGGTTCATAAAAGCGAGGCAAAGGTCGGTAGGGTGCGGGGCTTAGCTTCGCTGACCTTCGGTTGCCCCCGCCTGTCGTTGAACGACTGGTTCTGGCTTCGTTCAACGACGGGCGGGGGCAACCGAAGGTCAGCGAAGCTAAGCCCCGCACCCTACTTGTTTACGCCGCCTCTAGCACATCGGCGTCGTTGTGAGCGGGCGAGTTCACCCGCGTCGTCACAGCGTAGGCGCGCATCAGAGCCGCATCGTAGGGCACCAGCAGTTGCTGGTGGGCAGCGGGTGCGAGGTCGTCGGCAAGCCAGGCGCGCTCGGCATCGGGGCCGGGCAGGATAACGGGCATCCGGTTGTGGAGGCTGGCCATCAGCTCGTTGGGCTCGGTAGTGATGATGGTAAACGTAGGGCGCAGCTCGCCGGTGCTGCGGTCGAGCCACTCGTCCCAGAGCCCGGCGAAGGCAAACGGCTCCTCGCTGCGCAGCAAAATGCGGTGCGGAATTTTGCCGCGCTCGGTGGCTTGCCACTCATAAAACGAGTCGGCCAGCACCAAGCAGCGCCGCCGCGCCAGTAATTGCCGGAAGCTGGGCTTCTCGGCCAGCGTCTCGGCACGGGCATTAATAGGCTTGGGGCCACTGGCCGGGTCGCGGCTCCACGACGGCACCAGCCCCCAACTCACCAGCTGAATCTGGCCGGGCGCGGCGTTGGTGATGATGGGCAGCCCCTGCGAGGGTGCCGCGTTGTAAGTCGACGCTTCGCCAGCGGCTTCCTTAGCCGAAAAGCGCTTGGCTAAGCCCGGCGCGGGAGAAATAACGGTGTAACGTCCACACATATCGCAGATTCAAACAGATTTAGCGGATTTAACGGATACGCCACTGCGTGGCTGACTACGCGCTTTCTACGCTACCCCCTACGCAAAAAAGCCGCCCGAAGGCGGCTTTTTATACAAATGGTCGCGTAGCCAGGGGCGGTAGCCCCGCATCCGTTCTATCCGTTAAATCCGTTCGAATCTGCGGTCTTGGAGCAGTGGTTTACTTGTAGAGGTTCTCGTAGTACTCGCGGGCCATGCGGCCGCTTTCGAACTCGGGCTCTACGTCCTTCATAGCGGCTTTCACGATTTTGAGGAACTGCTTGGGCTGGTCGTAGTACAGGGGCACTACGGTTTTTTCGAGCACGGTGAGCAGGGTATCGGCTTCTTGTGCGTCCTTCTGTTCTTCGGGCAATTTTTCGTCGGCGTGGCCGATGATAAAGCAGTTTTCGCCGTCTTTGGCAAACTCGGGAATCCAGCCGTCGGCAATGCTCAGGCTTACGCAGGCGTTCATGGCAGCGGTCATACCGCTGGTGCCGCTGGCCTCGCGGGGGTAGCGCGGGGTGTTGAGCCAGATATCGGAGCCTTTCTTCATTTCGGCACTCAATTCTAATTCGTAGCCAGTGAGCACGGCGCAGCGCTTGAGGTCTCTGGTGGCACGGATGATGTTGTTGAAGATGGTGATAGCGCCGTAGTCTTTGGGATAAGGCTTGCCGGCCCAGATGACTTGCACGGGGCGGCTGTCGTCGCTCACGAGCTTGCGGAAGCGCTCGAAGTCGCGCAGGATAAGGTCGGCGCGCTTGTAGGCGGCAAAGCGGCGGGCCCACACGATGGTGAGGGCGTCGGGGTCGAGCAGGGTGCCGGTTTGGTCGGCCACGATGGTGAAGAGCCGCTTTTTCAGCTCCCTTTTGCGGGCCAGCAGGGTAGTATCATCCTTGGCTTTGTTGGCGGCGGCCAGTTTTTGGTCGCGCCAGTAGGTGCCGTTCTGGGCGTTGGTAATGGAGATAATGGGGCAAATGCCTTCGTAATGGCCCCACATTTCGTTGGCCACCGTGCCGTGAACTTTGCTCACGGCGTTGGCCTTGCGGGCGAAGCGCAGGGCGGTGAGCGTGTAGTTGAGCGCATCGCCGTCGATGCGGGCCACGCGGCGGATTTCGTCTTCGGGCACACCGGCGAAGAAGCTCATGTCGGTGAGCAGCTTCATGGGGCGCTCCTCGTTGCCGGCCAGCTCGGGGGTATGGGTGGTGAAAACCAGGCGTTTCTGCACTTCGGCCAGGTTGCGGCCGTGCTTTTCGTAGAGGTAAAACGCCAGCGGCAGGCCGTGGCCTTCGTTGAGATGGTAGATGTCGGTTTGGCGGCCCAGCACGTCGAGCAGCTTGCCGCCACCGGTGCCCAGCACGATGCTTTGGGCCACGCGGGCGGCGGCATCGGGGTCGTAGAGGTGGTGGGTGATGGTGCGCGAGATGTAGTCGTTTTCGGGGATGTCGGTGGTGAGGAAAAACATCGGTGCGGTGCCGAACGTCTCGGGGGCCAGGTAAAGGGCCTTCACCTGCACCTCGGCATCGTGGATGGTAACGGGGAACACAATACCCGTATCTTGCAGGAACGAGTAGTTTTTCTGCCGAAACTCGGCCTTCATGGTTTGGTCGGGGTTGCGGTCCTGGTCGTAGTAGCCGTAGGTCCAGAGGATGCCGATGCCCACCAGGTTTTGCTTCAGCTCGTAGGCCGAGCGCATGTGCGAGCCGGCCAGGAAGCCCAGGCCACCGGAGTAGATTTTGAGGCTCTGGTCGAGCGCAAACTCCATGGAGAAGTACGCGGCGGCGGTTTTGTATTTGGCCGCCGGGGCGGGCATTTTAAATTGAAAAGCCATGTAAAAGAAGAGGGTAGCGACGGGCTAATAAGGAGGTTTGGGGGTACTAAGAAAGCGCTTACGGATTAAAGCCAAGGCCGTTGGGCGTATTTTGCCAGCCAGTTGGGGGCGCAGTTTCCGCAATGGTTTGCGGGCCGGAAACGGCGGTTTTTCCGATTGCTGCGCCTCCTTTCGCTGGTTATTTCTCGCCGTAGCTTTTCCCACCCTTTTCCTTTATTTTAGTATGTCCGCTTTCCGCGCCTTACTGGCCTCGCTGCTGGCCGCCCTGCTCCTGGGGGCTTTGCCAGCGGCTGCCGCACCGCCCACGCCCCCTCGCATCGACCCCACGTATTGGTTCGTGGGCATGAAAAACCCCAAGCTGCAGTTGCTGGTGCATAGCCCCGGCATTGCGGGCAGCACAGTCAGCCTCAAAGAATACCCCGGCGTGACGCTCGATGGCTCGCAGAAGCTGGAAAGCCCCAACTACCTGGTAGTCAACCTCACCATCAGCCCGCAGGCGCAGCCTGGTAAGCTCAGCCTGCAATTCAAGGGCAGCCAAAGCCTGACTTACAGCTACGAGCTGCGCCCGCGCAACACCGACCCGCAGCGCACGCAGGGCATCACGCAGGCCGATTTTATTTACATGCTCATGCCGGACCGCTTCTCGAACGGCGACCCAAAGAATGACATCATCCAGGGCACCCGCGCCCCGCGTATGGCCCGCGACTCAATGTACGCCCGGCACGGCGGCGACTTGCGCGGTATTCAGAACCATTTCGACTACCTCAAGAGCCTGGGCGTGACTGCTATTTGGCCCACGCCGCTGGTGGAAAACGACATGCCCAAGGCCAGCTACCATGGCTACGCCGTCACGGACTGCTACAAAATCGACCCGCGCTATGGCACCAACGCCGAGTACGAGCAGTTTGTGAAAGCGGCGCACGGCGCGGGCCTCAAAGTGGTGCAGGATATCGTGCTCAACCACTGGGGCAGCTACCACCACCTGTTTCTGGATAAGCCGGCCCGCGACTGGTTTCACGAGTGGCCGACGTTTACGCGCAGCAACTACAACGCCTTCGCCTTCAACGACCCGCACGGCTCGGCTATCGACAAAAAGCTGCAAAACGACGGCTGGTTTGATACCACCATGCCCGACGTAAACCAGAGCAACCCGCTGGTTTCTACCTATATCATCCAGAATTTCATCTGGTGGGTGGAAAGCACTGGCCTCGACGCCTACCGCATCGACACCTACCCGTATTCTGAGGGGCGCTTCCTGATGGATTTTGGCAAAGCCATGGAGGACCAGTATCCTAACTTCCCGATGTACGGCGAAAACTGGGTGGGCACCGCCGCCGAGCAAGCCTTTTTCACCCGCAATGTGCTGCCGCCCGTCAACGGCTTCAAGTCGAACCTGCCGGGCACGCTCGATTTCCAGACCTGCTTTGCGATGGGCGACGCCCTCAAGGATGGCAACGTCAACAAGCTCTACGAGGCGTTGCAAGCCGACTGGATGTACCAGGATGCTACACGCAGCGTGCTTTTTCTGGATAATCACGACACGAGCCGCTTCTACTCGATTATCGGCGAAGACTATGCGAAGTACAAGATGGGCCTGGCCTGGCTGCTGACCTTGCGCGGCACGCCGCAGCTTTACTACGGCACCGAGGTGCTGATGAAGAATTTCTCGAACCCCGACGGCAAGGTGCGGGAGGACTTCCCCGGCGGGTGGACGGGGGATAAGGTGAACTATTTTGTGGCCCGGCCGGGGGCAGCGGGCGAGGCGTTCGACTACGTGAGCAAACTGGCTTTATATCGGAAGTCGCACCCGGTGCTTTCCTCTGGCAAGCTCATGCAGTTTATTCCGAAGGATGGGGTGTATACTTACTTCCGGTATACTGACGCGGGCTGCGTGATGGTAATTGCCAACGTGGGCAAGGAGGAGAAAACGGTGGACGGAACGCGGTTTGCGGAGCGTTTCGCCGGGTATTCGTCGGGCGTGGATGTGGTGACGGGAGCGGCAGTTTCGTTGAATACGTTGCGGGTGCCGGCCAAGACTTGCTGGGTGGTGGAGTTGAAGCGGTAGTATTTTTCACCGCGGAAGACGCGGAGGGTTTCGCGGAAGAAGCGGAAGCTCATACAACCCATTACGACATGCAGGAGAATGATATCAGTTATATGATTCGAGAAGCGGCTTATAATGTGCATGTTGCATTAGGAGCTGGCTTGCTGGAATCTGCGTATGAAGCAGCCCTAATGCACGAACTGCGGCTGGCGGGACTGCATGTACAAAGCCAGGTGGGCTTGCCAATGGACTACCGGGGCGTTCACTTGGATGTTGGCTACCGCATCGATTTGTTGGTAGAAGGCAAAGTAGCAGTCGAACTCAAAGCGGTAGAGGTTGTGCTGGAAGTACACCACATGCAATTGTTGACTTACCTGAAGCTTTCTGGCTGTAAGCTGGGCCTGCTTATCAATTTCAATGTAGCGCGCATCAAAGATGGTATCACCCGAAAAGTCAATGGCTTAGAAGAATCGTTGCCTCCGCGACCTTCCGCGAAACCCTCCGCGACATCAGCGGTGAAAAAATCCGAAGCCCCATGAAGCTCCCCCTCCTCCTCGCCCTCCTCCTCGTGACTAATACCACCCCCGAACCCCCTACCGACCACAAGCTGGTTATCTACCAGCTGCTCCCGCGCCTCTTCGGCAACAAGGTGGCCCTGAATAAAACCTACGGCACGCTACAGGAAAACGGCTGCGGCAAGTTCAACGACATCAACGACCTGGCCCTGACCAAACTCAAGGAGCTGGGGGTGAGCCACGTATGGTACACCGGCGTGCTCGAACACGCCACCATGAATAGCTACCCCGGTATTCCGGCCGACGATGCCGACGTGGTGAAAGGGCGAGCCGGCTCGCCCTACGCCGTGAAGGACTACTACGACGTAGACCCCGACCTGGCCGTGGATGTGCCCCACCGGATGCAGGAGTACGAGGCCCTGGTAAAACGCACCCACGCCCACGGCCTGAAGGTGCTCATGGACTTCATCCCCAATCACGTAGCCCGCTCGTACCACTCCGACGCTAAGCCCGCTGGCGTAGTCGACCTGGGCGAGCGCGACGACAAAACCCAGGCCTTCACGCCCAACAATAACTTCTACTACCTGCCCGGCCAGCGCTTCACGGTGCCCGCCGGCTATAACCCGCTCGGGGCTGATAAGGCCCCCGGCGAGGACAGCAAATACGACGAAAACCCCGCCAAAGCCACCGGCAACGACGTTTTTTCGGCCGCACCGAGTATCAACGACTGGTTCGAGACGACCAAGCTCAACTACGGTGTCGACTACGAGCACGGCCGCCAGACGCACTTCGCAACGGTGCCCGATACATGGAAGAAGATGCGCGACATCCTCGTGTACTGGGCCAAAAAGGATGTGGATGGCTTCCGTTGCGACGTGGCCGAGATGGTGCCCGTCGAGTTCTGGGCCTACGTTATTCCGGAGGTAAAAAAGGTGAAGCCGGGCATCATTTTCATCGGCGAAGCCTACAACCCCAAGGAGTACAACACATACCTCACCACCGGGCACTTCGACTTTTTGTACGATAAAGTAGGCCTCTACGACGCCCTGCGCCGCATTATGCGCCAGGAAAGCACTACGTCGGACATTACCCCCATCTGGCAGCACGAGAGCGCCGGCTTCGGCTCGCACATGCTGCGCTTTCTGGAAAACCACGACGAGCAGCGCATTGCCAGCGCCGACTTTGCCACTAACCCGCGCCGCGCCATTCCGGCCATGACCGTGACGGCTACGCTGGCCAGCGGCCCGGTGATGCTCTACATGGGCCAGGAAGTAGGCGAGCCGGCCCACGGCGTGCCCGGCTTCAATACCGGCGACGGCCGCACCACCATCTTCGACTACTGGGGCGTGCCCGAACACCAGAAATGGATGAACCAGGGCAAGTTCGACGGCGCTAAGCTAAGCACCGAGCAAAAGGCGCTGCGCGACTTCTACGGGCGCCTGTTGCGCCTTGCGGGCAGCAGCGAGGCCATCCGCCAAGGCAAGTTCTATGAACTGCAGGAAGCCAACACCAGCAGCCCCGGCTACGACGCCCACAAGCTTTACAGCTACCTGCGCTACACCAAGGGCCAGCAGGTGTTGGTGGTGGTCAATTTCAGCGACAGCCAGACCTACACGCTTACGCTCACCATTCCGGCCGAAGCCTGGCAGCAGATGGGCCTCGATGCCCGCACCGCCCTCGTCTACCGCGACCTGCTAAATGGTAGTCCCGCGCAGCCCACCCTGGCCCTGAAGCTGGCTCCGCTCAGCGCGCTGGTGCTGGAGCTTAAGACCAAGTAACGCGGTACGGCGTAACTTTCAATTCATTTCCCACCCTTTACTTTCTCTATAATGGCCGCCTCCGCCGTTGTAACAAATTCCAGCTCGTTGCGCGTCAAGCCCCGCCTGAGCTTCTGGCAAATCTGGAACATGAGCTTCGGCTTTCTAGGCATTCAGTTCGGGTTTGAGTTGCAAAACTCCAACGTCAGCCGCATTTTTGAGACGCTGGGAGCCAGTAAGGACGACTTGCCACTGCTCTGGATTGCGGCCCCGCTCACGGGCCTGCTGGTGCAGCCGGTTATCGGCTATTTCTCCGACCGCACCTGGCACCCTACCTGGGGGCGGCGGCGGCCGTTCTTTTTCATGGGGGCCGTGCTGGCAGCGCTGGCGCTGTTTTTCATGCCCAATTCGGGGTCGTTGCTGGTGGCCGCCGGCATGCTGTGGGTGATGGATGCCTCCATCAATATCTCGATGGAGCCGTTCCGCGCCTTCGTGGGCGACCTGTTGCCGGCCAACCAGCGCACGACCGGGTTTGCTACCCAAAGCTTCTTTATCGGTATCGGCTCCATTATCGCGGCCGGGCTGCCATGGGCCTTCACCAACATCTTCCACATTGCCAATACCGCGCCCCAGGGCCTCATCCCGCCATCCGTAAAATATGCGTTTTACGCGGGCGGAGTGGCCCTTTTCCTGGCCGTGATATACACCGTATTTACCACCAAGGAGTACCCGCCGGTTGATATGGCCGAGTTTGAGCGCGAAAAAGCCGAAGGCCGGGTGTTCGATGGCCTGAAAGCCTCGTTTATGGGCGTTTTCAACATGCCCAAGGCCATGGGCCAACTGGCCGTGGTGCAGCTCTTCACCTGGTTTGCCCTGTTCGCCATGTGGATTTACTCCACCAACGCCATCACCAGCAACGTCTACAACATGCACGTAGACAACAACTTATTCACCAAAATATCCCAGCAGGTGCAGGCCGCCTCTTCATCGGTGCAAGACGTGCCCGCCAAAAGCTTCTTCGACCTGAGCAAGAGTACGGAGGCCGAGAAAAAAGCCAAAGAGCTAACCGCCCTGCGCACCGACCTGGCCGACATCAACCAGTTTCAGGCGGGCAACCCCGACAAGGTTATCACCACCAACCTGGCGGGCTACGCGCTAAGCCAAAAGCAGCTCACCGCCGACGAAACCGCTACCCTGACCCGCGTGCAAAAGCAGTACAACGACGGTGCCGACTGGCTCGGCATCTGCTCATCGGTGCGCAACGGGGTAGCCGCCCTATTTGCTTTTCTGCTGCCGCTGCTGGCCCGGCGCACCAGCCGCCGCTTCACCCACATGCTGTGCCTGGTAGTGGGCGGGCTGGGGCTGATTTCGCTGTGCCTCGTGCACGACCCGCGCCTGCTGATGGTGTCTATGGGCCTCGTCGGCATTGCCTGGGCCAGTATCCTATCCATGCCCTACGCTATGCTGGCCGGGGCCCTGCCCGCCAACAAAATGGGCTACTACATGGGCGTGTTTAACTTTTTCATTGTCACGCCCCAGATTATTGCCTCCGTCGGGCTGGCTTCGGTAACCCGGTACGTTTTCCACGGCAACACGCTCTACGCCCTGGTGCTAGGCGGAGTAGGCATGATTATCGGTGGCCTGCTCACCCTGCGCGTGCAGGACACCGACGACATCCGCCTGCCCAACGACATGAGCCCCGCCGAAAACTACGCCTACGACGCCCTGCTCGGCGACGTAAACCCGAAAGTGTAACGCTCTACTGCGTAGCCCGAAAAAAGCGCTAACTCAACAGCTACTGTTGAATTGGCGCTTTTTTCGTTTCGAGTAATGGCACTCTGTTTATGCTTTTTCCTAAACGGAGTGCCACTCCGTTTTACAGCTATTCTTCATGGCCCGGTATCACCTTATCGGGCGCAATGGCTTCCTGTTTGGCTTCCAGTTCCAAGCGCTGCTGCTCCTGCTCGGAGGGCTGCTGCTTAAGCTTACTCAAATCGGGCTGGCCCGCATCAACCCAGCAGGTGTACCAGAACGCCCCGATGAGGCGGGCGGCGTAGCGCAATTGACGCTCCACCTGACCGTTGAGGCGGCGGTGGTAGGCCAGGCTGAACTCGCGCGAGTAGGTGCGTACCGTCTGGCGGCCACGCTGCTCGTAAGCAAACTTGCGGTCCTCCGACAATTCTGCCGACACGGCCCGTTCCATCGAAAACACCGAATCCAGGGCCGCGTGGGAGCGGATGACGGCACCCCAGGCGGCGTTGGTGGGGTTGTCGAGGTAAGGCGCGGGGCCGCTCAGCAGGTTGTAATCAGTAGCTAGCAGCTCGGGCAGGCGCGACTCCCAGAGGCCGTGGATACCCTTTTGGTTGGTGAGCTGGCCGTTGTAGTTGTGGGTGGTGTGCAGCGGTACGCAAGCATCGGCCACGTAGTGCCCCATGTCGGCCGCGAGGCGCAGAATGCGGTCCTGGTCGTTAGCCTTGAAGGCGGCGGTGAGCTGGTTTTTCATCGTCACTATCTGCCAGGGCACAATGCCGTGGCGCAGCAGCGAGTCTTCGCCGCCCATCTGGGCCACGGCATCGGCGTAGCGGCGGGGCAGGCCGCGCCCGTGCGTGGTGAGGGCACTGTCGCCGTACACGTCGGCATCCAGAAAGTGGCGCGGGGCCTCGGTGGGCACTAGCATGCGCCGCGAGTCGGGCCGGGTGGCGTTGTTGGTGAGGTAGTCGATGTTGGCCTTGAAAAACGGCAGCATCTCGGGCGGCAGCGTGTACACGGCCAGCCGGTTGAGCAGCCGATGGCCGTAGAAGCCCCAGGCACGGGCCGGTGCAGCAGGCCGGGCCAACAAGGTCAATAGGAGCAGGAGGTAGCGTTTTTTCATAAGGCCAGCGAACTTACGACGGGGCCGCCCACCAACGATTACCTGACGATACCTCACCCCCTAGCCCCCTCTCCAAAAAAGAGGGGGAACTAGCTCTAGTACTAGATTCTGAAAACTAGTTCCCCCTCTTTTTTGGAGAGGGGGCTAGGGGGTGAGGTACTCGTTGGTGGGCGATATGCCACAAAAATCAAAAAAACTGACATATCCCACTCGATACGTCAGTTTTTTTGGTATACAGTTTTGCGGTAGCTGCTACCGCCGCCCGCCTGCCCCCACCGGGAATTTCATGCGGTACTCGTGCTTCACGTCGCCTTTGCTGATGCGGGCGATTTTGCCTTTTAGCAACTGCTTTTTGAAGGCGGAAAGCTTGTCGGTGAACAAGATACCCTCCAGGTGGTCGTACTCGTGCTGAATGATGCGGGCAGCCATGCCGGAGAAGGCCTCTTCCACTAGCTGGCGGTTTTCGTCTTCGTAGCGCAGCACAATGTTGGGGCAGCGCTGCACCAGCTCGCGCACGCCGGGAATGCTGAGGCAGCCTTCCTCAAAACCCCATTCGGTGCCGGTTTCGCTCACCATTTCGGGGTTGATGAAGACTTGCTTGATGGGCAGTTCGGCAATTTCGTCGGGGTTGGCTACCTCCACCGGCTCGTCTTCGTCGTCCTCGTCGGGCGTCACCATCGGGCCCGAGTCGATGACGAACAAGCGCACGCTACGCCCTACCTGCGGAGCGGCTAAGCCCACACCGTGGGCCGAATACATAGTTTCGTACATATCCTGCACTAGTTGCTGCAGTTCCTCGGCGGGTAGGTCGGCGGGCAGGTTTTTGGCGCGGGCTTTCAGCACTGGGTCGCCAATGGCAACGATAGGGAGTATCATACTTTTCGTTTTTCGTTTTTCGCTGTTTGTTTTTAGTGCTTTAGCCGCCTGACGAAAAACGAAAAACAAACAACGAAAAACCTACCTAACAGGGGATTCTAAAAATGACTGGAGAATAAGCGCCGCGCTCACCTTATCGACGGTGGCTTTGTCTTGCCGGGCTTTGCGACCCAGGCCGCCGGCCAGCATGGCCTGCTTGGCCAGCCGCGAAGTAAAGCGCTCATCGATTTCGTACACCGCCAGCTCCGGCAGCTCGCGGCGCAGGCGGCGCAGCAGGCCCACCACGGCGCTGGTCGAGTCGGTGGGCTCGTTGAGCAGCGTGCGCGGCATGCCCACAACCACGGCCGCCAGCGGCTCGCGCTGGTGGTAGTCGAGCACGAACTTCACCAAGTCCTGGCTATGAATGGTATCAAGGGGCGAAGCGATGAGCTGCAGCGGGTCGGTAATGGCCAGGCCCACGCGCTTGTTGCCGTAGTCGATGGCGAGAATGCGGCCGGTGCTGGGGGTTGGCATAAGGCCACAAAGGTAAGGTTTGGGTGATGAGGTGGTGGGGTGATGGGGTGAGAAGGAGAGAAGAACGTCATGCTGAGCGCAGCGGAGTCGAAGCATCTCACTCGCAGAGTAATCCAATCAGCAACGCCGTCTCGGCCTAACGATTAGGTTAGTTGGCGAACGAGATGCTTCGACTCCGCTGCGCTGCGCTCAGCATGACGTTCTTCTCTCCTTCTCACCTCTTCACCTCATCCCCCAAACCTACCGGTTCCGCCCGTACTGCTCGTGGCTGCTCACCCAGTCGCTGCTGCTGATGGCGGCACCCAGGCTCAGTTCGCCAGCTAGCACTACGCCGGCCACGATTTCGGCAAATTTGTAGACCGTGCCCCGGCCCACGCAGCCCAGCATCCGCAGGCACTCGTTCTGGGTAGCCAGGCCGGTGCCGCCGCCGTGCGTGGCTACTATCAAGCTCGGAATGGTGATGTTGATGTAGAGGTCGCCTTCCGGTATCACTTCCGAATACAGCACGCCAGCGCTCGACTCGCTCACGTTGGCCACATCCTGGCCGGTGGCGATGAAGAGGGCCGTGATGCCGTTGGCCGAGTGTGCGCCGTTGTTGTTGGCCCCGCTCAGGAAAGCGCCCACGTTGCTTACCTGGCCGTGGTAGGCGAGCTGCTCGGGCGTCACGCGCATGCGCTGCTGCAGCACGTCGCGTTTCACTACAGCTTCGGCCACTACGCGCTTGCCACGGGTGCGCATCACGTTTATCTGCGAGGCTTTTTTATCGGTGGCAAAGTTCGATTCGAGGTAGAAATTCTTGATAGCCGGGCCTTTGTAGTTTTCCAGAATCCAGGAGCAGGCGGCGAAGGTGGCGCGGCCTACCATGTTCTGCCCGGCCGCGTCGCCGGTCGAAAAGTTGAAGCGCAGGTAGGCAAACTTGTTGCTCAGGTAGGTGTCGATGTATTGCAGCTTCGCTATCCGCGAGGTACTCTCGGCCTCGGGCCGGATGCGCTCCAAATTCTCCTCTACCCAGCGGCCGAAGTCGCGGGCGCCCCGCGCATCCTCAAACACGAACACCGGGGCCCGCTGCATGGCATCGCCAATGACGGTGCATTTCACACCCCCGCACAGGTTAAGCACCTGGATGCCCCGGTTGTAACTCGCCACTAGCGTGCCTTCGGTAGTGGCCATCGGGATGAGGAAATCGCCCTGCGCGTGCTCGCCGTGCACGGTAAGCGGCCCGGCCAGGCCCACCGGAATCTGGGCTACGCCCACGAAGTTTTCGCAGTTGCCCTGCAGCTGGTGCGGGTCGAAGGAGTAGTTTTTAAGGTGCTTAAACTCCTGCTCGGTGAACTGCTCGGCAAACCGCTGCCGGGCTTGAATGGCGACTTCGGCGTAGTCATCCTGGTCGGAGCGCGGGATTTTTACCCGACTGTCCTGGCTCACGATGGCGTCTTCTACCTCCACGTTCAGCTCGCCAAGCGCGTCGGTGCTGAACTGCACCTGCAGTTGGTGCATGCCCTCGGCCAGGGCCGGCGTATCGAGCACAAAAGTGAGCGTGCGGCCCACGGGCAGCTCAATGGGCGGCGTGCCCATAGCCGGGCGCACGTCGCCGTCGCCCAGGTCGAGCCGGATTTTCTCGGCCGGCACCAGCACGTCGCCGATTTTCACGTGCGCCACCCCGGTCAGGCTCACCGTGTCGAGGCGGTTTTTGATGC
The DNA here is from genome assembly GCA_050954465.1 of Janthinobacterium lividum. GTDB lineage: Bacteria > Bacteroidota > Bacteroidia > Cytophagales > Hymenobacteraceae > Hymenobacter. The sequence goes on from JBPBPU010000011.1 coordinate 52,327, forward strand.
TGAAGGCCACGCCCTGGCCATCGGGCAGGTTGTGGAGGCTGCCCCGGTTGTAGAGCAGTTTGAGAAGCATGGGGCTGGGCGTAAAAACCATGAGGCTGGGCGGGTGAAAAAAGATGAGAGAAGCTGCGAAGTACTAACCTATTCGCGGTTAAAGCTAACGGGCAGTATCAGGGTTACTGCTACGGGCCGGCCTTTTTTGCGGCCCGGTTGCATTCGGCCCAGCATGTGCACCGCCCGTATCACCGCTGCATCGAGCGAAGGATAAAGTCCTTTTACCACTTTTACGTCGCGCGGCAGCCCATCTATGCCTACCGCAAAGCTGACGAATACCTTGCCACTGACGCAAATTCGCCCGCCTTCGGGCCAGAATAGATGCTGCTGCACGTAGGCCGCCATCAGTCGGTAGTCGCTGCTGCCCCGAAAAACTGGCATTTCCTCGACATAAGTCCAAGTAGTATCATGGCGAGCAGATACCGTGCCCCCACTTATGCTCTGAAGTAGAGGCGACTCTTTATGCTTCGGCAGTTGCGGGTGTACCACTGGCTTGCAGCCCACAGCTGGCATCCCGGCCCGCCGCACCTGCGCCAGCGCCTCGTGCGCTGGCAGCCCCAAGCCGCACCCGAGCACCAGCACCACCAAAAACTGCTGCAACTGAGGCCGCAGCCGGGTCGGCGCTACTGGCGCGGCTGCCAGCGCCGGGCCTGGGTCGGCCAACTGGCTGAAATCGTGAACCTTGTGCTGGCAGCGGGCGCAGAAGCGGCCGGCGGCCTTAAGGGGCATAGCGGCCCAGGTTTCGGGGCTGGGCCGCAGGGTGGCCTGGAGCAGGGGCAGGGAAAGCAGCATCAGTAAAAGCGAGGGTTTTCGCCATTTTTGATGCTGCGTAGCGCCCGGATGCATGCTCCCGGCTGGTAAATAATCCCTTTTAGCGCAAACCTGCCCTGCCTCGACTGGTTTAGGAAGCCGACCCTAATTGCCGAGTACCGCTTTTCATCTTTAGCGGCCCCTTACTACCGTATCTTTGCCCCTTAAACCTAAATTTTAGGGCGGCCGGAAGCTGATTCCGCCAAAACTACCCGCTATGGCATCATTATCCGATTATCCCCGCTTCACGCTTGGCAAAGAGCTAACAGCCGAACAGCGGGCCTTTTTTACTAAATACGGCTTCCTGCATTTCCGGCCCTTTGCTACCCCCGAGCAAGTGCAGGCGTACCTCAAGGCCACCCAGGATGTACAAAGCCAGTGGCTGGCCGACAGCGTAGAAAAGGTAAACGGAGTACCCATCAAATACGGCAAGGACGTAGACGGCTCACCCATCGTGCAGCGCTTCGCCTTTGCCTCGCAGCACAGCCCCGTGCTGCACGAGCTGCTCCAGGATAAGCGCTTCGAAGCCCTGTTTCCGCTGCTGGAAATGCCCGGCGGCCGGGTGGGCGAAAACGAGCGCGACGGCCTGGTAGTCAACCACTACGTGAATGTCGAAGGCTCAGAATTCAGCCAGATGGGCTGGCACACCGACTCCTTGCGCGACGTGTTTTACGGCAAGCGCATCCGGCCCATGCTCAACGTAGGCCTGCACCTCGACGGCACCAAGGCCACCAACGGCGGCCTGCGCGTAATACCCGGCACCCACCGCCAGGGCCTGGGCAAAATGCTCTTTCGCAAGAAGTATTACAAAGACGTCTACTACGACCCCAACGAAATAGCCGTCGAGACCGAGCCCGGCGACCTCACTGTACACGACGGCCGCATGTGGCACCGCGTGGCCCAGTCGCCCCTCATCGGCCCCGAGTCGCGCCGCCGCGTTATGTACGTGCCCATCATCGGCGGCAAGTACCAGCCCAAGAGCGACGATAGTCCCACGCCGTTTTACCTGCGGTTTTTGCATTTGGTGAAGTAAATATCAGGTGATTAGGTGAAAAAAGAACGTCATGCTGAACGCAGTGAAGCATCTCGCTCGCAGACTAACTCAATCGTCAAAGCCACCTCGGTTCAACGATTGAGTTAGTCTGCGAGCGAGATGCTTCACTGCGTTCAGCATGACGTTCTTTTTTCACCTCATTACCTCATCACTCCATCACCTCATCACCTTTCCAGCGTAACTTTGCCCGGCAATAGGCTGTTTTTCAAAACCCTCTTGCTCATGGCTGACCCTGCCACCCCCAAAATCGCCTTCGAGGCCCTGACCTACGACGACGTACTGCTGCTGCCCGCTTACTCGGAAGTGCTTCCGCGCGACTGCGACCCCGGCACCCAGCTCACCCCCCGCATCCGGCTGCAAGTACCCCTGATTTCGGCCGCCATGGACACCGTGACGGAGGCCGATATGGCCATTGCCCTGGCCCAGGAGGGCGGCCTCGGGGTTATCCACAAAAATATGAGCGTGAAGGCCCAGGCCGAGCAGGTGCGCCGCGTCAAGCGCTCCGAGTCGGCCGTTATCCAGGACCCGTTCACGCTGCCGCCCACCGCCACCCTCGCCGATGCCCGCAAGCTGATGCGCCACCACAACATCGGCGGCATCCCGATTGTGGAAGCCGATGGCAGCTTGGTGGGTCTCATTACCAGCCGTGACCTGCGCTTCGAGCACGATTTCACGCCGCTCGTAACCACGAGCATGGTGCCCCGCGAGCGCCTCGTAACGGCCCCGGCCGACATCGACCGCGCCGCCGCCGAGCAGATGCTGCAAGACCGCAAAGTAGACAAGCTGCCCCTCGTGGATGCCGCCGGCCGCCTCACCGGCTTGATGACCTACAAGGACATTCGCAAGCGCCGCCGCAACCCCCACGCCAGCAAAGACGACCAGGGCCGCCTGCGCGTAGGCGCCGCCGTGGGCGTCACCGCTGACCTCATGCAGCGCGTGGCCGCCCTGGCCGATGCGGGCGTCGACCTCATCAGCATCGACACTGCGCACGGCCACAGCCGGGGCGTGCTCGATGCCGTGCGCAGCATTAAGCAAGCCTATCCCCACCTCGACCTGATGGCTGGCAACGTAGCCACCGCCGACGGCGCCCGCGCCCTGGCCGATGCCGGTGCCGACGTGGTGAAGGTAGGCGTAGGGCCTGGAAGTATATGCACAACCAGAATTATAGCCGGTATTGGGGTGCCACAGCTCTCGGCCGTGCTCGAAGCGGCGCGGGGGCTGGCCGGCACCGGGGCCACCCTGGTAGCCGATGGTGGCATCAAGTTCAGCGGCGACGTGGTGAAGGCGCTGGCGGGCGGAGCCGCCGCCGTGATGGTAGGCTCGCTGCTGGCCGGCACCGAAGAAGCCCCCGGCGACATGATTACCTACGAGGGCCGTAAGTACAAAAGCTACCGCGGCATGGGCTCGGTAGAAGCCATGGAAGACGGCTCGAAAGACCGGTACTTCCAGGATGCCGAGGACGACGTGAAGAAGCTCGTGCCCGAGGGCATTGTGGGCCGCGTGCCCTTCAAGGGCAGCGTATCGGAGGTGCTTTACCAGCTGGCGGGCGGCCTGCGGGCCGGCATGGGCTACGTGGGCGCGGCTAACCTAGCCGCTCTGCAAGCCGCACAGTTTGTGCGCATCACCGGAGCGGGCCTGCGCGAGAGCCACCCCCACGACGTGCAGATTACCCGCGAGGCTCCAAACTATTCGAGCCGGTAGAGTTTAGAGGGTGGAGTAAGAAGGTGATGAGGTAAACCGGGCAGCCTACCCAACCTCATCACCGCCTTACTCCATCCCCCTCCTTACCCTAGCACCTCATTCCCCTTGCCAGGTCGTATTTTTGTTTTTCCAACGGCTGAGGGGAGGTGTACATAATAGAGGAAAGCCCGCGGTTGTTACCCCCTTCCTTATGCCCAAATTTACCCGCTCGGCTTGGTTTCTGGTAGTGGCTGCCGCCTGCTGGCTGGTGCTGTTGCTAAGTGCCCTTAACCAACGCTACGCGCTAGCGGGCCTGCCCGGCAGCTGGCCCACTTGGCTACTGCTGCTGGCCCAGGGCGGCGCGGCAACGGGCGTATTCCTCTTTGCCCGGACGCAGCCTGACGCCCTGCGCGGCCACAATTTTGTGCTGCTTCTGCGGCAGGTATTCTGGCGCGGGCTGTTGCTCACGGGCGGGCTGCTGGCCACGATGGCCATCGAGTACCTGACGGCGCAGCGTACGCTGCTACTGCCGGGCAATACCACCTCGGCCGTATGTTACACGGTGGCGGTAGCGCTGTTTATTTTGCTGCTTGCCGAAATGCTGTATGCCTGGCGCTCGCTGATTGTCTTTCGGGGGGCACGCAAGCTGCAGCGTGCGTGGTCAGTTTTTGAGGTATTATTGGGGGTAGCGCTACTTTTCCAGCTCTTTACCTGGCACCTGCCCTACACAGTGCAGGTGGTTATTGTCACTGGGCTGGCCGTGTTTGGGGTGTATTTGAGCGGGCATCAGCGGTGGGTGACCTACCTGAGCCAGGGCCATAAGGTGCAGGCTGTTTTGCTGCAATTAGGGGTGCTGGGATTTCTGCTGGCTTTCCTGCGCTACTTCACTTACGAGCAAGCCAATTCGGCGCTGCTGGCTCCTGCTTCGCAACAGGCGTTTCTGGTGCTGGCTTCGGCTTTTGCCGTTTTTTATACCGTAACTGGGCTGCTGGTTACGTTCTTTAACTTGCCCACGGCCGACGTATTCGAACAGCGTCGCAACGAGATTCTGAGCTTGCAGCAGTTAGGCCAGATTATCCAGCGCGGGCAGTCGCCGGCCGAAATTTGCCAGGCCCTGTTCACTTCGGCCACCAATACCGTGCAGGCCGACGCCGCCTGGCTCGATAGCCGGCCCCAGTTGGCCGACCCCTCCGGTAGCCCCGCCGAAACGCTGTACTTTAACCTCACGCCTGTCGAGGTGGCGCAGTTGCGCCCGGCACTGGCTCCCTTGCTCGCTGATGGGCAACAGGAATTAATTGATAACGACTTGCAGCGCTCACGGCGCTTAATGGGCCTGGACTACCCTTTTCAGTCGGCGGCGGTGCTGGCTTTGCACAGCCAGGGCTTCGACTACGGCAGTCTGGTGCTACTTAAGCACGCGGTAGAGGGCTTCGACAAGGATGATATCAGCATCCTCACCACCTTTACCACCCAAACCGTACTGAGCCTCGAAAACGTGCAACTGGCCCAGGAGTCGCGCGCCAACCAGCGCACCCAGGATGAGCTGCGCATTGCGGCGCTGGTGCAGGAACGCCTTATTCCGAAGAAGCTACCGACCGATAACTGGTTTGAAATCAGCACCTACGCCCAGGCGGCCAAGGAAGTAGGCGGCGACTTCTACGACTTCCTGCACCTGCCGGGCCAGAAGCTGGCCGTGCTCATCGGCGACGTAAGCGGCAAAGGCGTGACGGCTGCCTTCCACACGGCCCAGATGAAGGGCATCTTCCACGCCCTGATGCAGGCCAACCCACTGGCCAAAAACGACCGCAACCGCTACCCCGACCCGCACCGCTTTATGGTGCAGGCCAACGAGGCACTCACGCACTGCCTAGAGCGCTCGTCGTTCATCACGGCCTCGTTTTACCTCATCGACTATCAGGCGGGTGGCTTCAGCTTTGCCCGCGCTGGGCACTGCCACACGCTCTACTACCACTCTATTAAAGAGGAAATCAGCTACTTCAGCACCGAGGGATTGGGGCTAGGCATTATTCGCGATGCGAGCTACGAAAAGCACGTTAAGACTCAGTTCTGGGACTATAATCCCGGCGATGTGATGGTGATTTACACCGATGGTATTGTGGAAGCCCGCGATGGCGACAAGAACGAGTACGGCGAGGACCGCCTGCGCGATATGCTCGGCGAGTGCTTCTACCAATCGGCCGAAGAAATAAATAATTACATCCGGCGCGACGTGCAGGAGTTCAGCAAAGGCCAGCCCCTGCACGACGACCAGACGCTACTCGTCATCAAATTCAAGGCGGCCCAACCCCAACCCTAGCCCTCGCGTATGGGGCCTACTATGAAAGTCACTACTCAACCCACTGCCGATACCCTCACGCTCACCCTGGATGGCGAACTTGACGCCTCGTCGGCCGTCATCCTAGATACCGAGTTGAACAAACCCGAACTGCTCAACTATAAAAAGGTGTTAATCGACTGCCAGAAGCTCAGCTACATTTCGTCGGCCGGCTTGGGAGTTTTCATTTCTCACCTCCAGCGCCTGCAGGATTCTAATGTAAAACTGGTGTTTTACAACATGCAGGAAAAGGTGTTCAACGTATTTGAAATCCTGGGCCTGGATTCGCTCATGAATATTGTGCCCAACGCTGAAGAAGCCCAAGCGGCTTAATAGTGAAGGAGTGAATGAGTACAAGGAGTGAATTGCACTGCTTAGACTCACTCATCCACTCAGTTACTCATTCACTCCCTGCCTTTATGCAAGACCAACTCCGCATTAGCTGTTCGCGCCAGAACCTCCAGCAGGTGCGCGACTTTGTGCGCGGGTTTCTGCTCGCCGGACAGGAGAGCGAGATAGTTGTTAATCAAATAGTACTGGCCGTAGATGAGATAGTAGCCAACTTCATTATCCACGCCAATGGGGAGGATGCCAGCCGGTTTCTGGACCTAGAGCTGGAACTGACTAATCAACAACTAAATATTGAGATAGAAGACCAGGGCGGTCACCTGTTTTTACCCCAGGGCCCCACGCCCAACCCTGACTTGCGCGAGTACATTCGGCAGGGCCGCAAAGGCGGTATGGGCATGGCCCTAGTGTCGCGCATCATGGACCAAGTAGAGTTTTTTGAGCGCAATTCTCACACGGTTTGCCACTTGAGCAAAGTGCTGGCCTAGCCAAGCGACAGGAAATAACCAGAACGTCCTGCTGAGCGCTGCTCAGCAGGACGTTCTGGTTATTTCCTGTCGCTTCCTAAGTAATTTCCCTCAGCCCAAACGTAGGGCAGGCCCTATCTTTACCAGGCTCAGCTTTTTTCTTCGTAAAATTGCACCCGCATTGTGCCTGATGCGTTGGGGTTTACTTCCTGGCCGCGATTAGGCTGGTCCGCTATTTTTTCTATGCATTCACGCGTTTATTTGGCCGGCGCAGCCGCTACGGCTACCCTTCTGCAACTGGCGGCCTGCCAGACCAGCAAACCCACCACCGCCAGCACAGCCACTAGCAGCCCAACGGGCAGTGGCCCCGCCATCGAAACGCTGGGCACGCACCCGGTAACGGCGCAGGAGTTTGCTTACGTATACAAAAAAAACAATGGCACAGCCGCTGACTACGGCACCCGCCCGAGCGTGAACGACTACCTCACGCTCTATACCAACTTCCGGCTGAAGGTACTGGATGCCGAAAAGCAGGGCCTCGATACCACCCAGGCTTTCCGACGCGAGCTGGACGGCTATAAGCAGCAGTTGGCCCAGCCCTACCTCACTGAGAAGGGTGTGACCGACCAACTGGTGCGTGAGGCCTATTCGCGTATGAGCCAGGAGGTAAATGCCTCGCACATCTTGGTGCTGGTGAAGGCCGACGCCCCGCCCGCCGATACCCTGGCCGCCTACCAGAAAGCCCTGGCCCTGCGCCAGCGCGTTATCGGCGGCGAGGACTTCGCCACCGTGGCCCGCGCCAGCAGCGAAGACCCTTCGGCCAAAGACAACGGCGGCAACCTCGGCTATTTCACGGCCATGCAGATGGTGTACCCGTTCGAAACAGCCGCCTACGCTACTCCCCAGGGCCAGGTGAGCCAGCCGGTTCGCACGCGCTTTGGCTACCACGTTATTAAGGTAAACGACCGCCGGGCAGCGCAGGGTGAAATCAAGGTGGCCCACCTGATGGTGCGTACCACGCCCCAAGCCCCGGAAGCCGACCAGACGGCCGCTCACAAGAAAATTGAGGAGTTGTACGCCCGCTTGCGCAAAGGCGAAAGCTGGGACAAGCTGGTAGCGCAGTTTTCGGAAGATACCGGCTCGGCTCCCAACGGCGGCGAGCTACCGCCCTTCGGCACCGGCCGCATGATTCCTGGCTTCGAGGAAGCCGCTTTCAAGCTCCAAAAGCCCGGCGACTTCTCGGCCCCGGTGCAAACGCCCTATGGCTGGCACATCATTAAGCTCATCGAGAAGCAACCCCTGGCCGCTTTTGCCTCCATGGAGCCTACGCTCAAAAGCAAAGTATCCAAGGACTCACGTTCGGAGCTGAACCGCGCTGCCTTCCTCAAGCGTATTCGCCGCGAAGACCAGTTTGTGGAAATTCCGGCCGCTAAAGCGCTGGCTTTTGCCCAGGCCGATACCGCCCTAACGCACGGCCACTATAAGTTTAACGCCGCTACCATGACGGCCAGCGGTGCCAAAGCTTCGAAGGCTACCACCAAGGCCGGCGGCGATAAGCTGCCGTTGTTTACTATTAAGAACCAGCCTTATACGGTAGCCGACTTCCTCACCTACGCCCAGCAAAACCAGCGTTCGCGCCCCACAGTAGAGCCATCGTTTGCCATGCAGCAGCTCTACGACCAGTACGTAGACCAAAGCCTGACCGACTTCGAGAAAGCCAGTCTGCCCACTAAGTATGAAGACTACCGCATGCTGGTGCAGGAGTACCGCGACGGCATTTTGCTGTTTCAGCTAATGGACCAGAAGGTGTGGAGCAAAGCCATTGAAGACACGGCCGGCCTCAAGAAATACTTTATGGCTAACCAAGCCAACTACCAGTTTGGCCAGCGCGTGCGTGGCACTGTCATCTCGGCTGCTTCGCCCGAGCTGCTAACCCGCGCCCAGCATGACCTAGCCACTGGCCGCTACGCCCTGACAGGCAAAAACGCCTCAACGCTAGTGCATTACAAGGCAACTACAGCTACACCGGCTGCCCCTGGTACTGTGGTGCTGGACGAAGCCGCCCGCCGCATAGCCCAGGACACTGCCCTCACCGTGACCGTAGCTGGCCACATCCGCAAGGGCGAAAGCCCGGCCCTGGCCCGTCAGCGCACTCAGGCCGCCGTCAACTACTTGGTTAAAACCGGCAAAGTGGAAGCTGACCGCGTGAAAGCGGCCCCAGCCCCGGCTGCCCTCACCGCCGACGGCGACACGCGCCTCACCTTCTTCAGCAACGCCCCGGCCGCCCTCGAAGCTAGCCTCAACCAGCAAAACCCCTTGGCGGTGCAGGTGCAGCAGCGCACTTTTCAGAAAGGTGATAACAAGGTGATGGACGACTACCTGACCCGCCCCGCCGGCACCTACCCTACCCAGCGCGATGGCCGCTACTATACCGTGCTGGTGAAGCAAAGCCTGCCCGCCGGCCCCAAAAAGCTCTCGGATGCCCGCGGCCAAGCTACCAGCGACTACCAGACTTACCTCGAAAAGCAGTGGATTGAGCAGCTGCGCCAGCAGTACCCCGTGCAAGTGAACGAAGCTGAAGTAAGCAAGCTTGTGACGAAGTAGCCGGCGTGCAATGACTACAGAAGTCTGGAAAAAGACTTTTGTAGTCATTGCACGCTAGCCTGACAACCGGCGGCAACCATTACAGCACTTCCTGACTCTATATTCTATGCAGTTTATTCCTTCGCGCCTGTTGGCGCCTTTTATACTGGCTGTTACGCTGGTTTTACCGCTTGCCAGCCACGCGCAGTTGGGCGTAACCCGCCCTCGGGGGCAGCAGTTGCTCGACGGTATTGCCGTGAAGGTAGACAACCAGATTATCCTTCGCTCCGATATTGAGGGCATTTACTCGCAAGAGCAGGCCCGTGCGCAGGGCAAGTCCCTGCCGCCCGACTTGCGCTGCAAAATCATCCAAAGCCTGGTGCTCACTAAACTCATGCTGGCCCGCGCCGACGTGGACTCCGTGACCGTGACCGACGCTCAGGTAGCCAGCGAGCTAGACCGCCGCATGAACTACTTCGTGCAACAGATTGGCTCGGAGAAAAAACTTGAAGAGCAATTCAACAAGCCCGTACGGGCGCTCAAAGAAGACTTGCGCCCACAGGTGCGCGACCAATTGGTGCAGCAGAAAATGCAGGACCAGATTGCCGGCAAAGTCACAGTGACGCCTCGCGAGGTAAAGGAATATTTCGACCGAGTGCCCAAAGACAGCATCCCGTATTTCTCCACCGAAGTGGAAGTAGGCCAGATTATTATTCCGGCTCAGGTAAACGACAAAGCCAAGCAAGCGGCTATCACCCAGCTCAACGACCTGCGCGGACGTATTGTGGCAGGCGAGAGTTTTGAGGACTTAGCCAAAAAATATTCCCAAGACCCCGGCTCGGCAGTCAACGGCGGCTCCCTGGGCTTTTACGGAACTGGCGAGTTAGTACCGCAGTACGAGGCTGCTTCGCGCAAGCTGGAGCCGGGTCAGATGTCGCCGGTAGTAGAGTCTCAGTTCGGCTTCCACCTTATCCAACTCATTGAACGCAAGGGCAGCAAGTATTCTACCCGCCACATCCTGCTCAAGCCAGCATCGGAAGCGGCCGATGCCAGCGAAGCCGCTAAGAAGCTGACGCGCATTCGCCGCCAGATTATGCAGGATAGTCTCTCTTTCTCGAAAGCTGCCAAGGATTTCAGCACCGATAAAATATCGGCGGCCAATGGCGGCCTGCTCGCCAACCGCCAGGATGGCGGCACCAAGCTGCCCCTCGACAAGCTCGACCCGGCTGTGTTCTTCGTCATCGATACCATGAAGGTGGGCCACATTACCCCGCCCATGCCCTACCGCACCGACGACGGCAAGGATGCCATGCGCATTCTCTACCTCAAAAGCAACACGCCGCCTCACCAAGCCAACCTGCTCGACGACTACCAGAAGATTTCGCAAGCCGCCCTGGCCCAGAAAAAAACCAAGGCCCTCGACGACTGGTACGAGCAAAACCGCAACACCGTATACCTGGAAATTGCCCCCGAGTACGCCAACTGCAAAGTATTGACAGCCAGCGACGAGCAATAACTATTTTTTTCGTAAAAGCGGAACGTCATGCTGAGCGAAGCCGAAGCATCTCGCGTGAATTGTTGTTCAGGTATCGTTCAACAATTCATGCGAGATGCTTCGGCTTCGCTCAGCATGACGTTCTTTTGTGTAGTTCTTTCTATTACTAATGACTCCCTTCCAAAACGATAAAGAGGCAGCCGACTCGCTGAAACAGGCTTATCAGCAGTTGCGGCAGGAGATTGCCAAAGTCATTGTGGGCCAGGACGAGGTAGTGCGCCTCGTGCTCACGGCCGTGTTTGCCCAAGGCCACTGCCTGCTGGTAGGTGTACCCGGCCTGGCTAAAACCCTGCTCATCCAAACCATTGCCGACTCGCTCGACCTGAGCTTCAACCGCATCCAGTTCACCCCCGACCTGATGCCCTCGGACATTGTGGGCTCGGAGACGCTGACCCAGCAGCGCGAGTTTCAGTTTGTGAAAGGCCCTATTTTCGCCAACATCATCCTGGCCGACGAAATCAACCGCACGCCCCCCAAAACCCAGGCTGCTCTGCTCGAAAGCATGCAGGAATACGCCGTGACGGTAGCCGGGCAACGCTACCCGCTGGCGCGCCCCTTCTTCGTGCTCGCCACCCAAAACCCCATCGAGCAGGAAGGCACTTACCCGCTGCCCGAGGCGCAGCTCGACCGCTTTATGTTCAACATCGAGTTGGGCTATCCCAGCTACGAGGAAGAGCTGAATATCGTGAAGCAAACCACCACCGACCGCCGCGCCACCGCCAGCAAAGTGCTCAGCGCTGCCGACATTCAGGCCTATCAGGCGCTGGTGCGCCGCGTACCCGTGGCCGACAACGTGGTGGAATACGCCGTGAGCCTAGTACACAAAACCCGCCCCAATCAAAGCCGCACCGCCCCCCGCGCCCAGCAACTACTGGAATGGGGTGCCGGCCCCCGCGCCAGCCAGTACCTGATAGTGGCCGCTAAGTGCAACGCCTTGCTCAGTGGCAAATATTCGCCCGATATCGAAGACGTGCGCGCCGTAGCTTTGCCCATCCTGCGCCACCGCATTGTGCGCAATTTCAAAGCCGAAGCTGAAGGCGTAGGCGTGGAACAGATTGTGAAAGAGTTGTTATAAACCACCTGTCATTGCAAGCAACGCGAAGCAATCGCACCAGAACGAGTCGTTCGGGTATCGTTCAGGTGCGATTGCTTCGCGTTGCTCGCAATGACAAATCCTTAACTCAACGAAGTTGGAAGCCCAAGCCTATTATCAGCAGTTTGAGCGCAATGTGCGCATTATCCTCGATGCCTTGGCCGCGGGCCTCGACCTGCGCACAACAGCCCTCGAAACCAGCCTGCCGCTGGAAGTATACGTGCTGTGTGAGGTACTGAACCAAGGAGCCGGAGAGCACTTCACGCTCACCGCCACCGGCGTAGCGCGGCTGGCCGAGTTTCAGCAGCAGTTTATGCGCCACGAAAACCAAACGCTAACCGCCATGCAGCGCGTACTAACCGACCAGCACGCCATCATGCGCACCCCCGAAGGCCGCGTTTTCACCAAGGAAATGCTCATTCGCCGCCTGGAATTCTTCAACGAAACGGCCCGCCAAGTAAACGTGATGCGCACCCAGCAGGCCCTGGGCAGCCCCCACCAACACTAATCACGGATTACACGGATTTTAGCGGATTTCACGGATTTTGGGAACGGCACAAAATAGCCGGGAGTGAAGTCTGCACGCGTCATCCATAAAATCCGTGAAATCCGCTAAAATCCGCTTAATCCGTGATTAGTACTGCTCGGCTCTTGCTACGGCCCTATGAGCCTGCCGACGCGGCTGCTTTTTTTACGGTGCTCAACCAGAGTCGGGGCCGACTTCGGCTCTCGTTTCCCGACCGCTTGCGGGCGGTGCCTACGCTGATTGCTGCCCATACGCAGCTAGAGGATTTTGCCCGCGACTGGCGCACCGGGCGCTTTTACGTGCTGGGTATCTGGCACCGCGCTACGCTGGCTTACCTCGGCGACATCTGCCTGATGCCGCAGCGCGAGGGACAGGCCGAAATTGGCTATTACCTAGCGATTGAGGCCGAGGGCCAGGGCTACGCCCGTGAGGCGCTGGAGGCTATTTGTCAGTTCGGATTTGAGGAGGTAGGCGCTACCCGGCTACTCATCCGCTGCTTTGCCGATAATGAGCGAGCGCAGGCAGTAGCGCGGGCGACAGGCTTTGTGCAGGAGCCAGCAAGTAGTCCGGCGGGCTGGTTCCGGTTTGGCTTCTGGGACAGCCGCCCGCCCGCGCCTGCCATCCTGCATTTTGTGCGCAGGCGGTAGGGTGGAGCTTGTTGGGTACAACCGCTTTTCGGTGGCTGCGTTTCAGGAATAGCAACGGTAGTATACCTTCTTATTCCCACCCGGCCATGAATGCACCACGTACTATTCTCCTCCTACTGCTACTGGCTACCACGGGCTCACTGGCCCACGCGCAGCAGGCAGTTTCGCTGGCTAAAGACCACCAGCTCAAGCACGAAAAGCGCACCAAAGCGCAGGCTACCGACGGCTACGTGTTTATGAAAGGTGGCGTAATGCTCGCTATGCAGAGCGGCAGCGTCGTATCCATGACTGCCCCCATCACCATGAGCGATGGCACCAAAGTCCTCCCCGATGGCACCGTAACCCAGCCCGACGGCAAGCAGCTCATGCTCCACAACGGCCAGTACCTACTCCCGGAAGGCCGCATACTGGATGAGAGCCAGTTGAAAGGCAAGCGGAAAGAGTAATTTGTTTAAGCTATTAGAAGCTATTTAAGTTAGCTAATATCCTGCAAGTATTTAATTGTCAACAATCTATATCCTCCTCCGCGTTGCGCCTCACCCCCCGGCCCCCTCTCCGAAAAGGAGAGGGGGCCGGGGGGTGAGGCGCAACGCGGAGGAGGATTAATCTGAATTTCAAGCATTTATAGAATGTCAGCTAACTTAAACAGCTTCTTAGCCTTCAGCTTCTAACTGTCAGCTTTTTTTCTTGTACGTTGCTAACAGCTAGCAACTAAAGGCTAATAGTTTTTTTTTCACTGCCGCACACGCTTGGCCACATTGCCCAGCAGCCACTCCTGCCAAAAATTCAAATACACGCCGAAGGAAAAATCCAGCAGCTTGGCATTGAAGTCGTATACCGGCTCCACACGAACCGTCACGGCCGCCGCGTCGCTGATGCGGAAATCGCGCAGCAGGCGCACGAACAGCAGTCGCCGCTCGGCATCGGTGTAGCCGGGGGTGCCGTAGCGCGACGCCTGCGACTGGTAGTAGGACCCGCCTAGCGGCGCGTAGAACTGGTACCCACGCCAATAGCTCAGCATCAGGTCGCCGTAGTGGGTTTCGAGGGTACCGTTGAGGTAGAGCGCGCTGCCTCTCTTGAACGACTCCTGGTACTGGAAGGAGTGGTCGTCGTAGAGCAGGCCGTAGGCGTTGAGGCGTACCGCCTGGAATATCGAGCTGCGTAGAGGCACCCGCGCTACCAGGCCGCTGGCGTAATTAAGCAGGGTTTGAATGGGCGCGTGCAGGGTATCAATCTGGCCGCCGTGGTGCCGGGCAGTAAATTGAACAGGAACAGAAAGCTGCACCCGGCTATTATCGCCCGTGAGGCGAAAGCTGCTTCTAAGCCCCCCAGCAATTTGTTCCTGGTAGTCGACGCCCGCGTATTCCTGTTTCAGCCAATCGACCCACACATCCATAAATACCCGTTTGGTAGTCAGCCGGTACTGCAAGCCTTCCTCCAACGGCTTTAGTATTACGCGCTCAAAATCGAACAATGGCTCGATGTAGTTGTGATTGAGATTAGGGCGAATATTACCGAAGATGAACTGACTGTTGCCGTGCGTCCAGGTAGCGCGGAAGGTGGGGCGCACCTGCCGAAATTGTGGGTTACCAAAGTCTTTCCAAAGGAAAACGCCGGCTTCGAGGCGCAAGTCTTTGGTGGGATAATAGGCAAGCTGTGGGTTTAGCTGCGTACCGAACAGCGTGTAGCCTTGGACTATGGGGTTGAAATACTCGTTGTCTTTGAAGAAGGTGAAAGAACGCAAAGTCAGGCGAAGTTCCCCTCGAATAGAGTCACCAGCGTTCGGGTCGCAGTTACTAAAAAGTACTATATCACCTTCCGCGTTAGGTGCAGGTAAACTAGGTTTACTTGGCCGCAACGACATAAACGCCCGATTATCCAGCTGCGCCCGCACGGGCGCGGCCGTAACCAGCACAGCCCCAAGGCTTACTAAAAATATTAGAAATTTCTTCATAAATTTGCCCCGAAAGCGGCACAAAACCGCCAGTACCTGCGTTAAAGATGCGAGCCGAAAAGCAGAACGGTAGCTCTTGCCGTGCTGCTTGGTTGGTCAGTTAAAACATCGTAGATTTACACACACCTTAAGTTTCGTTTCAACCCCCACTTCCGTAATGGCAGCAGCAACTGAAAAAGCCGAGAAAAACGCACCCGCTAACCCGGCCGCCGAGAAAGCCAAAGCCCTCCAGCTTACGCTCGAGAAGCTCGACAAAGCCTTTGGCAAAGGTACCGTGATGAAGCTCTCGGACCAGAAGGTCAATGATATTCCGGCCATCAGCACCGGTTCGCTTTCGCTCGATATTGCCCTCGGCATTGGCGGGCTGCCCCGTGGCCGCGTAGTCGAAATATACGGCCCCGAATCGAGCGGCAAAACGACCCTCACGATGCACGCCATCGCCGAGGCCCAGAAGGCCGGTGGCACCGCCGCCTTCATCGACGCCGAGCACGCCTTCGACCCCAGCTATGCTAAAAAGTTAGGCATCGATGTAGACAGCCTCCTCATTGCGCAGCCCGACAACGGCGAGCAAGCCCTTGAAATTGCCGACCAGCTTATCAGCTCCGGTGCCATCGACATTATCGTGATTGACTCGGTGGCGGCCCTCGTGCCCAAAGGCGAGTTGGAAGGCGACATGGGCGACTCGAAAGTGGGCCTGCACGCCCGCCTTATGAGCCAGGCCCTGCGCAAGCTCACCGGCACCATTAACAAGACGAACTGCCTCTGCATCTTCATCAACCAGCTGCGTGAGAAAATCGGCGTGATGTTCGGCTCACCCGAAACCACGACCGGTGGCAACGCCCTGAAATTCTATGCTTCGGTGCGCCTCGATATCCGCCGCCTCAGCCAGATTAAGGAAGACAAAGACAACGTAACCGGCAACCGCACCAAGGTGAAAGTGGTGAAAAACAAAGTCGCGCCGCCCTTCAAGGTGGTCGAGTTTGACATTATCTACGGCCAGGGCATCAGCAAAGTCGGCGAAATCGTGGATTTGGGCGTCGATATGGGCATCATCGCCAAGTCGGGCTCGTGGTTTAGCTACAACGGCAACAAAATCGGCCAGGGCCGCGAGGCCGTGAAAACCCTGCTCCTCGACAACCCCGAGCTGGCCGACGAAGTGGAAGCCAAAATCCGGGCCATGGCCAAAGGCGATACCGACATTATCCCCGTGGATATGAGCGGCCCTGAAGATGGCGAAGAGACGCTGTAAGCTTCGTATTTTTCAGTAAAAAAGCCCCGCTGCCGGACTGGCAGCGGGGCTTTTTGGTTTCACTGGCGCGGGCCTCTGGCCCGTGCCGACGAGTCGCAGTCCTCTGGCCTGCCACGGGGAGGGCGACACCCGAACGACTTGTTCTAGGGTGCAGGCCAGAGGCCTGCGGGTAGTCGGCACGGGCCAGAGGCCCGCGCCAGGGTTACCCCGCGCGCCCCACAAACGCCCGCGTAAACTCCGATAATACCAGCCGCCCGCTGATGGCGGCCCGTTCAACCAATAAACTGTCCCAGTGCTCGGTACCAGCCCAAAGCACCTGCTTCAACTCGCGCATGGCATCGGGTGAGGATGCGGCTAGGCGCTGAGCCAGTGCCTGCACGGCCGCGTCGAGAGCGGGCTCGTCGGGTAGTATGTCGGCATACAGCCCTTTATCCTGCGCCCAGCGGGCAGAGCGAAACTCGGTAGCATCGATGGCGAGTTGGGCAAAGGCAGCGGGGCCGATTTTGCGCTCCACGGCGGGGCCGACCACGAAGGGGCCAATACCTACGGCCAACTCACTGAGCTTCACAGCGGCGGCTTCGGTGGCCAGGCAGTAATCGGTAGCGGCGGCCAGGCCCACCCCGCCGCCCACCGCCTTGCCCTGCACCCGGCCAATTACCAGCTTCGAGCAGGTGCGACAAGCATTGATGACGTGGGCGAAGCCGGAAAAGAATTGTAGCCCTTGCTCGGCATTTTCAATGGCCCGCAACTCATCGAAGCTGGCTCCGGCGCAGAAAGTGCGGTTGCCCTCGCTACGCAGGATAAGGACTTTGGCGGCCGCATCTTGGCCAGCGGCGGTGATGGCGGCAGCCAGCTCGGCCAGGATGCGGCCGGGCAGGGAATTGTGCGCCGGGTGGAAAAAGGTGATAGTGCAGATGCCCTCGGCATCGGTGGCGGAGTGGACGTGGCCGTTCATTTTACAGGTGATAAGGATAAGAAAGAACGTCATGCTGAGCTTGTCGAAGCATCTCGCTTGCAGAGTAATTTAACCGTTGAACCAAGTCGGCGCTATCGATTGAATTACTCTGCAAGCGAGATGCTTCGGCAAGCTCAGCATGACGTTCTGTTTTGGTTTTTTACTGATGTTCTATTCTACTCCTGATTGCGCTTTTTCACCATCGTCAGAATCGTCGCTACCGCTACCGTTTCGCTGGTTTGGTCGGTTACCGTCACTAGCCAGCGCACAATACCTTTTGCCACATCGTCGGCATCGCGCTTTTCCTGGCCGATTTTCTCCTTCACCGTGAGCGTCACGCCGATGGTGGTGCCGGGGTACACGGGCTTGGTGAAGCGGCATTCATCGAGGCCGTAGTTGAGCAGTACGGGGCCTTTGCGGGGGTCGACAAACATGCCGGCGGCCTTGCTCAGGATGTAGTAGCCGTGGGCCACGCGGCCCGTGAAGAGCGTGCCTTCCAGCGAAGTAGCATCGACGTGGGCGTAGAAGTTGTCGCCCGATACCTGGGCGAAAGCGGCAATGTCGGCTTCCGTCACGGTGTGCTTGTGGGTGATGTAGCTCTCGCCGATTTCTAACTCCTCGAAGTAGCGCTGGAAGGGGTGCTTGTCGTGCTCGATGATTTTGGCGCCCGTCTGGTACACTTCCGTAATGGCCGTGAGCATGGTGGGCGAGCCTTGCAGGGCCACGCGCTGCATAAAGTGCTCCACGCCCCGGATGCCGCCCATCTCCTGGCCGCCACCAGCGCGGCCGGGGCCGCCGTGCACCAGCAGCGGCAGCGGAGAGCCGTGGCCGGTGCTTTCCTTCGCCATTTCCTGGTTCAGCACCAAAATGCGGCCGTGGTGAGTAGCCGCGCCCAGCACGAACTCCTGCGCCACGCGGGGGTCGTTGGTGGCAATGGAGCTGACCAACGACCCTTTGCCCAGGTTAGCCAGCTTCACAGCCTCGTCTACGCCGTTATAAGGCATGAGCGTGACGACCGGGCCGAAGGTTTCGATTTCGTGGGTGTCGAGGTGCTGGAAAGGGTGGTCGTTGCGCAGCACAATGGGCGACACAAACGCGCCTTTGGCGGCGGTTGCGCCGCGCTCCTGGCCCAGTACGGTGGGCTGAAGGTCGAGGTCGCCGTACACAATGGGCGTGTTTTTGGCCAACTGGCGCACCTGTTCGCGCAGGCGCTCGGCCTGCGGGCGGCTCACGAGCGCGCCCATACGCACGCCCTCGGCCTGCGGGTGGCCGATGGTGGTTTGGGCCAGGGCTTTGCCCAACGCTATTTGCACGTCTTCGAGCAGGTCGGCGGGCACGATGGCGCGGCGGATGGCGGTGCATTTCTGGCCGCACTTGGTGGTCATTTCCTTGCGCACCTCCTTGATGAACAAATCGAACTCGGCGGTGCCGGGGCGGGCGTCGGGGCCGAGCACGGCGGCGTTGAGCGAGTCGGCTTCGAGGGTGAAGGGTACGGCCTCCTGGAGGATGCGCGGGTGGGCGCGCAGCCGCATTCCGGTAGTAGCCGAGCCAGTGAAGGTGACGACATCCTGGTACGTAACGTGGTCGAGAATACCCTGGCCGGAGCCTACCACGAGTTGCAACGCGCCTTCGGGCAGGATGCCGGAGGCAATGATTTCGCGCACCACGGCTTCGGCCAAGTAAGCTGAGGGCACGGCGGGCTTCACCACGGCGGGCATGCCGGCCAGCAGGTTTACGGCTATTTTTTCGAGCATGCCCCACACCGGGAAGTTGTAGGCGTTGATGTGCACGGCCACGCCTTCCTTGGGCACCAGCAGGTGCTGGGCGATGAAGGTGCCGCCCTTGCTCAAGCCCACCGGCTCGCCTTCTACATAAAAGGGCTTGTCGGGAAACTTGCGGCGTAGCGAGGCATTGGCAAACAGGTTGCCGATGCCGCCTTCAATATCTACCCACGAGTCGGCGCGGGTAGCGCCGGTGCGGTAGCTAAGCTCGTAGAACTGCTCCTTGTGCTCCATCAGGTGCAGGGCCAGGGCCTTGAGCATGCGGCCGCGCTCGTGAAACGTCATCCGGCGCAGGGCAGGGTTGCCCACGCGGCGGCCGTAGGCCAGGATTTGCTCGAAATCAAAGCCCTCTGTATGCACCAGGGTAACGAGTTCGCCGGTGCTGGCGTCGAGCAGCTCTTCGGGGGCGGCGCTGCCGGGTGCCCAGTGGCCGAGGGTGTAATTTTCTAGCGTAGTCATGCAGGTGGGAGGGGGGAATGCGGGTGCGAAGTAACACCAAGCTCCCGCTTGGTGAGTCGTTGCGCAACAGCCAGACGACTCACCAAGCGGGAGCTTGGTGTTACATGCCGCGCCGGGCAAAACTTTGTGCTACATATTTTTTATGAAAAAGATTCACTTCGTTATTATCTTCGTTCATAACCTCTTCGCCCTACGCTCGCCTTATTTCGCTGTTCTATGTCTTCAAACGTGCTGGAAGCCCCCCTCACTCGCGTCAGCGAGTTGAAGTCCAAACTCAAGGAAGTATTTGGTTTTGGCCAGTTTAGGGGTACTCAAGAGGCTGTCATTCAGAATATTCTGGCGGGCAATAATACGTTTGTCATCATGCCCACGGGGGCCGGCAAAAGCCTCTGCTACCAGCTGCCGGCGCTGGTGCTGCCGGGCACGGCCATCGTGATTTCGCCCCTCATCGCCCTGATGAAAAACCAGGTCGACCAGCTCGCTGCCTTCGGTGTGAACGCGCAGGTGTACAATTCGACCCTGACTAAGACCGAAATGACGCGCGTTCGCAAAGACGTGATTTCGGGTGAAGTACGGCTATTGTATGTGGCCCCGGAAAGCCTGACGAAGGAAGACACCCTGGCTTTTTTACAAAAAGCCACCATCTCGTTTGTCGCCATCGACGAGGCCCACTGCATCTCGGAATGGGGTCACGACTTCCGGCCCGAGTACCGCAAGATTCGCGGCATCATCGATAGCCTGGGCCAGCAGATTCCGCTCATTGCCCTCACGGCTACGGCCACGCCCAAGGTGCAGCTCGACATCCAGAAAAACCTGCACATGGATGATGCAAGCGTGTTCAAAACCAGCTTCAACCGCACCAACCTCTACTATGAGGTGCGAGCCAAGCGTAACACCAAAAAGCAGCTCATCCAGTATGTGCAGCAGCACAAGGGCAAGGCGGGCATTATCTACTGCCTGAGCCGCAAAAAGGTAGAGGAAGTGGCCGAACTGCTGCGCGTTAACGACGTGCGCGCCCTGCCCTACCACGCCGGCCTCGACCCGCACACGCGCATGAACAACCAGGATGCGTTCCTCAACGAGGACTGCGACGTGATTGTGGCCACCATCGCCTTCGGCATGGGCATCGACAAGCCCGATGTGCGCTTCGTTATCCATTTCGATGCGCCAAAAAGCATTGAAGGCTACTACCAAGAAACCGGGCGCGGCGGGCGCGACGGCTTGGAAGGTAACTGCCTGATGTTCTACAGCTACGACGATATTCTGAAGCTCGAAAAATTCAGCAAAGACAAGCCCGTAACTGAGCGCGACAACGCCCGGCAGCTACTGCTGGAAATGACGAATTACTCGGAGTCGTCGGTGTGCCGCCGCCGCCAGCTGCTGCACTATTTCGGCGAAGCCATGCATCAGGACTGCGGCTTCTGCGACAACTGCCGCCACCCGAAAGAGAAATTCGACGGCACCGAGCACGTGGGCCTCGCCCTGCGGGCCGTAGTGCAAACCGAAGCCCGCTTCGGCCTCGACCACGTAGCCCAGGTACTGCTGGGCCTCAGCAACCCGCACATTGAGAGCTACGGGCACACCGGCTTGCCGGTGTACGGCCAGGGCAAGGAGCTGAGCGGCGACATGCAGCTGTGGCTGTCGGTGCTGCGCCAGTGCCTGCTCAACGGCCTGCTGGAAAAGGAGATAGATGCCATCGGCCTGGTGCACATTACCGACAAAGGCATGGATTTTATCGAAAATCCGCAGCCGATGACCCTCACCATAGACCACGACTTTGAGGCTGAAAAGCAGGAGGAGGAAGACGGCGAAAAAGTGCAGCAGGCCGCCGGCCACGACGAGGCGCTGTTTGCGCAATTAAAAGAGCTGCGCAAGCAGCTGGCGAAGCAGAAAAACCTGCCGCCCTACGTGCTCTTCCAGGACCCGAGCCTGAAGGAAATGGCCACTACCTACCCCCAAACGCTGCACGAGCTAACGCACGTATCGGGTGTGGGCCAGGGCAAGGCGCAGAAGTTTGGCGCGCCCTTCGCGGCGGCCATCAAGAAATACGTCGAGGAAAACGACATCGAGACGGCGGCCGACGTGATTATCAAATCCACGGTAAACCGCTCGAAGCTGAAAATCTACATTATCCAGCAGATTGACAAGAAGATGGACCTCGCGGGCATCGCCCGCAGCCAGGGCATCACGATGGCCGAGCTGACGGAGGAAATCGAGCACATCTGCTACTCCGGTACCCGCCTCAACCTCGATTACTACATCCAGGACGTGGTGGACGAGGACAAGCAGGACGAGATTTTCGACTACTTCATGGCCGCCACCACCGACAACATCGCCACCGCCATGACGGAGCTAGGCGCGGACGACTTCACCGAGGAAGAAGTGCGGCTCATGCGCATCAAGTTTCTGAGTGAGGTGGCTAACTAAATCACGGATTACACGGATTTTTTCGGATTACACGGATTTTGTGGACGGCCCCTTCTACGCAGGTGGGGCCGTCCTTTTTTATTTGCTTTCCACGGAATTCATCTTGCTGCTATGCTACTCGACACCCGCCATAACAAGTTAACCGAAAAAGTAATCGGGTGTGCAATGGATGTGCACAAGGAATTAGGCAGCGGGTTTCCAGAACTTATCTACCAACGTGCTTTAGGTGTTGAGCTACAGCAGGTAGGCATCAATGCTGAACGTGAAATACATCTTCCAGTATTTTACAAAGAAACCCAAATTGGGTCACGGAGAGCTGATTTTCTTATAGAAGGGCAATTATTAGTTGAGCTTAAGGCTATAGCCGAACTCTTGCCATTAAGCCACGCACAGGTAATCAATTACCTTAAATCGTACCGATTAGAAGTTGCGCTACTTATCAATTTCGGAGCAGCGAGCTTAGAATTCAAACGGTTCGTACAAAATATGCCGCGTTGACCAAGCAAACAAAAAAAAGGACGGCCCCACCTGCGTAGAAGGGGCCGTCCACAAAATCCGTGTAATCCGAAAAAATCCGTGTAATCCGTGATTTAGCAGTACTCCTCAAACGCGCCTTGCAGGTTATTCACGATGCGCATGAGGTCGGAGCCTTCGATGTGGTAGCGCTCAATCATGTGCACCAGCTCGCCGTCTTTGAAGAGGCCGATGCAGGGCGAGGAGGGCGGGTAGGGCAGCAGGTGCTCGCGCATTTTGGCTACGGCGTCGGTTTCCATGCCGGCAAAAACGGTTACGAGCTTGCCGGGCTTTTTGTCGGCGCTGGCCAGGGCCAGCTTGAGGGCGGGGCGGGCCTTGGCCGCAGCGCAGCCACACACCGAGTTTACGGCCACCAGCACGGTGCCTTCGATGCCGGCGAGGGCCGCATCTACTTCCTGCGGCGATAGTAATTGCTCGAAGCCCGCTTCTACCAGGTCCTGGCGGATGGGGGCTACCATGTATTCGGGATAAACGGCCATGTTAGAGTAGGTATAGTGAAAACGAAGTGAACGAAGCTGCTAACCCAAGATGAGCTACTGCAGCGACTACAAAATTAACCCGTTTGGGCGTCAGTCGGTACAAACCCGCGGTTTGGCAAAAGGTTCGGGGGGCGGCTGGTGATAGTCAGGCGCATACACCGCGCACCGGGCCAAGCCGGGCCTTCAGCTTTTACTCAGGCAGCACCAGTACCTTGTTGCGGCAACGGGTGCACTCCCGAGCAAAGCGCCTCTTATCCTTCGCTTCCTTTCTTCTACTAGCCTATGCACTTTTTACGCGCTACTTCTCTACGGGCTTTTTGGCTGCTGGGCCTGGCTGGCTCGCTGGGCCTTGCCCGGCCCGCTGCCGCCCAGGTGCAGCCTACCGCTCAGCGGCTACGGGCTGCGCTTCCCTTGGGCAAAGCCTCGGCTGGCGGCTGGCCCGGTGCCAACCCGCGCCTCGATAGTGAGCTGCAAAACCTGGTGGCGCAAGTAGCTGGCTACGAAGAACTACCCACTGCCGCAACCCTGCAAAGCGACTACCCTTACCTGCAATTCAGCAAGGGCCGGGGGGCTCCGGCCGTGCTCGTGCGCATCACGGCCCAAAACTTAGAAGCCCTGCTGCCGGAGTTGCAGAGCCGGGGCTTTGTGGCGGCGGCGGCGTACCCGGCGCTGCATTTTGTGGAAGGAATGCTGCCCGTGCGCCAACTAACCGACGATGGCAGCGGCGTAACGGCCCTGGCCGGGCGCGGCCTGCTGGGGGTGCTGGCCTCGTTGCGGCCCGAAAGCAACGGCGGCCTGGTAACGAGCCAGGCCGACTACGTGCTGGAAGCCGCCCGCGCCCGCGCTACCCAGCCCAAGCAAGTGACCGGCGCGGGCGTCACCATCGGGGTGCTCAGCGACTCGTTCAACTACCTCAATGGGGCAGCGGCCGGCGTAGCCTCGGGCGACTTGCCGGTGGTAAACGTGCTCTCCGACGATGGCAGCAGCGACGAAGGCCGGGGTATGTGCGAGCTTATCTACGACCTGGCCCCCGGCGCAGCGCTGGCTTTCTCCACGGGCAACGGGGGCGAAGGCACCTTCGCCCAGCACATCCGCGACCTCGCCGACCCGGCCAAGGGCAACTGCAAAGTGCTAGTGGACGATATCCGCTACTTCAACGAGCCCATGTTTCAGGATGGCGTTATTGCCCAGGCCGTTACCGACGTGGTAACCAACCGGGGCGTCAATTACTTCTCCTCGGCCGGCAACTACGCCGACAAAAGCTACGAGAATGCCGCCCCGGTTTTCGTGGCCGATGCCAACGGAGTGCGGTGCCTCAACTTCGACGTGTCGGGCGCTACCACCGACCTTACCCAGCGCGTCAGCATCGCCAACAATGCCACCTTCAAGCCCTACATGCAGTGGTCGGACCCGTTCTACACCACCAACGGGGTAAAAACCGACCTCAACATCTACCTCATTTCGGTTAAAAACGGCGTGGCCGCCGACACCGTGTACCGGGGCAACAACCGCAACCTGCTCACGCAGGTACCGTCGGATGCCGTATCGTTCACTAACAACTCGACTACCACCGGCACCACCACCTTCGACCTGGTGATAGTGCTGCGAGCCGGGGCCACCCCCACCCGCGTAAAGTACGTGAACTACGGCACGGCCATTCCCTCGGAGTGGCTCACTTCCAGCAGCACCAGCACGGGGCACCCCTCGGTGGCGGAAGGTTTTTCGGTAGCAGCCGTGCCGTATTACAACCCCAAAATAGCCGAGTCGTTCACGTCGAAAGCCGGCGCGATGACGTTTTTGTTTGCGCCCAACGGTACGGCCTTGCCCGCCGGCACCACCCGCCAAAAGCCCAACATTGCCTCGATTGATGGCACCAACACGTCGTTTTTTGGCGGCGGCGATTACGAGAGCGACGGCTTCCAGAATTTCTTCGGCACCTCGGCGGCGGCCCCCCACGCGGCGGCCGTGGCGGCACTGCTGCGCTCTTCCGAGCCTACGCTCACAGCCGCGCAGGTGTACGCCCGGCTGCTGAGCAGCGCCCGCCTCATCGGCACGGCCAGCCCCGACCCCTACACCGGGCCGGGCCTGCTCGATGCCTTCACTACCCTCTACGGCCCGGTAGTGGCGGCCACCCCCCCGGTGGTAGAAGACCTGGAAAAGCGGGCGCTGCCCGTAAGTTGGAGCGTGGATGCCTTTGGGGCAGCGCGGGCGCAGGTTACGAACCAGGCTCCGGCTTCGGGGTCGCAAGGGCTGATTCTCGACGCTTACCCCTACATTATCGCGCAGTCGCTGGGCGAGGCTACGCTGTTTCTGACGGGCCTAACGGCCAGCAGCTTGCAGCTCACGTTCCGCGAGCGCAAGTTTCCGGCCGAAACCGATGAGTTGATGCCCGTTTCTTTCAGCGGCCACAGCAACACCGATGGCGTGGCCCTGAGCGTGGATGGCGGCACTACCTGGTACCGGATTTTCGACCTTACCGGCACCAATGCTACCATCAGCTACCAGACCCAGACGATAAACCTCACCCAGTTTGCTGCTACCAACAGCCTCACGCTGGGCGCCGATGTGCGCATCCGGTTTCAGCGCTACGGCCGGGGCGGCTCTACGGTGAGCACGGCCGCCAGCCAGTCGGGCCGCGCCTTCGACGACATTCTGGTGACGAGCCTCACCCCTGCCCCGGTGGCCCTCTACGGCTACACCCCGCAGCCCGCCGCAGGCTGCCCCGGCCTGCAAGTGCAGTACACCGATACCTCGCTGCCCGCCGCTACGGCCTGGAACTGGTCGTTTCCGGGAGGCACGCCGGCTACGTCCACGGCCCAGAACCCGCTGGTTACCTACAACACCCCCGGCCACTACGGCGTGAGCCTGGCATTGAGCAACACTAGCACCACGGCCACCCGCGCCGATACGGGCGTCGTGTTCATCTACGGCCGCATTCCGCAGGTGGCGGCAACTACCACCAGCCTGAGCATCTGCAAGGGCGGCACCGTCACGTTTGGGGCCACGGCGGTGTCGTGCACCACGGCTACTTATGCCTGGTCGTTTCCGGGAGGCACGCCGGCCGCTTCCACCGCCCAAAATCCGGGGGCCATTACGTATGCGGTGGCGGGCACCTACACAGCTACCTTGACCGTGACGAACACCTACGGCACGTATTCGACTTCTTTTATCGTGGACGTGGATGGCCGGGGGCTGCCTTTTGCCGAGACGTTCGACAGCTCGCCCGACCTGCCGCGTAGCTGGACGCTGGTGACGCCCAGCACGTATTCCTGGGCTATTATTCCCAACATTATCAACCGCTCGGGTACTGCCAGCCGGGTAGTGCGGGCACCGTTTGCCACCGACCCCACCGTAGGCGAATATCCCGCCCTCAATACCCCCGCCCTCAACCTGACGGGCGTAACCAAGCCGACGCTACGCTTCGACCTGTCGTATGCGCCTTACTACTCGGCTACGAGCGGCACCATCAAGCTCGACTCGCTCATTGTGCGGGTGCTGGATGCCTGCACGGGCACAGTGCTGGGTAAGCCCTACGCCAAAAGCGCCCAAAACACCCTGCCCACGCACGCCACCGTTTCCAGCGACTTTTTCCCCACCTCGGCCACCGACTGGCGCCAGGAGCTAGTTGACCTCACACCCTACGCTGGCCAAAGCGTGGTACTGCAGTTTCGGGGCCGCAACGGCTACGGCAACCACCTCTATATCGACAACGTGAACGTAGGCAGCAACCTACTCGGCCTCACGGCCGCCGCCGCCGTGGTGGGCCTCGAAGCCTGGCCCAACCCTACGCCCCACGGCAGCAGCCTGCACCTGCGCCTACCCGCCTTCCGCGGCGACGTGAGTTTGCGCCTGGTTGATAACCTGGGCCGTGTGGTGTGGCAGCAGCAGCTCGCGCAAAGCGGGGCCGCGCTGGAGCGCACCCTTGATTTAGCGCTGGCTCCCGGCCTCTATAATTTGCTGTATGCCCCGGCCGGTGGCTCACCGGCAGCCCGGCGCGTGGTTTTTGAGTAAACCAACTGGCTGCCGTTACGCAGTCGTTGGAGTCGTGACCCGGTCAGACCGCCTACGGCGGTCTGACCGGCTGCGGGCTGGGTAGTTGCCGCGTGGTCGGGCTAGCGGCAGCCGGTCAGACCGCCTACGGCGGTCTGACCGGCTGCGGGCTGGGTAGTTGCCGCGTGGTCGGGCTAGCGGCAGCCGGTCAGACCG
>JBPBPU010000007.1:0-74539 GCA_050954465.1 Janthinobacterium lividum
CCACTCCAGCATTGGCTATTTAATGCCTTATCAATTTCACCAACAACAACTTACAGCTGTTGCCTAGTTCTCTCCTACTTAACTAGACCACCCCAGTATTACCAGTGTTACTGATGTTATCCGTGTTATCGCTGTTGCTTGTGTTATCAAGCATAGGAGGGTAGGTTACTCGTTAATGGAAATTATTCACCATTTTTGCCACCTAATTCAATTAAGTAGCACCTGGGCTGGCAGGAAAGCTTTGTTAATGGAAAAAAAGACTCCGTGGCCGCTACTGGTATTTGCCACTTCCGACAAGGCCGTGAGCCGCCGGGTGCAGCAGGCGCGGCGGGCGGGGCAGTTGCGCGACCTGCTACCACGGGTGTATACCACCGACCTGGTAACGCCACCGGCTACGCTGGTGCGCCGGCACTGGCTGCCGATACTTGGCCACCTTTACCCCGGTGCGGTTATCAGCCACCGGTCGGGCCTGGATGCGCAGCCCACGCCGGAAGGAGACATTTTCCTAACCTATAAATACGCCAAGAAGGTGGCGCTGCCCGGCCTCACCGTGCACCTGCTGCCGGGGCCGGGGCCGCAGGAGCTGGACCGCCCTTTTGGCGCTACTGCCCTCTACTTCGCTTCCGAAACCCGGGCCCTGCTCGAAAATTTCCAGCTGGGGCGCACGCGCGGGGGCATCAGCAAAACGCTGCCCCCGGCGGCAGTCGAGGAGTACCTGGAACGCCTGCTGCGTGTGCGTGGCGAAGAGGGCTTGAACGAGCTGCGCGACCAGGCGCGGGGGCTGGCCATCTCCCTGGGATGGGAGCCGGAGCTGGCCCGCCTGCAGCAGGTCATCGCGGCGCTGCTGGCCACTGCGCCCAGCCGGCTGCTTACCTCGCCAGTGGCGCGGGCCCGGGTGCTGGGCTTGCCCTACGACCCCGACCGGGCCGCGTTGTTTAGCACCCTGCTCACTGCCCTGCGCCAGGCGCCGCTGCCCAACCGCCCCGACCCGGCCCCGCAGCCGCCGGCCTACTACGAGCTGGCCTTCTTCGAAGCCTATTTCTCGAACTTCATCGAAGGCACCGTCTTCGAGGTCGACGAAGCGCACGCCATGGTGGTGGGCAATGCCCCCGTGCCGGGCCGCCACGCCGACTCGCACGACGTGCTGAGCACGTACCACTTGGTGAGCAACCCCGCTGAGATGCGGGTGGTACCCGCCACGGCCGAAGAACTGCTGGCCCTGCTGCAACGACGCCACGCCACGCTGCTGCGCGAGCGCCCCGACAAGCGCCCCGGCCAGTGGAAAGAACGCGCCAACCAGGCGGGCAACACCAATTTCGTGGAGCCGGAGTTGGTGCGCGGCACCCTGCACCAGGGCTTCGCCTGCTACCAAGCGCTGGAGCACCCGCTGGCGCGGGCAGCCATGCTCCTGTTCGTAGTGAGTGAGGTGCACCCCTTCGATGATGGCAACGGCCGCCTGGCCCGCATCATGGGCAATGCCGAGCTGGTGCGCGGGGGACTCAGCCGCCTGCTCATCACCACCAGCTACCGGCAGGACTACCTACGGGCACTACGCCGCCTCAGCCGGCAGCGCGACCCCGGCCTGTACCTGCGGATGCTGGACCGGGCCCAGGCGTTTACAGCTGAGCTACGGCCGGACTCCTACAGCAGCTTGAAGGCACAGTTGACTACGCTACAGGCGTTTGAGGAAGCCAACGAAGAGCTGGTTTGGTAGCGGGAGTTGCCCGCAATTGTAGACCAGTACGCCATCCTAGCCGATTAGCCGCTGGTCGGCACAGTACAAGTAGCCTCAGAGTCTTGTTGAAACAAGACATAATCGCGAGGGCCACCGGGGCGGCTGGTAACCTTATCTCGGAAACGCACGCGAAAAGCGGTAGCGGACGGCCACGACACGCGTAATTCCTTTTCGGCAATCAGCTGATTGCCCTTGCGTCGGAAAGTGCTGGCATCCATCTCTGACACATCGGCCAAGTCTAGGCTTTCGCTTTCCAGCACGATGTCGTACTCATCCGTGAAAATCAGTCGTTACCTCGGCGCAGGTTTCTGAATAATAACACTCCAAGTGTCGATTACTATGCTGAAACGGATTGTGTGCTACCCGAATATTGGCGGCTAGTGGATGAGTCGGGCCAATGAGCTTTATTAGTTCCTCGACTACCCACGCATCAGATACGAAGATATCAATGGTTGCCAGTGGAGCCAGCGCCAGATGATGCTTGAGCAGCATTTCCTGCTGAGAAACATCCTTGTGTGCTGCCCAATCAGCATCATTGAGTCGGCCGTCGCCCTTTCGGTGGAAGAGAGGTTTATCAATAATCAGTCGCCGCTCCATGCTCTTCAAAGGGCCGTAGCTGACGCTGTTACGCTGCATATTACCGTCGCTCACTAAAAAACGCTCTGGCTGCGTCGCGAGTATTTCCGCAATTTTAAAGCGAAAAAACACCGGGATAGGACATTTAGGAAAGCCCAAGCCCTCGGCTTTGTAATACACTTCTTTATTATCTGCGCTCCGTGCAAGTGCTAGGTCTAATCCAAGCTGTTCCGTATAGAACTGCGTGAAGGTTTGGGGACGGTAGTAGAAACGGGCGTAGTCTCAGGTGTGGCTGGGGTGGTAGTTGATGCTACCGGAGGCATCTGCCAGCTGGTGAGTGGTTTTCAGTACCTCCCGACGAGACAACAACTGGCCAGAGTTAATAATAGCCGCTGCACTGGTCAGGTGGGTGCAATGAAATGCGTACCCAGCCCACTCAGCATACTCGACTGCCATTCGCTCAAGCCGGCATAAATAGGGAAGCACCCGGCTGGCATCCGACTCGATATGCTGCCGTACTTCTTGATGAGCAGCTTGCGGCAGCTTGGCATAAACGGCCAGGGCTACCAAGTCCCAGCAGCCATCCGGGTAGGAATTCCGGCCCCCACTGGCGACGCGAGAGTGTAGGCCAGTCTAGTTCCGACCAGAGTGCATCCAACACTGCCTGTGTGAATGCAATACCAATTCGGGCGGACAATTGCAGCGATAGTCTCAACGCCTGATTTGCAGATAAGGCGGCCCAGTCCCAGGGTTCAGTATATAACTGCTGCAAGGCTTCATCATCGACCCGAAGAGCTGACGAAGCCGACAACGCGGCCCAATCCCAAGGCCTGTGGCGGTGGGTCCGTAGCAATCGGCCTTTCCAACGGACATCGGTACGCAGGCTCAGTAGCGGCCAACTAAGGACAGAGGCGAAGCACCGAAGGGTATCTTTAGGTCAAATGGCGATAGCTGAGCGTTAATGAACTGACCATATTGCGACAGCCACGACCAGTCCCACAGCGGCCTCAACTTGGGGTGCGACAAGTATTCCTCACTGCTGTTAAGCAAGGGATTACGAGAAAGCGTTGGCCAGTGCCAGAAGCTCTGGTAACGGACTAATAAGTCGATACGCAGTTGATGCGTTAGCCGCGAGTCCGCCGACAGCACTTCCCAATCAAGCGGCAGCCGGGCTAGTATCGATGGCGGTACAGCCGGGTAGTCTTCGCTCGCAGAGCCAAGCGACAGCACGGCAGCAACTGGTACGCGCCGCGTAAAAGCCTTGAAAGCCAAGGCACGGACGGTGGGGTCGGCTAGTGCCCGCAGTCGTAGGGACCACGCTGGTAGGTCAGATGCCAGGTCGGCCGGCGCTACCGCCTCGCTTAGTATATAGTCCCAGGGGAGGCGCTCCCGCATGAGTGGGTGGCCGAGCAGACGAGTTAGCAGCAAGTCCCGAAAGGCAGGTTGTCGCGCCAGAAAATTCCAATCCAGATACCCGGCCAGGATATCCAGGTTTGCCTCCACTATTTCTGCTTGTGGGGCTGCACGTAGGGATAAAGCACCCAAGTGGTAGCGAGGGGCAGTTGCACGGCTTCCTGCCGAAGTAGTAATCGCCAGTTAACGCGGGCAGCCAGTTGCGGCAGATGCCCACCCAGCAGTTCGGGCGTGAGGTGGGCACTGACGTACTCCCAGTCCCAGGGCAGCGCTAGCTTAGGGGCCGACTCCAAGCTGAATATCAGCGGCAACCGGGCAGCGGCTGGGCGTGAGAGGTCTTCCAAATAGGTCGCTTCCGCTTGCCGGTAGTTCATGTCCGCTTTTTCCACCAGCGGGGCCAACAGGTGCGGCGGCGTTTGCTGGCCGAGCGCCGACCAGTCCCAATCAGCTCGGAAGTCTGCTTCACGCAGCAGGTAGCCGGCCACGGCGGCCGGGTCACGTCGGCTCAGCAGCGGCCGGTCCAGGTAATCCGCATACATAATAGCCCAGCCAAGCAGGACGGCAACGGGTAGCTGGTCGTTGGCATAGCGCCAGAGGTCCGGTAGCGCTTCTGGCCGGGTAGCGGCTAACTGCACATGGAGCGCGGGTAGCCGACCGCTTACCTCCTCGGGACCGTAGCGGCGTAATAGCCGACTCCACACGAGGCGTTCTCGGTAGCGGCTGGTAAGCTCCTTAGTCCAAACCAAGTGCGGGTTGCCAGAAAGTGTGGGCCAGTCCCAAGCAAAGTCCGGGTACTGCGCCACGCAGCCCAAGTCCGTGAGTTGGCTGCTAACGAAAGATGCGCCTTGTTGGGTATGCACACGGGCATGATAGCGGGCGAAGTAGGCCGGCGACCATGCTAGGGCCGGATGTTGCTCGAAGCCCGACTGACTGGTTGTAGAAGCCCACTGCAACAGGCCCAACTCGTTGAAGGATTCAATCAATTCTTCCGACCAAGCCAGCGGCTGCATAGTGAACGGGTTGGTGTCGTCGCGATACGTATGCACTAACTCCAGCAGCCGGGCCAGCTCTCCGGTGGTGGGGCTGGTTGGTCGGGGGCGACTAGGCGGGCCAGCAAGCCGTGCTAGGGCAAGTAGCCCACCAACTGCGCCAAGTGCCACCACAGAAAGGGCAAGGGTAAATTAGCGAGCAGGTACTGACGGTCCCAGGCCCTTAGCTGTCCGGTAGCCAGTTCCACTCGGAGCGCGGCCTCTAGAAAGGCGGGTCCTCTGGTCAGTAGTACTTGGCGGCTGAAAGGCAGTGTAGCTAGGTGGGCCAGTAGAAACTCTTCCGACAGGCGCTCCGCGAGCAGCGGCCAATTCCAAGCAAACGTTTCTCCACTGGCAAGTTGCTCCGACCATCCCCCGCGCAGTAGTAGCGTCAGCCATTGTGCTACTACCGTCGGCTCGCGCCGCGAGAGTACGCCAAAGTCCCAGAGGTAGCGCAGTTCTTCGTCGCGTACTTCCGCAAGGTGACGGGTAATGAACTCGGCATCGAGGCGGCTCGACAGCGTAGGCCAGTCCCAGTAGCTGCTGAATTCTTCCAATTGGGCCTGAGCCAGCGGCACCGGCACAACCGCCGTGAGCGCTACTCGGTGCGAGTACCCGGCCAACTCTATCAACGTGGGCAGTACCACCGGCTCGTCCCAAACCAGGCGGTGGTCGGGCAGCAGGTAGGTCCAGTTCCAATCCGGCTGGAAGCGACGCAGCTGTTGAGCGGTAAAAGCATCAGCTGGGTCTTGCCAGCATACCGCAAACTCCGCTGCGTGTCCCCAAGCCTGGCGGGCTGATAGGTTAGCCGGAGCATTGACCACCGTAGTCAGCGTTAGCGAAGCCTGTTCGTCCACGCTCACTGTCAGACGATAATCGGGCGCATCGGCCACTATTGGCGTGTGGTCGGGCCGATAGCAATACCCTGTGGCGGGCAGCTGACGGAACTGCGGATAGCGCTGCTGACCGGGCTGACCTACCAATACTTCCAGCAACTCTACATTCTGGGTCAGACCTGCGGCGGCTAGCTGCCAGCGCACGGTTGCCAGTTCCTTGCTCACTGGCAGGGCGGCGTACTCCTCCGCCCGGGCCGGGTGGTCAACGACCCGTTCGGCGGTTAACGCAGCCCGGTGCCCGAAGTCTGGGAAGGGAAAATCAGTAGGCGTGGCCAGTTGCGCGAATTGCCAGTAGCAGCACTCCGCCTCAAAATACTGGTACTTGACCCGCTGTTGCACAGCCAGCCTACTAAAATCTGTGGTTGTCACTACCCCTTCCTTGTACCGAATCAACCCGAACTCTACCAATTGCTGCAACAACTCTTCCCACAGGGCTACCTCTGCCGGGTCGCTACCTGGCCAAGCG
The DNA here is from genome assembly GCA_050954465.1 of Janthinobacterium lividum. GTDB lineage: Bacteria > Bacteroidota > Bacteroidia > Cytophagales > Hymenobacteraceae > Hymenobacter. The sequence continues at coordinate 6,115 of JBPBPU010000007.1, forward strand.
TCTGGTCAACTATCAGGACCAGGCCATCGACGCGCTGGCCGAACTGGAGGCGGCGCCCCGCGCCTACGGGGGGCGCGTGTTCCACTTGGTGCTGGAACTAGCCGACGGCAACGGCATCGCCCAGGAGGTATTCGGGGCCACCCACCGCGGAGCGCAGCAACGGCCCGGCGGCCCAGACCCGGCCGAGGCACGGGTAGCAGTTCAGACGCGGATGCTGGAGCTGCGGCGGGTGCGGGGGAAGTGGCTTTTGCCGTCCACTAATCCGCCCAGCTCGCGCGCTATCCCTCGTCTTCGCCCCGTCTGGGCGACCGGCCTTGTTCAGCTACCCGCTCCTGTCGGCAGTAGGTAACTGCTTACCCCCACCCAGCAGTGGGTGGGGATAAGCTAGGCCGCTGGCCTCGCCAGCGGGGAGTTGCCTAACGTGACCGACGGACGGAAGGCCAGAGACTTGGCCTAAACCAATTTACTGTTTTTATCACGCTTTTACCCTACTGCCTCAGGCCTTCTACCTTCCGTTTTCCGTTTGTTGCGCTTGCCCTTTCGGCCAGCGCCCTGCTCAGCAATTGCTTCCAGTTTACCCCGGCTGCGATAGCCATCAGCCCAGACGTAGCTGCTCCCGAAGTGCCGACACGGTTTCCGTTCGGGGCCAAGGTGGATTCGCTCAACGGCCTGGCCGGCCATCCCTTCGGCCAGCCAGTAAGCGCCTAGGCAGTGGTGTAAGTTTCGTTGGTACCGGGCTCAGGTACTACTTCTAAAGCCTGCGCTTTCTAAAGCCTGCGCTTCGGCTCTGATGAGCAGCAACTCACCTAGGGTAAGCTTGCTCTCCAGCTTGTGCAGCGGTGTCTGCACGCTAGCCGCATTCAGGTTTTGTGATGAGCGGTGGGCAAAAATAACACCTCTCCCCCACTAGCTTCTGCGGCCTCTGGTAGTGGAAGTAGCCTAGCATAACCGACTGCTACCGGCTGTTTTATTGCTGGCCGCCCCCCGAGTGTGCGAAGCCAAACTCTTGTTTATAGAACAGGTCGCCAAACTTTGAAAACCAAAATTAAAAAAGAGACTAGACTAGTCTTTATTACTTATAACTCTTATAAGTCTTATAGGGTCCGTAACCAGTTGATTTAAATTGTGTTACAAGGCTCATTTCCTACCAAAACCCCGTCATACCCCTACCAAAACCCCGTCATACCCCTACCAAAACCCCGTCATACCCCTACCAAAACCCCGTCATACCCCTACCAAAACCCCGTCATACCCCTACCAAAACCCCGTCGACTTCAGCCTATACCCTATCACAACCTCGTCGCGGCTGTGAGCTATGGTCCGCCCTATCTCCTACCAAACCCCCGTGCTTGTCGGGGCTACCTCCTACCAGAACCCCGTTTTCTCAACGTAGGTTATGATAAAGCACTGTAGCTGAAAATGTAAGCGGGTAGTTACGTGTTGCGCCTGAAGATGTACGCTCTCGCCAGAACCCCGTACCTGGCGACGCACGTTACTACGGGCAGCTTCTCATCCCTACTAAAACCCCGTCCCGGCTGATACTAACCCCTACCAAAACCCCGTCCTGGACAAGGCATCGCTTCGGCGGCGGTTTCTCATTGGGGTGGTCTAGCCGGAACGGACGTGAGTTAAGGTAGGTGCTTCAAGAGGTCAGTTTCAAATTGATGCGGAGAGCGATAGCCCAGGGCCGAGTGACGGCGGTCCAAGTTGAAGTACGTATCGAGGGAATAGGCCACTTCCAACCGGGCTTCTTCCAGGCTGGCAAACGCGCCGCCGTGCGGCAGCAATTCCGTTTTAAGCGTACTCCACCCCGCCTCGGCTTGGGCGTTGTCGGTGGGCGTGCCCGGCCGGGCGTAGCTAGCCAATGCGCCTGCCTGCGCGATACGCTGGCGGCAGGCGTGGCTGGTATATTGGCTGCCCCGGTCGGTGTGAATAAGTAGGGCTGGCGTAGCGTCAGGGCTTGCTCCAAGGCCGTGAGCACTAGTTCAGTGGCCATCTGCGCGGCCCCACTACCCGCCGCGAGTAGGCATCGCGCCAGGTGGCCAGGTAGCACCAGCGCCCACCTAGCAGCGGCAGGTAGGTGATGTCCCCGACCCAGACCTGGTTGAGGCGCGTGGGCGCAGGCTGGCCCAGCAGCCGGTTCTCGGCCACCACGGCCGCTGGGTCGGCCTGCGTCGTGCGCGGGTACTGAGCGCGTGCTGCTCGCTGGCCCGCAGCCAGTTGCGCAGGGCGTAGCGGCCTACCTGATGGCCCTCGGCCCGCAACTCGGCGCGGAGTCGACGGGTGCCGTAGCGGCGGGCCTGGCGCGTAAAGGCCTGCTCGGCGGCTACTACCAGTGGCGGGCGGTGGGGCCGCCCGCCACTGGTAGTAGCCGCTACGGCTCACACCCAGTACCTGGCACAAGTCAGTGAGCGTCCAAGTGTCGACCTGGGCCTTGATAAACAAGTACTTATTCACGGCTGAGGCTGCGCAAAGATGGTCACCGCTTTTTTTAAACTATCGCGCTCGATTTCTACGCGCTTCAACTCGGCGCGTAAGCACTTGATTTCTTCACGCTCCGCGCTGCTTGGCACCGCCTGCCCAAGGGCGGTACGCTGCCAGCGACCGAGCAGGGCGGGGGAGATACCTTGGGCACGGGCTACATCGGATTGCCGCGCCCCGGCTGCCACTTGGCGCACGCACTCGGCTTTAAAAGCGGGCGTATATTTTTTGCGGGTGACGGGCTGGCTGTCAGGTGATTTCTTTTCGGTCATGGGCAGGGATAGTTAAGACGGCTCCCTGTCCGTTTTAGCTAGACCACCTCACGGCGCGGGCACTCCACTTGGCCCGACTTTAGCACCCGGTGGTACTTATGCCAGGCGGGCTGCTGGCCCAGGTCCACGATGCGCAGAGCCGCTGTCACGGTGCGCTTGCCAGGAGCCAGCAGCGCGCCGAGCAGCAAGAACTAGACGTGAGCGAAGACGCGGCGGCAAAATAGACGAGTGTAGGGGTATATTACAGCCTGAAACTCGCTGGGGAAGGTAGGCATGGCTTTACGGTGTGGTTACCCAAAGTTAAGCCTGCCCATCCGGCGGGTTTCTTTTCGGCCCTAAGCCAACACCCAAAAGGCTAAAGTCAAGCTCACATCCCCTACCAAAACCCCGTCTCGGACGACGCACTGGTGCTACGCTAACCCGAGGTAGTTGAGTAGCGCTGTCCTGCCACAAGTTAAGTGGAGGACTGTATCTTAGCCAAGTCTTAGTTTAAAATTCGCCCGCGTGACTAACCCGTTAGTAAAGCTTCCGGTACTGGCTGAAGTGAGGCAGCATAACGCCTTAATCAACAGTCCTTTTACGCTCAGTACCCTGGAGTGGCGGGCTTTTACTGCCCTGCTGCAGCGCATCAGTCCGGACGATGAGGAGTTGAAGGAGCATTTTATTCCGGTGGCTGAGCTGGTGGATGTGGGTACGGGGGGCGGCAAGGCCTACGCGCAGATTGCGGAACTAAGTGACCAGATTACCGAGCGTAAGCTACGGGTAGAGCAACTGGGACCCAAGGGTGAGCGGCTCAAAAAGCCGGATTACCGGATTATCCCGCTCCTGGCGCTGGCCAGCTATGTAGAGAAGCGTGGCGGCTTGGTGCTGGTGCTCAACCCGCTCTTCACCCCTTACCTGCTGCAACTGGCCGAAAAAGGTAACTTCACCAAAAGCTTGGCCGCCGAGTTGAAGCATTTGAAGGGAGGCTACGCATTTAAGCTCTACTGGCTGCTGTCGGAATACCGGACATTCGGCACCCGCACCTTCTTGGTCGACGAGCTGCGTTTTCGGCTGGGGATGAGCGAGGACGAGTATAAAGGCCGCTTCGACAACTTCAAGGTCAAGGTGCTGGATAAGGCCCAAACCGAGTTGGCGAGAACCGACTTGGCCTTCGAGATGGAGATACTGCGGAAGGGGCGTAAAGTAGAGCAGATTCGCTTCACGTTTAGTGCCAAGCCGCTGCTGCTGGCTGAAAACGCGGGCGGTGAGCTGCCAGTTGCGGCTCTTGCTATCGCCTCGCCGCCAAGTTCGCCCGAAGCTGAGCCCTGGGCACAGTTGTTACGGGCTCAGGGGATAAGCGAAGAGGGCTGCGAGTTAATTCGGCGCCACCTGGCCGAAGGGCAGTACCCCACCACCTACCTGGACTACGTGCTGGCCGTGTTGCGCAAGCCGCGTAAAACCCCGGTGCGCAAGCCGGCCGACTACTTGTTTAAGTGCATTACCGGCAAGCTGCTGCTTGATGAGTATCACCGCAGCCAATTACCTCCGGCGGCCGAGCCCGCTACTTCAGCCCGACGCAAGGCAGTTGCCCGACCAGCGGTGACTGCCTCATCCGTTGAAACGGTGCTGGCGCTGACCGAAGTGCGACAGATGTACGAGAACCCAGGTCCCTTCGCCAAGCGCAGTGAGCAGGCCGCAACATTTGAAGAGCACCTGCAACGGATATACCTCAGTCAGGGTTTTGTACTCGAAACCCGGGGTAGTCAAGAAATACTGATTTTGCGGGTATAAAACAGTAAAAAAACTTTTCCTGATTTTATACTGTTTTAAACTTTAAAGTTTTTGGCTTAACCGCTTTTTATACTTCTTAATAACCTCCTAATATGATGGGGCACCTCTTGGGCCTGTCAGCCAGCAAAATAGTTGCGTCTGCGCCAGGGCCCTAGCGTGAGGGGCTGACCTCGCCCCGAAAGTCGAAGTACAGCGTCAGCTCTTTGACGTAGCTGGGGTCTTGGCTGTAGTCGTAGTACATGCTAGCGCGGCCCTGGGGCCCCATGTTTTCGGCCTTTTGCGACTTGGTGCCGATGGGCGGAATGGCGTGCAGAAACGAGATATTGCCCGACGGAAACACCGGGGCCGTGTTGAAGGGCGTGGCTGAAGCGCGGGGCGTGAAAAGGCGCAGGAACACGTCTTCCTGGTCGCCCACGATGGTAATAGGCTGGCCGGTGGTGAGCAGCTTCACCCAGTAGAAATTGGAGTAGTAACCCTTGAACTCGGGGTATACGGGACTTTGGGTGCCGTTGGGCTCGCCGGTGCTGGTGTCATTGTAGCGCTTGCTCCACACGCCGAGGTTGGTGCCTTTCAGGCGGTCTTTCCACACGCGGTAGGGGCCGTCGCCGAGCCACTGCACGCCGGTTACCTGCTTTTCGGGGTAGGTGAAGCTCAGGCCCGCCAGCGTAAAATCGTAGGCGGCGGGGAAGTACTTGGCGCTCATGCGCACCCAGCCGGAGGGGTAGATGGTCCAGTCGAGCGACTGGTAACTGCTTTTCTTGCCAAACCGGGCGCTCACTACCACGTTCTGGCCGTCCGGGCGCTGGGTGAGGCTTTCGAAGTCGGTGGTGCCCTCGGCCAGTACCGGCCCGTTGGTGAAGGGGATAATGCCCCTGGCGTTGCGCACCTGCCGCAGCAGGCCGGTGCGGCGGCTGAAGATTAGCTGCACTCCGCTAGCGCCCACAGTGTAGAGCGAGTCGGTTTCACTAAAGGTGGCCGCGCCGGGGCCGGTGGTAGCTACCAGGCGCTGGGCTACGGCGGCGGGGTGCGCCACGGGCCAGCTCCAGGTGAAGATTTCGCGGCCGCTGGGGTCGGTGGCCGTGATATAGAGCACATCGTGGCGCTGCCAGTTGGGGGGCAAGGTGAAGCGCAGGGTGCCGTACTCGTTGGGGGCAATGGCCGGGGCCGGGATGGTGCCGGTTTCGGGGGCACTGGCAACAGCGCCCGGCGCGGGCAGCGTGGCTAGCTTCCAGGTGAAGCGGCACTGGTTGAGGTTGGTGTAGCCGAAGCGGTTTTGCACCTGAAACCGGCCATTGAAGGCAGCGGTGATTTCGCGGCGCTCGAAGAAAATGGGCGACCATACCTCCTTGATAGTGAAGAAGCTACCCTCCTTTTCGCGGTACGGCCCCAGGATGCCATCGGCGCCGTGGTTGCCGTCGGTATCCAGGATGCCGCCCTTGTCGGTGCGTACCACGGCGGCGTCGGAAAAGTCCCAGAGGAAGCCGCCGGCCGAGAGCGGCTCGGCCCACATCTGGCGCCAGTAGTCTTCGAGGCCCGCGCCGTGGCCGCCGTCGTAGAGGCCGTGCAGAAACTCGGTGGGAAACACCACGTTGTGGCCGTGCAGGCTGGTGCCGTTGCCGTAGTCGTAATTGATGTAGTGCTGGGTATCGGTGCCCCGGAACACCTGCCAGGCGTGCACCACGGGCCGCTTCTGCATATCCAGGCGGTCGAGCACGGGGTCGAGGTCGAAGTTGTGGCCGCCCTCGTTGCCGTTTACCCAGGCCACGATGCAGGGGTGGGGCTGGTCGCGGTCCACCAGTTCCTCGGCGAGTTTGGTGCCCACCGGGGTGTCGTAGGCCTTGTGCCAGCCGGCTACCTCGTCGAGCACGAACAAGCCCAGCGAGTCGCACACCGCCAGGAAATGCTCGTCGGGCGGGTAGTGCGACATGCGCACGGCGTTCATGTTCATGTCCTTGAGCAGGTTCACGTCGAGCACGCTCAACGCCGGGCTGGTGGTGCGCCCCGACGAGGGCCAGAACGAGTGCCGGCACACGCCCTTGAACTTGACTTTCACGCCGTTCACGTAGAAGCCGTCGCGCTCGCGCAGCTCCACCGTGCGGAAGCCTACCCGCTGGCTCACCGTATGCCCGGCCTGGCCACCCTGCCGCAGCGTGAAGACCACGCGGTAGAGCTGCGGCGTTTCGGGCGTCCAGCGCGAGGGCTCCACCAGCGAGGCTTGCAGGCGCGTCGGCCCGCTTCCGGCCGCCACGGGGCTGCTGAACTCGGCGCCCACTTTTTGCCCGCCGGGGCTGTAGAGCTGGCCCACGATGTCGCCGCCAGCAGCATTAGCCACCCACACATCGGCCTGGAAACTGCCGTTGGCGCGGGCATCCACGGCCACGCGGCGGATGTGCTGCTGCGGCAGCGCCTCCAGGTACACCGGCCGAAAAATGCCGCCAAATATCCAGAAGTCACCCCGCCGTTCGGCATCGTTCACCGACTCGTTGGCCGAATGCTTGGCCACGGTGGCTTCGAGCAGGTTGGGCTGGCCGTATTTAAGCAGCTTGGAGATATCGTACTTGAAGCGGTAGTACGAGCCCTGGTGAACGGGGCCGGCCGACTGGCCATTGATTTTGACCTCCGTATCGGTCATCGCCCCCTCAAACACGAGGTTGACGACCTTGCCCTGCCAGCCGGCCGGCACCCGGAACTGGTACTTGTACATGCCCTTTTCCTTGCCCCGCGCCGTGTCCTTGTCGTGCCCGTAGTTGTACTTGCCAAAGCCCTGCAGCTCCCAGTTCGAGGGCACCGGGATAGTCGTCCACTTGCCCGAATTGTGCCCCGCCGTGCAGTAAAACTGCCACGGCACGGTATGGTCTTTATCGCGGCCGGAGAGGTACTGGGTTTCGGTGCGCTGGGCGAGCAGGCTGAGCGGCAGAAACAGGAGGGCGAGGAGGAGTTTGGGCATTGGGGAGTGTAGTAAGTTCTGGTGTTGTCGCCCTCCGCGTCACCTCACCCCCTAGCCCCCTCTCCGAAAGAGAGGGGGAACTAGCTCTAAAAACTAGCCTAGAATTAGAAGCTAGTTCCCCCTCTTTTTTGGAGAGGGGGCTAGGGGGTGAGGTGTCGCGGAGGGCGACCGCCGCGCTGAAGCTACCCGCCGGCCGGCGCATCGGGCACCGACGTTTTCAGCGACTTCAAATAAAACACCGCTTCCGGCTCGCTGCCGCCGGCATCGGGCAGGTCGTAGTCTTGGTCGGCGGGGGTGTCGGGGGTGGGGAAGTGGCGGGCCTCGCCGGTGCGCAGCACCACGCGCTCGAACGAGGCTACCGGGGCGTAGAAAATGTAGGTGCCAGCGGGCTTACCGTTGATGGCCACGGTGTAGGAGCGGGTGTCGGCGTCGAGCACCACGCGCACGGCGTACTCGGTGCCGGCCACGTACTTGGTCATGTTCTTGAAGCGGGCACCAGCCTTGTTGCGGAAGTTGCCCTCGGCATCGAAGGTGAGCTGCACGGCGGAGGAACCTTTGGCATCCTGAAACTCAATTTGCAACTCGCCCTGGTCGTTTTGGGCGGGAATGACGCTGAACTCCACGGCTACTTTTTTGGCGTTCGGAATGACGCGCTCGGCCAGGGCGTAGTCGAATTTATCAGCGTCCTTCAGCACGAGGCCCTTGCTGCCGTCGGGCAGCTTGCCGATGCCGACCGGGGCTTGTACCAGGCTGTAGGTGTTCCAGTTGGCCAGCTCCTGGCCGGCGGGCAAGGAGGCAAATATGTCGTTGACGGGCTCGGTGACGGTAGCGCGCACGGGCACCGGGATGGTCGAAATCCAGATGTCCTCCTTGTTCATGCTGTACGTCACCCACAGGTTTTTATCGGGCGGCGTGCCGTCGCCTTCCTGGATGCCGCGCACGTACTGCGGGCCGTAGCTTTTGTAGGCCCCGCCGTAGCGCAGGGGTGATATTTCGCCGTGTACCAGCCACAAGTCGGTGTAGTTCAGCCCGTCCTGGCTGGTCGAAATGCCCAGCGGCCAGCGGTACTCCGAGGGATTGTATACCGTGGCGTAGCGCCCGTCGGAGGTGCGCTGGCCCCAGATTTTGGCGTTGCTGTTCACGAAATGCGGGGCCCGGATAACCGGGTTGGGCCAGGTTTTGCCGCCGTCGGGGCTGGTAGTGGTAAGCGCGTGCTTCCAGAGGCCCACCACCCGGTTGCCGTCGGGCAGGTGGTAGTAGCTGAAGGCTTTGTAGTCTTTTTTGATGGGAATCAAGGGGTCGTTGCGGTCCTGCTCCTCCACCATCTGCTGCATCATGAGCGGCGAGGCCAGAATTTCCTCACACGCCGCCACAAAGCCCTTGTCGGGGCTACTGGTGTAGAAGGGGTAGCTCGACTTGGCCTTGTCCCACGAGGCATTATTGCGCAAAAAATAAATCGGCCCAAACTTGCCACCCGGCAGCACCTCGCGCACCACCCGCCCGATACCGTGCCCGTCGTTGGGGTCGTCGTGCGGCTCAATTACGATGCCGTAGTAGCCCAGCGTCAGCAGGCGGCTTTTCTTCGACACGTAGAAGCCCACGCGCTGGTGCATCACGGCAAACAAGTCCTTGGCCACCTTGCCCGGATGGCCCTCCTTGGTGGTGCCGTCGGGAATTTTGTAGGGCGGAAAAATGACGGTGGGGTTGCTCCAGCTGTGCCCGTCTCGCGAGGTCAGCAGTAGGGTGCGGCCGGGCGGCTCGTGTTCACCTACGGGGCAGCTCAGGTATTGCAGGTAGAACTGGCCTTGCCAGTAGGCCAGCATGGGGGCGTGGTTGTAGGTCCAGCCCTCGCCGTTGGCGGCGCTGGGGTGCTGGCGGTCGGCCCGCAACACCTGCTGGCAATGCACCCCGATGGCCGGCCGCAATTGCCCGTGGTGGTAGTCCACGTTGCTGAGCGTGGTGCCGGAGTAGTGCACGGTTTCGGCCGGAGTTTGGGCTAGCGCCAGGGCGGGCAGCAGGGCCAGTAGCGCCGTAGTGCGGACTCGGCGAGTCCGCGAATAGCGTGGCTGTTCAACGCTGGCACTTCGCGGACTCGCCGAGTCCGCGCTACAGTTCTTACTCATGGCTGAACCCGGTGGGAAGTGGAATCGGCCGCCGCAACTTGCAGGGCCCGTAGCGTGCGGCGCGGCACCCGAAAGATAGTGCCGTGCTTGTGGCCCACCGGTACGCTGGTTTGAGCCGACACGTCGGTAAACGTTTTAAAATCAACGGTGTACATGGCACCATATTTCTTCTCGCGGTAGGCGTCGTAGTAAATCAGCCACTGCTGGTGCGGCAGCGCGGCCACACTGGGCCCCTCGGTGAAGTTGGCCGTGAACGGGGCCGACACCTGCGGGTACGGCCCCAGGGCCGAGGGGCCGAAGGCGACTTTGATGTTGCGCATGGGCCGGGTGTTGTCCTTCACTACCAGCACGTAGTCGTGGGCGGCGCGGCGCAGCACCACGGCGTCGATGGCGCTGAAACCGGGGTCGAGGAAGAGCCGGGTGGGCGCAAACGTGCGGAAGTCCGGGGTGGTGGTGTAATAGAGGCGGTGGTTGTTGTCCTCGTCCTCCTGCCCTTTGGGAAAGCGGAAGGGAACAGTGCTGGCCCACACGATGAGAAACTGCCGCGTTTCGGGGTCATACGTCACTTCCGGCGCCCACACGTTCACGGTGGTCGGCTCCTGGCTCATCACGTCGATAAAGCGCTGCGCCGACCAATGCACCAGGTCGCGCGAGCTAGCGTAGCCGAAGCCCTTGTCGCCTTTCCAGCCGCAGGTCCAGACGAGGTGGTAGGTGCCATCGGGCCCCTGCGCGATGCTGGGGTCGCGCATGACCTTACTCGGCCCCACCTGCGGCGCAATCCAGGTGCAGCCCAGGTCCTGCCACTTGTAGCCGTCGTAGCTATAAAGCAGGCGCAGCCCGGCCGTGGCCGGCTCCCGGAATGAGGTGAACAGATACGCCTGGTGGGAACAGGAAGCCAGGGCAGTAGCCAGGAGGGTGGTGCTTACCAATCGTTTCATCGGCCCGTCAAAACGCTCCTGGAATCTAATACCAACACCCAGTCGTTGCCTTCCTTTTGCTCGCCGGGGGGGTCAAACTCCATTACTCCTTTGTTAGGGAAGGTGCCGAAAACCGTAATCTTTCCGTCGCGGGGACTATACCATTCGGCTGCTACTGCTGCCTGCGGAATCTTGCCCATATTTACCCGCATTTTGCGGCCGTTGCAGGTGTAGAGGTAGGCGTAGGTAGGCCCACGAGTAGCCGCCACGTAGTCATGTTTCTCGCCCTGATTGGCTACCAGCGACTGGTCGGGCACCCGCCCCAAGAAATTCCGTTCCAGCATCAGTTTTCTTAAGTACTGCATCTGCCCCGAGCCCGGCGCGGCGATGGCCGACGACCACAGCTCCGACGAGCCGTAGGCGCTGCCTTTGTCGGTGGCGCTGTGCATCTGCATCACCGAGTTTTGCCCGTAGGTGTAGCCAAACGCGCCCGCAAATACCGACCAGTAGCCGTAGCGGCGCACGTCGGCAGCCGTCCAGCGGGGCTGGGTAATGTCGTGCAAGCCGTGCGGAATCCCCTCGTAGGACGGTTCCCCGTCGATAGTCGGCTTGGCCGGCTTCTGCTGGTAATCGGCCTGGATATAGCGCCAGTTGTCTTCGCCGAAGTGCCACTTCTCGTTCCTGGAGGTGTCCTGCGCATACGTGCGGTGGCCCGACTGCACCATGTTGAAATCCAGCCACTTCGCCCCCTGAAACCACTCGGCTGACCGGGTGCGCCCGCGCGGGTGAAACGTGACCAGGTGGCCGGGGTCGTGGGCTTTGAGCGTGGCCCCAATGGTGTTCCAGACTTGCAGCGAGTCGCTGCCCGCAATGTCGCCCCCGTTGAGCCAGATGATGTTCGGCCGGTTCTTATACCGCTCGGCCAGGAAGGTGGCGTAAGTGGCGGCCTGCTGCTGCGTCACTTTGCCCGCCTTCACGTTAGTGCCCCACACTGGTACCAGCCCCAGGTACAGGCCCTTCTGCGCGGCCAAGTCCACGATGTAGTCCACGTGGTCCCAGAAGTCGTACTGCGCGGCATCGGTGGGCGAGTTGCCGGGCGTGAGCAGCGGCCGCGTCACGTCGGCGTGGACGAGGGCCGAGTCGCCGTACACGTTCACGCTGGGCACCTGGTGCAGCACCATTACCTGAATGACGTTGAAGCCTTTTTTGCGGCGGTCTTCCAGGTAGGTTTCCGCTTCCTCGCGCCGGAGCTTGTTGAAGAGCAGCCAGCCCGTATCGCCCAGCCAGAAGAAGGGCTGGCCGCCGGCCGTGGTCAGGTAGCGGCCGTTGGCCGACACCCGCAGCGGGCCGGTGGGCGCGGTGGGGGCGCTGGCCGTGAGGGTGAGGAGCAGCAGGAGGGAGAGGAGGCGTTTGGGCATAGGTGGGTTGGTCGTTCTGGTGGGCGCCTCACCCCCTAGCCCCCTCTCCGAAAAGGAGAGGGGGGACTAGCTCTAGTTTTTAGGTCTAGTACTAGAATTAGATACTAGTTCCCCCTCTCCTTTTCGGAGAGGGGGCTAGGGGGTGAGGCGCCCACCAGAACGACGCACAAAATTTACGCTTTCGGCTGCACGTCGTTGGCCTTCACGGCCCCATTCAGAAACTCCTCGATGTTGGAGTAGCCGTCTTTGTTACGGTCCAGGGTGGCGTCGGCGGGGTTTTTGGGGTTGAGGCCGTGGGCGGTTTCCCACTGGTCGGGCAGGCCGTCGTGGTCGGTATCGGCGTAGGGCTGGCCCTGGTAGGTGGGGTAGCCTCCCACCTGGGCGGGGTCCACGATGATGCCCTGTTTGTAGGAGTCGGCGGGCAGGCGGCGCTTGATGTAGGGGCTGACGGCGGCGGGCTGGGCGTCTTTGGCGTAGGTAATCTGGCCGGTGCGCACATCTTGCACGATGCGGGCGTCCACGGCATCGCGCCGGGGCAGAGTGGCGCCTACGTGGGTGAGCACGTACTCGTAGGCGGCGGGCGCGGGCAGCACGGTTTTTACGCCGGGCAGCGGGTAGGGCGTGTCCGTCCGGATGCCGGCCAACGTCTTCTCGGTTTCGGCCGCGCCTTCTATCTGCACGCCGCCGGCCCAGTTGTCCTGGGTTACTTTCTCGTTGCCACTCATCACGTTGCCCTTCACGTAAGCCTTGCCAAAGAGGTTCTTCTGGTCTTTATCGCGGCCCGACTCGGGCTTGAGAATGCGGTAGGCAATGGGCTGCGTGGCAGGCGTGACGGGGCCGGGCTTGTAGTAGTTGTTCACGAAGTTGAACTCCGAGTGGTTGTCGCCGCCATCGGCCGAGCGGTTCCACCAGTTGAACACCACGTTGTTGACGAAGTTGAAGTCGCCGTACATGCCCACCGACGGGTTGCGGGCAATGTTGTTAGCCCACAGGTTGCGCGCAAACAAGCTGTTCAGCCCCCCAATAGTGCTGCCAAAGGCGTGGTTGTAGGTATCGAGCCCCTCCGAGAAAATGGAGTTCTGAATGGTCACGTTCACCGTCGGCAGCTTGTCGGCCTTGCCGGTTTCGGGGTTGTGGTACACGTGCCGGTAGATGGACATGTTCTCATCCAGCCCCCAGCTCGCCGATACGTGGTCGATGATGATGTTGCCCACCGGGTTGCCGCCCAGCCCATCGTCGCGACGGCCTACTTCCATCGCCCCGCGCCGGAAGCGCAGGTAGCGCACTACCACGTCGTGGGTATTAATCCACACCGACTCGCCCGCCACGCACACGCCGTCGCCGGGCGCGGTTTGCCCCGCCAGCGTCAGGTAGGGTGCCCGAATGATAATGGGGCTGCTCAGCCGAATAATGCCCGCCACGTTGAACACAATAATGCGCGCCCCGCCCTGCTCACACGCCTCGCGCAAGGTGCCGGGGCCGCTGTCGGCCAGGCTCGTTACTACTAGCACCCGGCCCCCACGCCCGCCAAATGCGTGCGCGCCGCCCCCTTCGGCCCCCGGAAAAGCCAGCCGGTCGGACTGCGGCAAGTCGCTGGGCTTGGCCGCCCAGGGAATAAACGGCTTGCCCTTTTTGGCATCGGCCTCCACTATGGGCAGCGCCTTTTTCCAGGCTTCGTCCGAGCGTTTCTGCGCCTCCTCCAGCGCCACATCGGCCTTGGCCTGCACGTCGGGCGGGATGGTAGGGTACTGGGCGAAAGCCGGGCGGGCGGCGGTGGCGAGGAGGAATAGGAAGAGGTGGGATTTCATAGGGAAAAATGCAAATTGCTTAGTGCTAGTCGCCCTCCGCGTGGAGCCCCACCCCCGGCCCACGCGGAGGGCGACCTAAAACCTACCCCGCTACCACCGCCGCCAATTCCCCCTGCCCTACCTCGGCCGTCAGCCCCTTCACGTCGCCGCAAAAGTGGACTTCGATGCCCAGCTCAGCCAGGGCGGCGGCTTTGATGCGGCAGGCCTGGTGGGCCTTGGCGGCGTAGGGGGCATACACCACCTGGATGTGGTTGGCCTTGTGGCGGGCCATGAGCTGGTCGCGGCTCACGCCGCAGAGCACGGCGTGCATGATGGGCCATTCGGGGGTGGTTTCCTGCCAGCGGCGCTTGGTTTCGGCGGCGGGCAGGGCTACCACTTCGCCCACGCCCAGGTCGCAGTGCAGCTTGTTATCGAGCACGTAGATGCGGCTCCACACCAGAGCGCCCGGCCGGCTCACGCCCTTGAGGGTGCCGCCGCCGCGCCGGAAGTACATGGGCGTCTGGCGCTCGCTGCTGGCACCCGCGTAGCCGTCGATGAAGTGGGCGGGCGGGGCCGCGCCCGAAATCAGGAACACCCACACGAATTCGTCGCCGTCGCCGGTGTCGAAGGTTTCGCCCCAGCGAATGTCGTGCAGCGTGGTTTCGCCGCTCATGCCCAGCTCGTTCCAAAGGCGGTGCGTCACCAGCGCGTCGAGGCCGGCGCACTCGTCCACTTCGTTGAAGTGGGGCAGCGCCTGGCCAGCGTACAGCTCCTCGCCGGTGGTGGCCGCGTACACCGGGGGCCGGTCGGTGTTGTTAAGCAGGCCCTCCACTAGGTCGCTGGCCACGGTCAGGTCCTTGAGGCCCTGCTGGTACTGGATGCCGATGGTGTCGCAGCCAAACTCGGCGGCCAGGCGCACGGCGGCCACGTACATCTGGCACTGCTCCAAGGTCTGGCCCCGGGTGAGTTGGGTGGCGTCGTCGGTACCCCAGTTGAATTTCATCCCTTTAGTTAGCAGCCAGTCGAGCACGGCCTGGGCCTCGGCCTCGGGCACATCGCGCAGGGCAGCGTAGAGCGTGGCCTGGCTCAGGCGCTCCTTGAACACGCCGGTGGCGTGCAGCAGCTCGTCGGGCACAATGGCATTGTACATGCCCATGCAGCCCTCGTCGAACACGCCCATAATGGCCTTATGCTGCCGGAAGTGCCGGGCAAAGTCGCGGCCGGCCTGCTCGTCGGCGGCGGGCAGGGTGCTGGCCGCGAACTCGGTTACGTGGCTTTCGTCGTGGGCGATGGTGCCAGTTTGCAGCCACTGGCGCAGGCCATCTTCAAAGAAAGCATCCGTAAAATCCTCGCTCCACAGGGTGCTGTAGGTTACACCGGCTTTGGTGAGGCAGCCGTTCAAATTTAGCATGCCCACCAGGCCGGGCCACTGCCCGCTCCAGTTGGCAACCGTCAGGATGGGGCCTTGGTGGGTGGTGAGGCCGGCCAGCACGTGGTGCGAGTACTGCCACACGCTTTCGGCCACGATGAGCGGCTGCCAGGGGTCGAGGGTGCGAAACACCTCCATGCCCATTTTCTGCGAGTCGAGGAAGCCGTGCTTTTTTAGCGGGTCGTAGAGGTGGGCGCGGCGCACCGCGTAGCCCTGGCGGGCGAGGGCGGCGGTGAGCTGGGTTTCCATAGCCTGCTGGGCGGGCCAGCAGTTTTGGTTGGCCGCTAGGCGTAGGTCGCCGCTGGCAAGCAACAGTACTTCTTTTTTAGGGATAAGCGGCACGGCGTACAACTGAAGGGGGGAAGATGCTGGCGGGAGCCCAGCCTTTGCCTGCGCCTGCCCTTGCAACTGCCTGGCTACGTGCTCACTGCCCGGCGCTGCCGCCGCTAACGCAGGCGCAGCACCAGGCACGAAACAGCTGCTAACAAGCGGTAAAAAGGGCGGGCAGGATGGTACAGCAAATATGCTAAGCGGCCAAGCGGAGGGCCTGCCGGCTATTACCTACTTAGTATAGGAAGTTAGCATGTGGGCTCAGGACTACCCTTTTGCCCTATTCTAACAGAAACCGGCAAGCCGGCGGTTAGCAACCCGTTTTCAGCCGCTTCACGGGTTTCGAAGAGGCAGGCAGCACACTACAGGAAGGTTTAACCCGAAACTCCTGCTACATTAGTAACCACTTACTAACCCGGCCGCTATCCATTAGCTTGGTTTTCTGGCTGAACTAGCTCAGGACAACATCCTAGAATGCCGGCCGCCTGAATTTTCGCCACTGGGCAGAAAGCGCAGTGGCGCTTACTCTTACCCTTTCTCCCACCCTTTTCGCCCCGCTCTTATGAAAGCTCAGTTCCACAAAGTTCCGGTTAATATCCAGAGTTCGTTTAGCGTGCGCCACGACCAGAAAGCCAATTTCGGCACCACCTGGCACTACCACCCCGAGCTAGAGCTGCACTACGTTATTCAGGGCGAGGGCGTGCGGCTGGTGGGCGACAACATCAGCAATTTCTCGGCCGGCGAAATCGTGCTGCTTGGGGCCAACCTGCCCCACACCTGGCGCTGCAACGAGGAATACTTCCAGAACGACCCCAGCCAGCAGGTAGAAGCCATCGTCATCCAGTTTTTGCCCGAGTGCCTGGGCCGCTACCTGCTGGGCTTGCCCGAAGCGTACCTGATTCCCAAGCTGTTCGAGAAAGCCAAGAGCGGCCTGCTCATCAGCGGCGACGCTAAAGCCCGCCTCGAACCCCTTATGCGCGCCGCCGTGCAGGCCACCGACCTCGACCGCATCATCATCTTCCTCTCCATCCTCAAAATTCTGTCCGAAACGCCCGAGGCTCAGACCATTGCCTCCGAACACCACGCTTTCAAGCAGTCCAACGAGTCAGACGTGCAGCGCATCAATAAGGTGTGCAATTACACGCTCTCCAACTACAAGAGCGAGATTACCCTGGAAGAAGTCGCTTCCATCAGCAACCTGAGCGTCACCTCGTTCTGTCGCTACTTCAAGCTCATCACCAAGAAAACGTATTACGACTTCCTCATCGAAATCCGCATCAGCCAGGCTTGCCGCCTGCTCATCGAAGACAAGCTGCTTACGGAAGTTATCTGCTTCGACTGCGGGTTCAACAACGTGTCGAACTTCTACCGCCACTTCAAGAAAATCACGAAAGTGACGCCCCTCGAATACAAGCGCAAGTACCTGCGCAGCTACAAGGAAGCGGTGCTGGCGTGAACAAGTAGGGTGCGGGGCTTGCCCCCTACACCAACTCCAGCTCCAAACTGCGGCTCAGCACCCGGTAGTCACCGCCCAGCGCCTCTACGCCCTGGCGGATGGCACCGGAAAACTCGCCCACCTTGCGGCGGGTGAAAGTGGAAATCTCCACGCCGCGCTGCCGTAGCGAGTATTTGGCTACCGTGGGGTACACGTTGTGCATCACGTGCATGTGGCGAATGAAGAAGTCCTGTACCTGCCCCACCTCGCTGGCCAACTGCGGGTTGTCGTAGTTGTTGCAGAGCCACACAATCAGCTCGGGGAAGAAATTGCCCTGAATGCACGAAAGTCCCGCCGCCCCGGCCCGCAACGACTCCACGGCGTGGCCCATGTAGGCATCGTAAAGGCCGAAACGGTGGCCCTGCCCCGCCGCTATCTTGGCTTGCACCTGGTTGATGTCCAGGCACGTATCCTTGTGGTAGGTGACGCGGCCGGTAGCCACGAACTGCCCCAGCTGCTCGGCCGACAGCAAGCGCTTGTAGGGCTCGGGGCACTCGTAGAAACCCAGCGGCACGCCGGCCGTCCAGTCGAGCAGGCGGAAAACCCGCTCGTTGAACACGGCATCTGATTCTTCGGCACCCGCCAGCAGGCTGGTGATGACGATAACGGCCTCGGTGCCGGCCTCATACACCTGCTTCACGAAATCGGCCTGCTCGTTGAGCGGGCCGGCAAAGGTGCCGGTTGCTACCACGGGCACCGCCCCGCCCACCACGTCGACCACGTGCCGGATGCTTTGCAAACGCTCCTCCGCGCTCAGCTCGAACATCTCGCTCGACAAGCAATTGGCAAAAAGCCCGGCCGCCCCGGCTTCCAGGTACAGCTCGGTGAGGCGGGTGAGAGCCGGGTAGTCAATCAGCCCATCGTTGCGAAAGGGCATAAGCATGACGGGAATAAACCCTTTGGCAGAAGCTTGCATAGTGGTATGGATTAGTTAGTTGTAGTGTCGTTCTGATGGCAGCCCCATCCCCTAGCCCCCTCCCCTGCGGGGGAGGGGGAACTAGCTCTAAAAAGTTAGAGTCTAGAACTAGAAACTAGTTCCCCCTTCCCCGCAGGGGAGGGGGCTAGGGGGTGGGGCTGCCGCCCGCGCAGCCGGGTAAGCAGCAGCCCCAGCAGGAAAATAGTAAGAGTGCCCACCACGATAACCATGCTCTTGTGCAGCGGATTGCGCAGGGCGGCGAGGTTGTCGGGTAGGCGGGGCGAAAGCGTGAGCCAGAGGATGACGAGCACCCCGATGACGGTGGCCGTGAGGGCTTCGTGGTTGCGGGTCTGGCGGCCAATAACAGCTAGCAGAAACAAGCCCAGCATGCCGGCGGCGAAGATGCCCGAAAGCTCCCACCACACGTCGAGCACGCTCTTGACCCCAATCATGGCTAGGCCAGTGCCCATGCCCAGCAGCCCCACCACCACGGTGCCTACGTGCAGCAGCCGCAGAGTTTGGCGCCCGCTCAGGCCCGGTCGGAAGTAGCGCTCGTAGATGTCGGCCGCAAACACGGTGGCCGAGGCATTCATGCCGGAGCTGATGGTGCTCATGGCCGCCGCCAGAATGGCCGACACGATGAGGCCCACCAGGCCGGGCGGAATCTGGGTGACCATGAAGTGCGGCATCACTTTGTCGCCGTAATCGGCAGGCAGCAGGCGGGCGGCTTCCTGCGTTAGCTGCGCGGCTGTGGCACCCAGGGGCAGATGCTCGGCGGCCACTTTCAGCTTCACGGCCTCAATCAGCTCGGGGTGCACCTGGTAGTAGGCGTAGAGGGCCGAGCCGATGAGGAAAAATAGCAGCGAAGCCGGTACGTAGATGCCCACGCAGAGCCAGATGGAGCGCGCCGCCTCCCGTGCCGAGGTGGCCGTATGGTAGCGCTGCACGTAGTTCTGGTCGACGCCGAAGTTGTTGAGGTTGATGAAAAAGCCATACAGCAGCACCACCCAGAAAGTCGACTGCGTAAAATCGGGCGCGAAACCGCCGAGGCTGAACTTGCCGTCGTGCCGCCCGATGGCGACTACCTTGCTCATACCGCCCGGCAAATGCTTGAGCACCAGGTACAGGATGAGCAGCGCCCCCCCGGTTTTGATGACGCCCTGCACCACCTCCGTCCAAATAACCGCCTCGATGCCGCCCAGCACCGTGTAGATGATGATGCACACGCCGGTGACGAGCATAATCCACTCCATCGAGAAGCCGGTGAGGGCTTGCAGGGTGAGCGCGATGCCGAAAAAGATGGACCCGATGCGGGCCAGCTGCGTGAGCAGAAAGCACACCACGGCGTAGGTACGGGCCCAGGGGCCAAAGCGCCGCTCCAAGTGGGTGTAGGCCGAGATTTCGCCGGTGCTGCGGTAAAACGGCACGAAGTAGCGCGCCGCCACCCAGGCCGCCAGTGGCATGGAAATACTGAAGACCAGTGCGTTCCAATTGGTACCGAACGACTTGCCCGGCACCCCCAGAAAGGTGTTGCTGCTCAGAAACGTAGCGTAGATACTCAGCCCGATGGCCCAGCCCGGTATCTGGCCGGAGGCGCTGGAATACTGCTCGGGGTTTTTGTTTTTGCGGGAGAAGTACACTCCCACGGCCACCATTGCCACCAGATAGAGCGCGATAATAAGCAGGTCAAGAATTCGCAGATTGTTCATGGAGCAATAATGGCCCGTAAGCCGCGAATTCTCACTTTTTTACCGAATGCTGAGGGTATCACAAACTTACCCAGCCCGCCAGCGCGGCCCGTGTACCATGTTCCCCTTCTATTGTAGCATCTTGACGTGCAAGAAGCTACAAGCTGACCGCCGTTTAGCGCGTAGCGCGTAACGGCAGGTCGACCAGTGGGGCGAGTTTCCAAACTCGCACGTTAGAGCAGCTCGCAAGCGGATGTACCGAACGCTGTAGCCCACCCAGCCGGCTCTCCTTTTGCGAGTTTGAAAACTCGCCCCACTGGTCGACCTGCCGTTACGCGCTACGCGCTAAACGGCGGTCAGCTTACTTACTGTGCTGTTACGCAGTCGTTTGGACCGTTACCCGGTCAGACCGGCTGCCGACTGGGGCCGTCCAAGTAGGATACTGGGCTTACAACAGCCGGTCAGACCGCCTACGGCGGTCTGACCGGGTAACGGCTCTAGGCGCTTGCGTAAGAGCAGTTACTTACTAACCCCGTTACTGCACATCCAGCCCCGACACACTCAGCCCTGCCGCATCCACCGCCGTGAGGCGCACGGTGTAGGTGCCCGCGTTTATCATGGTGCCGGTGGTGGTGGCCAGGTAGCTCCATTTGCCGGGCTTGGATGGTAGCAACTCCAGCGGCTCGGTTTTGATGAGCGTGCCATTGCCCAACGTCACGGTGAGCGTTGCTTTCAGGGGGCGGGCCTGTGAGTTGGCGTAGCGGAAGGTAAGCGAATAGGTATCAGCCACGCCCACTTGGATAGGCCAGGCCAGGGCCCCACCGCTAGCTTCGCGGAAGCTGACGCTTTCCTTGGTATTCACCGTTTCGCGCACCATGCCGGGGCCGCTGGCCAGGGCAGTGGCGGGCTTATAGCCGACAACGGGCTTGAGGTCGTAAGCCGGCTCCAGGTTGCTGGCGGGGGTGGCCAGCACCAGATAGGGAGCGTCGGCCGGGTGGGGGCCAACCCCCTCGGTAAGGCCGTGCGGTAAGTGGTGGCGGTAGAGCTGGTAAGTGCGCCCCCCGCCCTCGCTGGTCTGCAGTATGAGGTGCGGGTCGTCATAGGCTTGCAGCCAGGCGGGGCGGGGCAAGCCTACCGGTAGGGCCACGTACAGGTCGGCGGGGGCCATCACGGTCAGGTTGCTGCTGCTGGCCCAGCTGGCCGCTGCCGGGCCACTCAGCCACTCGGCTCCGTACAGGGTTGGTGGCAGGGCGGTGAAAACGGCCGGCTCACCGGGGTGTACCGGCCGGCCGGTATCGAGCCAGGTTTGGTGAACCCAGGGAGCCTGGTCGGGCGCTGGGTTGTAGTCGAGTAGCGGTGCCGGGGCAGATACCGGGCGCACGTCGGCGGCCGTGGTGGCAAGGGCGATGGCTGCGATTACAGCCTGCCCCGAGGCTACTCGTGGAAACGACACCACCAGCTGGCCGCCCGTTACGTGCGCTTTCACCAGCTTTTTGAGGGCGCGGCCCGTCCCGGCTTCGTGCCACAGGTCCAGGTCTTTGAGCACGGCTTGCCCATTCACGGCTACGTCGAACAGCCGCCAGCCGGTGCAGTCGAGCCCGCCGCCCGTGCCCAGCCAGGGCTCGGCAAAATACAGTTCTACCAGGTAGTCGCCATCGGGCACCGGGAAGCGGTAGCGCAGTTGCTCGCGCCCGTAGCGGAAGTCCTGAAACAGCAGCGCATCGGCCGTGCCCGCCACCGGGCCGAAGGTGCGGCGCTGGCTGGCGAAGAAGGGCGAAGCCCCCTGGTACGCCTGCGTCCACGACTCGGAGCCCCAGGCGGCGGGGTTGGCACCGGACTGGTCGGCGGCCCAGGTTTGGCCCAGGTGGTCGGTGTAGGCCGGCCCGCCGCAGTTGACGCGGCAGAGGTAGTGGTAGCCCGGCTGCGGCGCGGTGAGCGGGGTGTTGTCCATGAGCGCGGCCAGGTGCGGGGCCGGGGGCAGAAAGTGTAGCACCAGGCAGTCGCGTGCCACGGCCCGCCCGCCCACGTAGCCCACGGCGTAGAGCACGTTGTAGGCGATATCGACGCCATCCCACTGGAAATGGGTGCCGATGCCGGCGCGCTTGCGGCGGCCCAGCGACTGGTGGTTTACGTCGTTGAACAGCTCGACCTCGTCGCAATTGGAGTACACGATGATACTGTCCTGGCGGCCGGGCGTGCGCCAGCGGTCGGGCCAGGTGTGGGAGGCCAGGTACACCATCGGCTCGGTGGCGGCGGGCGCGTAGTTGGCCCGAAACATATAGAAGGCATCGGTGGGCTCTTCCCAAGGCGTAAAGAGGCCCTTGTAATTCACGGGGCCGATGCGGTCCAGCTCGCGCTGGCCTTCGCCGCTTTGGGTGCGGCCGGGGTTGTCGTGCGAGGTCAGCAGCCAGAGGAAGTGGCCGGCAGTCTGGTCTTTGGCGGTTTCGGCCAGGCGCACTTTCTGTTCCAGCAGCTGGGTTTCGCGGTCTTCGCTTAGGGGGCCGTCGGCGCGGAAGGGGCCGCTGCGGTGCAGGTCGAGGGTGCGCCAGGCGCCGTATTCGCCCACCAGCACCTGCCGGGCGAGGTCGGCGGCGTAGGTGGCGGGGTCGCCGCCGTAGGTGCCGGTCCAGTTCTGGGGCACGTCCCAGTCGGTGCCCTGGCCGCCGTTGCAGGTCGTGACAAGGCGTTCGCGCCAGGCCGTGGGGTCGAGCTGCCGGATGAGAGCGGTGCATTCGCGGGCGAAGTCGGGGGGCAGGGTGCTCTCATTTTCGAGGCCCCAGAGCACCACCGAGGGGCTGTTGCGCCGCTCCTTTACCCAGTCGGTAAGCAGGGCCTTGAAATTGGCCCGGAAGGCGGGCGTATCGTACCAGATGTGGGCGGCCATTTGCGGCCACCACAGCACCCCCAGCGAGTCCCAGTTGGCCTGGTAGAGCAGGTTGTGGGGCTGGTGCGCGTCGCGGAAGGCGTTGAAGCCAGCGGCGCGTACCATGCGCACCCGCGTCCGAATTTGCTCGGGCGTGAAAGCGTGGCTGTCGCCCAGCAGGTGCTCGTACTCGGCCACGCCGTTGATAAATACGGGGGTGCCGTTGAGTAGAAACTGCTTTTGCTTGCTGGCGTTGCGCCCAATCGGCCAGCTTATCCAACGGATGCCGTAGGGCGTGGTTTCGGTATCGAGCACTCGCTTGCCCGCCTGCACCCGCGTCATGAGCCGGTACAGGTACGGGTCAGCCAGCGACCACAGGTGCGGCAGCTTCAGCTCGGGTAGCTGTTGTGCTAGCTGGGCGGTGGCTCCGGCGGCCAGTAGCTGGCGGGTGCTGGTTTCGGCCACTACTTTGCCCTGGCGGTCCAGCAGCTGGCTCACCACCGTAAGCGTTTGGGCCTTGCTGCCGTAGTTGCGCACTTCGGTTTCGGCGTGGAGCCGCGCCGCCGCCGCCGAAATCGTGGAATCGGCCCAGATGTGGACCCCAAACGGCTCGATGCGCACGGCGTTGGTAACCACCAGTGACACCGGCCGGAATATGCCCATTGGCTGCGAGCCTTCCGAAAAGCCGCGCTCCTCGGAGCAGCCCCCGCACACCCAGGGCAAGTCCTGGATATTGGCCGGGTGGTTGGCCAGCACGGCCAGCACGTTGGGGCGGCCATCGGGGTGCAGGGCGGGCGTGGCATCGAGGGTGAAGGTGGTGCGGCCCCCGGCGTGGGTGCCCAGCTGCTGCCCATTCAGCCACACGGTGGCGTAGGAGCCTACGCCCTCAAAGAACAGAAAGTAGCGGGCGTCTTTACCGTAGTCATTGACCGTGAACGTTTTGCGGTACCAGGCCGTGCCGTGGCGGTTGCCGTGGCGCAGGCGGCGGTAGCCGGCGTAGGCGTCCCAGTTGTGGGGCACGGCCACGGTTTGCCAGTCCTGGTCGCGGTAGCCGGGCTGCTCGAAGCCCTGGGGCTTCTTGTTGTCGGCCACGGTGCGCCAGTCGTCCAGCAGCGGGATGGTGGTGCGCTGGGCGTGGGCGGCGAGGGTGGTGAGGAGGAGAAGGAGGAGGATTTTAGGCATAAGTTTCTAGTTTAATCGCCCTCCGCGCTCACCCCACGAGACCCCTATGGGGCCGGCCCCCTCCCCTTCGGGAGAGGGGGAGCCACGGCGGCGCATAAGTGGACAATCGTCAGGCTCCCCCTCTCCCGAAGGGGAGGGGGCCGGCCCCATAGGGGTCTCGTGGGGTGAGCGCGGAGGGCGACTGAAAATTACTCCGCCCGCAACTCCCCCGAAAGCCTAAGCACCTGGCCCGCCCGCGTTGCCAGCTGCACCTGCTTGTCGCCGTAGCGCACCACGCACGGCCCACCCGCCAGCGCCTGCACCTCCACAGCTTGCAAAACCCCTTTTTTCCACTTCAAATTCACCACGAAGTTGCCCCGCGCGTGCAGGCCGCGCACCTCGCCGGTGGGCCAGGCGGCGGGCAGGGCGGGCAGCAGGTCGAGGGTGCCAGTTTGGCTTTGCAGCAGCATCTCGGCCACGCCGGCCGCGCCGCCGAAGTTGCCGTCAATCTGGAAGGGCGGGTGGGCATCGAACAAGTTGTGGTAGACGCCGCCCTGCTCGGCCCCGGTGCCGCTTTCGGCAGGCGCAAGCAGGTTTTGCAGCAGGCGCAGGGCGTGGTCGCCGTCGCGCAGGCGGGCCCAGAGGTTTACTTTCCAGGCCAGGCTCCAGCCGGTGCCGCCGTCGCCGCGCTGCAGCAGGGAGGTGCGGGCGGCTTGCATGAGCTTCGGGTCGGCCCAGGTAATGTCGTTGCCGGGGAATACGCCCCACAGGTGCGAAACGTGGCGGTGCGTGTCGGCGGGGTCGTCCTTGTCTTCGAGCCACTCCTGCAGCTGGCCGTGCTTACCTGGTTGGTTGGGAGGTAGTTGGCTGGCCGCAGTGGCTAAGGTTTTCTGGAAATCAGCATCCGTGCCCAACACCTGCGCGGCGGCGGCGCAGGTGCTGAACAGCTGCCGGATAAGCTGGTGGTCCATGCTGGGGCCGGCTACCAGGCCGCCGTGCTCGGGCGAGTTCGAGGGTGAGCTGATGAGGTAGCCGGTGCGGGCATCCTTGGTCAGAAAGGCGAGGTAGAACTCGGCGGCGGCCCGCAGCACCGGGTACTGCTGGCGCAGAAAATCCTGGTTTTGCGTAAACTGGTAGTGCTCCCAGAGCGGCTGGCAGAGCCAGGCGGCCCCGCCCGGCCAGATGCCGTGGTTGGCGGCGTTGATGGGCGCGGTGCCGGCCCAGATATCCGTGTTGTGGTGCAGCACCCAGCCGGGCGCGCCGTAGTGGGCGCGGGCGGTAGCCCGGCCAGCCTGGGCCAGGGTATCTACGAAGCGGGTGAGCGGCGCGGTGCAGGCGCTCAGGCCCAGCACCTCGGCGGGCCAGTAGTTCATTTCCAGGTTGATGTTGGTGGTGTACTTGCTGCCCCACGAGGGCGTCAGCGACTCGTTCCAGATGCCCTGCAAGTTGGCCGGCACCCCGTCCGCCCGCGACGAGGCCAGCAGCAGATACCGCCCGTACTGCACGTAGAGCGCCAGCAGCGCCGGGTCGGCCACGGGGCTGAACTGCCGGATGCGCTCGTCGGTGGGCAGCTGCTCGTTCGGCGTGTGGCCCAAATCCAGCGCAAACCCTTGAAACAGGGCCTGGTAGTCGCGCAGGTGCTCGGCTTTGAGGGCGGCGTAATCCAGCGCCTGCGCCCGCTGCTGCGCCTGCGCGGCCAGGGTTTCGGGCGGGCCGCTCACGTTGTGGGGGCCTTGGAAATTGGTGGCGGCGGTGAGGGTGAAGGTGGCTTCGTCGGCGTTTTCGAGCACGATACTGCTGTCGCTAACGACGACGCGGCCGTGCCGGGCGGCTATGCGCAGGTAGCTCACGCCGCGCAGCACGCCGTCGCGCACTTGCACGGCCAGGGCCAACGTGTGGTCGTCTACGCGGTAGGTTTTGGTTTGCTGGTGCAGGCTGGTGAGCCGGGCTTTCAGGCTGATTTTGCCTTTAGTATCTGCCGCTAAGTGGCACAGCAGCGCCTGGCGGGGGGCGCTGGTGAAGTACTCGCGGGTATATTTCACGCCGCCCTGCGTGTAGAAAGTGCGCGCTACGGCCTGGCTGAGGTCCAGCTCGCGGCGGTAGTCGGTGGCCGGGCCAGTGCCGGCCACGTCCAGCCGCAAGTCGCCAAACGGCTGGTACGACGCCTGGTAGCTAGGGGTGAGGGGCGGGTTGGCATCCGCCACCCAGTACTGCCAGGTGGCGGCCAGCGGCACGCCGGTGGCCGGGTCGGCCCCCTCGGGGTAGGCCACGAATACGGGCTGGTTTTCCTTCACCCCAATCAGCCCGCCCTTGTCGAAGTAGTTGATTACCTGCACCGCCACCTCGTTGCGCCCCGGCCGCAGGGCCGCCGCCGGCACCCGGTAGCGCCGCTTCTTGCTAATGCCCTCGTCCTGGCCCACCAGCGTGCCGTTCACGTAGGTAAAATCCAGGTCGCGGATGCGGCCCAAGCTCAGCGTGAGGTCTTTACCGGCCCAGGCAGCGGGCAGCTCGAAGGTGGTTTTGAGCCACACGGCCCCGTCCAGCCCTTCGAGGCCGGCGGCCTCCCAGCCGTTGGGGGTGGGGATGGCCAGCGGTTTCCAGGGGTGGCTGGCAGCCAGGGCGGCGGCCACGCTGCCGGCCCGCACCCGTTGCAGCCAGGCGGCTTGCCGGGCGTCGTAGCCTTCCTCGTGGTCTTTGAGGCCCATAAAGTGCGCTTCGGCCAGCGCCTCGGCGTCGGCCTGCTTGCCAGCGGCCAGCAGTTGCCGGATTTCGGGCAGGTACTGCGCGGCCCCCGGCCGGGCATAGGCGCGGGGCCGGCCCGTCCAGAGCGTGGCCTCGTTGAACTGGATATGCTCCTGCCCTACCCCGCCAAACACCATCGCGCCCAGCCGGCCGTTGCCCAGGGGCAAGGCATCGGTCCACTTGGCGGCCGGCTGCGGGTACCACAGGCGCAGCGGTGCCTGCTGGGCCAGGGCAGGAAAGGTGAGCAGGAGCAGAAAAAGGAAGCGGGGCATGGGTAAGTGCGCGAAGTAGCGCGGACTCTGTGAGTCCGCGAAGGGAGTACGTCGGGGGCGGCTGCGAGCCAGTACGTAGCGGCCAGACTGCTTATTCAATGGCGCTATTCGCGGACTCGCAGAGTCCGCGCTACTTCGCTACGGCCCTACCACCGGCTCGGCCACGTCGGCGTCGCGGCTCACGGGCAGCTTCATGGACTTCAAATTGTTGTTTTGCAGCACCACGTTGCGGGTTTGCGCGCCTTTGAGCTTCAAAAACGTTTCGGCCCCGGCCGCCGGGAAGCAGTTGTACACGAAGGCATCTTCGGTATTCGTCAGCTCCAGCAGCGGGGTGCCGGCCGCCACCGCGCCCCGGATGCCGTCGAGCCAGAGCTGGCGCACGTTTTCGGTGCGCACGGCGGGGCCGGCGGCGGGGTTTATTTGCACGTTGTGGAAGGCGATGTTGCGGGCCTCGCGCACCGTAAAGCCTTGTTTGGCGTCGAGGTTGAGGTTGGAAAACGTGACGTTTTCGATGGGCATTTCCGAAAGGCCATTGAGCAGGCCGGCCTGGTTGCCCTCGGCGGTGATATTGCTGAAATGGATGTTGCGGAAGCGCGGCGTGCGCTCGCTCACGGGCTCGGGGGTGGTTTTGTCGTACTGCATATCCAGCACCAGCATCTGCTCGCGGATATTCTTCATCACGATGTTATCTACCTGAATGTCCTCCACCACACCGCCCCGGCCCCGCGCCGTTTTGATGCGGATGCCCCGGTCGGTGCCATCGAAGACGCAGTTGGAAATAACGATTTTCTTTACCCCGCCCGACATCTCGGAGCCGATAACCACGCCGCCGTGCCCGGCCAGCATGGTGCAGTTGGTGATGGTGTAGTTTTCGGCCGGCGCGGCCATCGTG
Source organism: Janthinobacterium lividum (assembly GCA_050954465.1). GTDB lineage: Bacteria > Bacteroidota > Bacteroidia > Cytophagales > Hymenobacteraceae > Hymenobacter. Next base: position 33,621 of record JBPBPU010000007.1, read on the forward strand.
CGCCCCATCTTGTCCTTGCCCGACTTGATAGTAATGCAGTCGTCGCCCACGCTGATGTGGCAGTTGGCAATATGCACGTAGCGGCACGACTCGGGGTTGATGCCGTCGGTATTGGGCGACCTCGGGTTGGCGATGGTGACGCCTTCCACAGTCACGTTCTCGCAGAACTCGGGGTTTATTGTCCAGAACGGCGAGTTGTGAATGGTAATGCCCTCCACTCGCACATTTTGGCAATACATGGGCTGAATGAACGGCGGCCGCAGAAACCCCCGCTCCATCACGCCCGGCACGTTGGGCTGCAGGGCGGTCAGCACGTCGGCATTCTGGCGGCGAAACTCCAGTTGCCACTTCGAGTCGGCGCGCTTGCGCGACTCGCCCTCCGCAAAATCCCACCACTTCTTGCCCTGCCCGTCGATAGTGCCCCGGCCCCGGATGGTAATATTTTTGGCCCGGTAGGCGTAAAACAACGGCGAAAATCCCTGAATGTCAATGCCCTCGTAGCGCGACGGCACCAGCGGCAGGTAGTCGTCGAAGTTGGTGCTGAAGTACAGCACCGCCCCCACCCCTATTTCAATGGTGATGTTGCTTTTCAACTGAATCGGCCCGGTGAGGTACTTGCCCGCCGGGAAATACACCGTGCCGCCGCCCGCCCGGCTGGCCGCGTCGATGGCCTTGGCAATGGCGGCCGTCGAGAGCCGGGTGCTGTCGTTGCGGGCCCCGTATTTGAGCACGTTGTAGTAGTCCTGGGCGCGGGCGGCGGGGGCGGCGAGGAGCAGGAGGCAGAGGAGGTAGAGGTGTTTCATAGTGGTTGGTTTTGTTCGCCCTCCGCGTGGGGCCCCACCCCCCGGCCCCTTCTCCGCTTGATGCGCGGAATCCTGCGGGAGAGGGGGAGCCACGGCGGCGCTTATGTGAATAATCGTCAGGCTCCCCCTCCCCCGCAGGGGCCGGGGCCGGGGGGTGGGGCTCACAGCCGCGCCACCACCCGCTCCATTCCCTCAGAACGCGCTATTTCGTGGCCGTCGGCCAGCACGCGCAGGCCCTGGCCGCGGTGGTAGTGCTGGCCGGTTTTGTCCCAAAGCACCGTGAGCAGGCGGCCGTGGTAGCGCACCTGGTCGAGGCAGAAGTAGTCCCACTGCCCGGCAGGCACCAGCGGGAATACCTCCACCACGTTGTCAGGGCGGGGCTTGAGGCCCACGAGGCCAGTGATGATGAGGTCGGCGAAACCGGAGTGATTGTAGTAGCTGCTGCGGGGGTTGTCGCCCTTGAGCCACTCGCCGTTTTTTTCGTCCTGGTACTCGCCTAGGTAGGGCTGGCCGTTTTTTTGGAAAGACTTAGCGTACTTGTGCAGCTCGTTGTAGTACACCTGCGGCGTCATGGTGCCGTGGTTTTTGTAGGCCGTGAGCAGGTTGGCCAGGCCCTTGAGCGTCTGCGTAGTAGCGTAGGGCCACACCGCGCCGTCCCACTCGCAGCCGTGGCCCGAGCCGTGGGTGCGGAAGCCGGGAGCCCGCCGCTCGGCCGTGGTGATGCCCCAGGGCGCCTGGAAGCCGGCCGGGTCGGTGAGCTGCGTCCACTGCCGGGCGTACTGCGGCTGGTCGGCGGGCAGGTTGAAGTACCAGGGGATGTAGCCCAGCTCTTCGCGGGTTTCGCACAAGCCGCCTTTGGCGTACTGCACCTTAAAAAAGTCGGCTTTCGGGTCCCACAGCGTTTGCTGCACGGCGGCGCGCAGCTGGGCGGCTTTCTGGGTGTAGGTGCGCGTCAGGGTGTCGCTTTTGGTCAGCCGGCCCATTGCGGCCAGGGCTTCGGCGTTGCCGTACATATAGCTGTTGATGGTAGGCCGCACGTTCTGCTCTTTGCGCCCGCCGCTGATGGATTCTTCCATCGCATCGCGCACGTCGTACTGCCAGAACAGGCCGCTGGGCAGTAGCCGCTCCTTTTCCCACTGGTGGTAGTCGGCGCTGAGGGCCGGCAGCAGCTCGCGCACCTGCGCCAGGTCGGGGTTCACCTGGTATAGGTCGTACACCGCCGCCGGCAGCCAGGAGCTAAAGGCGTGCAGCTTGGGGCCTACCTGGGCCGGCTTGGCAAACAGCCAGAAATGCACGTACTGGTTTACGTACTGCGCATCGTGCAGCCAGCGGGCTTCGTTGAGGTGGTGCCCCAGCGCGCTGCTGATGGTGTTGTACGGCCCCGCGTGCTTCATCGGGGTAATAAACTCCGTGAACACGTACCCGTCGGGCGTCTGCTTGAGGTGCTTGCGAAACGCCCACCAGTGGTAGTAGTACGCCTGCTGCAGGGCCGAGTCGGGGCACTCGAACAAGGGCACCTGCGCGGCCAGCCAGTCGGCGGCCTGGGCGTTGGGCACCAGGTTCACCACGTCCTCGTGGTCGAGGGCGTTGAAGCGGGCCACGCTGGCGCGGAGCAGGTCGGTAGTCAGCACGGGGGCGGTGTTTTGCTGCGCGGCTTGTTTGGCCGGGCCGCAAGCGGCTAGCAGGGCCAGGGATAAGAGCAGGCGTTTGGGTGGGAAGGGCATGGGGAGGGTTGTAATGGGTCGCCCTCCGTGTGCGCCTCACCCCCTAGCCCCCTCTCCGAAAAGGAGAGGGGAACTAGCGCTAGTTTTTAGCTCTAGAAACTAGTACTAGTTCCCCCTCTCCTTTTCGGAGAGGGGGTTAGGGGGTGAGGCGCACACCAGAACGACCTATTTCACTTCATTCAAATAACCAGTCAATTTCCTTATCCGCCCCGCCTTTTTGCCCTAGCCCGGCGTCGTACACCGGCAGCGGCTGGCTCTGGGACACGAAGCCCAGCAGCAGGCAGGTGCCCCGGTTCAGGCGCAGGGTGTGGGTGCCGACGGCGAAAGAGTAGGCGTGGACGTTCACGGGGGGCAGGCCGGTTATGGCCAGGGCGTTCCGAATTTTCACGTCGGCCTGACCATAGTCGTTGGCGCTGGCGTCGGTTTCGAGCTGGGGCGGGGCCAGGTAGCGGGCGCTTTTCTGGGCGAAGTAGCCCACCAGCAGCCGCACCGGCTGGGTGGTAGTGAAGCGGATTTCGGTGCCCTGCGCCACCTGCCCGGCCCGGCTCAGGCGCAGCGCCCGCAGCCCGGCCAGTTCCGGGGCCAGGGCCGTGAGGCGGGCGGCGGTGTCGGCAAAAACCGCCTGGCCGGCAGCCAGGGCGTAGGTACCGAGCGGGGTCAGCAGTTTCACGTCGGCATTGGGCAGCGGCACGACTTTTTGAGCACCTGGGTCGGTTTTCAAAGCCCGTAGCACGTCGAGATGCTGCTCAAAGGCAGCTAGTTCCGTCTGGTATACCGGCACCATCTCGGCCCAGGTCTTGAAGGTGCCATCTACGCCGCGCATCGGGATTTTGCGCTGCGCGGTTTGCATACTGTTGGCGTAGAGGTAAGTGCTTTGGGTAAGGTCGCTCAGGCTTTTATAATAGGCTACACTACGCCGCAAGTAAGGCAACGCTGCTTCGAGGTCGGCTACGCGGTGCGAGTACTTGTATCGCAGCACCTGCACGGCGGCCCGCGCCTTTTCGGCGTAGAAATCCGCCAACGCGTCGTAACAGAGTATGTCGTTGCGGAGCCGCTCAAACTCGGCCTGGTTTTTCGTGACGCCGGGGGCGGCCCGCTCGATGGCAGCCACGGCGGCTTGGCCGTGCGCCACTACCTCGGCGGCTATTTGCGGCGGGGTTTCGCCTACGTGCGGCTGGCCTTTCGCCTCCTTCTCGGCATAGTCAATTATCATCTCGCCCTCCGGCGATTCCGACTCGTAGAGTAGCGGAAACAGGCCGTAGCGGCGCGGGTCGATGAGCTGGTTCATGAGCATCCCCAGCGTCAGGGTCTGGCGGTTGCCGTCAGTGATGCCGTAGCGGCGCAGCAGCTTGGGTGCTATTTCGCCGGCCTGCTCGTAGGCAGTTAGTATTTGCCGGCCGGCCGTGGTGTCGCAGCCGTACTGCGCGGCCAGGCGCTGGCTCCAGTAGCCGATTTCGGCCGGGCGGGGGCGGTCGGCGTGCCAGGCATAGCGGGCCCACTCGGCGTACCAAATCCAGTCGCGCTCCAGCTCCAGCTCGCGGCCGGGCACGTTGTCGGCGGTGTAGGGCCAGTCCCAATACGAGGCCTGCGGGTACAGATGCAGCCCGTTGGCCCCGTAAATGCGGTGCATAGCCAGCATCGATTTCTGAATAAAATCGGCTGAGCCGTAGCGAAACGGCTCCAGGTTCGACATCAGGTGGACGTTCTCGATGTGTACCGAGTTCATGCTGCTCAGCTGCCGGTGCAGGGCGGCCCAGGTGCCGCGCGGGGTGTAGGTGGTCAGCGCCTCGCCGTTGTATTTGGCCTCAGTGTAGAGGTTTTTGTAGAGCGGCAGCGCGGCCGTTATCACGCGGGGCGCGTCGGTGTCGTGGGCGCGCAGCACAATGGGCGGCTGCTCGGTTTGGCCCAGGGCCCGGAGGCCGTCCTGCACGCCGGGGATAATGGTTTTGGTAAACCAGTCCACGTCGTCCTGGCCCGTGCCTTCCATCGCTTCGCCCAGCGCCACCATGAGCCCGACGTGAGGATATTTCTGCACGAAGGCGGCGATGGACTTGCGCGTGTAGTCGGCAATGAGCGGCACAATGGGCCGGCTGCGGTCCTGCGTTTTGATGCCGTAGTGCTCGGCAAAGGGCTTGGAAACGATGATGTTGTAGAACATCTGGATAACCCAGATGCCGCGCTTGTCGGCCTCCTGCGTCACGAAGCGAAACATCTCCTCGTTCCGCTTAAACGTGGCCTCGTCCACCTCTACCGCGAAGGGGTAGTCGGGCAGCCGCACGAGCGAGGCAAACGGGTGCCCGTTCCAGAGGTAGAGCGAGTTGAGGCGGTTGTCGGCCAGCATGTCGAGGTACCGCACCCAGAGCGCCTTGTCGTAGAGCCACGGAAACGTCTCGGGCGTGTACGGGTACTCGTACACCGCCCGGCCGGGCAAGTAGGTGGGCTTCTGCACCCCGATGCAGGTGCCGCGCAGCACCATTTCGGGCTGGTCGGTGAGGTGCAGGTCCGCGCCGATTTTGCCCTGCTGCCGTACTCGGTCAGCCAGTTCCAGGCAGCCGTAGAGCGCCCCCGAGTTATCGGCCCCGCTGATAACCACGGCCTCATTGGCAGCGGAAGCAACCGTGAAGCCTTCCTTGCCCGGCTTTGCGCCGGTAGCCAGGTGGTAGGTAGCGGCGGCCTGTTGCAGCAGCGGGTCGGCTATTACGCCCACCAGTATCAGGCCCTTCTTAGCCAGAAATTTGGCCTGCTCCTGCACCTGCACCTTATAGCCCGCTGCCCGCAGGGCTGTGGCCAGGCGCCCGGCCCCGTAGTGCAGGCGGGCGTGGGCCCCCACAGGCAGCACAATGGTGCGCTCAGTTGGCAAATGAGGGGTGCCCAGGGCTCGAAACAGCAGGCCGCTCAGCAGGAGGTAACTAAGGGCTACTTGCTTCCAGGCTAGTCGGCACATAGGAATTAGTGTGAGGGTGCCCCAACGATTACCTCACCCCCTACCTCTCCAAAAAAGAGGGGGAACTAGCTCTAGTTTTTAGACTTTAGATTCTACAAACTAGTTCCCCCTCTTTTTTGGAGACTCTGCGCTTAAAGCAGATGCGGCTAGGGGGTGAGGTGAACGCGGAGGGCGATAAAGACAGCTATAGCAGTACCAAAAGTACCGGCCGCCCCCTAAGTAGCTTTATACCATATTCTCCGCCTCTTATAGCATATTGCCCTCGGCTAAAACCCGCTTTTGGCGCAGTAAGTGCGCGGTAACCACCAACTCACCTACCCCCGAATAAAGCCGATTCCCTCACGAAACAAACAGAAAATACCCCGGTAATCAGGCACTCATTTACCCTCGACTAAGTGGCTGTCGGGCCCAGCCGGCCCACATGCTAACATCCTACACAGGGCCGCGAAAATGATACACGTAGCTGCGGCCGGCGGGCCCTTATTTCGCCTCGGTAAACTTCCCATTCTGCTCATGAAAAATTCCCTGGCTTCCCTTGCCGCTCTCACGGCCCTCGCGGCCCTGCCCCAGGTGGCGCGGGCGCAGTATCCCCAGATTCCGCCCGACGTGCAGAAGGCCAGCAACGAACTGATGGAAACGGAGCGCAAGCAGTCGGACCTGGCCTGGGCCAAAGCCTACCCCATTATTTTGCAGGAGGCCAAAGCCGGCAAGCCCTACATTCCGTGGGCGGCCCGGCCCATCGACCTGCCGCAGTCGCCGCTGCTGGCGTTTCCGGGCGCGGAGGGCGGCGGGGCGCACTCGTTTGGCGGGCGCGGCGGCCGGGTTATCGTGGTTACGAGCCTCGCCGACCGGGGGCCGGGCTCCCTGCGCGAGGCCTGCGAGCAGGGCGGGGCGCGCATCGTCGTCTTCAACGTGGCCGGTATTATCCACCTCAAAAGCCCGCTCATCATCCGGGCGCCCTACATCACCCTGGCGGGGCAGAGCGCGCCCGGCGATGGCATCTGCGTGGCCGGCGAGTCGGTGTGGCTCAACACCCACGACGTGGTGGTGCGCTACATGCGCTTCCGGCGGGGCGAAACCAACGTGGGCCGACGCGACGATGCCATCGGCGGCAACCCGGTGGGCAACATCATGATTGACCACGTTTCGGCCTCGTGGGGGCTGGATGAGAACATGTCGATGTACCGCCACATGTACAACGACAGCACCGGCACGGCCGAGCAGAAGCTGGGCACGGTGAACATCACCATCCAGAACTCTATCTTCTCCGAGTCGCTCGATACCTGGAACCACGCCTTTGGCAGCACGCTGGGCGGCGAGAACTGCTCGTTTATGCGCAACCTGTGGGCCGACAACGCCGGCCGCAACCCCTCCATTGGCTGGAACGGGGTGTTCAACTTCGTCAACAACGTGGTCTTTAATTGGGTGCACCGCTCCACCGATGGCGGCGACTACCGGGCCATGTACAACATCGTCAACAACTACTACAAGCCCGGCCCCGAAACGCCCAAAGATGCCCCCATCGGCCACCGCATCCTCAAGCCCGAGTCGGGCCGCAGCAAGCTCAAGTACCAGGTGTACGGCCGCGCCTACGTGGCCGGCAACGTGGTAGAAGGCAACGAGGCCGTAACCAAAGACAACTGGAACGGCGGCGTACAGGTGGAAGAGCTGCCCGATGCCGGCAAGTACACCGCCAACCTGCGCGTCGACCAGCCCTTGCCCATGCCCGACCTCACTATGCTGCCCACCCAGCAAGCCTACGCCTACGTGCTCGACCACGCCGGGGCCACCCTGCCCCACCGCGACCCCGTAGACACCCGCATCGTCACGCAGGTGCGCACCGGCAAAATCGACTACAAGGAAGGCGTGCCGCTGCCCACCACGCAGTTCCAGCACCGCCGCCTGCCCATCGACTCCTACAAAAAAGGCATCATCACCGACCCCGTGCAGGTGGGCGGCTACCCCGCCTATGCCGGCCAGCCCTACCAGGATGCCGACAAGGACGGTATCCCCGACGACTACGAAAAGAAGCACGGCCTTAACGCCGGTAGCGCCGCCGATGCCGGCAAGGTGGCCGGCAAAGATGGCTACACCAACATCGAGAACTACTTAAATAGCCTCGTAGACGTGAAAGACGTGAAGCCCACCGGCGGCACCGAAATGGGCGACGCCATGACGCGGAAGTAGGGTTTTCATTCGCTGCGTTTAGCTACAGCGTTCCATCAAGTACGGTCGCCCTCCGCGTTTGCCTCACCCCCTAGCCCCCTCTCCGAAGAGAGGGAGAACTAGCCCTAGTACTAGAAGCTAGAATTTAGAGACTAGTTCCCCCTCTCTTTGGAGAGGGGGCTAGGGGGTGAGGCGCACGCGGAGGGCGACTCCAGTAAAAGTCAATGGTCGTGCCCCGCCCTTTCCTTCCCCTCCTGCTCTTACTAGCCCTGCCGGCCCTGGCCCAAAAGCCGCCGCCCAAGCCTGCGCCCGTCGCCTACGGGCAGGGCCACTTGCAGTACGCGCCCGACTCGCTCGGCAACCGGGTGCCCGACTTTTCCTACTGCGGCTACCGGGCAGGCGAGGCGGGTATCCCAACGGCCGCTATCAAGGTAACTGTGCCGGTGCGGGCGGGCGATGCCACGCGGCGCATTCAGGCTGCCCTCGATTACGTGGCCGGGCTGCCGCTGGATAAAGAGGGGCTACGGGGGGCGATTTTGCTCGAAAAAGGCACCCACGAAATAGCCGGGCGGCTCTACATCCGCGCCTCGGGCGTGGTGCTGCGCGGCACGGGTGTGGGCGCCACTACGCTGCTGGGCACCGGCTTCAGCCGCGACCACCTCATTACCATAACGGGGCGCAACGACCGCAAAACGGAAGTCGCCCAGGCCATTACCGATGCCTACGTGCCCGTGAACGCCCGCACTATTCGCGTCGCCAACGCGGCCGCTTTCAAGGTAGGCGACCGGGTGCGGGTGCTACGGCCCAGCACGGCGGCCTGGATTAAGAAGCTGGGCATGGAAACCTTCGGCGGCGGCCTCTCGTCGCTGGGCTGGAAGCCCGGCCAGCGCGACCTGGCCTGGGACCGGCAGGTAGTAGCCGGGGATGCGGGCGGCCTCACCCTGGATGCCCCCATCACGATGGCGCTCGATAAAGCCTACGGCGGCGGCACCGTGGCCCGCTGCACCTGGCCGGGCCTTATTACTCAGGTAGGCGTGGAAAACCTGACGCTGGAATCGGTTTTCGATAAGGCCAACCCGAAGGATGAAGACCACCGCTGGACGGCCATCGACCTCGAAAATGTGCAGGATGCCTGGGTGCGGCAGGTGAATTTCCGGCACTTTGCCGGCTCGGCGGTGCTGGCCCACGCCACCACCCGCCGCCTCACGGTGGAAGACTGCCAGTCCACCGAGCCGGTATCGGAAATCGGGGGCGAGCGGCGCTATACCTTTTATACCCTGGGCCAACAGACGCTTTTTCAGCGGCTGTATGCCGAGCAGGGATACCACGACTTTGCCGTGGGCTTCTGCGCTGCTGGCCCCAACGCCTTCGTACAGTGCGAGGCCGAGCAGGCGCTGAGCTTCAGCGGCGGCATCGACAGCTGGGCCTCGGGCGTGCTGTTTGATATTGTGAAAGAGTATGGGCAGGCCCTGCGCTTCGGCAACCGGGAGCAGGACGGGCAGGGGGCCGGCTGGGCCGTGGCCAACAGCGTGTTCTGGCAATGCACGGCCAGCCGCGTGGACTGCTACCAGCCCCCCACGGCCCAGAACTGGGCATTTGGCACCTGGGCACAGTTTGCCGGCAACGGCTACTGGGACATGTCCAACGAGAGCATTAACCCGCGCAGCCTCTACTACGCCCAGCTCACCGACCGCCTGGGCGACGCTGCCAAAGCCCGCGCCATCGTGCTGCCCGTGAGCAGCGAAGCCAGCAGCAGCCCCAAAGTAGCCGTGGCGCAGGAACTGACGCGGCTTTCGGTGAGCCCCGCCCCTACCGTGGCGGCGTTTATTGCTGCCGCCGCCAGCCGCCAGCCCATTCCCACCCAAAACGCAGCCCCAACCATTGATAAAATCGGGGTGAAAGCGCCCGTAGCGCCTACCCTGGCCGCCCCGCTGCGACTCAGCCACGGGGTGCTGGTGCGCGGCGATGCCGCCGTGCTGGGCCAGCGCCAGGAGGTGCCTTGGTGGAACGGCAGCGCCCGCCCCTACGGCCTGCCGGGGGCCAAGCCCCACATTACACGCTACGTGCCGGGCTTCACCGGCCGGGGCCTCACCGACGACCTGCCCAGCATGGCCGATTCCTTACGCCAGCGCAACGTGGTGGCCCTGAGCCACAACTACGGCCTCTGGTACGAGCGCCGCCGCGACGACCACGAGCGCATCCGGCGCATGGATGGCGAGGTGTGGCCGCCTTTCTACGAGCTGCCCTTTGCCCGCAGCGGCACCGGGCAGGCGTGGGATGGCCTCAGCCGCTACGACCTCACCAAGTACAACAAATGGTACTGGGGCCGCCTCGCCCAGTTTGCCGACCTGGCCGACCAGAAAAGCCTGGTGCTGCTCAACGACCACTACTTTCAGCACAACATCATCGAGGCCGGGGCGCACTACGCCGACTTTCCGTGGCGCCCGGTGAACAACGTGAACAACACCGGCTTCCCGGAGCCGCCGCCTTATGCGGGCGACAAACGGATATTCATGGCCGAGCAGTTTTACGACGTCACCGACCCGGTGCGGCGGCCACTGCACCGCGCTTACATCCGGCAGTGCCTCAGCAATTTCTCGGGCAAGTCAGGCGTCATCCATGTCATTGGGGCCGAGTTTACGGGGCCGCTGGCGTTTGTGCAGTTCTGGCTCGACACCGTTAAGGAGTGGGAAACCGAAACCGGCCAGCACCCGCTTATTGCCCTGAGCACCACCAAGGACGTGCAGGACGCTATCCTGGCCGACCCCGCCCGCGCCGCCGTGGTCGACGTTATCGACATCAACTACTGGCATTACCAGCTCGACGGCACGGCCTACGCCCCGCTCGGTGGCCTCAACCTGGCCCCGCGCCAGCACGCCCGCCTCACGCCGCCCAGGCGCAGCACCTTCGAGCAGGTGTACCGGGCCGTGCGCGAGTACCGCACCAAGTACCCCGACAAAGCCGTACTCTACGCCGCCGACGGGGCCGAGGCCTTCGGCTGGGCCACACTGCTGGCAGGCGGCTCGCTGGCTGCCGTGCCCCGCGTGGCCGATACCCGCTTTGCCGCCGCGGTAGCCGCCATGCAGCCGCTGGAGCTGCCCGGCAAGCCCACCGGCCAGTGGGCCATGAGCGACGGCAAAACGGGGATGCTACTCTACCGCGAGTCGGCCGCGCCGCTGGACTTATCGGGCCTCAGCGGCACGTTTGCCGTGCGCCACATCAACCCCCGCACCGGGGCTGTAACTGAGGATAAAACTACCGTGAAAGCCGGCTCGGCGGTGACGCTGGCCGGCAGTGGGGCAGAAGTGCTGTGGCTGGCGCGGAAGTAGGTTTCGCCCCCACGACACCTCACCCCCTAGCCCCCTCTCCAAAAAAGAGGGGGAACTAGCTTTTAGAATCTAGCTCTAGAATTAGAGACTAGTTCCCCCTCTTTTTTGGAGAGGGGGCTAGGGGGTGAGGTGTCGGTGGTGAACGTCAGAGCGAGTTAAAAAACTGTTATGAAACTCACCTTACTCCTGCTCCTGCTTACCCTATCGGCCCGCGCCACGGTGGTGCTGCCCCGTGTGCTGGGGCACCACATGGTGTTGCAGCGCGGGCAGCCCGTGCCCATTTGGGGCACGGCCGCGCCCGGCGAGGCGGTGGCGGTCCAATTCAGCGGCCAGAACGTGCGCACGGTGGCCAATGCGGCGGGGCACTGGCTCGTAACACTGGCCCCGCTCACGGCATCGGCCACGCCGGCCGAGCTGGTAGTGACGGGCACCAATACTATTCGGCTGCGCGACGTGCTGGTGGGCGAGGTGTGGCTGGGCTCGGGGCAATCGAACATGGAGTACACCATGCGCAAGAGCAGCAAGGTGAAGCTGCCGCCGGGGGCCGACACCACGGCCGTATCGGAGCTGAGCCGCGCCCACGACCCGGGCATCCGTATTTTTCTGGTCGACCGCCGCACCCTGGCGCGGCCCGACTCGCTGCACCGGGGCTGGAGCGTGGCCCAGGATTCGGCCCTGCGCTCGTTTTCGGCCCCGGCCTATTTCTTTGCCAAAGAGCTGCGCCAGCGGCTGGGCGTGCCGGTGGGTATGGTGGCGTCGTCGGTGCCGGGCAGCCGCATCGAGCCGTGGGTAGCAGTGGCAGCGTTTGGGCAGGACGCTGCCTTTGCGGGCCAGAAGGTAGATGGCGACCCCGGCAAATTTTACGAGCCCATGATACGGCCGCTGGTGCCCCTGGCGGTGCGCGGCGTGCTCTGGTACCAGGGCGAAACCAACTGCTTCCTGGCCGAAACTACCAGCTACACCCAGAAAATGCGCCTGCTCATCCAGAGCTGGCGCGCGGCCTGGCACGCGCCCGACCTGCCCTTTTACTACGTGCAGCTGGCCCCGTTCAAGTACTCTGAGTCGAAGAGCGACAAGGTGGTGCTGACGCGGGAGACGCTGCCCCGCTTTCGGGAGGCGCAGCAGGCGGCGCTGGCGCTGCCGCATACGGGCCAGATTGTAACTACCGACCTAGCTACCAACCTGAGCGACATTCACCCGCCCTACAAGTGGGAAATAGGCCGTCGGCTAGCTCGGCTGGCTTTGGCCGACACATACGGCCAACGCGATGTAGCTGCCGCCGGCCCGGTGTTTCGCAGCTTGGCGGTAAAGGGGAAAACAGCCACCGTATCGTTTGCACCCGGCACGCAGCTGGTAAGCAAAGACGGCCGGCCCCTAACGGATTTCAGCCTCGCCGGGGCCGATGGCAAGTTTGTGCCCGCCCAGGCCCGCATCCAGGGCCAGCAGGTGCTGGTATCGGCGGCGGGGGTGCCTCACCCGGTAGCAGTGCGCTTCGGCTGGGACGAGGCCGCGCAGCCTAATTTGTTTTCGGCGGCCGGGCTGCCAGCCTGGCCCTTTCGCACGGATACGTTTTAAGCTATTTATCGCCCTCCGTGGCTCACCTCACCCCCATGCCCACCCTCTCCCGCCGCCGTTTTCTCGCCGCCGCTTCGCTACTCACCGCCGGCCTGCTTTTGCCCGAGCTGGCTTCTGCTAAAAAGAAGCTGACCTACAAAGTCGCTGTCATCGACCTGATGATACTCAAGCGCCAGAAGCTGGGCGCGTTTCAGCTTACCAAGGACATCGGAGCCGATGGCGTGGAGGTGGACATGGGCGGCCTGGGCCAGCGCGAAACCTTCGACAGCCAGCTCGCCAAGCCTGAGGTGCGCCAGCAGTTTATGGACAAGGCCAAAGAGCTGAACCTGGAAATCTGCTCGCTGGCCATGACGGGCTTCTATGCCCAGTCGTTTGCCACGCGGCCCACCTACCAGCGCATGGTGCAAGACTGCCTCGACACGATGGTAGCCATGGGCGTGAAGGTGGCGTTTCTGCCCCTGGGCACCCAGGGCGACCTGACCAAAAACCCGGAGCTGCGCCCCGCCATAGTGGAGCGCCTGAAAGTGGTGGGCCAGCTGGCGCAGAAAGCCGGCGTCGTCGTCGGCATCGAAACCTCGCTTGATGCCCAAGGCGAAGTGGCCCTGCTGCACGACATAGGCTCGAAGCACATCCAGATTTACTACAACTTCTCGAACCCCCTCAAGGCCGGGCGCGACCTGCACGCCGAGTTGCGCACGCTGGGCCGCAAGCGCATCTGCCAGATTCACGCCACCGACGAGGACGGCGTGTGGCTCCAGAACAACCCGCGCCTGGATATGCACAAAGTACAGCAAACCCTGGCCGACATGGGCTGGCAGGGCTGGCTGGTAATCGAGCGCTCGCGCGATGCCAGCGACGCCCGCAACGTGAAAAAGAACTTCGGGGCCAATACCGCTTACCTGAAGTCGATTTTCCAGGGGTAAAACGTAGCGCGGACTCTGTGAGTCTGCGAATACTGTAGTTGTTCAACGTTAGCCCTTCGCGGACTCACAGAGTCCGCGCTACATCCAATGGAACGCATTACCGCCACCTATTACATCGAAACTCCCTTCCGGCCCGAGGATGCGGCGGCCGTGCTGGCGGGCGAGCAGTCGTCGGGCACGTTTGTGGCCGTGCCGGGCGAAACGGCCGAGCTGAAGCAGCGCTTCGCCGCCCGCGTAGAAGCCGTGGAGCCGCTGGAAACCGTGCGCGAGCCCGCCATTCCGGGGGCCACGAGCCCTACCGGGGCCTATCACCGGGCGCTGGTGCGGGTGTCGTGGTCGGTGGAGAACTTCGGCTACAACCTGCCGCTGCTGGTATCGACGCTGCAAGGCAACCTCTACGAAATCCGGCAGTTTACCGGGCTCAAGCTGCTCGATATCGACTTGCCCGCTTCCTACGCAGCGCACTTCGCGGGGCCGGCCTTTGGCGTGGCCGGCTGCCGGGCGCTCACGGGTGTGACCGGGCGCCCCCTTATCGGCACCATCATCAAGCCCAGCATCGGCCTTAGCCCCGAGCAAACGGCCGGGCTGGTACGCACCCTGGCCGAAGCGGGCATCGACTTCGTGAAGGACGACGAACTGCAAGCCGCCGCCGCCAACTCGCCCTTCGAGGCGCGGGTGGATGCCGTGCTGGATGTCATCAACCGCCACGCTGACCGCACGGGTAAGCGCGTGATGTACGCCTTCAACATCAGCGGGGAAATCGATGAGATGCTGCGGCGCTACGAGTACGTGGTAGCCCGCGGCGGCACCTGCGCCATGGTGAGTATCAACAGTGTGGGCTTGGCAGGCGTGCGCAAAATCTGCGACCAGCGGGCGCTGGCCATCCACGGGCACCGCAACGGCTGGGGCATGCTCACGCGGCACCCGCTGCTGGGCATCGACTTCCGCGCTTACCAGAAGCTGTGGCGGCTGGCGGGCGTCGACCAACTGCACGTCAACGGCCTGGCCAACAAGTTCTGGGAATCGGACGACAGCGTGGTGCACTCTATGGAGGCGTGCCAGGCACCGCTGCTGGGCGGCTATTCGGTGCTGCCGGTGGTATCGTCGGGGCAGTGGGGCGGGCAGGCGTTCGAGACGTATCGCCGCACCCGCACCACCGACTTGCTCTACATGGCGGGCGGCGGCATTCTGGCCCACCCGCTGGGGCCGGCGGCCGGCGTGCGGGCCTTGCAGCAAGCCTGGCAAGGTGCCGTGGATGGCCTGAACTTAGAGCAAGCCGCCGCGCAGTACCCCGAGTTTGCGGCCTCGGTGGCGAAGTTCGGTGGTAAATGAGTGTAGATGAGTGTAAAAGAACGTCATGCTGAGCGCAGCGTAGCGGAGTCGAAGCATCTCGCTCACATCGTTGAACGACACCCGAACGACGCGAGCGAGATGCTTCGACTCCGCTACGCTACGCTCAGCATGACGTTCTTTTAAAACCGACAACCGAAATCCACAACACCCCATGTCCCTCCTCCTGGCTTACTACGGCGACGACTTCACCGGCAGCACCGATGCGCTCGAATTCCTGAGCCGGGCGGGGGCGCGCACGGCGTTGTTTATCGAGCCGCCCACGCCTGCGCAACTCGCCGCTTACCCCGGCCTGCATGCCATCGGCGTGGCGGGCCTCACCCGCGCCATGCCGCCGGCGGCTATGCAGGCCACTTTAGCGCCGGCCTTTGCGCAACTGCGGGCGCTAGGGCCGCGCCACGTGCACTACAAGGTGTGCTCCACGTTCGACTCGTCGCCCACCGTGGGCAGCATCGGGCGGGCGATGGAGGTGGGGCAGGCAGTGTTTGCCAATGCCTTCGTGCCGCTGCTGGTGGCGGCCCCGGCGCTGGGGCGCTACTGCGCCTTCGGCAACCTGTTTGCCCGGCTGGGCATTGGCAGCAGTGGCGGCATCTTCCGGCTCGACCGCCACCCCTCGATGAGTCAGCACCCCACCACGCCCGCCGACGAAAGTGACCTGCGCCGCCACCTGGCCCGCCAAACCACCCTCAAAACCGGCCTGCTGGATGTTTTGCACATAACCCGGCCGCTGGCCGAGCTACAAGCTGCCCTGGCGGCCCAGGTGCAGGATGGGGCTGAGGTAATCCTGTTTGATGCGCTGTACGAGGAGCAACTGCTGGCCATCGGCGCGGCCATTGATGGCTGCGCGGTAGCGCCGGAGCCGCTGTTCTCGGTCGGCTCATCGGGCATTGAAATGGCGCTGGGCCAGCTTTGGGCGCAACAGGGTACGCTGGTGCCCGTGCCGGAGTGGCCCGAGCCGGGCCGCGCTGCGCCGCTGCTGGTGGTGTCGGGCAGCTGCTCGCCCGTGACAGCCGGGCAGGTGGCGTGGGCGAAGGCGCACGGCTTCGCCGAAGTAGTGCTGGATGCGCAGCAGCTAGCCGACCCGCAGCCAATCGACTTAACTCCCTATCAGCAGCAAACCGTTGACTTCCTGTGCCAAGGCCACAGTGTTATCGTTCATGCCAACGGGGGCGCGGCCAGCCCGGGGCAAAGCCTGCCGGCCAAAGTGCTGGGCACGGCCCTGGGCCAGCTGGCCCGCGCCGCCGTGCTACAAACGGGGGTGCGGCGAGTAGTAGTGGCCGGCGGCGACACCTCCAGCTACGCCGCCCGCACCATGGGCATTGAAGCCGTGGAGATGCTGGCCCCGCTCTATCCCGGCGCGCCACTATGCCGCGCCACCGCCCCCGGCTCGCCGCTGCACGGTATCGAGGTCAATTTTAAAGGCGGCCAGGTAGGCGCGCCGGAATATTTCGGCGTGCTGCGCGAAGGCCGGATGAGTAGCATCTGATACAATGCTTAATTTAAAAGGGGGTCATGCTGAACGCAGTGAAGCATCTCTACCGCTAACTAATTCAATGGCAGCAACGACGCGGTAGAGATGCTTCACTGCGTTCAGCATGACCGCCTCATTATTCAACCTTTCTACCCCAATCCCTATGCCTACTAAAACCCTCGCCCTCCTTCACACCTCAGCTACACTGGTGCCAGTGTTCCAGCAGCTTTGCGCCGAGCACCTGCCCGGCGTACAAGTCTTCAACATCGTGGACGACAGCCTGATTAAAAACGTTATCCGCGATGGCGAGCTGACGCCCGATGGGGCGCGCCGGGTAGTCAACTACGTGGGCTCGGCCGAAGCAGGTGGGGCCGATTACGTGCTCGTCACCTGCTCGTCTATCGGGGCGGCGGTGGAAACGGCGGCGGGCCTCACCGGCATCCCGGTGCTGCGCGTCGACCAGCCCATGGCCGACCAGGCCGTGCAAACCGGGCGGCGCATCGGCGTTATTGCTACGCTGCCCACCACCCTCGGCCCCACCAGCGACCTGGTGCGCCGCCGCGCTGCCTTGGCTGGCAAAGAAATCGAGCTAACCGCCGTGCTCTGCGAAGGCGCTTTTGAGGCGCTGATGAGCGGCGATGCTGCCCGCCACGATGCCATGGTGGCCGCCGCGCTCAAAGACTTGGTAACGAAAGTGGACGTGGTACTACTGGCGCAAGCCTCTATGGCGCGGGTAGTCGACACCCTCGATGCGGCCGACCGGGTAGTGCCGATTCTGGCCAGCCCCGGCATTGCCATCCGGCACCTGGCTACGGAGTTGGGGTAGGTTTGCCCCTGGCACATTTGGCGCGGGTCTCTGGCCCGTGCCGACTACCCGCAGGCCGCTGGCCTGTACCCCAGAACGATACCCAAACAATTTCGCCCTCCCCAATGCAGGCCGGAGGCCTGCGGGTAGTCGGCACGGGCCAGAGACCCGCGCCAATTCGCCCGAACGATTTCGCCCTCCCTGCTGCAGGCCAGAGGCCTGCAGCAGCTAAGTCACGGGCCAGAGGCCCGCGCCAAACCACCGCTCACCCTACTCAATTTTCCACCCTATGAACCGACTTTTTCAATTCTGCCTGGTATTAAGCGGGCTGGCCGTGGCCGGACTGTTGCTAGGTATTGCCCAAAACCAGTCGGCTCTCTGGCAGCCGGCGGCGGTGGTGGCAGTGGTTGGTTTTGCCCTGGGCATCAAGGCGGTGCCGGGGCTGCGCAGCTACCAGTACACGGCCTGGATACTGGTGGCCGTGGTACTGGGCATGGTGTACCCCGGCGCTTTCAGGCAGTGGGGCAGCGTGGATTTGCGCAACAAGTGGCTGATTCTGGTGGTGGTGCAGCTGGTGATGTTTGGCATGGGTATTCAAATGAGTATCCGCGACTTCACGGGGCTGGCCGCTACTGGCCGGGGTGTGCTCATTGGCTTGTTTTGCCACTTCTCGGTGATGCCGCTCATGGGCTGGCTGCTCACGCGCCTCTTCCACTTCGAGCCCGAAATTGCGGCCGGCATTATTCTCATCGGCTCGTGTTCGAGCGGGCTGGCCTCGAACGTGATGGTGTA
Source organism: Janthinobacterium lividum (assembly GCA_050954465.1). GTDB lineage: Bacteria > Bacteroidota > Bacteroidia > Cytophagales > Hymenobacteraceae > Hymenobacter. Next base: position 51,503 of record JBPBPU010000007.1, read on the forward strand.
CCTGGCGCGGGCCAACATGGTGCTCTCGGTGGTGGTAACGGCCATGGCCACGCTGGCCGCGCCCTTCCTTACACCGCTGCTGCTCAAGCTGCTGGCCGGCACGCTCATTCAGGTGCAGTTTGTAAACATGATGATGGAAATCATTAAGATTGTAATTGTGCCTATACTAGCAGCGCTGCTGCACGACTACCTCAAGACTGCGCCGCTGCAGGGCCAGCGGGTGATGTACGGGCTGTTTGGGCTGGCGCTGGGGTGGCTGGTGGCGCTGCCGCTGGGGCTGTGGGCCTTTTTCGAGCGTGCGCTAACCAGTGCCGAAGTGCGGCAGATGCTGGAGATATTCAGCTTCCTGGCCGCCGCGCTGGTAGTGGGCGTGCTTTACCACCAGTTGGCCCGGCGCGTGGGGAAGCTGGATGGGCTGCTGCCGTATGCGTCCATGTTCGGCATTATTTATTTCACGGCCGTGACTACGGCGGCGGGGCATGATAACCTGCTGCGGGTGGGTTTCCTGCTGTTTTTGGTGGCGGTGCTGCACAATGCGGCGGGGTATTTCTTCGGCTACTGGCTGGGCCGGCTCTTCGGGCTCGATAAGAACTCGGCCCGCACGGTGGCGTTCGAGGTGGGGCTGCAAAACGGCGGCATGGCCTCGGGCCTGGCGGGTAGTATGGGCAAGCTGGGTACTGTGGGGTTGCCGGCTGCCGTATTCAGCCCGTGGATGAATATTTCCGGCTCCATCCTGGCCAATTACTGGCGGCGGCACCCGGTAGGTGAGGCGCTTGCAGCATCGCCGCCGCCAGCCGGGGAACTTTTACCGATAGTTAATGGGTAAAGCACTTGGCTGCCTGCTTCTTAGCGCTTGCTGGCACGTGGCCCTAACAGGCAGGCAGCACTAGCTGGGTTTCATTCTGATATCCTGCCCACTTCTGCCGGACTGCCCAAGGTTTTCCAGGCTTTGCGTTTACCACCAGTCGGGTTTTAACAGTCAGTATTTCAAGTATCCACCTACTAAAGCGGGGGCCATTTTTTTCCTTAATTCTTCATGATAATTTCCTACAATAACTAGGCAAAAACCGGGAGCACCCTCCTTGAGGAAAGCCCCTAAATTCGTGTTGTAATCCTAGTGAAGTAATTACTCACTAAAAACAACCAGCACGCATGTTTCACACCTCTCGCCGCCTTCTGCTACTTGCTTTGCTCAGCACGGCCGCTGCCCACGGGGCGCGGGCCCAGGAGCAGCAGCCGGCCGAGACGAAGGAAGCTGCTTACACCCGCACCATCACGGAGCGGGCCGCTAAGATTGTCGCTTCTCTCACTCCCCTGGATGCGGCCAAAGCCCCCAAGGTGCGCGACTTACTCGTGGGGCAGTACCGCCAGCTCAACGACCTGCAGGAGGCACACAAAACCCAGCTCGCCGCCCTTAAGGCGCAACCTCAGGCCGAGCAAACGGCCGAGGCCAAAAAGAAGCTGGAAGACCAGAACACCGCTGCCCTCGACAAGCTCCACGGCCAGTACCTGCAGCAGCTCGGCCGCTACCTGACGCCCGCCCAGATTGACCAGGTGAAAAACGGCATGACCTACAGCGTACTGCCCATTACCATGCACGCCTACGAGGACATGCTGCCCAACCTCACAGAGGCGCAAAAATCCCAGATGCTGGCCTGGCTTACCGAAGCCCGCGAGCACGCCATGGATGCCGGCACCTCCCAGGAAAAACACGCCTGGTTTGGCAAGTACAAAGGCCGCATCAACAACTACCTCTCGGCCGCCGGCATTGATATGAACCAGGCTGGCAAAGACTGGCAGGCCCGCATCGCCGCCCGCAAAGAAGCGGCAGCCGCCCCAGCTACCAAGCAATAAGCAGGTAGCTAGCCGCTTCTTTTTCCGAATGAATAAGTAGTTGCGAACTATTCGGTTTATATTTTCATTCAGGCCAGACGTTTCGCTTTTAACCCTAACATTAACAACCACTTGCCGAAGGCCGACAGCTAGCAGCTGGTAGCCGAAAGCTTCACTTTTTTCCCACCCAACTGCTATGGCTCATTCGTTACCTCCTTGCCTAACCCGCACTGGTGGCACTCCCGCCCGCCTGGCGGGCCTGTTGCTAGTCGGCGGTGCCCTGCTCGGGGCCGCCGCTCCAGCGGCGGCCGCAGTCCCCCACTCCCTCCACCCGGTTGCGCCTCTGGAAGGCTTTACGGGCACGGTACGCGATGCCAAGGGCAACCCCCTGCCGGGCGTTACGGTGCTTATCAAGGGCACTAAGTCCGGCACCGCTACGGGCACCGACGGCACGTTCCACTTCAACCTGCCTACCGGCAACGAGACGCTGATTTTCAGCTACATCGGTTACAAAGCCAAGGAAGTAGCCGTGAACGGCCGCGCTTCGTTCGAAGTAACTTTGGAAGAAGATAATGCTGCGCTTGATGAAGTAGTAGTAGTGGCCTATGGTACCCAGACCAAAGCCCACCTGACGGGTGCGGTAGCTTCGGTGGATATGAAAGCCATTGAGAACCTGCCGCTGGGCACGCTCTCGGCTACGTTGCAGGGCCAACTGCCCGGCGTGAGCGTAGTGGGCGGCACAAGCCGCCCCAGCGAGCCAGCTACGATTACCATCCGCAACCCCAGCTTGCTGTCGAAAGATGGTGGCACGACCCAGCCGCTCTATGTAATCGACAACATCGTGCGCACCCAGGACGACTTCAACCTGATTGACCAGTCGGAGGTGCAGAACATCTCGGTGCTCAAAGATGCCGCCGCCGCTATTTACGGGGCGCGGGCCAACCAGGGCGTTATTATTGTCACCACTAAGCGGGGTCAGGTGGGGCTGCCTAAGTTTAGCTACAGTGGCTCGGTGGGCGTAACGGATGCCGCTATGCTGCCCAAGATGATGAACGGGGTGCAGCAGGCTACCTACCTCAACGACCTCAACATTGCTGGCGGCAAATCGCTGTCGGATGCCGCTATTTACACCCAGGACGAGCTGGATTACTTCGCCAAGCCGGAAAATAACACCGACTGGTTGCGCCAGGCCTGGAAGCCCTCCACCCTCACGCGCCACGCCCTCAACATGAGCGGCGGCTCGGAGCGGGTGACCTACTTCGCCGGCGTTTCGTACCAGCACCAGGATGCCAACTTCAGCGGCATCTACTCGGACAGATGGACGTACCGCGCCAGCACCGACGTGCAACTGGCGCGCGGCCTGAAAGCCAGCATCTCGCTGAGCGGCAGCTTGTTTAGCAAGCAGAACTTCTACATGAAGCAGGGTACTGAGAGTGTGGACAACGACATCAAGGCCCTGCTCTTCACACCGCAGTACGACCCGCCCTACATCAACGGCCTGCCCGTGCAGCTCTCGACCGGCACCTACAACGCCATCGACGCCACGCACTTTTTTGAGGTACAGAACTCCGACAACTATACGACTACCCGTTACACCAGCCTCAACCTGCTAGGAACGCTCAGCTACGACCTCCCCTTCATCAAAGGCCTGCAGGTGCGGATGAACTTTAGCAAGAACATCGACAACACGTTCGGCAAGCAGTACGGCACGTACTACAACCTGTACCGCTTCACGATGACGGGTGGCCACAACCACATCTACAGCAACAACGTGATAGGCTCTACAGCCATCAAGAACGGGGACTTTATTCGCATCGTGCCGCTGAGCTACGACAGCTATCAGCTCAACGGCTACCTCACGTACAACCACACCTTTGGCAAGCATCAGGTATCGGCCCTGGCTTTGTTTGAGCAGTCGGAAGTTTCCAGCGACCAGGTAGCCGCTCAGGCCGAGGGCCTCATTATTGGGGGTCTCGATAACATGGGCTACGCCACCGGCACCCAGACGACGAGCGAAATCCAGACGCAGTCGGGCCTGCTCTCCTACGCCGGCCGCCTCAACTACAGCTACGCCGACAAGTTCCTGTTGGAATTTGCAGCTCGCTACGACGGCTCGACCAACTTTGCCCCCGACAAGCGCTGGGGCTTCTTCCCCTCCCTATCGGCGGGCTGGGTGGTTTCGGAAGAGCCCTTCTTCCACAACCACGTCAATGTGGTGAATTTCATGAAGCTGCGCGGCTCGGTGGGTCTGCTCGGTGGCGACGCCACCAGGGCCTACAGCTGGCAGACGAGCTACAAGCTGAACGTGCAGCGGGCTCCGGTATTCGGCGGCAACGGCGACCGTGGCCTGGTTATCATCCCTGACAACACGATGGCTAACCCCAACGTGCGCTGGGACAACGACACTAAGTATAACGCCGGCCTGGACATGCAGTTCCTGAGCGGCCAGATTTCGCTGACGGTGGACGCCTTCTACGACCACCGCTACAATATGCTCACGGCGCTAACCGGCTCGGCACCGCTCGTCATTGGGGCTACGCTGCCGTCGGAGAACTACTCCACAGTTAATGGCTTCGGCTACGAAGTGTCCGTGGGCTACAACCACCGCTTCTCGTCGAGCCTGGGTTTCCGTCTCAACACGTTCTTCTCTTGGAGCGACAACAAGCAAGTACTTGTAGATGTGGCAAAAGGCAACATCGGCACCTACCTCGACCCCACCGGCCAGTCGAGCGACCAAGGGGTACTGGGCTACCATTACCAGGGTATGTTCCACAGCGACTACGAGGTGATTTCCTACGTAGCCTCCCACCCCGGCTACAAAATTTTCGGCGCCGACCCCAAGCCGGGGATGCTCTACTATCAGGACGTGCGCGGCCCCAAGCAAGCCGACGGCTCTTACGCCGCGCCGGATGGTGTAATCACAGATGCCGACTTGGACTACCTGACGCCTAAATCCAGCAACCATTACGGCGTTGGCTTCAACCCCGCCATCACCTACAAGTCGCTGACGATATCGGCTACGATGGGCATCTCGTGGGGTGGGCAGGCTTTGGTAGAATCGACGGCCCGCTCGCAAGCCACGCTTACCTCCAACCGGCCGCAGTTCTGGGCCGACCACTGGACGCCCGAAAACCCGAACGCTTCGATGCCTAGCCCTTACTACAAGGACGACTACAACCAAGCATCGGAGTTCTGGTTCCGCAGTTCCTTGTCGGCGGGTATGCGCAACGCCAACGTGTCGTATGCGCTGCCGACTCCTCTGGCTTCGCGCTTGCACATGAGTTCGTTCAACGTGTTCTTGGTGGCCGTGAACCCCCTCAACTTCTACAATCCTTACAACTACAAGACCTATTCCGGCGCTTACGACGCCTACCCTACCCTGCGCTCGTTCTCGCTGGGGGTCAACGTTGGTCTTTAATTCCCACCCACGCTCATGAAATCGCTTTATTTTCTCGCCCTGGGTATTGGGGCCAGCTTGGCTCTCTCGCTTAGCAGCTGCCAAAGCGTGCTGGACAAATCCAACCTCACGGCCATCAGCGACCAGCTTATCTACAAAGATTCGACGCTGGCCAGCCTGAACCTCAACTACGTGTACGACAACAACCTGCCCGGCTGGGGAGGCATCACCAACATCGGCCTGGGCAACGTGAACACGACGGGTCTGACGGACGAGTCGTATAACGACAACGTGTATGTGAAAGGCACAGCGCAGCTAACCGATGTTCCAGACTTCGGCGTTGCCCTGAGTGCCTCCAACAACTACGGCCGCATCCGCTTCATCAACATGTTTTTGCGGGATGTGAAGAATGGGACGATAGCAGACAAGTCGAAAGCCCGCCTGCGGGCGCAAGCGCAGTTTTTTCGGGCTTGGCGCTACTTCGACCTGGTGCGCCTGTATGGTGGGGTGCCGCTGGTATACGTGCCGCTCGATGCCGTAGGCCCCGAGGCCCGCGCCCTCGACTACCTGCCCCGCAACTCGACCTCCGACTGCTACAAGGCCATTGTGGCTGACCTGGACTCGGCCATTGCCGTGCTGCCGGCCAAGTGGACCACTTCCACCGACTGGGGCCGCATTACTAAGGGAGCGGCAGCCGCGTTCAAGTCGCGGGTATTGCTCACACAGGCGTCGCCGCAGTTCAACCCCAACGACGATGCTGCCAAGTGGAAGGCTGCCAACGATGCCAGCGTGCAGGCCGTAACGCTACTTACGGCGGGCGGTTTTGCCCTGCACGCTTCCTACGACCAGATGTGGTTCCAGGAAGTGAACAACCCGGAAGCCGTCATGATTACGGGCTTCAACACCTCGACCGGCGACAACACCAAGAAAAACAACACCTACGACAACGCTACCCGGCCTTCGTACACCGGCACCAGCGGCGGCTCCAACGCGCCGGTGTGGGAAATGGTGCAAGCGTACCCGATGCTCGACGGCCTGACGCGCGGCACCTCGACCAAGTATGCCTACACCGACCAGTTTTTCTACAAAAACCGCGACCCACGCTTCGACAAAACCATCGCCTACAATGGTTGCATATGGCCCCTCAACGGCAATACCAACTATCACCTCTGGACGTACTATATAGCTGGCAAAACGGTGGAAACCAAAGCCAGCAGCACGGGCTTCTACTGCCGCAAAGCCATTAACCCCACCGCCGGCATTAGCGATGCCGCCTACATCGGCACCGACTGGATAGAAATCCGCTACGCCGAGGTGTTGCTGAACCTGGCCGAAACTGCCTGCGGCGTCAACGACCTGACCACGGCTTACGACCAGCTTAAGCTCATCCGCAAGCGGGCGGGCCTTGAGGCCGGCACCAACGGCTATTACGGCCTGCAAACCGGTATGACCCGCACCCAGATGTTCGACGCTATCCTCTTCGAGCGGCAGATTGAGTTCGCCTTCGAGGGCAAGCGCTTCTGGGACCTGCGCCGCTGGAAAAAGCTGGAAAGCGTTATGAATACTGCGGTAAAGCGCCGCAACGGGCAGGTTATAACGCTGCTGGCTTCGGTAAACGCCGCTACCTTCCTCACCCTCCGCGATGGACTGACCACCGACCAGGCGTATACCACCTACTTCGCCCCCTTCGCTACGACTAACGCTTCCAGTAATACTACCTCCTACCTGAAGCAGCTGGATGCGTACGACATCAACTATAAGCCGACGTACTACTTTTTCGGTATTCCGCAAACGGCCATCGACAACAACCCCAACATTTTGCAGAACAACACCTGGGGTGGCACCTTCGACCCGCTGAAGTAGATTCGTTTTTGGCCGCTGGCTTTTAATAAACCGGCGGCCACCTTTTCTCAAAAATACTGGAAACGCTTTGGAGGCAAGAGTAGGATGCAGGTGGGACTGCTACTACTTGCCACCAAGGCGTTTCTGCTTTTAGTAGTGGTTGGCCTGTTTCTGGCCGGCCACTCGTTACCAGCAACCCATTTGCATGTTTAGCTTAACCGGAAAACACGCCGTCGTCACGGGCGGCGGCAGCGGCATTGGCCGGGCCATTGCCGAGCTTTTTGCCCAACAGGGGGCCGAAGTCCACATCCTGGAGCTGAATGCCGAAGCCGGGCAGGCCACCGCCGAGGCCATCCGGCAGGCGGGCGGGGCGGCACATGTTCACGCCGCCGACGTTAGCCAGCAGGCGCAGGTGATGGCCGTGTTCGCCGCCATCGGGCGGGTCGATATCTTGGTCAATAATGCCGGCATTGCCCACGTTGGCACCGTCGAAACCACGAGTGAGGCCGACTTTGAGCGGGTGTACGCCGTGAACGTGAAGGGCGCTTACAATTGCCTCTTTGCCGCCGTGCCCCTGATGAAAGCGCAGGGCGGCGGGGCCATTGTGAACTTGGCTTCCATTGCGGCGCATGTCGGCTTGCCCGACCGGTTTGCCTACTCCATGAGCAAGGGAGCCATTTTCGCCATGACCCTTTCGGTGGCCCGCGACTTCCTGGCGGCGGGCATCCGGTGCAACAGCATCTCGCCGGCGCGGGTGCATACGCCTTTTGTGGATGGTTTTATTGCCAAAAATTACGCTGGCCACGAGGAGGAAATGTTCGCCAAGCTTTCGGCCAGCCAGCCCATCGGCCGCATGGGCAGCCCCGCCGAGGTAGCCACCCTGGCCCTGTACCTATGCGCCGATGAAGGCGGCTTCGTCACGGGCTGCGACTACCCGCTCGACGGCGGGTTTATTAAATTGAATACTTAATTGGGTCAGGCGATAATGGGCAGAAAATTAGGAGAACGTCATTTCGAGCTTGCCGAGAAATCTCGCTCGCTTTATCCTACCGATTAGGTTAGTTGGCGAGCGAGATTTCTCGGCAAGCTCGAAATGACATGCTTTTTTGCCTCATCACCCCATTACCTCATCACCTGAAATGAAACTCATCCGCTACGGCCAGCCGGGCCAGGAGAAGCCCGGCGTTATCCTCGACGACCGGCAGCTAGACGCATCGGCTTTTGGCGAAGACTACGACGAGCGCTTTTTTGCTACCGACGGGCTGCGGCGGCTAGCCGACTTTGTGCAAACCAACGCCGACCAGCTGCCCCGCGTAGCCGCCGGCGAGCGCCTGGGGCCGCCCGTGGCGCGGCCCTCCAAGCTGCTGTGCATCGGGCTCAACTACGCCGACCACGCCCGCGAAACCGGCGCTACGCCCCCCCCCGAGCCGGTGCTGTTTATGAAATCGACCACGGCCTACGTGGGGCCGAACGACGATATTATTATTCCCCGCAACTCGGTGAAAACCGACTGGGAAGTAGAGCTGGCAGTGGTTATCGGCCGGCGCGCTTCCTACGTGGAAGAGGCCGATGCCGCGCACTATATTGCCGGCTACGTGCTGCACAACGACGTGAGCGAGCGCGAGTTTCAGCTGGAGCGCAGCGGCACCTGGGACAAGGGCAAGGGCTGCGACACCTTCGCGCCGGTGGGCCCCTGGCTGGCCACGCCCGACGAGCTGGGCGACCTCAACAACCTGCGCCTGTGGCTGACGGTGAATGGCCAGCTGATGCAGGACGGCACTACGGCCAACCTCATTTTCAAGGTGCCCTTTTTGATTTCCTACCTCAGCCAGTTTATGACCCTGCTGCCCGGCGACATCATCTCGACCGGCACGCCGGCCGGCGTGGGCCTGGGCCTGAAGCCCCCCGTGTACCTCAAGCCCGGCGACGTAGTGGAGCTGGGCATCGACGGCCTGGGCACCTCGCGCCAAGCAGTAAAAGCCTATGCTCCGCCCCATACCTCGCATTGACAGCCACCAGCACTTCTGGCACTACGACCCCGTGCGCGACGCCTGGATAACGCCCGAGATGGCCGCCATCCAACGCGACTTCGGCCCCGCCAACTTGCAGCCCGTGCTAGTGAAGCACGGCTTCGATGGTTGCGTGGCTGTGCAAGCCAGTCAGTCGGCCGCCGAAACGGAGTTTCTATTAGCCTTAGCCGCCGAACACGACTTCATTCAAGGCGTGGTGGGCTGGGTGGATTTGCAGGCCGCCGACGTAGCCGGGCAACTAGCGCAGTACCAGCAATTTGGCAAGCTTCGGGGCTTCCGGCACGTTTTGCAGGGCGAGCCTGACCGGGCGCTGCTGTTGCGGCCCGCGTTTCGGCGCGGCATTGCGGCGCTGGCAACCCACGGCTTCACCTACGATTTGCTCATCTTGCCCGACCAGCTGGGCTACGCGGCCGAACTGGCAGCCGCGTTTCCAGAACAGCCATTCGTAGTCGACCACCTGGCCAAGCCCCTCATTAAAGCAGGCAAGCTAGAGCCGTGGCGGCAGGGAATCCGTGCGCTGGCGGCCCGCGAAAACGTGTGCTGCAAGGTGTCGGGCATGGTCACGGAGGCCGACTGGCAGCACTGGCAGCCGCAGGACTTCCGGCCCTATCTCGATGTGGTGTTCGAAGCCTTCGGGCCGCAGCGCGTGCTTTACGGCTCCGACTGGCCGGTGTGCGAAGTAGCAGGCGGCTACGGCCGGGCGCTGGCACTGCTGGAAGGCTACCTGCACCCGTTTTCGGCCACCGAGCAGGCACAGTTCTGGGGCGGCAACGCCACCCGCTTCTACAACCTGAACGCCAGCTAATTACTCCTTGCTCACTGCTCATTATTAATTGAGAAGATGGACTTACAGCTTCAAAACCAGGTTATTCTTGTCAGTGGCGGGGCCAAGGGCATTGGCGAGGGCATTGTGCGGGTGCTGGCCCTGGAAGGCGCTATTCCGGTAATAGTGGGCCGCAGCGCCGCCGACAACCAGCAAGCCGTAGCCGCCGTGGAAGCAGCTGGCGGCCGGGCCTGGCAGGTAGCCGCCGAGCTGGCCGAGCCCGCCGAGTGCGAGCGAGCCGTACGGGAAATTGTGGCGCACTTCGGCCACCTCGACGGGCTGGTGAACAACGCCGGCGTAAACGACGGCGTGGGCCTGGAGCACGGCGACTATGCAGGCTTTATGCGCAGCCTGCACCGCAACGTGGTGCATTATTATTTGCTGGCCCACCACGCCCTGCCCGAGCTGAAAAAGTCGCGGGGCGCCATCGTCAACATCACCTCCAAAACGGCCGAAACCGGCCAGGGCAACACCTCGGCCTACGCCGCCGCCAACGGGGGCCGCAACGCCCTCACCCGCGAGTGGGCCGTGGAGTTGCTCAAGTACGGCATCCGGGTGAACGCCGTGATGGTAGCCGAGTGCTGGACGCCCGCTTACGAAACCTGGATTCAGACCCTGCCCAACCCCGAAGAAAAGCTGCGCGAAATCACCAGCAAGATTCCGCTGGAAAACCGCATGACTACCGCCGAGGAAATTGCCAACACCACCGCCTTTCTGCTTTCGCCCCGCTCCAGCCACACCACCGGCCAGATTCTGCACGTCGACGGCGGCTACGTACACCTCGACCGGGCGCTGGCCAATGCCTGATTTCACTTATCAATGAGCAATGAATAATGAGCAATTCTGCTCACTACTCATTGCTCATTATTCATTACTTTCTGTGAACACCCTCGTCTGCACCGAGCCGGGCCAGCTGGCCTATGAAACCCGCCCCTCCCCTACCCCACTGCCGGGCCAGGCGCTGCTGCGCATCCGGCGCATCGGCATCTGTGGCACCGATTTGCACGCCTTCGAGGGCACCCAGCCGTTTTTCAGCTACCCGCGGGTGCTGGGCCACGAGCTGGCCGGCGAGCTGCTCGATACAGGCGGGGCCGAAGGCTTTGTGCCCGGCGAGGCCGTCACGTTCATCCCCTACTTCAACTGCGGGCACTGCGTGGCCTGCCGCCAGGGCAAGCCCAACTGCTGCGCCCGCATGCAGGTGTGCGGCGTCCACGTCGATGGCGGCATGGCTGAGTTGCTGGCCGTGCCCACCCACTTGCTGGTGCACGGCGAGGGCCTCAGCTACGACGAGCTGGCCCTGGTAGAGCCGCTGGCCATTGGGGCTCATGGGGTGCGCCGGGCCGGGGTGCAGCCAGGCGAGGTGGTGCTGGTGGTGGGGGCTGGCCCCATTGGCCTGGGCATCATGGAGTTTGCCCGCATTGCCGGGGGCCGGGTCATTGCCCTCGATATCAACGAGCAGCGCCTAGCCTTTTGCCGCGAGCACCTGGGCGTGGCCCACGCCCTGAGCGCGCTGGCCCCCGACGTAGCCGCGCAGCTGGCCGAGCTAACCCAGGGCGACATGCCCACCGTCGTCATTGACGCCACGGGCAGCCAGCAGGCCATTCTGGGGGCTTTTCAATACCTGGCCCACGGCGGGCGCTTCGTGCTGGTAGGCTTGCAAAAGGGCGACATCAGCTTCTCACACCCCGAGTTTCACAAGCGCGAAGCCACGCTTATGAGCAGTCGCAACGCCACCCGCGAGGACTTCGAGCACGTCATCCGCTCCCTCCGGCAGGGCTTGGTTAAGCCCACTACCTACATCACCCACCGTGCCGCTTTCGGCGCCGTGCAAGCCGAGTTTGCCCAGTGGCTAAACCCCGCCACCGGCGTCATTAAGGCAATGGTAGAACTGGGAGATGACGAATGAAGAGAGCTAAAGGACGCGAAAATACCCACAGGAATAGCATAGTTCCTTCCCCATTCGCCCCTTGTCCCTCATCCCTTTTTTAATTCCGCTTCAAGCTGCGCGATGACGGCGCGAACCTGGGCTTCAGCGGCGGGCCGGGTTTCGTCGGTATAGGCCCCGCCGTTGAGCACGAAGGCCAGGCTTTTACGGGCGTCTTCCAACTGCGTCAGCAGCTTGGTTTGCTGCCGGGCCGGGCGGGCAGCGGAAGTGCGTCGCTGCAGTTGGGCGGTGTATTCGGGCAGCAGATGCTCTTTGGTAATGGCCGTGAACACGGCCCCGGCTAGGCTCTTTACCTTGCCGGCCTGGTGCTTTTCCTGCTGGGCTTTCACCACAAACAGGATGTAGTCGGGCTGCACCTTGCCCTGCTCTACCAGGGCCTGAATGGTAGCTAAGCTGGCCGGGGCCATTTTGGCATCCAGCAGCGCCTGCTTCCAGATTTTGGCGGTGGGCATCACCTCCGCTTCCAGCAGGGGTGCCAGGGGCCTGAAAATGAATTTTATCTGGGATACCCCCTTACCCTCCCGTAGCAGCTCGTACTCGAAGGGCAGGTCGGTTTGGCTTAGCTCCTGCTGAGCGCGGTCGAGCACCCGCAGCCGAAACAGTGGAAACTGCTTGTATTGCCCATCCAAGGTAAGCAGGCTTTTCAGCTCCTCCACCCCCACCACCCGCGTCCCAAACGAGGCATACTCCTTTAGCAGCCAGTAGATGCGGTACGAGTGCGGGCTTTTGAGCTTGAGCAGCTGCACCACCTGGGCCTTGGTAAAGTTCTGGTGCAGCTGCAGCAGGTAGGGCATCACCTCGTCGTTAAAGCGCACCCGCAGGGCCCCTTCCTCACCCCGGTACTTGGCATAGGCCATGAGCGGAATCTTGTCGAAGTCGGGGGTAGCGGAGTCGCGCCGGCGCCCCCGGCTGCGGCTGGGCCGCTCGATGTGCAGTATCCGGCTCACCAGCTGGTCGCACATGCCGGCTACCTGCTGGTAGTCCTTGCTGCTGGGCCGCCGGCCCGACAACGCCACCACCTCCGTGAGCGGGATATTCATTTCCCGAAACTCGTTGTCGTCGCGGCCGATGCGCGAGAGCATGGCCATAAAAAGGCGCACACTCTACCCTACTATTTTAGTGAGTTGACAAGCAGTAAGTTGTCGAATAAACCAGTCTAATAGGGTATTTATTTTTCTGGCTATCTGCCCTTGGCCTAGCGTCTGGGGACGGGTAAGTTGGCACACGATATTGAGGCCGTGGCGGCTCAGGCTAGTGGCCCGATACCCATTATTTTTGCGCGCAACCGGTTTGACCTTCTCGTGGACAAGCTGGCCCACGCTCCGACACAGCGCGTAGGCCAAGCTGACCAAGGCCACGAGTTTGCGCAGTTTTAGGTGACAGCGTAAGTGGCTGGCCTTCGGGTTAAAGCCTCGACCTTTGAGATTCTGAAAGCACTGTTCAATCGTCCAGCGCCGGCGGTAGAGTTGCTCCAGCCGATTCAGGCCGGCCGTGGCAAAGAGGAAGAGAAACTCCTGCTCGGCCAGGGCTTTGACCCAGACCTGGCCCCAGCCCCCGTCGACCTGGCAGCTTGCCACGTGGCGCACCTGCCCTTGGTCCAAGCCCAGGCCAGCGACCGCCTGCTGTCGGCCATCGGCATAGGTGAGCAAGTGGTGTTTGGGCAAGCGCATGATGAAATTCAAGTCGTTGTCTTTGAGCCATTTTAGCCAGGCATGACCTACAAATTCGCGTTCTCCTATCACCAGCCCAATCCGGTGGTGGCCCAGCACCTGCACACAGACCTGTAGCAGGGCGATGCGGTCCGCCGTATTCGAATTGCCGCTGCGGTTGTCAAGCAGTTCCCAGTAGAGCGGCAGCGTAAAATCGTCTTGGCCGACGGTGACCAGCAGGATGTTGACCTGGCACTTGCCGAAATCCCATTCCGTGCGGTCGATACAGAGACGTAGCTTGCCCGTGGCGGGCAACAAGCGCAGCAGCAAGTGCGCCAGCAGCAGGTAGTTGAGGGGTACTTCGCGGAAGAAATCCTGAATGCGCGTTTCGTTGGAGGCGAGTTTAACGGTATCGTTGAGATGTTGGGCCACTTCGCAGAACTGGACGTTTCGACTCTTGACCAGGGCGGTAACAAACTGAGAAACAAACTTTTGACGAGCCAGATGGCGCACAATCGGCGCGTGCTGCAAAACAGTCGTAATTTTGGCGATGAGGCGTTGCTTCACGGGGCAGAACGGTTGATGGAGTGTAGGAACCCCAAAGGTCGGACTGCCCCGTTTTTATGTCCCTATTTTTAGTAGGGTAGAGTGACAGGCGTATTTCCACCGTGCTCAAATCGAACCGGGCGTTCACCAACGCATTGTGCTGCACCACAATCTTGTTAGTAGGTTCGGGCAGCGGCAGGTCGTCGAAGAGGGTGGGCTGCATGGCTGCCAATTCAATTCGCTCACCTGCTGGCAAGGCAAACGTGGCGCACTGCGCAAACCAATGAAGCCCCGCTGGGGCTGCTTTGCGAGGAGAGCCAGCGGGGCGGAATTTATAGCAAGCTGCCTGCCGCCCATGGCCCAGCCTACCGGAGCAGCCAGATACCGGGCTGGCGGAAGCCAGCGGCCAGCTACTTCAGCTTTTTCAGGTTCAGCCGGTGCTTTTCCTCAGCTGGTAACTCCTGGTTGGCTTCGGGCAGGGCATCCAAAAAGTCACTCAGCGCTTTGTCGGTGGCTTTTTTAATCATGAAGCCCGGCTTCCAGAATTCTGCCTGCTTGAGGCGCAGGAAAGTTTGCTTGCGAATCAGAGTAGTAAATGATACTTCTACCAGCTCGTCCTCGGCAGTAGCGGGTGGTGGGGCGGCGGCCGGTGTGGCCGGCACCACTGGCTGGGCGCGGGCAGCCGGGGGCGCGGGGGCCGTGGGCAGCCCGTAGAGCAGCGCGTCGGTCTGGTCGAGCGAGGGGACGGGGGCCTGGAGCTTACGGCCAAAATCGGGCTTACGGGCTTTCATAGCAGGGTCAGGATTTCGGTGGTGAGTTGGGCGTAGTCCTGGGCACCGTTGCTGTCGGGGGCCCAGGCATAAATGCTTTCCTGCTGAATCTGGGCTTCGGCCAGCGCCACGTTTTCGCGGATGCTCGTCTGCATTACCAACTGGCCCAGCACCTCGTTCTCTTTCATCAGCCGCACAATGTCGTGGTGCAGCTTGCGGCGGTAGCTGGGCGAGTACTTGGTGAAGAAAATGCCCCCTACCCGCAGTCCGGGGTTGAAGTGCTTTTTAACGCGGGCACAGGCATCGAGCAGTGTGGTAAGGCCCTCGAAGCCGTAGTACTCCGGCTGGCTCGGAATGAAGAGGCGCTGGCTGGCCACCAGGGCCGCGTAGGTGAGCGCCGACAAGCTAGGCGGCGTATCGAGCAGGCAGAAGTCGAACTGGTCTGCCAGCGGCTCCAGGGCCTCGCGCAGCAGCATCTCGTAGCCCAACTGCGTGGCAATGAGCTTTTCGAGGTAATGCAGGTGCGGTGTGGCATTCACCAGCCACAGGTTGGTGGCCACCGGGTGCAGCACCTCGGCCAGCGTTTTCTCGTTTTGCAGCACCTGGCCCAGGTGGCCTGCCCCTTCCACCGACGGAAACGACATGGTGAGGTTGCACTGGGCATCGCAGTCGAGCAGCAGCACCCGCTGCCCCCGCTGCGCCAGGCTCTGGCCCACATTCAGCGTCGAGGTAGTCTTGCCTACTCCTCCCTTGTGGTTGGTAAAGGTAATGACGTGCATGGTAGTGATTAGGATAGTTTATGCAATGTTAAGCATCATCAGCATTACAACCACAATCAGCATGATTATAATTATGATAATTAAAATCATGCTGAACATGACGGTAATGGCAATAATGCTTTTTTGAAAACCAGGATAGTTGTAGCCACCTTGACGGCCAGGAATTTATCTGAACGAAGGTAGCTATTCAAAAGCACCTGACCCTTAGCGGTAATTTTCATCATTATGAAAATTACAAAATTACCTGAAGAAGTAAAATTTTTATAATTTTCATAATGATGAAAATTATCACCTGCGTTCTCATGCCAACTTGTTGGGTGGCCCCAATGGGTTGGTATAGTGAAACCGGTATTGCCTGGCGGCGCTTTGAGGTTCCGCTTACTGCTTTGGCTCGGGCTAAGGGGCCGAGCCGCATAGCGGTGCCAAAACCGTTTGCTGCCGCTCGCGTCGCTATGCGTCAGGGGGTATTCCAATGATTACCTGCCACAAATCGGGTATGGCTGCGGGGTATTTCGCAACTCGGATTGGCTACCACAACTGCCTGCCCCATGGAATTCTACCTAGCTTCTCCAGCCGTACGCCTCATTTCGCAGAAGCTGCCGAAAACGGGTCCTATCATCTGTCTATTACCTAACCCAAATTGCGGCGTAGTGCGCCGCGTAGCGGTGCCAGGTTTGTAACTGGGTTGCAAGAAGAAGGCGAATGCCGCGTAGCGGTGCAAGAAATACCAGATGGCTTCTTGCACCGCTACGCGGCACTGTTTTTAGCCCTAATGATTACTGCAAACCTAATACCGCTACGCGGCGCAGCTCTAGGTTAGCTACAAAGCAACAAGCTATCAGCACTGATAATTTTAATAATAATCATAATTATGAAAACTATGGGTATTAATGGCCGCTGGCCGAGACACCGGTGCCGCAACCCGGCCCCATTAGGTCTACCAATACGGTGAAGGCGGTTTGGTGGGGGCGGTGTTGTGCTGCCCCAGCAGAGGGCAATTGCAGTTCCTGGCAACAGGCTTCGGCAAGCCACACCCAGAGTAGGTCCCGGCCGTACTTTACCATGAAGTTGACCAGCTCGGGCGTGATGCACCCGGCGGCGCAAATCATATCGCCCTCGTTTTCGCGGTCTTCGTCGTCGACCACGATGACCAGGCGGCCGGCGTGGGTTTCGGCAATAGCATCGGCAATGGTATCCAGGATAAGCGGCTCGGTGGCGGCGGCTGCTTGCCTGAACCCACTAACTACCGGCCCGTAGCACTGATTAGGTAAATTTGGAAAACGCCCCAAGTTATTACTCGCCATTATGCGGGCGTCGGGCAAAGCTTCCCGTCATCGCCCAGCGGCGTGGTACGCGGCGATGCACGAAGCGAAAGCTTCGTGCTACTGCCCCAGCGCCGCCTGCCAGCCCGTGTAGGCCGCTTGCGCCAGGGCCTGACCGGGGCCGGGGCTTACAATGCGGCGGCCCGCCGCCAGGGTAGCCAAGGTGGCCAGGTCGGGGTAGATGCCGGCCTGCAAGCCGGCCAGCCAGGCGGCGCCCTGGGCCGATACGTCGGGGTTGAGCTGGCTGACGACGGGCTTGCCCAGCAGGTCGGCCAGCAGTTGCAGCACGAAGCCGTTGGCCGTGAGGCCGCCGTTCACCATGAGTTCGGCCAGGGGCAGGCCGGTGTCTTGCTCCATGGCCAGCAGCACATCCTGAAGCTGATAGGGAATGGACTCGAGGGCGGCGCGGACGAGGTGGTTTTTATTGGTGCCGAAGGTGAGGCCGGTAATGCTGGCCCGGCGCTCCATCTGCCAGTGCGGCGCTCCCAGGCCGCTGAACGCGGGCACCAGGTACACGCCGCCGTTGTCGGGCACGGCCAGGGCCATAGCTTCGGTGTCGCGGCTTTCGGCAAAAAGGCCCAGGCTATTTTTGAGCCATTCCACGGTGGCCCCGCAGGTGACTATTACGCCTTCGAGCGCGTAGTCCACCCGCCCGGCCATGCTCCAGCAAATAGTCGTGACCATACCGTGCCGCGACGTCCGGGGCTGGCCCCCAATGTTCATCAGGATGGAGCTGCCGGTGCCCAGCGTGGCCTTGGCGGTGCCGGGCGCGAAGCAGCCTTCCCCGAAAGCCGCCGCGTGCGAGTCGCCGATGAGGGCACCTAGCGGCACGGGCCGCTCGAACAGCCCCCCGAATGTGGACTCGCCGAAGCTAGCTGCGGAGGGCCGCAGGGCGGGTAATTGCAGCCCGGTGAGGCCGAAAGCGGCCAGCAGGTCGGCGTCCCAGGCCAGGGTGTGCAGGTTGAAAAAGAGCGTACGGGCGGCGTTGGTGTAGTCGGTAAGATACTGCGCGCCACTGGTGAGCCGGTACAGCAGCCAGGTGTCGATGGTGCCGAAATACGCCTCACCGGCGGCGAGGGCGGTGCGCACGGCAGGCACGTTTTCCACCAGCCACAGCAGCTTGGTGCCCGAGAAGTAAGGGTCGAGGAAAAGGCCGGTTTTGGCTTGCACCTCGGCTTCGAGGCCTTGGGCTTTGAGGCGCTCGCACACGTCGATGGAGCGCTTGCACTGCCACACCACGGCCGGGTGCAGCGGCTCGCCGGCGGCGTTCCACACCACGAAGGTTTCGCGCTGGTTGGAGATACCCGCCACGGCTATTTCGGACAACTGACCGCCGGCCGTAGTGAACGCGGCCAAGCACTGGCCCACCGAGGCCAGCACGTTCTGGTAAATGCCTTCGGGGTCCTGCTCCACATAGCTTTCACCGAAATAATGGGTAGTGAGCGGCTCTACGGCGCGAGTCACTACCTGGCCGGCGGGGTCGAAAAGCAGGGTTTTGGTGCTGCTGGTGCCTTGGTCGATGGCCAGGAGGTAGGAGGCTGCCATATGGTTTAAAAAGAACGTCCTGCTCATCCGGCGTCTGCTTGCCGAAGCATCTCGCTCACGTCATTCACACGATTGAATTAGTCTGCGAGCGAAATGTTTCGGCAAGCGAACGCCGGATGAGCAGGACGTTCTTTTGTTAAGCGTTATATTTAATTTTTACTCGCTCTTCGAGTTCGATTTATCGATGATGACGGCCAGCAGAATAACCAGTCCCTTTACTACCTGCTGCCAGAAGGGCGACACGTTGAGCAGCACCAGCCCGTTGTTGAGCACCCCGATGATGATGGCCCCCTGCACCGTGCCCAGGATGCTGCCGCGCCCGCCCGCGAGCGAGGTGCCCCCGATAACCACCGCCGCAATGGAGTCCAGCTCGTAGCTGCTGCCGGCGTTGGGCTGGGCCGAGTCGAGGCGGGCCGTAACGAGCAGGCCGCCCACCGCCGCCAGTGTGCCGGCCAGGGCATACACGGCAATTTTTACCTGGTTGATGTTCACGCCCGAGAGTCGGGCTGCGCTCTCGCTGCCCCCAATGGCGTAGATGTAGCGGCCCAGCCGGGTTTTATTGGTGAGCAGCACTGCCCCGGCCACCAGCAGGCCCGACACCCACACCGGCACCGGGATGCCCAGCAGCCAGCCCGTGCCCAGGTAGTCGAACGAGTCGCCCAGCCCCGTGATGGGGAAACCCTGCGTCCAGAGCATGGTGAGGCCCCGCGCAATGGTGAGCATGGCCAGCGTAGCCACGAAGGGCGGCAGCCGGAACCGGGTAATCACCCAGCCATTGAACCAGCCCAGCGCCGCGCCCGTGCCCAGGCCCGCTACCACTGCGCCCAGCACCGTGAAGCCTACGAACAAGTCGGCCCCCGACCAGGACAGGCCGTTGCGCAGCAGCCCCGCCGCAATGGCCCCCGCTAGCGCCAGCACCGAGCCCACCGACAAGTCGATGCCCGCCGTGAGCACCACCAGCGTCATGCCCGTGGAGATGCACACGTTCACAGAAATCTGCCGCAGCACGTTCCAGAAGTTGGCCCCCGTCAGGAATCTATCGGACAGCAGGCTGATGCCCAGGCACAGCACAAACAGCGCAATCAGCGACTGAAACCGGAGCAGCACGGGCCGGGCCTGGGCGGGTAAAGCGAGGGGCATAGGGTGGGGGAGGGGGTAGCGGGTAGGTAGAGAGTGAGGTATGAGGGATTCACCAAAAAGAACGTCATGCTGAACGAAGCAGAGCATAGTCGAAGCATCTCGCTCGCTTCGTTGAACGATTGGAATAGTCTGCAAGCGAGATGCTTCGGCTGCGCTCTGCTTCGCTCAGCATGACGTTCTTTTACCCATTTTTCAAACCGTAGTCGGAATAGCAGCTTTCAGAATGGCATTCTCCGTGGCGTCGGCTGCCGTGAATTCGGCCGTGAGGCGGCCCTCGCTTAGCACCAGGATGCGGTCGGAAATAGCCAGGATTTCGGGCAGCTCGGAGGAGGCAACCAGGATGCCCAGGCCGGCGTCGGCAAGCTGGAGCAGGAGCTTGTAGATTTCGGTTTTAGCGTTGATGTCGATGCCTCGGGTGGGCTCGTCGAGCAGCAGCAGGCGCGGGTGGGTGGCCAGCCACTTGCTGAGCACAATTTTCTGCTGGTTGCCGCCGCTCAGGGTCCGGGTTTCCTGGCGCTCGGAGGACGTTTTGATGCGCAGCTCGGCGATGTACTTTTGGGCCAGCTGGGCTTCCTTGGCGCGGCTGAGCAGGCCGGCCTGCTCCACGTTGGCTAGGTCGGCCAGGCTGATGTTGGCTTGCACGTCGAGGCCCAGCACCAGGCCGTCGCGCTTGCGGTCTTCGGGCACCAGGGCCAGCCCGGCCGCGATGGCGGCGCGGGGGCTGGTGAAATGGGTTGGCTGGCCCTCGACCCCCACGCGGCCACCAACCCGGCCGGGGTGCAGGCCAAACAGGGTTTCAAGCAGCTCGGTGCGGCCCGCGCCCATGAGCCCGAACAAGCCCACAATTTCCCCCTTGCCCACACTAAAGGACAGGTCTTTCAGCACTTGCTCCGCTGGTCGCGTAGGATGGCGCAAACTGAGTCTTTCGACCGTGAGCACCGGCGCGGCAGGTGGGCGGACGGTGGGCGGCCGTAGCAGGGTGATGTCGCGGCCCACCATCTTGCGAATAAGCTCGTCGGGGGTCGTACCCGGCAGCGGGCCGGCTTCTATGGAGTGGCCGTCGCGCAGCACTACGTAGCAATCGGCGATGGTGAACAGCTCATCGAGCTTGTGCGAGATGTAGACCACGGCCTTGCCCGCCCGGCGCAGGTCGCGGATGAGGTCGAAGAGCACGGCCACCTCGCTTTCACTGATGGCCGAAGTCGGCTCGTCCATGATAATGACCTGCGACTCCACCAGCAGCGCTTTGGCAATTTCGACTACCTGCTGCTGACCCACCTTGAGGCTGCCCACCAGCGCGTCGGGTGCTATGTCGAGGCGCAGGCGGGCGAGCAGCTCGCGGGTGCGCTCGCGCATACGGCGCTGGTCGAGCAGGCCCCAGGAGGTAAGCAGCTCGCGGCCCAGAAACAGGTTTTCGGCAATGCTGAGGTAAGGCACCAGGTTCAGCTCCTGGTGGATGATGGCGATGCCGCAAGCCTGCGCCTCGCGGATGGAGGCGAAGCGCACCGGCTGCCCGTGCAGCCGAATCTGGCCTTCGTAGTCGGCGTACACGCCCGACAAAATCTTCATCAGCGTGGACTTGCCGGCCCCGTTCTCGCCGATAACGGCCGTGACCTGCCCGGCTGCAAATTCGAGGCACACCCCGTTGAGGGCCGTGACGCCGGCAAATCGCTTGGTAATATTCTCGGCAACCAGCATGGGCTTAGGGCGCTACAAGTGAAAACGAGAGCGGCATCACTTCCAGCTTATCCAGGTGCAGGTGGGCCTGGTTCAGCTCGATGGCGCCCGCGAACTGCACCGCCTGGCCCGGCCGCGCCTGCGCCCGCAGCCCCGGCACCACCTGCTGCCGGATGCGGGCGTTGAGCTGCTCGGCCAGGCTGTCGAGGTCGGCCGTGTTGTCGAATTCGGTGTTTTTAATCAGGCCCGAGGCATCGCGGGCGGCGTTGCCGTACACGTACTCGGTGGCCAGCCGCACGGCCGGGCCGCCCGTGAGCTGCACCGTCACATCGGTGGCACTCACGGCCGTAACCGTGCCCGCGCCCCGCACCAGAAAGTAGCGAATGTTGCCGATGCCCAGCGCGTGCGACTGCCGGGCAAACGCGGGCTGCGGGTCGGTTTTGAGCGCGGTGAGCAGCGCCGCTAGGTCGGCGGCCTGAGCGGCGGCGGGCAGCAGCTTGTCGGCCCAGAAGCGCTGGGCGTAGCTGACCGCATCAAACTTGCCGGCCGCGCCGGAGGGGGCTTTGCGGCTGCTTAGCTTCTCGAAGTAAACCGAGTTGAAGCCGAGTAACCCCAGCACGGCCACCAGGGCCCCGTATTTCAGGATGTTGCTCATGGCATGCTAGTTTTTGCTGCGGTAATCCTTGATGTTAGCACCATCCACCAGCTCCACCGCCACGGGCACCCGCTGGGCAAAACTGCGCTCACCCTTGAAGTAGGCATCGGCGTAGTTGGCGGCCGTCTGGGCCATCGTCTGGGGCGACTGCAAGCCGGTGGCCCGGATTTTCCCGTCGCCGATGGCCGCGAGCGCGTCGTCGGCCCCGTCGAAGCCATACACGCCCACTTCCTTTGCTTTGCCAGCGGCTACCAGCGCCTGGTAAGCGCCCATGGCCATGGCGTCGTTGCCGCAGAATACGGCGTTGATGTTCGGGTGCGCCTGCAATACCGATTCCAGCACTTCCAGGGCTTTATTGCGGTCGAAATCGGCGCTTTGCTGGGCCACCATTTTGAGGCCGGGATAGTGGTCAACCACGCTGTGGAAGCCCTTGGAGCGGTTCCAGGTGTTGTTGTCGCCCACAATGCCCAGAATTTCCACGTAGTCGCCCTTCTGGTGCAAGTCCTGCACGAACTCCTTGCCCAGCGCCACGCAGCCCGAGTAATTATCCGACAAAATCTGCGAGGTAGCCACCCGCGACGAGTTCACCTCGCGGTCCATGCAAAACACCGGCACGCCCGCCGCCTTGGCCTTTTGCACGTTCACGATGGAGCCGTCCGAGTCGGTGGGGTTCAGCAGAATCGCATCGAAGCCCGACACCAAGGCGTTCTCGAAGTGGTCGGCTTCCTGCGCAGTGCTGTTTTGCGAGTCGAATATTTTGGCCTCGTAGCCCAGCGCCTTGGCCCGCGCCGCCGCCGTTTCGGCCAGCACCACAAACCAGGGGTTGTTCAGCGTCGAAACGATGACGGCGACCTTCTTGGGGCCGGTGCTGGCGCGGGGGCCGCAGCCGGCTAGCAGCGCCAGCAGAATTAGCAGGAGGGTTTTGGAGGTAGGCATAGGAGTAATTGACAATGAGCAATGAATAATAAACAGCTTACTCATTGCTCTAGGACTTACGCAACCGGCTCGTCAGAGTAGCCGCGAAGCGGCGACATGTTGCTAGTAAGTGTTTGGAAAACAGACCAGAGCTGCGAAGCTGCGGCAC
>JBPBPU010000009.1:0-73219 GCA_050954465.1 Janthinobacterium lividum
CCGCAGCTTCGCAGCTCTGGAAACCATTAATTAACTGACAGCTACCAACATATCGCCGCTTTGCGGCTGCCCTAACGAGCCGAGTGCGTAAGTCCTAACCATATAGGGGTTCGTACGCTACCTCCGGCTGACTACGGCAGCTCCGTAAACGCAGCTGCGGGCCGGGCTTCCTCACCGGGCCGTAGCACCAGGGCCTCCCCGCCGCGTACCACTACGGCCGCCTTAGCCAAACCCAAGAACAGGCCGTGCTCCACGATGCCGGGGATGGCTTGCAGATGCAGGGCTAGGCGCTCGGGGTCGGGTATCTGCTGGAAGTGGCAGTCGAGGATAAAGTTGTTCTGGTCGGTGCGGTAGTCGGGGCCGTCTTTCGTGGTCCGCACTACGGGGGCGCCGCCCAGCGCGTCCACGGCATCCAGCACCCAAGGCAGGGCAAAGGGCACTACTTCGAGCGGCAGCGGAAAACGACCCAGCACGGGCACTACTTTGGAAGAATCCACTACCACTAGCAGGTAGTTGGAAGCCGTTTCGAGGAGCTTTTCGCGCAGCAGCGCCCCGCCACCGCCCTTAATGAGGCGCAGCTGGCCATCCAGCTCATCGGCTCCGTCCACCGTTAGGTCAAAGCGCAGGCCACGCCGGGGGGCCAGCAGCGGAATGCCTTCGGCTTGCGCCAGGGCTTCGCTGGCGAGCGAGGTGGCGGTGCCCTGCACCTTCAGGCCCGCCCGCACGGCGGCCCCCAGCTGCCGGATAAACTGGGCCGAGGTGCTGCCGCTGCCCAGGCCCAGCACCATGCCATCGCGCACCCAGCGCAGGGCGGCGGCGGCGGCCTGGTGTTTTTCCTGGTCCTGAAGCGAGGTGGTGGGAGTAGTAGGCTGCATAAAGGAGGCGAGTTGAAAAGCCATGGCAATGTTACGCCCCAGCCAACAGGTCTGCAAAACTGCCGGCCCGTAGCGGGCGGCGTAAATTTGCCGGATGCCTGCGCCTGCCACCCTGCCCACTCCCACCCTGCCCGCCCTCACCGGAGCCTCGGCCGCAACCGCCGCGCCGGAAGTAGCTGCGCCGCCCGCTGCCTCGGCTACTGCCTGGGTGCTGCTGCTGGTGCTGGCGGGCATCTGGGGCACTTCCTTTATCTTGATGAAGCGCGGGCTGCTGGTGTTTTCGGCCCTGGAGCTGGGTGCCTGCCGCGTGAGCGTGGCCGCGCTGCTGCTGCTGCCGTTTGCGCTGCGGCGTGTGCGGCGGGTAGCGCCTGGCAGCTACAAGTGGCTGGCGCTGAGTGGCGTGGTGGGTACGCTGCTGCCAGCTTTCCTGTTTGCTTACGCCGAAACGCGACTGGCCTCGGGGCTAGCAGGCGTGCTCAATGCGCTCACGGCGGTGTTTGTGCTGCTGCTGGGGGCGCTGTTTTTTGGGCAGCGGCTTACGGGGCTGCGGGTGCTGGGCATCGGGTTGGGGCTGCTGGGCACGGTGATGCTTATCGGGCTGGGCGGCAGCGGGGGCAGCGCCACGCCCAGCGGCGCGGGCAATGCCTGGTACGGCGGCTACATCCTGATTGCCACCATCGGCTACGGCCTGAGCGTGAACGTAATAAAGTACCGCTTGCAGGGCCTCAAGCCGCTCGAAGTTACCTCCCTGCTATTACTGCTTATTGGTGGGCCGGCGCTGGCTTTTTTGCTGCTGGGCACTGGCTTCGTGCATAAGCTGCAGACCCAGCCGGGCGCATGGGCTGCGTTTGGCTATATTGCGCTGCTGGCTACCATGAGCACAGCCGTGGCCATGGTGCTCTTCAATAAGCTCATTCAGCAGTCTACCACCCTGTTTGCCTCGTCCAGCACCTACCTCATTCCGCTGGTGGCGCTGGCCTTAGGGGCGCTCGATGGCGAAGCCTTCAACTGGTGGCACGCCCTGGGTATGCTCGTC
Source organism: Janthinobacterium lividum (assembly GCA_050954465.1). Classification (GTDB taxonomy): domain Bacteria; phylum Bacteroidota; class Bacteroidia; order Cytophagales; family Hymenobacteraceae; genus Hymenobacter. Next base: position 1,912 of record JBPBPU010000009.1, read on the forward strand.
ATTCTGGCGGGCGTGTACATTGTGCATCGGGCGAAGTAGAGGTGGTGGGTTTTTAATTTTCAAAAATTAAAATGCCCAAAAACCCCCTCCGCGTAAGTCCTGCTACCAAAACCCCTCAAAACGCCCGCGCTACCCCCAGAACGCCCCAGCGGTGCGAGCGCCCTCCGGCAAATTCTGGCCCCACGTACATTGCCGTGGCGGTAAAGCTTAGCCCCTCTCGCGCCAGCACAAAGCTGCAGGTGCTATGTAGCACCGTGCGGCTCACGTCGGAGCTGGGCAGCGTGTAGGGGCTACTGCGGTTGAACACGCCGCCTTGCAAGGTGGCATCGTAGCCCACTAGCTGGCCAGTCAGCGTAGCCTCACCGTAGCATTGCCAGCGGCGCAGCCCAGCCCGACTGGCCGGGCCGGCCACGCCCAGGTTGGTAAAATAGGGCGTGAAGTGCCCCAGGCGCAGCTTGCCGCCCACGCTGGCATAGGTATACAGCGTGCTGAGCGATGCCTCGGCGGTGCCTATGGCTTCGGCCCACTGCCCGGCGGCCAGCAGCTGCTTTTCGTAAGTGGCGCGGTAGCCCAGCACGGCATCGTGGCGAATCTGGTAGTCCCAGCCGCGCGGGGTAGGGTTGTGGGTTAGCTCGTGCAGCTTGGTTTGCACGAATTTGCCACCGGCGGCCGGGCCGATGAAGCCAATTTCCACGGCCGTAGTCAGGCGCTGGCGGCGGGCAGGCTGGTTGCTGATGCGGTAGAGTGAGGCATAGAGGTAGGCCGCATAAGGCCGGTCGCCAACCCGGATAAAGTCATCGGCAATGCGGAGCGGCGTGAAGCCGTCGTAGCGCAGCCGGATGCCGTGGTAGCGGGTGCTGCAGGCTGGCCCTTGGGGCAGCAGCCGGTTTATGGGCGAGCGGGCGAACGCGGGACTCACCCAGTCAAGGGTCATGCCTTGGGTAAAGTAATAATCGGTGCCAAAGAAAAAATCGTTGGCATACGTGTACGCCAGCAGCCGGTCGGGGCTGGTGGGGCGCAGGCTATCGGGCGGCGGCGGCGCGAGAGCAGCCAGCCCGAAGTGACTTAGTAGGTTGAAAAGTAGAAACAGCGAAAAGCGCATAGTCACCGATACCAGGAGTTTTATCCCGCATACGTCAACCATTCGCTCAATCGCTCATTCACTCCTTGCCATACGGCCACTCCTGGTAGCGCTGGGCCAAGCCGGCGGCGCGGGCGTTGCCGCGCACGTAGGCCAGGGCCCGCATTAATTCGGCCTCATCTTGCATTGGAATTTCCAGCCAGCCGGGGTGCCAGAAGGCGGCTTCGGGCGGGAGTTTGGGGCGTACTAGGCAGCGGCAGGCGGCTTCGGTGCGCAGGTGCAGCAGGTCGAGGGCTTTGGCGAAGGAGAGCTTGCTGCTGGCCGGCAGGTGCAGTAGCAGGTGCGCGTGGTTGGGCAGGATGGCGAAGCCGTGGATGGTGAAGCCGGTTTCTTCCAGCATCATGATTTCGCCGGCCAGGGTTTCGGCTATTTTTTCCTGCTCGAAGTACCGCTGGCCGGTGGGTGCCCGGTCGAGCACGGCATCGAAGCGAGCAAATAGTTGCTTTTGGGCACGGTGGTGGTCGGTGCCCGGCGCGTGGGCCAGGTGCAGTTGAGCTTTCAGCTCGAGGGCAGTGGCGGCCGGGATGGTGCCGTGCAGGCGCAGGGTGAGTAAGGAGGTTTGAACCACAGGGTGCCGCTATTTCGATTAGGGCCTAATTTAGCGCATATCCACTCTACCCTACTAAAAATTCACAGCCTTCTTTCTCAGTGAAAAACACTAGTAAACCAGGACGTTGTTCCGGTCTGACCGCCCTAGGCGGTCTGACCGGCTGCCGCTAGCACACGCTGCCTGTTGCCTCCCCGGCAGCCGGTCAGACCGCCTAGGGCGGTCAGACCGGAACAACGACCGAAGTGAATGGGAGCGCCGAAAAAAATAGCAGGGTAGAGTAGCGCATATCCTTTTCACACTGCTCCCCTCCTGCTATGCTGCGCCGCTTATTTTACCAGGATGCTACGTCCAATAAGTTCTGGACAGTGGAGGTGCTGGGGCTGGCGCAGGTCGTCACCTTCGGGCGGGTGGGCACGGCGGGGCGACAGACTACCCGGCAGTTTGCGTCGGTGGCCGCCTGCCAGGCGGCCACGCAGAAGCTGGTGGCCCAGAAACTGGCTAAAGGCTACCAGGAGCTGCCGCCGCAGGAGTTTATTCCCGAAAAAACTCTCACCGACGAAGAGGCCCGGCAGTTTTTCTGGCACAGCATCGAGCAAGCCAATAAAAAGCGTACTGCCCACTGGTCGGAATACGATGTGGAGGAGCACCTCGAAAACCTGAAGATGCTGCTGGCCCGCAGCAGCAAGCTGCAGTTGGTGCAGTTCGAGCGGTACCTGCAACTGTGCCTGCACCAGCTCTACACCGCCGAAATTGCCGAGCTGTCGATTATCCTGGAAAGCCCCTTCGAGCGCCACGGCGACGCCGTGGTGTATGACGGCTATCTCTCCGACGACGGGTTCATTTACTTCCGCTGCTGGCTGCTACTCAAAGGCCAGCAGTTTTTCGAAGATATTACCCAAGACATCAACGCCTTCGTGAGCGGCGCCTACAGCTTCAACATCGGCGATACCTGGGCCGAAGGGCTGCTCTACGTAACCGACGAGGCGTATGGGCTCCGGCACGAAAACCCCGACGAATCGGCCATGCGCGACGCCGTAGCCGAGCAGTTTCCCGAGGTGATGCACTACGACTCGATGCAGCGCACCATGAACCGTAAGCCCCTGGGCGGCGCCGACCTGCAAGCCCGCTATCCCCAGCTGGTAGCCGAAATAGCCGACTTGCGCAGTGAAGGCTAGCGCTGCAGCCGCCGCAGCTGCAACCACTGCGCCACCCGCACCCCAACGAGCAGCGCCAGCAGCCCCGGCAGCAACAGCAGCAGCACCCAGGTATTGGCCTCGTGGTAGGAGGTGTGGGTGAGGTTGCCCAGGTTCACCATAAAATCGCAGCAGTACCAGAAGGCCGCTTGAATGAGTTGGAACAGCATCTTCATGCGCGAGCTTTAAGCTGCCGGATGGTGCCCGCGTTGCGCAAGGCTCCGTAGGTGAGCCAGAGCAATAAAGCTGGCATAAGAATCAGATAGAAGCCGATGTTCACGGCCGCATACCATGCCTTGCCGCCTGCCGCCAGGGTTTGCACCGTGAGGTTGTAGAGCGGCCGCAGCCGGAAGTACGCCGGGCTGTTGGCCCGCGTGGCGTGGCGGCAGCCATGGGCCGTGCAGTAGCGGGTGCAGCGGGCGGGGACGTACTGCCGCGTGGGTGGTGGGGCGGTGGCGTTGATATAGTAGCCGAACAGCAGGGGCAGGGCGGCTAGCAGCAGGGTGAGGAATAGGGCACGCATGGCTTGGCAAATTCAACACAAGTTACTACGAACCAACATCCAACTGCCAAACGGCGGCGCTGAACGCGCTATTCGGAGGATTGGGCTAATCTGCCATTCCCTATCAGGCGGGCGGCACAGACATTGCTAGGCCGGGGAAGTATTTTCACTTTTCCCAAATCCCTGTTTCATGAAACTTCTTATCGTCACGGCGGCGCTTACTTGCGGCGCGTTTGCTGCCCATGCGCAAAAAGGCTCCGTGTATGTCGGCGGGCAAGCCGGGTTCAACTCCAGCAGCACTACGGACGACTACAAAGGCACCAGCACAACCACCAACAAACAAAGCAACTGGAACTTCTCGCCCGAAGTCGGCACCTTCCTCACCGACCAGGTGCAGCTGGGGGTAGGCTTCGTATTCAGCGGCTCCAAAAGCTCTGCGCCCTATAACATCGGTGCCGACCGTAGCACCAGCATCAACCGCTATGGCGGCACAGTGTATAGCCGCTATTTCTTCGGTGCAGGCAATTTCCGGCCCTTTGTAGGGCTGAATGTGCAGGTGCTGCCCGGCTCGGAAACCGACGAAAGCGGCGGCGTAATCAATACGAGTACCAAATACAGCACCTTCGACTTCGGCACCAACCTCAACGCCGGTTTCGGCTACGGCCTCACCAAGCGCCTGGCCGTGGTTGGCTCGTTTGGCACCTTCGGCTTCCAAAGCTCCTCGAAGAAGCGGGACGACATCGACTCCAAAACTACTACCACTAACTTCGGCCTCGATGCCAATACGCTCGGCAACCGCTTCACGGTGGGTATTTACTACACGCTGTAAAACAGGTTTTTTTGTATAGTGCGGGATTTTCCAGTGAGTTTAAAAGAACTTTATCCTTTTCGGTCGTTGTCAACAGCGCTGACACTGCTTGGTGGGGACTATTCTTTGCGCAGCTAACTGACGTTACGCAGTCGGGGTCGCCCTCCGCGTTCACCTCACCCCCTAACCCCCTCTCCCGTGGAGAGGGGGTTAGGGGGTGAGGTGAACGCGGAGGGCGACCCCGACTGCACCTACTTCTCTACTATGCTTACGCCCAATAATATCTTCCCTACTGATGTGCTTATTATCGGAGCCGGCGCGGCCGGGCTGCTGGCGGCCCGCGAGCTAGCCGCTGCCGGCCGGCGCGTGCGGGTGCTGGAGGCCCGCAACCGCCTCGGCGGGCGCGTCCATACGTGGCAGCCTCCTGGCTTCACCCAGCCCCTGGAAGCGGGAGCCGAGTTTATGCACGGGGCCGTGCCCCTCACCCGGGCCTTGCTAACGGAAGCGGGCCTAAGCTGGCAAGCTATGAGTGGCCAGACCTACGTGGTAAAAGACGGCCAGGTACAAGCCGACGACGACTTTTTTGCCCAAATGCCGGAGCTACTGGCCCAGCTGGCCACCCTAACCCAGGATATGCCGCTGGCCGATTTTCTGGTCCGTGAGTTTCCCGGCGACGAGTACACCCAGCTGCGCACGAGTGCCACCCAGTTTGCCGAAGGCTACGACGCAGCCGATGCCCAGCGCGTCAGCGCCTGGGCCTTGCGCGACGAGTGGGCCGCCGACGGGGCCGAGGACTCGCCGCGCCCCAGCGGTGGCTACGGCCCGCTGCTGCACTGGCTGGCCGGGCAGGCGCAGGCAGCGGGCAGCGTGCTGCACCTGGCTACGCCCGTGCAGGAAATCCGCTGGCAGCCCAACCACGCCGAGGTCGTGACGACGGCCGGCACCCGCTACAAGGCCCGGCAAGTGCTGTGTACGGTACCGCTCGGCGTATGGCAGCGTGCGGAAACCCAGCCGGGCTACCTGCGCTGGGTGCCCGACCTGCCCACGCACCAGGCCGCCGCTGCGCAGCTCGGCTTCGGCGCTGTTATTAAAGTGGTGCTCGAATTTCAGGAGCGTTTCTGGCACGACCGGTTCCCCGAGTTGGAGTTCCTGCTCTCAGATGCCCCCATACCTACCTGGTGGAGCCAGGAGCCCTCGCCCCACCCGCAGCTAACGGGGTGGCTGGCCGGGTCGGCCGCCCAGCGCCTGCACGCCGCCTCGGATGCCGACTTGCTGGCGCTGGCCATTAGTTCATTAAGCGCTGTATTGGCTACCTCACCAGCTGCCCTGCAAGCGCAGCTGGTTGCCAGCTATGTACGCAACTGGGGCGCCGAGCCCTACACCTACGGGGCCTATTCCTACGCCACTGTGGGGGCCCCAGCCGCCCGCGCTGCACTAGCTACGCCGGTAGCCAACACCCTCTTTTTTGCCGGCGAAGCGCTTTATGAGGGCCCGGCAGGCGGCACCGTCGAGGCCGCGCTGGTGAGTGGCCGGGCAGCGGCGCGTTTGCTGCTGGCTTAGCGGCTTTGGGTGGGGTGCGAGTACCGTTAGGAACGCTTTTCTTATAAGCAATCTGAGGCACTGGCCACGCTTGGCGCGGCCGGGGCTTCTACCATAATCCATTTTCCACCTCTAACGTAGATTATAAGTAGTCGTGCATAACTAACCGTATACTAGAAGGCGGTCATGCTGAACGCAGTGAAGCATCTTGGTCGCATCATCCGAGCCATTCGATTACGCGACCAAGATGCTTCACTGCGTTCAGCATGACGTTCTCTTTGTGCGCTTACTTATGCACAACTACTTAAAATCCCATAATCCACGTTCCGCGACCTATGCCCCTACCGCCCCTCGCCCCAGCTTCGAGTGCTTGTACCCATACGTGAAATAGATAGCCAGCCCGATGAGCAGCCACACTAGGAACATCGTCCAGTTGTTGATGCCGAGCTGCGTCATCAAATACAGATTAGTTAATAGCCCCAGCACGGGTAGCAGCGAGAGCTTCTTCTGGAACGTGATGACGGCCAGCGCCAGCGAGGCCAGCACGAACACGATGTAAGGAATCTGGTGGCGGAACACGCTGTACCAGTTCTCGTGGGTGCGGGCGGCGGTGGTGCCGTCGATGTCTTCGAGCATAGTGGTGATGGTGCCGTGGTCGTACTTCCAGAGCAGGAATGCGCAGGCTACAAACAGCACCGGCACCAGCCAGCGGCCATTGATGTAGGGCACCGTGAAGCGGGCGTCGGAGCGGCCGTAGGGGTCGATAACCAGGATGCCGCCGCACACCAGCGCAAATGCGAAGAGCGTGCCGATGCTGGTGAGGTCGACCACCAAATCCATGTTCAGAAACAGGGCGGGCACGGCCACGAAAAAGCCGGTGACGACGGTGCTGAACGAAGGCGTATGAAACTTCGGGTGCACCTTGGCAAACACCGAGGGCAGCAGGCCGTCGCGGGCCATGGTGAGCCAGATGCGCGGCTGCCCCAGCTGAAACACCAGCAGCACCGAGGCCATCGCAAACACGGCGCTCACGGCTACCAGACCCGAGAGGCGCGGCAGCCCCACCTTGGCAAACACGAACGAGAGCGGGTCGCCTACGCCCAGCTCCTTGTAGCTCACCATTCCGGTGAGTACCAGCGTGATAATAACGTAAAGGATGGTGCAGATAATGAGCGCCCACATCATGGCGCGGGGCAGGTCGCGCTGCGGGTTTTTGCACTCCTCGGCGGTGGTCGAGATGGCGTCGAAGCCGATGTAAGCGAAGAACACCGCCGACACGCCCTTGAGCACCCCGCCGATGCCGTGGGGTGCAAACGGGTGCCAGTTTTCGGGCTTCACGTAGAACGCGCCCACCACGATAACCACGCCCACAATTATTAATTTCAGCAGTACCAGCAGGTTCGAGGCGTTTTTGCTTTCCTTGATGCCCACATACACCAGCGCCGTGATGGCCACCGTAATGAGGAAAGCGGGCAAGTCCACCACCAGCCGGATGCCGTCGGCCAGCTCGGGGGCTTTCGTCCAGGCGTAGTAGCCCTGCAGTTGGGCGGGCGTGGCCTCGGCCAGGGGCTTGTGGGCCTCTATCAGCGCCAGCACGGCTCCGTAGCCGCTGTGGGCGCTCTGGAAACCCATGGTGAGCCAGAGCGGAATATGCACCCCGATGCTGTCGAGCAGGCCCGTGAAGTAGTCGCTCCACGAAATAGCCACCACAATGTTGCCCACCGCATACTCCATGATGAGCGCCCAGCCGATAATCCAGGCGGCCAGCTCGCCAAACGAGGTGTAGGCGTAGGTGTAGGCCGAGCCGCTGACCGGGATGGTAGCCGCAAACTGCGCGTAGCACAGCGCCGAAAACGCGCAGGCTATGGCCGTGAACACGAACAACAGCGACACGGCCGGACCCCCGTTGAGACTGGCCTGCCCGATGGTGGAGAAAATACCGGCCCCGATAATAGCCGCGATGCCCAGCCCGGTAAGGTCGCGCACGGTGAGGTGGCGGGCCAGGCCGCCAGGGGCAGCGCCGCCGTGGCCCTCCGCATCGGCGGGCGGGTTGGCGAGGATGGCCGCAATGGTTTTGCGGCGAAAGAGCGAGGTAGAAGAAGGGGGCATTCGGCCGGAAAAGGAATTGAAAGCGCCAAAATAGCGAGCGGCCAAGATACAACCCTGCCACCCGAGCGCCGGCCGTGTGCAATCGGGTCGCCAGCGGCATCGGGACAAGTATACCAAGCTGCTCCGCCATGCCAGTCCCACCCACCTTGCTGCTGCCCACGCCCTGCGCCGAACCCTGGGCCGCCATGACGCCCACCGGCCCCGGCCGCCACTGCGCCGCCTGCGCTAAAACGGTGGTGGATTTCACCCAAAAAACCGATGCCGAAATCCTGGCTCACTTCCGGCAAAGCCGCCCGGACGGCACCTGCGGGCGCTTTCGGGCGGCGCAGCTGGGGCGGCCGCTGGTGCCGCGCCCGGTGCCGGTGCGGCCGTGGCAGGGCTGGCTGGCGGCGCTGCTGCTGGCGGCGTTGGCTACGCCGGGCTGCACGTCGGAAGTAGTTGACAAGGCAGACCCCGCCGTCGTGCGCCCACCGCTGGCCGCTGCTCCGCCAACTCCGCCGAACCCGGTGGGGCAACCTGCTGCTGTTTGCCCGCCCGCCCTGGTTGGTTTTACAGTTCCGTCGAAGCTGCCTTACCCGCTGCCCCCACACCCGCTAATGCTCCGGCCGGTAGCATCGGTGCCCCTGCTGGTGCCCAGCTACTCCGAAGAGCTGACGGGCACGCCCGCCCTGGAAGAGCACCTCACCGGCGATACCGTAGTAGTGGGCAAGCCCGCCCTGCCGCCCGCCCCAGATTCGGTTCGCACCCACTAACCAAACCGGCCGCCCCGGCCGCTTATTTCTTTTCTCTTTCCCTCGCTTATGCTTCACCTGCCCCAACCTTGCTCCCAAAGCTGGAATGCTATGGCGCCTACCAACACCGGCCGCTACTGTGCGGCCTGCCAGCACCCGGTAATTGATTTTACACGCATGAGCCAGGCCGAGGTGCTGGCCTACCTGGCCGGAGCCGGCCGCGAGCGTGTGTGCGGTGCCTTCCGGCCCGACCAGCTACAGGCTACCCCAGCCAGCCGGTGGCGGCGCTGGGCCGCAGCCGCCCTGACGCTGCTGGGGCTACGGGCAGCAATGCCACCGGCCGCCACTGCCCAGGCCGGCCGCACCCTAGGGGCACCCCAGGCAGTGGCGGCGCGCTACCCCGCCCGGGTGCTGCGCGGGCAGGTGCGGGCGGCCGGCACCGGCCAGCCGCTAGCCCACGCGGCCGTGCAGGTGGAGGGCGGAGGGCAGCCGGTGCAGACCGATGCCCAGGGCTGGTTTAGGCTGGCGCTGCCGGCGCTGCCCGCCACCGCCCGGCTGCGGGTGGTGCCCGCCGCCGGCCACTATGGCTCGGCGCAGGTGGCCCTGCCCGCGCCGGGCAGCACTGCGCCGCTGGTGGTGCTGCTGCCCGGCGGCCCCCCACCGATGCTGCTGGGCCGGCCCGCGCTGCCCCACCCGGCTAAGTAAAGCGGCCCTATATTTACGCTATGCGCCAAGCTGTTATCTACCTGCCCACGCCCTGCGCCGAAAGCTGGGACGCCATGACGCCCACCGGCGCGGGCCGACACTGTGCGGCCTGCCAGAAAACGGTGGTCGACTTTTCACAGCAAACCGATGCGGAGCTGCTGGCTTATTTCGGGCAGGCCGGGCGCGGCGAAACCTGCGGGCGCTTCGGGGCCGACCAGCTCGACCGGCCCTTGCGGCCGGCGGCGGCGCTGCCACCCGCCCGGCGCTGGCTGGCCTGGGTAGCGGCGCTGGCGGTGTGGGGCCTGCGCGAAACCAGCAGCCTGCCCGCCCTCGCCCAACGCGCCGCTACGCACCACCAACCTGCCCGGCCTGGCCCCCGGCCCCGGCCGGCCACTGGGGGCACCCACTGGCTAAAGGGCGTGGTATGCGACTCGATTTCGGGACAGCCGTTGGCAGGCGTGGCGGTTTTTCTGCAAGACGAAAACCGGCACGCGTTTACTGACTCGGTGGGGCGTTTCAGCCTGAGTATACCTCGGGGGCCGCATCCGGTGCAGCGCCATACCCTGGTACTGCACCGGGCGGGCTACACGTCGCGCACGGTACGCCTGCCAGTGGGCACCAGGCTGGCAACCCGCCTGCGGCTGGGCCTGCTGGCCGAGGCCGAGGCCATTGTAGAAGTGGTTGGTTATGCTACGCAGCGGCGGGCAATTATAATGGGCGGCATCCCCAGCGTTAGCGTAGCAACCTTGCAGCGCTCGGCTCCCGCGCATTCCCGCTCGTTTTGGCAGTGGCTGACGCAGCCTTTCCGGCGTTCAGGCACCTGACTTCGCTGGGTATTGGCTTTCGATAATTTGATTCATTATGTCTGCTACCCTCCATATTTCCCGGCCCTGCGCGACTAACTGGGACGCCATGACGCCCACCGCTGCCGGCCGCCACTGCGCCGCCTGCCAAGCTGAAGTAGTTGATTTCGCGCGCCTTACCGATGCCGAAATGCTAGCCTACCTGGCTGCCCGGCCGGGGCAACGGGTGTGCGCGGCTATGCCGGCACCGCTGGTGCCCCGGCCGGCCCAGCGGCTGCCGGGCTTGCGGCGCTGGATGCTGGCGCTGGCGGCCTTGCTGGGCGGGCAGCGGCTGGCGGCCGCGGCGCTGCCACCCTTGCCGCTGCGGCTGATAGCAGTGCTGCGGCCGGCTATGAGCCAGGAGCGGGTAGTTATTCGCGGCGTAGTGCTCGACGACTCGCTGCACGTACCCGTGGCCGGCGCGTATGTCTTTATCAACGACACCCGGTACGGGGCCGTCACGGATGCGCAGGGTGAGTTTGTGTTATCGCTGCCGGCCGACTGGGCACCAGCCCGCCAGGCCGAGCTGGTGCTGACGGTTTCGGCGGGGTACTTCACCTTCGAGCCGCAGCGCGTAGTCGTGCGGCTGGCGGGCAACCCCCACCCGGCCCCGCTCACCGTGCGGCTGCAGTCGCGGCCCGACCGGGGGAGGATAATGGGAGAGGTGGCTTCGGTGAAGCCGCCCATTGCCCCACCCGGCACTCCGGCTGCTACCCACTAACTAACCGCTTGTTACCAAGATACCTTATGCGTCCCACCACCATCCTGCTGCCCACGCCCTGCACCGAAAGCTGGAATGCCATGACGCCCGCTGGCGCGGGCCGGCACTGTGCTGCCTGTGCCAAAACGGTGGTGGATTTTACGCAGAAAACGGATGCCGAAATTCTGGCTTTGCTGGCGCAGGCGGCGGGCGGCACCTGCGGGCGCTTTCGGGCGGGGCAGTTGGCGCGGCCCTTGCAGCTGCCCGCTTCGGCTAGCCGCTGGCGAAGCTGGCTGGCTGCCGTAGTGGCGGTGTGGGGGCTACGCCAGGGGGCAGCCGAGAAAGCCCAGGCTCAGGTGCCGGTCGTGCAGGTTGCGCCACCGGCTAACGTTCTTCTTGCCAAGGCCCTGCCGCTTGCCCCGCCACTGGCGGCGATACGCGGCGTAGTCCTAGATTCGGCCGGTCGCCTTGCTATGCCGGGCACCACCGTGATGCTGAAAGGCACGAGCCTGGGCACGAGCACGGACGTCAACGGCCATTTTACGCTTGACCTCCCCGCTGGCCAGGAGTATGCGCATCAGGGCACGTTGCTGGTGTCGATGGTAGGCTACATCAAACAGGAAATCCCGGTTTCGCTGGACAACCCAGTTGCCGCGCCGCTGGAAGTAGTGCTGGCTCCTGACCATACGGCATTGGGGGAAACTGTTATAATTGGTGGCTACGTGAGCCGTAAGCCGTGGCCGTGGCACCCCCGGACACTGTACTACCGAGTTACGCGGCCGTTTCGGCGGTAAGTGACTGGCCTGCTGCCTTATATTTACCTCATGCGCCAAACCACCATCCACCTGCCCGCACCCTGCGCCGAAAACTGGGCTGCCATGACACCCGCTGCTGCCGGCCGGCACTGCGCCGCCTGCCAAACGCAAGTCGTGGACTTTACCCACATGACGGATGGCGAGGTAGTGGCTTTTCTGCGCCAAAACGCCAATGTTACCTGCGGGCGGTTTCGGGAAAGCCAGTTGAGCCGGCCGCTGCTGGCAGCGGCGCAGCCAGTAGCCAGGTGGCGACGGTGGGCGGGGGCTACACTGGCGCTGCTCGGCGTGGGGTCGGGGTTTGGCCTGAAAGCGCAGGCGCAGGCCGGGCCAGGGCCGCTTTACAGCGGTGGGCCGGTGCCAGCGGGCGCGGCCCGCCAAGCAGGTAGCTGGGTGGCCGAAGCGCCGGTAATTACTTCCCAGCCAGTGGCTACTTCTACGCGCAAAGCCCCTGTACCAATTCCCGACAGCCTATTTCTGGTGCGGGGCGTGGTGCGTAACTGGTGGGGTGTGCGCAAAGCCGGCGCACGGGTAAGCATCAGCGGCATCCACGATACCACCGACGCTCGGGGCCATTTCCGGGTGCTGGTGCCCAAAGAACAGCTTGCTACTATGGTCCGCATTCGGGTGTCTTACTGGAATCCGCATGGGGCGGAGCGGCGTTTAACAGCGGTGGCAGATTTTGACTCTGCCCGTACCCGCCCCTATCACGTCACGCTGAAGAAGTCGCATCGGGTGCTTATGGGTGCCCCTAGATTCCGCTAAGCTTCGCGCACTGTCCTGGCCAGTACCTTTCTGCCCGTATGCCGTCCCTTACCGTAAACATTCCTACTCCCTGCGCCGAAAGCTGGGACTCTATGCGGCCCGTGGGCACCGGGCGGCACTGCGCCGCCTGCCAGAAAACGGTAATCGACTTCACGCAGCAGACGGATACCGAAATCCTGGCTTACCTGGCGCGGGCCGCAGGTAACACCTGCGGGCGGTTTCGGGCAGGGCAGGTGGGCCGGCCGTTGCAACTGCCCGAAGCGCGTGGCCGCTGGCGTCGCTGGCTGGCGGCACTGTTGGCAGTAGGCAGCCTGCGGGCAATGTCACTACGGGCGGCTGCCCAAGTGCCAACTTATGCCACCGGCTCGACCCCAGTAGCCACTGTTCCAGCACCGGGAGAGCTACCAGCCGCCGGGCCACCAGTGGCCGGCCACCTGCCTATCGACACCGTGGCTGTGGTGCAGGGCGTAGTGTGCGATACCAAGTGCGTACCATTGCCCGGCGTTACAGTTGTGATTAAAAACACTACCCGCGGCACGACTACCGACTTGGAAGGCAAGTTTCGGCTGGCGTTGGAGCCGGATGAATCAGCAGTGCAGCTAGTGTTTAGCTCGGTTGGCTTTATCCGTCAGGAACATACCGTAACTATCCGGCCGGGTAGTCCGGCCCGGCTGGAAGTGCCGCTTGAAGAAGACGCTGTGGGCCTAGCAGATATATCCTTTCGGCCGCCGTGGCCCTGGCACCCTCGGGCGCTTTATTACTGGGGCCGCTACTGGATAACGCGGCCTTTCCGACCATAAATAATTGGCCTGCTGTCCTGTATTCACGCCATGCGCCCGACTACTATTCACCAGCCCGCGCCCTGCCACGAAAGCTGGGAGGCTATGACGCCCACCGAGGTGGGCCGGCACTGCGCCGCCTGCCAAACGCAAGTCGTGGACTTTACCCAAATGACGGATGGCGAAGTGGTGGCCTTTGTAAGCCAGTATAACCCGGTGCGCCGCTGCGGCCGGTTTCGGGAAGACCAGGTAGACCGGCCATTGGTGGCAGCAGCGCGGCCCGTGACCGGGTGGCGGCGCTGGGCAATAGCTACGGTGCTGCTGGCGGGGTCGGTGTTTGGGCTGAAGGCGTGGGCGCAGGGCGTGAAGCCGGGGCATAACGCCAGGGCTATGTCGCCAGCGGCTACCAGCACCACGCACTCCGGCATTCCCGACAGTATGTTTTTGGTTCGGGGGGTAGTGCGCAACCGGTGGGGCGTTCGCAAAGCGGGAGTGAAAGTGCGTATAACAGGCACAGGTGGCGTTCGGGATACTACGGATGCCAAAGGTTATTTTCATTTACTGGTGCCGAGGCAGAAACTGAGAAATGTCGGGCTTATTTGGGTGCGGTATCACTACTTATGGGGGGCAGGCGTAACTTTTGACTCTACCCGTACCAAGCCCTACCATATCAAGCTGAAGAAAATAGTCTTCCGTAACCCCGGCTTCTTCTAGGCTCAACAGCTAACCGTTAAACTTTCCCGGCTCTGTTTTTCGTGCTGCTGGCGGCTTTCAATAGCCATTCGCCCTAGCCTTGGTACTCCCGGACTGTACCAATGCGTCACGCGGCCCTGCCGGTAGTAAGTAGCTGACTTAATGCGTTATATTCGCGCCATGCGCCAAACCACCATCCACCTGCCCACGCCCTGCCACGAAAGCTGGGCCGCCATGACGCCCGCCAGCGTGGGCCGGCACTGCGCGGCCTGCCAAAAAACGGTGGTGGATTTTACCCGCATGACGGATAGCGAGGTAGTAACTTTTTTAGGTAAAAACGCCAGCGTCAGCTGCGGGCGGTTTCGGGAAAGCCAGTTGAGCCGGCCGCTACTAGCGGCGGCGCAGCCGGTGGCCGGGTGGCGGCGGTGGGCGGGGGCTATGCTAGCGCTGCTCGGAGTAGGAACAGTGTTTGGGCTAAAGGCGCAGGCCCAGGCTGGTTTGCCGGTGCATAGTGGTGGGCCGGCACCGGCGGGTGCCGTTCGGGCCAGCCAGGTGGCGGGTAGCCCGGTTGCTACCGTTGGCAACCAGCCGGCTGTTTCTTCCCAGTCGTCGCCAACCCATCAGGCTGCGGCCCGGCTGCTGCACGGCACGGTGGTCGACTCGGCTACGCACCGGCCGCTGCCGTGGGTGCAGGTGCTGCTAGCGGGCACCAAACTGGGCGTAGCAACGGACGCCGACGGAAACTTTCAACTGGAAATTCCCGCGTCCAAAGCGCGGTCGGCGATGGAGGTCAGGTTCGCTTACCTGGGCTACAAGCCGGCGAAGCGGTTGCTGCCAACCCCTACCGACGGGCAGCCACTGCTTGTTGCCTTAGCTGTTGACGATAACGTGTTGTTCGCAGTTGGAGCTATGGTCGTTCAGTCGCCTCAGCAGTCGCTACCCTGGTACTCGCCCACCAGACTGCGCTACCGGGTGCAGCGGCTTTTCCAGCGCCACTAGAGCCGGTTAGGAACTTGCCGCATGCCGGATGAGCAGGAGGCTGGCGAAGGCGAAAAAATGGGGTCGTTGCAAGCTACTGCTCAAGTCCCGGCCCTGGAGCCTCAGGCACTGTACTACTGGGCTACGCAGCCGTTTCGACCATAAGTGATTGGCCTGCTGCACTATATTCACGCCATGCACCAAACCACCATTCACCAGCCCGCGCCCTGCGATGAGAGCTGGGAGGCCATGACGCCCACCGACGTGGGCCGGCACTGTGCCGCCTGCCAAACGCAAGTCGTGGACTTTACCCAAATGACAGATGGCGAAGTGGTGGCCTTTGTAAGCCAGTATAACCCGGTGCGCCGTTGCGGCCGGTTTCGGGAGGACCAGGTGGGCCGGCCGCTGCTGGCGGCGGCGCGGCCCGTGACCGGGTGGCGGCGCTGGGCGGTGGCTACGGTGCTGCTGGCGGGCTCGGTGTTTGGGTTGAAGGCGCGGGCGCAGGGCGTAAAGCCGGGGCATAACGATAGGGTGATGTCGCCGGCTGCTACTAGCACCACGCACTCCGGCATTCCCGACAGTATGTTTCTGGTGCAAGGGGTGGTGCGCAATCGGTGGGGCATCCGCAAAGCGGGAGTGCAGGTAAGGATAAGAAATATTCGGGATAGCACCAACGCCAAGGGTTATTTCCATATCCTGCTACCTAAGAGCAAGCTCGAAACCACTAGATTTATTCAAGTGAGTTATTGGCATCCTCCTAAGTATGAGCGGCATTCGGTAGCGTATGTAGCATTTGACCCCACCCGTACTACACCCTATCACATCAAGCTAAAGAAATACGTCAACCATAACCCCGGCTTCTTCTAGGCTCAACGTTTATCCGCCAAGCTTTTCCCGGCTCTGTTTTTCGTGCTGCTGGCGGCCTTCATTAGCCACTCGCCCTAGCCTTGGCACCCCCGACTGTACTACTGGGGCCACGCGGCCCTTTCGGCAGTAAGTAGCTGACTTAATGCATTATATTCACGCCATGCGCCCCACCACCATCCACCAGCCCGCGCCTTGCCACGAAAGCTGGGAGGCCATGACGCCCACCGACGTGGGCCGGCACTGCGCCGCCTGCCAAACGCAAGTCGTGGACTTTACCCAAATGACAGATGGCGAAGTGGTGGCCTTTGTGAGCCAGTATAACCCGGTGCGCCGCTGCGGCCGGTTCCGTGAAGACCAAGTAGACCGGCCGCTACTGGCGGCAGCGCGGCCCGTGACCGGGTGGCGGCGTTGGGCGGTGGCGACGGTGCTGCTGGCGGGGTCGGCGGTGGGGTTGAAGGCGCGGGCGCAAGGCCGCAAGCCGGACGTAGCGGTGGACCCTACTACCCGTTCTATTGCTTCCGATAGTTTTCTTGTGCGAGGAGTGGTGCGTAACTGGTGGGGCATTCGTAAAAAGGGGGTTTTTGTATATGTTCACGTAAAATGTGCCACATCTGGCGGCTGGGCAGGCACAACAGATGCGAAAGGCCGTTTTCGAATAACGGTGCCCAAAAACGCATTTGACCAAATCCGATACCTTAAGCTGACATATGGCATTCATCCTGGATGCCACCTGACTGGAGAGGTTCCCTTTGATTCTACCCGCACCCGGCCTTATCACATCCGAATGGATAGAGAAGCTATTCGCAACCCTGGCTTCTTCTAGCCCCAGCTTTCCCCAAACTTTTCCGGCCAAAATTCCCTTTACCCAGGGATATGCCCTACCGCTCCCTGGCCCTGTTTTTCCTGCTGCTTTCGGCCTGCACCAGCATCCGCCCCACTACCAGCTACAACCCTACTGCCACCCGCGCCGTGCTGCCCCAGGAGGAAGCGCCGCACCCGCGCAACTCGCTGGAATGGTGGTATTTAACCGGCCATCTGCGCGATGAGGCTACTGGCGAGCAGTTCGGCGTGGAGTACGTGTTTTTTCACTTCAACACCAACAAGGGCCAGCGCGACTACCAGATGGTGAACATCGCCCTCACCGACCCGCAGGGCCAGCAGTTCAAGTACGACTATACCCTCGACCGGCTGCCGCGCCTGCTCACCGACTCGCTGCCCGTGCGCCTGCGCGACCACAAAGGCGGCCAAACCTGGGCCTTCGACGGACAGGAGGGCCGCTACCACCTGCAAGCTGCCCTCAGCGGCAAGCAAAACGCCGGCTACGCCCTCAACCTGACTACCACTCCTACCAAGCCAGTGCTGCTGCACGGCGGCACGGGCTACGAGAACTACGGCAACGGTGTGCTGGCCGGCTACTACTCGTACCCGCGCCTGGCTACCACCGGCACCCTGCTGGTGGGCGGCAAAACCCACCAGGTAAGCGGCGAGCTGTGGTACGACCGGCAATGGAACTGCACCAGCATTGTGGCCAAGGGCGTGGGCTGGGACTGGCTCAGCATCCAGCTCGACCAGCCTCGCGAGGAACTGATGCTCAACACGCTGCGCAACTCCGAAACCGGCCAGAGCCTCAATAACGGCTCCTTCTTCTCGGCCACCAACCAGAACCTGCACCTCACCGGTCCCGACTTCCAGCTCACGCCCCTCACGTACTGGATTAGCCCCAAGTCGAAGAAAAAATACCCCGCCAAGTGGCGCGTGCAGGTCCCCGCCCAGGGCTACGACCTCACCGTAGAGCCGCTGGTGCCGCAGCAGGAGCTGGCGTTGCGGTTTTTCCACGCCTTCACCATGTATTATTGGGAAGGCATGTGCCGCGTAACCGGCACGCACAACGGCCAGCCCGTGACGGGCAAGGCCTACGTGGAAATAACGAACCGGTAACACCAACCGAAGGTCAGCGAAGCTAAGCTCCAGCTTGGTGAATCATTGAACGATGGTAGAACAAGATGTTCGAGTAGGCTCAACGATTCACCAAGCGGGAGCTTGGTGTTACACCAGCGCCCCGGCCAGCAGCGCCGCGCCTACGATGGCCACACTGGGCACTTTTTCCCAGAGCAGCAGCAGAAATGTGGCCCCTACCAGCAGCGGGTTTAGGGGCAGTTGCCAGTGGCCGGGGGTGCCGGGCAGGGCCAGCAGGCGGTCGGGCAGCGGGTGGTAGAGGAGCAGGGCGGCGGCGCACACCAGGCCGGCGCTCACGGCATTTACGCCTTCGAGCGAGGCTTTTACCACGCGGTACTGGCGCAGGCCATCCCAGAAGCGGATGACGAAGAAGATGAGCAGGGTGCCGGGCAAAAAGATACCGGCCGCACCCACCAGCGCCCCCAGCAGCTGCGGCCCCGGCCCGCCTTCGCGCCGCATGGCCAGCGCCCCGATGTATGAGGCAAACGAGAAATTGGGCCCCGGCAGCGCCTGCACCAGCCCCAGGCCCGACAGAAACTCGGGGGCCGTGAGGTACTTCTTATACTCCACGAACTCGGCAAACAGCAGCGGGGCCAGCACCTGCCCGCCCCCAAATACCAGCGAGCCGTTGCGGTAGAAATTCTCGAACAGGCGCACCGGCAGCAGGCGCGTGTAGTGCCCGAGCAGCGCCGCCAGCAGAAATATCCCCAGCCACAGCGCCCCATTGGCCCATTCCACCCGAATGGGCTTTTTGTCGGGCACAATGGCGTGCTTGCGGTAGCGCAACGTGGTGACGGCCCCGCCCAGCAGCAGCAGCAACGGCAGCACCCCCGGCAGCTGAAAGAAATACGCCACCATAGCGGCGGCTACCATCAAGGCCACCGACGTTTTGGTGTGAATGACTTTCTCAGCAATGCGGTAGGCCGAAAACGCCACGAAGCCCACCGCCACCGGCTGCACAAACTGCACCAGTCGCCCGGTAAAACTCGTATCGAAGTGACTGAGCAGCAGCGCCGCCAGCGTCATTATCGTCACGGCCGGCAGTATCCACACCAGCAGCGTGAGGTAAGCCAGGTTAGGCCCACCCAGCCGGAAGCCGATGGCCGTGATGGTTTGAGTAGACGTGGGCCCCGGCAGCAGCGCGCACAGCGCCTGCAGCTCCAGTAGCTCGGCGGCCGTGAGGTAGCGGCGCTTGTGCACCAGCAGCCGAAACATCATGGCCAGGTGCGCCTGCGGCCCCCCAAAAGCCGTGCAAGCCAGCCCCAGCACGTCGCGCAGGAAGATGAAATTCCGCGTGCGGCGCATCCGGCGACCCGCCCGGCGCAACGGGGCGGGGAAAGTGGGCAGGGCGGCGGCGGGGCGGAGGGGCACGGGTAGCGGCAAGCAGGTAGCAAGTGCCAAGATAGGGCCGGGGTGGCTAGTCTTGGGCCGTGGGGCGCACTACGATGTCGCCCACGTCCACGTCGGCTGGCTGCTCGATGGCGAAGGCGATGGCGCGGGCAATGGCCTCGGGTGCAATGGCTATCTGGTCGCGCCGGGCCAGCACGGCGGCCCGCACCTCGGGGTCGGCCATTGCCTCGGCAAAATCGGTGGGCACGAAGCCCGGCGAAACGCTCGTGACGCGCAAGGCGGCGCCGGCCTCCTGGCGCAACGCTTCCATGATGGTGCGCACGGCATTCTTGGTGCCAGCATACACCCCTTGCATGGGCACAATTTTCAGCCCCGACGTAGAAAGCACGGTTACGAAATGGCCTGCCCCCTGCTGCCGAAACACTGGTAGCGCGGCGGCTATCCCGTACAGCACCCCCTTCAGGTTCACATCAATCATGGCTTCCCACTCCTCCACCCGTAGCTCGTCGAACCGCGAAAGCAACCCTACCCCGGCGTTGCTCACCAGCACGTCAAGTTGCCCGAAGCGCTGCTGGGCCAACGCCACCAACTGCTCCATATCGGCGCGTTGCCGCACGTCGGTGGCCCGGTAGACTACTTCGCCCCCGGCAGCCTCGATGCGGGCCGCCAGCGCCGCCAGCCGCTCCTCGCGGCGCGCGCCCAGCACCAGTCTGGCCCCGCGCCCGGCCAGCAGCAGCGCCGTGGCCTCGCCAATGCCGCTGCTGGCACCGGTTATTGCGATTACTTTTCCTTGCAGGTTTTCCATAGTTGATGGTATGTTAGTGCCTGCTGTTACGCAGGCGAGGGAAGTAGCGTGAAGCTAGCGTCTGCGGCGTATTTCCTGCTCTAGGCGGCGTGGTGCCAAATGCCGTGCTGCGGCGATGCGCGAAGCGAAGGCTTCGCACTACTTCCCCGCCTGTGTAGCAGTAGTCGATAACCAAGCAAAGGTCTAAGGTCTGGCAGGTGGCAACTCACTGGCTTATGCCAACCAAACCAGTTTTCATTCCCCGAAAATATGCCATTTAGCCCGACAGGTACCAAAACGCCCGGCTGCGAACGCGCAGCCGGGCGTTACCTAGGCGTAGTAGCAGCTGTCGGCAGGCCAGGACTTACTTCTTCTTCAGCCCCAACTCAATCAGCCGCTCGTTCAGAAACTCGCCAGCCGTGATGTCGGCTTCCTTCTTGGGGTTGTCGGCGGTTACGAGGTGGGGCAGCGCGGCCAGGCTCATTTCGGAGCGGGGGTGCATGAAAAAAGGGATGCTGTAGCGCGAGGTGTTCATTTTTTCGCGGGCGGGGTTCACCACGCGGTGGATGGTGCTGGTGAGCACGCCGTTGGTGAGGCGCTGGAGCATGTCACCTACGTTTACCACAATCTGGTCGGGCAGGGCCGTGATGGCAATCCACTTCCCGTCGCGGCGCTTTACTTGCAGGCCGTCGGCGCTGGCGCCCATGAGCAAGGTGATGAGGTTGATGTCGCCGTGCTCGGCGGCGCGCACGGCGTCGGCGGGTACGGCGTCGGGGTCTTCGATGGGGAAGTAGTGGATGGGGCGCAGGATGCTGTTGCCGTTGCGCACCTTGTCGTCGAAGTAGGTTTCGGGCAGTTCCAGGAAGAGGGCAATGGCCCGCAGCACGTCTTTGCCGGCGGCTTCGAGGGTGCGGTAGGCTTGCATGGTGCTGGCCTCGAAGCGGGGCACTTCCTGGGGCCAGATGTTGGCGGGGTAGTCGTGGCGTACCGGGTCGGTTTCATCCAGCACTTCCTGTCCTACGTGGAAAAACTCCTTCAGGTCGCCGGTGTTGCGGCCCTTGGCGTGCTCCTTGCCCTTGCTGATGTAGCCGCGCTGCCCGGCCAGAGCGGGGTTTTCATAAGCTTGCTTTTGGGCGTCGGGGAGCTGAAAAAACTCCTGCACGTCGCTGTAGAGGGCTTTGGTTTGCTCGTCGTTGAGGCCGTGG
Source organism: Janthinobacterium lividum (assembly GCA_050954465.1). Classification (GTDB taxonomy): domain Bacteria; phylum Bacteroidota; class Bacteroidia; order Cytophagales; family Hymenobacteraceae; genus Hymenobacter. The sequence continues at coordinate 22,921 of JBPBPU010000009.1, forward strand.
TTTTTGAGGGCTACGAAGCCGATGCTCTGGTAGGCCGCGCCCAGCTCCTGAACGAATTTGGCTTTGCGGGTGGCATCGCCGGAGCGGAAGTCGGCCAGGTCGAGCGAGGGAATGTGGTCGGGCAGGTTGTCGGACATGACGCGGGGAGGGGGATAAAAAGTGAGTGATAGGTCAGGCGCGAAGTTAAGGCAAAACCTCACGCGGGTATTTCATTGTTCGTTGTCAGTTGTTCGTTGCTTGTTGTTCGTACTATTGAGCAACGAACAACAAGCAACGAACAACTGACAACGAACAACCAAAACCACCTTCCCATGCCCCTATCTCCCCTTATCACTAGCCGCCTTCCGTTGCTGGCGGCCCTCGGCCTGCTGGCTGCCTGCGGCACCTCCCGGCCCGCCGCTACTACCCTGCCCGGCCCGGCCGACCGCAAAACGGCCCTCGGCGCTCCTGGCCAGACTTCGACGGTGACCGGCGAAGCTCAAACCCAGAACGGTATCACGCTCACGCCTTTCGACGACTCGCCCAAGTTCCCCTCGGCTCAAATGCGCGTTACGGCCCCGGAGCCGGGTGCCATTCAGCCCAGCGGCGCCGTCGGCTTCAACTACCAGCTAACCAACTTCCAGCTCACCCAGATGACGGGCAGCGAGCACGCCATGCAAATGGCCAACTCCATGAAAGGCCAGCACATCCACAACATCGTGGACAACCAGCCCTACACCGCCCACTACGAAACCAAGTTTGCCAAGCCCATTGCCGACGGCCAGCACGTCGTGCTCTCGTTTCTGTCGCGCTCCTACCACGAAAGCCTCAAGCATAAGGGTGCTTACGACCTGCGCATCGTCAATGTAGGCAACCCGAACTCGGTTTTCCCCGCTCAGCCCATGCTCGACGTAACGGCCCCGCACCTCTTCTACAGCCGCCCCAAAGACACCTACGCGGGCCCCGATGCCAAGAAGATAATGCTGGACTTCTACCTGGTAAACACCACTTTATCGCCCAGCGGCAACAAAGTGCGCGCCACCATCAACGGCACCCCGTTCATGCTCACCCACTGGCTGCCCTACCAGATGGAGGGCCTGCCCGCCGGCCAGGTCAGCATCAAGCTGGAACTGCTTGATAGCAGCGGCAACCTCGTTCTCAGCCCCTACAACCCCTCCACTCGCACGATTACGGTAGCGCCGTAGCAGTGAAAGAGCGAATGAAAAAGAACGTCATTCCGAGCTTGCCGAGGAATCTCGCTCGCAGAGTAATCCAATCGTTGAACCAGAGCGGTGCTAACGATTGGATTACTCTGCGAGCGAGATTCCTCGGCAAGCTCGGAATGACGTTCTTTTTCATTCGCTCTTTCATTCGCTCATTCGCTCTTTCACCATTGCCTGCACTTCGGGCTTTTCGTAGTCGCCCTCTGTCTCAATCAGGGGCATGAGCTGCTGCATGATGCGCTCCTGGCGCTGGCCGGCGGCCCAGGCTTCGGCGTAGGAGGTGTCGGGTGAGAACGTGACGCGGGAGTAGAGCGGCACCCACTGGCCAGGGTATTGCTGGGCGATTTTGCCTTCGATGCGCTTTTGCAGCAGGAAGCGCGGGTCGGCTACGCGGTCGCGCATTTCTACGAAGTTGTAGAGCGCTAAGTCGGCCATAGCATCGGTGTTGGGCTTGCGCTGGGTTTGAAAGGCGCGCATCACGGTAGGCCAGTCGGCTTCGCCGTGCTGGTCGAGCAGCTGGTTGAGCACGGTGCAGTCTTCGAAGCCGGCGTTCATGCCCTGGCCGTAGAAGGGCACGATGGCGTGGGCGGCATCGCCGAGTAGCAGCACCGTGTCGCGGTAGGCCCACGGAAAACAACGGATGGTGACAAGTGAGCCGGTGGGGTGGTCGAAAAACTCCTCGGTAAGCTGCGGCATCAGCGGCACGGCGTCGGGGAAGGTGCGCTCGAAAAACTCCTGCACGGCGGCCGGCGTGGCCAGGGCTGCAAACGACTGGCTGCCCTCGTAGGGGAAGAACAGCGTGGCGTTGAACGAGCCGTCGAGGTTGGGCAGCGCAATCATCAGGAAGTTGCCCCGGGGCCAGATGTGCAGGGCGTTTTTCTCTAATTGCCACGCCCCCGCTTCGCCCGCCGCAATGGTCAGCTCCTTGTAGCCGTACTCTAGATACTGCTGCGAGTAGTCGGTGCGGTCGGTGCGCTGCAAGGCCCCGCGCACGGCCGAAAACGCCCCATCGGCCCCAAACAGGCGCTCATAGCCTACGTCGTATTCGTGCTTGGTAATCGTGTCGCGCAGGTGCAGGCGGCGGTTGGGCAAATCGAGCTGCACCAGCTTCTGGTTGAAGGCGATACGCACGCGCGGGTCGGCCTCGGCCAGGTCGAGCAGAGTACGGTTGAGGCTGCCCCGGTTGATGGAATAAATGGCCTGGTTTTCCTGGCCGTAGGGCTGGAACGTGAGTTGCCCCTGCCCGTCGTGTATCACACGCCGGTACATGGGGATGCCCACCTGCCGGATGTCATCGGCCACGCCTACGCCGGCCAGCCCGCGCCAGCCCCGGTCGGAGAGGGCCAGGTTGATGGAGCGCCCGCCCAGCAAATCGTGCTTGCGCGGGTCGGGCAGGTGCTCAAATAATTGTACCGGGTGCCCGCGCCGGGCCAGGTACAGGGCCAGCAGCGTGCCAATGAGGCCCGCGCCCATAATAGCCAGCGGCTCGGTAGCGGGGGTAGAAATAGTAGAATCGGACATTCGGGAGGTTGAAGTAGCGTGCTACGGCTTTACGTAAACCACAGCTTTCGTTCGAAATAGTTTGGTTCGGCCCAAAATAGCCGAACCGGCCCGCCGCCGCTCTCCGTAACACCTTTGTCAGGGGCATTCACGTAAGCAGGCTCCTTACCGCGCTCACTATATGTTCAACCAGCTACTCCGCTTCCCTGGCTACGCCTCTTGCTTGCTAAGCGCCCTACTGGCAAATACTGCCTACCAGGCTCGCGCCCAGGAGATTCCGCGCACCTACCCGGCGGCCGCCCCCACCGCGCTCGATACCGCCCAAAATGCCCCCGACCTGCACGACCAGCAGCAGTTTGCCACGCCCTCGGTGGTGGGCATGGGGCCGAGCAAGGGCCTTATCGTGCGCTACGAGCGCATGCCCACCTTCGGCGTCAGCTCGACGGGCGAAGTGGTGGGCATCTCCAACTACAGCACCGACGCCACCAAAAACGCCCGCCTCACCATTAAGGGCTACATACCGCTGCTCAACCACCCGCACCTGAAGGTTATATTAGGGCTGAACTACGACCGGGAGGAATTTCAATTCCAAAACCCGCCTATTTCCTACGAGCTGCTGCAAAACCTGGAAAACAAGGGCCTCAAAAGCACCGGCGCGCAGCTGGCCGTTATCCGGCCCGTCGATGCCACGCACTGGTACCTGGCGCGGGTGAAGGGCGAGCTGGCCGGCGACTACACCTCCGACGACCTCAGTGCTAACGACTACCTGCGGCTGTCGGCCGAAGCTTTCTATGGCTGGAAGCGCAGCCCGCGCTATTCCTGGGGCGTAGGCTTTCAGTATGGCTACACGTTTGGGCGGCTCAGCTTCTACCCGGCCATTATCTACAACCGCACCTTCAACGAGAAGTGGGGCGTAGAGGCGCTGTTTCCGGCCCGCGTGACGCTTCGCTACAACGCGTCGCCACAGTCGCTTTTCTACACCGGCTACTCCGTCGACGGCCTCAGTTACTTAGTACACCTGCGCACCCCGCTCACGCGCCAGAACCAACCCGACAAGCAGCCGCTCACCACCCTGGAGTTGCGCGAAACCGAGGTGAAGTTCCGCCTGCGCTGGGAGCGTGAGCTACTACCCTTCCTCTGGCTGGGGGCCGAGGGCGGCTACCGCTACAACTACGCCTTCGACGCCTACGACCGCACCAACGCCGACCGCGAGCGCATTATCCGCACCAAGCTCGGCGGGGCGCCCTATTTCAGCCTCGAATTATTTGCCGTACCCCCGCGCAAGCTGCTGGAAAAGGCCGGGATAAAGCGGTAGGACTGGCATTTTTTGGCGAAATACGGCGTAATTTAGATTCCTGTCAAGCCTAATTTCTGTTATGGAAGCCACCACCGAAACTGCCGCTACTGACCTCACCAGAGCGCAGAATTATTTGCACCGCCTCATCAACAACGCTAAAAGCGTAGCCCTGCTGCAAGCAATTGCCACTATTTTAACGGGTGAGGAACTCACGATGCCACTGGCAGATGACACCTTGGGCCTGGAAGACCTGCCACCGGCTGAGCGGGCAGCAGTGGAACGGGGGCTCCAGCAGTCGGAAGCTGGCCAAGGCATTCCGCACGCCCAAGTGTGGGCCAAATACGAAGCTACTTATGGGGTGAAATGCGACCTGTAATCCTTATTTGGCAGCCCCAGGCAGAAGAGTCTTTCCGCAACCAAGTAGAATGGCTGGAAGCCAACCGTGACCGTAAGGCTGTCACCCATTTTTTGCAGGAGGTTGCCCAAGCCCTGACGCAACTGCGGGACGGCCTTGTTTCCTACCGGGTTATTGATGTTCAGCGAAATATTCGTAGCTGTCCCGCCAATAAGTATATGGTTCTTCACCATCGGCCAGTTGCCGAAGGAATGGAGTTGCTGACCTTCTTCGACACCCGCCAAAACCCCGACAAGCTCAAGCTATAGCGCCTTAGGCTTCCGCCGCCGGCCCAGCTTCTGCAAATACGCGTACTCCGCTTCCTGGGCCCGCAGCAGCGGCTCGCCTTCGGGCACCTGGGGCAGGTGGTTGTCGAAGTCGCGGGCTTTCACGTTGTCGGCGCGCTCTAGGTCGAGCAGGTGGCGCACTTCGGCGCGAATATCCTCATGCAGCAGTGGGAAGGCTACTTCTACGCGGCGGCTGAGGTTGCGGCCCATCCAGTCGGCCGACGACACGTACACTTTTTCCTGGCCGCCGTTGCCGAATACGTAGAGGCGGGCGTGCTCCAGGTAGCGGTCGAGCAGGCCGCGCTGCGTGATGGTTTCGCTCAGGCCCGGCTCGCCCGGCACCAGGCAGCCGATGCCCCGAATGAGCAGCTCGATGCGCACGCCGGCCTGGCTGGCTTCGTAGAGTGCGGCTATCATGGGTTTGTCTTCCAGCGAGTTCACCTTCAGTATAATGTAGGCCGGCTCGCCCTGCCGGGCGCGGTCGGCCTCGGCGTGGATGAGCTTGAGCAGCTGCTTGCGCAGGGTGAAGGGCGCTACGAGCAGGTGGTGCAGGTGGTGCGGCTCCTCGCCGGTGAGGAAGTAGCGAAATATCTGGTCGACTTCCGCCGTAATTTCCTCGTGGGTCGTGAGCAGGGCGTGGTCGGCGTAGAGGTGAGCGGTGGCCTCGTTGAAGTTGCCCGACGAGAGGTAGGCGTAGCGCCGGGGCAGGTCGGTTTCCTCATCGCGGCGCACGATGAGCAGCAGCTTGGCGTGGCACTTCAGCTCGGGCGTGGTGAAGATGACGTTGGCTCCGGCACGTTGCAGCTTCTCGGCCCAGAACATGTTGCTTTCCTCATCGAAGCGGGCTTTTAGCTCCACTACGGCCGTCACCTGCTTGCCATTTTTGAGGGCTTTAAGCAGGGCTTTCACCACGGCGCTTTTGGCCGCCACGCGGTAGAGCGTGATGCTGATGCTGCTTACGCGGGGGTCTTGGGCGGCTTCGCGCAGCAGGCGGGGCACGGCGTCGAAGCTTTGGTAGGGCGGGTGCAGCAGGTGGTCGCGCCGGGCGAGGGCGGGCAGCAGCAAGCCGGTGCGCGGCAGCGTGGGGTGCGGCAGCTCGGGCCAGCTGGGGTAGAGCAAATCGGTGCGCCCGAAGCTGGGGAAGCCGAAGAAATCGCGGAAATTGTGGTAGCGGCTGCCCTCCACCAGCTCCTCGTCCTCGATGCCAGTTTTCTGCTTGAGGGCCCGCAGCACTTCCTTGGGGGTGGCGGGGTCGAAGAGCAGGCGGGCGGGGTAGCCGGTGGCGCGCTTGGCGAGGCTGTTGCGGATTTTCACCAGCAGGTTGTCCGATATCTCTTCTTCGATGTCCAGCTCGGCATCGCGGCTGAGCTTCACCGAGTTGAGGGTTATTTTCTCATACGCCGGAAACAAACTGGCCGCCCCCACGCGCACCACATCGTCCAGAAACACTACGCAGTGCGGGTCGGCGGCCGTACCTACGCCGCCGGGCAAGGCCACGAAGCGCCCGCCGTGGCGCTTGGTGGGCAGTTCCATCACCAGCACGCGCTCAGCTTCGGCCTTGGCCTCGTGGGGCTGGGTCAGGAAAAAAGTGAGGTACACGGCCTGGTCTTTCAAAAACAGCTGGGGCAGCGTGTCATCTAGCCCGATAGGCGAGAGCAGGTCGCGCACATTGGCCTGGAAGTACTGCAGCACCCATTCGCCCTGGCTTTCAGTGAGTTGCTCGGCGCTCAGCAGCCGGATGCCGGCCTCGTCGAGGGCGGGCAGCAGCAGGTCGCGGTAGGTGTGGCCGAATTCTTCCTGCTGGCGGTGTACTTCGGTGAGCACGTCGGCCAGCAGGCGCTTGGGGCGGTCCTGGGGCAGCAGGGCGCGGGTTTTTTTCTTGAGCTTCACCAGCCGCCGCAGCGTGGCTACCCGCACCTTGAAAAACTCGTCGAGGTTGGCCGAAAAAATAGCCAGAAACTTGAGGCGCTCCAGCAGCGGCACGGTGGGGCACTGCGCCTCCTGCAGCACGCGGGCATTAAAGCGCAGCCAGCTCAGGTCGCGGGGAAGAGTCTTCAAGGGAGGAATCGGTTAAAAGTTGTCATTGCGAGCGAAGCGAAGCAATCGCACCAGAACGAGCAAGTAGAGCTTCCGATAGCTGGCGATTTGCCTCTAACGGGAGTTCTGCCAGCTCGTTCTGGTGCGATTGCTTCGCTTCGCTCGCAATGACAACTTTTAACCGATTTTTACCCTTTCTTCGGGTAGTCGAAGAAGTGAAACTCGGCGTTGCCCGGCCCTACGTCGGCCCAGGTATCGGTCTGAAAATGTAGGCAGAGCACGGCGGCGGTGGGCATTTCGGTGCTCAGGCCACTGGTGGGCAGCAGGTAGTTGCCGAGGTCCGTGACGGTGGGGTTGTGGCCGGTGAGCAGCACATTTTGGGCCGTATCCGGCAGGGCCCGCACGATGGCGAGCAGCGTGTCGAGGTCGGCCTGGTAAATGTCCGGCTCTACTTTAATGTCGGCGGTGGCATAGTCCAGCTCGCGGGCCACGAGCACAGCGGTGCTAAGGGCCCGCACGGCCGGCGAGCTAACGATGAGGTCGAGGGCGGGCTGGCGCTTGGCCAGCGCCTGGCCTATGGAGGGGGCATCGTCGCGGCCCCGGTCGTTGAGCGGGCGCTCCTGGTCGCTGAGGTCGTCGAAGCTCCAGCTGCTTTTGGCGTGGCGCATCAGGTAAAAGGTCTTCATGGCGCGAAGCTAAGGCCGGGCGCGGGCAAGCAGGCGGCCTCGGGCGGCTATGCCCGGTTAGTGGTTTATTTGTATAGCAGATGGTTGTCTGCGTTGTCCTTTGTAATTCAATTCCTTTTCGTATGAAATCAACCTTCCAACCCCGTGCTGCGCACCTGGCGCTGGCGCTCCTGCTCACGCCGGCTTGGGCCTTCGCCCAGGCGGGGGCCTACACCGTGCAAGGCACGCTCGGCAGCAAAGCCCCCGCCAAAGTTTACCTAGACTATTTCGCTGACAACATTCCCAGAAGCGACTCAGCAGTGGTAAAAAATGGCACCTTCACCTTTCGGGGCAGTGTAACGGGGCCAGTGAGTGCCCGCCTGTTTCTGGTAAGACCGGGCCAGTACTTCGCCATCACCCGCCCCAGTAAACGGTCTGTTCAACAGGTGACGTTTTACCTGGAGCCCGGCACTATCCGCCTCAGCAGCCCCGACTCGCTGACGCACGCTGTCCCCGGCGGCACCCCGCTCAATGTAGACCTGGCTGCCCTCAACGCCGCTACCCGCGTTACCAACGAGGCAGCAGCCAAGCTCATGAGCGAGTATCGCGCCGCCACTCCCGCTCAGCGCCAGGACGCGGCCTTTGAAGCCCGTATCGACCAAGGGCTAGAGGCGTTGGACGTTCAGCAGAAGCCAATATTTCAAAAGTTTATTCAGCAGCATCCCAGTTCGCTGGTGAGCCTGACTGCGCTTACCGAACTAGGCGGCAACCCGGTTGACCCGGCCGTGGCGGAGCCGCTCTTCAACAGCCTCGCGCCCACTGTGCGCGGCAGCAAAGGCGGCACAGACTACGCCGCCAAAATTGCCAAAGCCAAAACCACCGCCGTCGGCGCTATGGCCCCCGACTTCACCCAGAACGACGTGAACGGCAAGCCCGTGTCCTTGCACGATTTTCGGGGCAAATACGTGCTAGTAGACTTCTGGGCCTCCTGGTGCGGCCCCTGCCGCGGTGAAAACCCCAACGTGGTAGCGAATTACCACCAATATAAAAACCGCAACTTCACCGTCCTCGGCGTGTCGCTCGACCGCCCCACCGGCCGCGATGCCTGGCTCAAGGCCATCGACACCGACAAGCTGGCCTGGACGCAGGTATCGGACCTCAAATTCTGGAAAAACGAAGCCGCGCAGCTCTACGGCGTGCAGGCCATCCCCCAGAACTTCCTCATCGGCCCCGACGGCCGCATCGTAGCCAAAAACGTGCGTGGCGAGGAGCTAGGCAAAAAGCTCGGGGCCGTGCTGCCGCAGTAGGGGTAATGAAATGGTGAGGTAAAAAGAACGTCATGCTCATCTGGCGTCTGCGCCGCCGAAGCATCTCGCTCGCAGAGTAACCCAATCGTTGAAAAGCGCTACCGATTGAGTTAGTTGGCAAGCGAGATTCCTCTGCAAGCTCGGAATGACGTTCTTCTTTATTCTAGGACTTACGCAACTGGCTCGTCAGAGTAGCCACGAAGCGGCGACATGTTGGTAGTTATCAAGCAATTGTAAGTTGTCAGAGCTGCTAGGCTGCGGCACCCGTCGTTCGGGCAGAAGTGTCGCAGCTTCGCAGCTCTGGCCTGCTTTTCAAGCACTACCTACCAACATGTCGCCGCTTCGCAGCTACTCTGACGAGCCAGTTGCGTAAGTCCTATATTCAATGCCTGCTTTCTAAACAGCCCCAAACAAAACAGGCCCGTCGGTACCGACGGGCCTGTTTTGTTTATAAGCAATGAGCTGCTTATTCTTTCACAAAGCGCTGGTGCACCGTGGTGGTGCCGTCGCTGATGGTGAGCAGGTACACGCCCTGGCTCAGGTTGCTCACGCGCAACTGGTCGCCTTCGGTGAGGGCGAGGTTTTGCACCTGGGCCCCGCGCAGGTCGCACACGCGCACGCTCAGCACTACGCTGGCATCCACGGACGATGGGCGCTGAATGGTCAGCACGTCGGTGGCGGGGTTGGGGTAGATGGTGTAGGCGTCGGCGCCGGCCACGAGGCGGGCGGTGCCGCCGGTGACGGTGATGCTGTAGTCTTCGGTTTCGCCGTAGTTGTAGGTGCCGCAGCTGGTGGTGGCGCTGGCGTCGCTCATGACGATGCGCAGGCGGGTTTTGCCGGTTTTGGCGGTGGTGGGCACCGTGAAGGTGCCGGTGCGGGTGGCGGTGCTGGTGCTGCTGGCGGCGCTCACGAGGGTTTCGCCGGCGTCGAGGAAGTCGCCGTCCTGGTTCCAATCGGCGTAGACTTTGAAGTATTCGGCGTAGGCCGAGCTAACAAAACCGGCCGAGAAGCTGATGGTCTGGCTCGAGCCGGCGGCCACGCTGGTGGTAAGGGCGGTGCCGTCGTAGTAGCCACCGTCGGCGCCGCTGGTGCGGGCAATGCTGCCCAGCTTCACGTAGTCGATATACTCGTAGGCTACGCTGTTGCCCTTGCTGGCGCAGTAGCTAACCGTGGGCGTGGGGGTAGGCGTGGGCGTGGTGCCGCTGCCAGGAGCTACGCCGCCGAGCGAGCTGAGCAGCGAAACGCGGGCACCGCCCGAGGCGAAGAGGGCATCTATCCGGTCGCCCTGACCGCTCGAAAACATTTGCATGCAGGCATCATCCACGTAGTCCATGTAGTTCATAAACATGTCGCCGCTAGCGCCGTTCGAACAGGTAACATGCGGGAAAGTGGGGCAGCCGTAGTTGCTGGTTTGCTGGGTGGGGGTGTCGCTCACGAGGTCGTTGCCGCAGCTGGCATCGCCCCAGATGTGGCGCAGGTTCAGCCAGTGGCCTACTTCGTGGGTGGCGGTGCGGCCCAGGTTGTAGGGCGCTGCGGCCGAGCCGCCGCTGCCAAAGGCCGAGTACAGGATAGCCACGCCATCGGTAGCAGCCGCGCCGCCCGGAAACTGCGCGTAGCCGAGCAGGCCGCCGCCGAGGTTGCAGCTCCACAGGTTGAGGTACGAGGCAGCGGGCCAGGCATCGTCGCCGCCGGTGCTGCTGTGCTTCATTTTGTCGGTGTCGTCGAAGCTGGTAGCGGTGGTGCTTTTGTGGATAATGCCCGTGGTGGCGTTGCCGCTAGGGTCGCGCTTGGCGAGCACAAACTGCACCCCGGCATCGCCAATAAGGCTGGCGAAGGCCGAGGGCACCTTGCTTTGGTCGGCATTCAGCTTGTGGAAGTCGGCGTTGAGCACCGTAAGCTGCGACTGCACCTGGGCATCGGTAATGTTCTGGGCCGCCGTGTTGTAAAGCACGTGTACCACCACCGGAATGGTGACGATAACCGACGACGAGGTTTTCTGGGCATAGCCTTTCGCTTTTTGCGCCGCATAGCTGGTCGCCTGCTGGTCGATGGCCCGGAGCCGGGCAGCAAAGTTGGGGTCGGCGGCCAGCTGGTCGGCCAGCACGTCCATGGTGCTGCAGTTGCGGTGCGCGGGCACCTGCTGCGCCTGCGCGGCCAGGGAGGCCAGCAGGCGCAGGGCGCTCAGGCCCAGAAAGAGGGGGTAAATACGTTTTCTCATAGTAGTGGAGTGATTAAGTGAGGGAGATGTGGGTTGGGATTTTAAATGTACGACAAATTTCAGTTTAACCTAATTATTTATTTCGTGCCGCTTCGATTTATCGTATCAAATCTGTCCCTGACGGCTCTATTAGCAATACAAAGACGAAATATTTCATTTCTTATCCTGACTTTCAAGACTTATAACTCCAGCTATTAAATAGGACTTACTCACTTAGCCAATCAGGTTAGCCGCGAAGTGGCGGCATGTTGGTAGTAGCGTAGATGTGAGAAGCGTTAAAGCTGCGAAGCTGCGACATCACCGTCTAAACGACGGGTGTCGCAGCTTCGCAGCTTTAGTTCTATCAGGAGGGGCCGGGCTACCAACATGTCGCCGCTTCGCGGCTTAATCGGAAACAAGTCTGGTGAATAAAAAGCAGGTAGTTTCGAGCTGGACGAGGCAGCTCGAAATGACGTGCTTTTCAGGTTCTGGCTACTTACTGCCTGACGTTACGCAGTGGGGAAAGTAGCGCTCAGCTTTAGCTTGGCGCATCGCCGTGTAGCGGTGAATCCGGGACCACGCCAGTTGGTGCAACGACCACCAACGCGAGCTTCGCCGCTTCGCGGCGATGCGCCAAGCTAAAGCTGAGCGCTACTTTCCCCACTGCGTAACGTCAGTTATTGCTTCACCACACGCTGCACTACGGCCTGGCCATCTACCACTACGCGCAGCAGGTAGAGGCCAGCAGGCAGGCCAGCGAGGTCGGCTAGCGCAACGTCTTGTGCTTCGGGGCTGGCGAGCAACTCCTGCTGCCGCAGTAGGCGGCCATCCGGCCCCAGCAGGGTGAGGCTGGCGGTGCCAGCGGCGGGCAGGCGCACGGTCAGGCGCTCGGTGAATACGCTGGGGAACACCTCAACCGCCGCTGCGCCGGTGTGTAGCACCACCGTGGGCGAGTAGTGGGCACTGCCATCGAGGTCTACCTGCCGCAGGCGGTAGTAGTTGTTGCCGGGGCCAACCAGCTGGCCGTCGAGCTGGTAGTAGCGGGGCTGCTGGCTGCTGCCGGCCGCCGCCACCCGCCCCATCGGCCCGAAGCTGTGGCCATCGGTGCTGGCTTCCACGTCGAAGTAGGCGCTGTTTAGCTCGCTGGCCGTTTGCCAGGTTAGGTGCGCGGCGCGGCCCTGCAGCTGGCCCGTGAACGCGGTTAGCTGCACGGGCAGTGGTGTTAGCGTGGCAGAGGCGGTGTTGTAGGCAACAAAGGCCATGTCGCTGCTGCCGCTCAGCTTAATCTGCAACTGCTTGACGCTAGCGTAGTTGCTGGCAGTGATACCGAAAGCCGACCAGTCTACAGCCACCAGGTGCAAGTCACGCTCGGTTTTGATGAAGCCAGCATTCAGCGTCATGGGGTTTTGGGAGGCTTCGTAGAAATCGATACTCCATTGCCCTACTGCTGCTACATCGTTAAAGTTGGCTGACAGGGCTTTGGTATTGGCTACCTGGGTACCGCTGGCATCCAGCACCTGGTACGTGTCTGCGGTGCTGCCGGGAGCAGCTATCTGGGTTATCAGGATATCGGGCAAGCCGTCGCCAATGGTACTGGGTGGCAGGCTGGAAATCGTGAACGAGATGGTACCGGCGGGCAGGTTGGCCACGCCCGTGCCCAAGTCGAGGCCCTGGGTACCATCAATTAAGTACTGGGCATAGCCGGCGGCGGGTGGCGGGGTGCTGGCCCCGTTGTCCTTGCCGTCGTAGAGCTGGCCCAGCGCTACTTTGGTATTGCTGGAAATAGTGCCGCTGAGCGCACTCACGGGCAGGGCCTGATAGTTGCCAGGGGTATAAGCCAAGCCCTTGGTGGTAAGCAAGGCATCATTTACGCCGGTCGAGAAATATTTCTTAGCCAACGTAATGGAAGCGCCATTCACCGTAGCCATGCCGCTGTTCACAACAAAAGCCAGCAGCAGGTGGGAGTTGTCGGGCTTTACCGGAGTGGTAGTGCTGGAATTGAGCGGCGCGTTGGTGCCGCTACCAGTACCACTGTCCCAAAATCCGCCGTAAGTAGTTACTATCTCCGTCACGTAGCTGGCGGAGGTTATGGGCGTTTGTGCTAGCGCAAGGCCAGGAAGCATACTGCCAGCCACTAGTGCCAAAAGTACATTATTAGTCATACTGATTAGTAAAAAAACAAAATTGCTAACAAGCTCACCACAAAGCTACTAGGCATCCTACGCATTTTATACATTGCCTGGTTTTTGTTGAATTGACACTTCACTAGCCTATAGTTTTTTTCAACCGCGCATTCGCTTCCAAGCCGGGGGCCGCACGAAACAGACACCACCAAACGCCAGCGGGGCAGTAGCGGGCTCGCATCGCAAAGCGACCCGAACCAGCTACTGCCCCGCTCCTATGCAGCCGGGCACCTTACTCCCATCCCTGCCCCGCCGCGTAGTGCGGAAACCGCTTGGCGGCCAGCTCACCCACGCGGCGGGCCAGCAGCTCGCGCAGGGCTTCGATGTTTTCCTTTTGCTGGGCCGAGATGAAGACGACCGGGTCGTGCATCCGGGCCATGTAAGTTTCCTGCAGCTGCGCCAGCGGCGGGCGGGCCGGGGCCTCGGTAAAGTCTTCGGGAAACTCCTGGTCGGGGTCGTCGTTGGTAAACACCGGGGCCGGGTTTTCTTCGGCCTGGTACTGGTCTATCTTGTTGAAGAGCAGCAGCAGCGGTTTGTCGGCCGCGCCAATTTCGCGCAGCGTTTCGTTTACCACTTCTATCTGCTCCTCGAAGTTGGGGTGCGAAATATCCACGACGTGCAGCAGCAAGTCGGCCTCGCGGATTTCATCGAGCGTGCTCTTGAAGCTTTCGATGAGCTTGGTGGGCAGCTTGCGAATAAAGCCTACGGTGTCGGAGAGCAGAAAGGGCACGTGGTTGTCGAGCACCACCTTGCGGGTGGTGGCATCGACGGTGGCAAACAGCTTGTTTTCGGCAAATACTTCGGCCTTGCCCAGTAGGTTCATAATCGTGCTTTTGCCCACGTTGGTATAGCCCACCAGCGCCACCCGAATGCTGTTGGTGCGCGTCTTGCGCTGGGTGTGCGCCTGCTTGTCGAGGTCTTCGAGCTTCTCTTTTAAAAAGGCGATGCGGTCGCGCACGATGCGGCGGTCGGTTTCAATCTCAGTTTCGCCGGGGCCTTTCATGCCCACGCCGCCGCGCTGCTTGTCCAGGTGCGTCCAGAGGCCGGTGAGGCGCGGCAGCAGGTACTGGTACTGCGCCAACTCCACCTGCGTGCGCGAGGTGGCCGACTTGGCCCGCAAGGCAAAAATATCCAGAATCAGCAGCGACCTGTCCACGATTTTCACCTTCAGCTCGGCCTCCAGGTTGCGGAGCTGCGAGGGCGAGAGGTCGTCGTCAAACACGACCATTGAGCTGTTTTCGTGCTGCACGTAGGCTTTGATTTCCGCCAGCTTGCCCTCGCCCACGTAGGTGCGGATATCGGGCTTTTCGAGCTTTTGCACAAACCGCTTCGTGGCTTCGGCCCCGGCGGTTTCAATGAGAAAGGCCAGCTCATCGAGGTATTCGGTGGTTTGCAGTTCGGTTTGGCGGCGCGGAGGCACGCTCACGAGCACGGCGGTTTCGCGCTCCTTGGCCGTGGCGTGGGTTTTGGTTTTGAGCAGGTGGCCGGGCAGCTTGGTATCGCGGCGGGCAGGCATATGGTCGGTGGCGCCGGGGTGGCGGGTGCCACTGCGGTTGCCGCCGGAGTCGTTGGATTTGGACATACAGAGTAGGTGTTTGCCGGTAGAAACCCCAAGTACGGCAGAATCGTTGGGTAAGCCAGCTTTCTAAAACTTAAGCCCCTGCCGCTTCCAGCATAGCGGCCTCCGCGTCGAGGGCCGCAATGCGGGCCAGTAGCAAGTAGTAGCGAGTGGCGGCCTCGGGTGGTAGCGGGCGGGCCTGGCGGCGCAGCCAGCCTGTGCGCCACGCGGCGCGGGCGGCGGCCTCGGTATCGGCGGCTTCTACGGCAGTGGTGGCTTCGGCCTGCGCGGCGGCCAACAGAGTAGGCAGGGCGGCGACCCAGTGCGCGGCTACTCGGGCCTGGGTAGCCAGGGCCTCAGCCTGGGTGCGCAGGCGGGTAGCCTGCTGCTGGCACTGGCGGCGGCGAAAGTCCAGGGCACCCGCCTCGGGGGCAGGGCTGCCCGGCGGCAGGGCAGCGGGCAAGGTGGGCAGTGAGGTTGCTCCTGGCTCGGCCGGGGCAGGCAGGTGCAGCAGCAGCGGCAGCAGGGCCGGGCGCACGGCCGCCGTGAGGGCGCGGCGGCCGCTTTCCAGGTGCTGGGCCTGCGCCTCGCTCACGCCCAGATACAGGGCCATTGCTGCTTGGCTTAGGCCAAAATGTACCCGTATGCGGGCTACCGTGGTAGTAGGTGGGGCAGCGCGACGGGGCATAAGAAAGGCAAAAGCTTGTATGTTATTTTAATAAACACAAAAATAGCATACGCCAGGCAGCCACCAACTGTATGTTATTTTTGTATTAGTTGAAATAGCATACAGATGGTAGTACGGCTGTGAAGCCCTGAGCTGCGGCCATCAGCCCCCTCCATCAGCCGTATTTTTGGGCTATGCGCCTCCCCGTCACCGACATTGCCCAGCTCGACCCCAACGGCACCTACTCCTACGCCGACTACCTCACCTGGCAGTTTGAAGGGTGGGAAGAAATTTTGCAAGGGAAACTGGTAGCGTCTCCGACCTACGACGACGCGCATCAGCGGGTGGGCGGCGGCTTGCAGGTATGGCTGGTGCTCACGGCCAAAGCCCTCGGGCTAAGTAGCCACTACCGCACATCGGTGGCATTGCCGGGCCGGGCCGGGCCAACCACCACCGGGTCAGTGGTAGTGCCCGATTTCTGGGTCCTGCGCGACCGTACTAAGCTGGATGGCCAGGGCTGCCTGGGGGCCCCCCGACTTCATCATCGAGGTAACCGCGCCCGGTTCGGCCGCCCGCGACTGGCGAAGCAAATTTGACCTCTACGAGGAAAACGGCGTGGGCGAGTACTGGATTGTGTCGCCCGCCGAGCAGAGCATTGCCGCGTTTGTGCGCGACGAAGCCACCGGCCGCTACCGCCTGGCGGGCGAGTACGGCGGCCCCGGCCCCGTAGCCTGCGCCACGCTGCCGGGTTTGGGGCTGGAATGGAGCGACATCTTCCCCAACGCGGAGGTATAAAAAAGGCGGCTTTCTGCTAAGAAAGCCGCCTTTTTCAGGTCTACTGCCAGTTGTTCAACGACGAACGGAGTGCCACTCCGTTCTACCATTACGGCGCGGTGGCTTTCAGCTTGGGGGTGCGGGCAAAGTCGCCGGCTTTCACAATGGTGAGCTTGGAGTAGTCGAGGTACTTGCGGGCGGCGGCGCTTACCTGAGCGGGCGTGAGGGCGGCAATGCGGCGCTCCAGCTCGGCGTTGTAGGAGAAGGTGCGGCCGGTAGCTTTGCCCAAGTACTGCGCCCAAGAGCTGGCGAGGCTGCGGTCGTCGGCGCGCTGCACCTGGAAGGCTTGCAGGGCGGCCGACTTGGCGGCCTTTAGCTCGTCGGGGGTGATGCCGTCTTTGGCCAGGCGCTCCACTTCTTCGCGGTAGGCCGTTTCGAGGCGGGTAGAATTGTCGGGGTTGTAGATGGCGTAGGAGCCGAAGTTGCCCACCTCGTCGGTGTCGTTGGCGTATACCCACGAGCCCACGCCGTAGCTCACGCCCTCCTTCTGGCGGATGCGCGTGGCCAAGCGCGAGTTCAGGAAGCCGTCGCCCAGCACGTAGTTGGCCATGTAGAGGGCCGCGTAGTCGGGCGAGTCGTCGCGTAGCGGGTACTTGAGCAGGGCCACGAACATGGCATTGGCCTTGTCGTTGGTTTGCACCGATTCGCTCTTGGCCGTGCCCTCAAACGTGCGCGTCGGAATGCGGGTGTAGGGCGTGCTGGCTTTCCAGGAGCCGAGCTGCTGGCCTACGCGCTGGCGCAGGGCCGGCTCGTCGAAGGTGCCTACCACGGCCAGGGTGGCGTTTTGGGCCCCGTAAAACTGCTGGTAGTACGCCCGCACATCCTCTACTTTAAGGGTCTTGATGGCAGCGATTTCGGCATCGAAGGGCAGGGTGGCGAAAATGTGGCTGGCCGGGTAGGGCTCGTTGAGGCGGCTGGCCAGGTTGAAGGCCAGGGCCTGGGGCTCCTGCTTCTGGCTTTCGAGGCCCGCGAGCTGCTCCTGCTTGAGCTTCTCAAACTCGTCGGCCGGGAAGGTAGGGTTGCGCAGGCAGTCGAGCACGATATCGAGCACGCCGGGCAGGTGCGTTTTATCGGTCTGAATGCTGATACTAGTCGTCTGGCGGCTGCCGTTGAAATTCACTTGGGCCTGGGCTTTGTCGAAGGCATCCTTAATCTGGGCGTAGGTGCGGGTTTTGGTGCCGCGCTCCAGCATATCAGCCGTGAGGGAAGCCAGGCCGTGCTTGTTGGTAAGGGTGGCTTCGGAGCCGTAGCGGAGCTGCAGCTCCGCGTTCACGGCGTTGCCCCGGTTTTGCTTTTGCAGCAGCGCGTACTTGAGGCCGCCCGGCTCCTGGCCGAGCTTGGTGCGGGTGTCGATGTTGGCGGGCGAGGCATCGAAGGTTTCGCCGGCCGCAATGGGGGCTTCGCCTTTGTAGCCGTTCACGAGGGCGGCCACGTTGGGCGTGGGCGGAATAAGGCTGCGGTCGGGCTTGTTGTCGGGGATAAACTCGCCCAGGGTGCGGTTGCTGGGCTTGAAGTAGGTGGCGGCCACGCGCTGCACGTCGGCGGGCGTCACTTTGCGCAGGTTGTCGCGGTAGAGGTAGATGAGGCGCCAGTCGCCAGTGGCAATAAACTCGCTCAGGCGCAGCCCCAGCTCGTCGCTTTTCTGAAACAGCAGCTCCACGTCCTTGAGCAGCTTGGTTTGGGCGCGGGTTACCTCCTCGGCCGTAATAGGCTGCCGGTTCAGGTTGTCGAGGGCCCCGGTCATGGCCGTGCGGGCCGAGTCGAGGGAGCGGCCCAGGCGCACTTCGGCGTAGAAATAGGCAAAGCCGGGGTCGTGCAGCATGGCCGCCCAGCCCCAGGTGCTGGCGGCTTTCTTGCTTTCTACCAGGGCTTTATACAAGCGGCCCGAGGGCTGATTGGTGAGCACGTCCATCAGCACGTCGGTGGCGGCGTAGTCGGGGTGCGAGCCGGCCGCGATGTGGTAGGCGGCGGCCAGGGCCTGGGTGTCGCCGGGGCGGCGCAGGGTGGCGCTGCGCTCGCCGTCCTGGGTGGGCTCCACGGTGTAGGAGGCGGGCAGCACGCGGGTGGGCTTGGCAATGGCCCCAAACTTCTGGCTGATACTAGCCAGCGTGGTGGCGGGGTCTACTTTGCCGGCCACCAGCAGCACAGCATTATCGGGCTGGTAGTACTTGTGGTAGAAGGCTTGCAGGTTCGGAATGGGCACGCGCTCAATGTCTTCCTTCGAGCCGATGGTGCTTTTGCCGTAGTTGTGCCAGAGGTAAGCCGTGCTGATGACGCGCTCCATGAGCACGGCGCTGGGCGAGTTTTCGCCGCTCTCAAACTCGTTGCGCACCACCGTAAACTCGGTATCCAGGTCTTTGCGGGCCACGAAGGAGTTCACCATGCGGTCAGCCTCAAGGTCGAGCGCCCACTGCAGGTTGGCAGGCGTGGCCGCAAACGTCTCGAAGTAGTTGGTGCGGTCGTACCAGGTGGTGCCGTTGGGGCTGGCACCGTGCTCGGTCAGCTCCTGCGGAATATTGGGGTGCTTGGTCGAGCCCTTAAACAGCATGTGCTCAAGCAAATGCGCCATGCCGCTTTCGCCGTAGCCCTCATTGCGCGAGCCCACCAGGTACGTAATGTTCACCGTGGCCGTGGCCTTGCTCTGGTCCGGAAACAGCAGCACCCGCAGCCCGTTGGCCAGCCGGTATTCAGTAATGCCCTCCACCGAAGTCACTTGCGTGACGCCAGCAGGCAGCGGGGCGGTGGCAGTTTGGGCCAGGGCCGGGCTGGCGGCGGCCAAACCCAGAGACAGCAGAAAAAGGTGTTTCATACCAGTGTGGGGTAAGTGAGGATGCAAGTAAGGAAGCAGGTGGGAATTTGAGGGTTGCAGGAGCTGCCCGGCGCAGTTAGCCCCACCCTCAGCCCCTCACTTCAGCGTCAGCGAGTAGGCTACTACCTGCGCAATCTGGGCGGCCGTGAGCGTTTTTTGGAAGGCCGGCATCTTGCCCATGCCGTTGGTGACGAGGTAGGTGCGGCCAAAGGCGTTGAGGTTGCTTTTGGTGAGGTCGTGCGCCCCGTTGAGGCCCAGGCGGCCATCTTTGCCGTGGCAGCGGGCGCAGTTTTTTTGAAAAAGCGCTTGGCCGAGGGCGGGCGGGCCAGCGTGCGCAGCCGGGCCGGCTACCAGGGCCGCCAGTACCAGCCAGCGGGTTTTGAGAGAAAGCATAAAATGGCGCTAATTGCAGAATCAGCCCGAAAATAACGCCGCCTGCCGCACGCTTGGTGCCACACCGCTTTCCTGCCCGACCTTTGCGGCTGTTCCAATGGGTGAATGAGCGAATGAGCGAGTGAGTGAATGGGAAAAACCCACGCTCAGGTAGTCATTCACTCACTCGCTCATTCACTCCTTCACTGTATGCGCGTTGCCCTTGTAATCAATACCTCCTGGAACATCTGGAACTTCCGGCGCGGGCTGGTGCGGGCGCTGCAGGCAGCCGGGCACGAGGTACTGGCCATTGCGCCCCCCGATGCCTACTCGGCCCGCCTCGAAACCGAGCTGGGCTGCCGCTACGTGCCCATCCTGATGGAAAACAAGGGCACCAATCCTTTAAAAGATGCCCAGCTCACGCGGCGCTTTATGGCGGTGTACAAGCGCGAGCGGCCCGATGTGGTGCTGCATTTCACCATCAAGCCCAATATCTACGGCACCCTGGCGGCCCGGCTGGCGGGTGTGCCCAGCATCAACAACGTGAGCGGGCTGGGCACGGTCTTCATTGTCGAAAACCTGGTGAGCAAGGTGGCGCGGGGGCTCTACCGGCTGGCGTTCCGGTTTCCGCACAAGGTATTTTTCCAGAACAACGACGACCGGGAATTATTCATCCGCTACGGCCTCATCAAGCCTGCCCTCACTGGCCTGGTGCCTGGCTCGGGCGTCGACCTGGCTCGCTTCCGGCCCCAGCAAGCCCCCGTCCGGCCCGCCGATGCCCCGTTCACCTTTTTGATGGTAGCGCGGGTGCTCTACGAAAAAGGCATTGCCGAATACTTCGAGGCGGCCCGGCAGGTACGCGCCACCCTGGGCGCAGGTGTGCGCCTGCAGCTGCTGGGCGGCCTCGATGAGGCCGGCGGCGTAGGCGTGCCCCGTGTCACCTTCGAGCAGTGGCTCGCCGAAGGCCACATAGAGTACCTGGGCACTTCCGACCACGTAGCCGAGCACCTGCACCGCGCCGACTGCGTGGTGCTGCCCTCCTACCGCGAAGGCACCCCCAAAACCCTGCTCGAAGCGGCTGCTTGCGGCAAACCCCTGGTAACCACCGACGTACCCGGCTGCCGCGAAACCGTGCAGCATGGCCACAATGGCTACCTCTGCCAGGTGCGCTCGGCCCCCGACCTGGCCACCAAGCTCCTGGCCATGGCCCAGCTGCCACCCGCCCGCCTCGCTGCCATGGGCGAGGCTAGCCGCCACTTGGCCGAAACCACTTTCGACGAACAGCTCGTACTACGCCAGTACCTGGCAGCCGTGGCGGCGGCCGGTGAAGGAGCGAAGGAGTGAAGGAGTGATTAATCCTTCTTTTCTTATTCGCCTCCCTCACTCCTTCACTCATTCGCTCCTTCACTATATGCAAGTCATCACCTACCCGCTTGCCGGCCTGCTCGAATTTCGGCCGCGCATTTTCGGCGACCCCCGAGGGGCATTTTTTGAGAGCTTCAGCGCCCGAACCATGGAGGGCCTGGGGTTGCCGCACCACGATTGGGTGCAGGATAACCAGAGCATCTCGAAAGCCGGCACCCTGCGCGGGCTGCACTTTCAGCGCCCGCCCCACGCCCAGGCCAAGCTCGTGCGCGTGGCCCAGGGCCGCGCCCTCGACGTGGTAGTAGACCTGCGGGCGCACTCGCCCACCTTCGGCCAGCACACCACCGTGGAGCTTACTGCCGCGCTGGGCAACATCATGTACGTGCCCGTTGGCTTCGCCCACGGCTTCGCGGCCCTCGAAGACGATACCCTGTTTCTTTATAAATGCTCCGACTACTACACCCCCACCGTCGAAGGTGGCCTCTTCTGGAACGACCTGGCCCTGGGCATCGATTGGGGCGTGCCGGGCGAGGCGCTGGTATCGCCCAAAGACGAGATTCTGCCCCTGTTGGCTGAGCTGGACAATCCGTTTTAAGCTCGATAACCTGACTGCTGTTAGGCAGGGCTGCCTAACAGCAGCCAGGTTATATTAGGCAGAAACGAAGCCGGGCAGCCCCCGGCTCGCCGGCACTTAGTTGCCGCCAGCCACGGGGGCGGCAAACGACTGGTAGCCATAGCGGTCGACGTCCACGTAGTTGGAGTGGATGGTGAGATGCACCCAGCCGTAGAAAGGCTTGGTGGTGGTGCCCAGCTTGAAGGCCAGGTAGCCCGCTTGGTTGAGCGCGAAGCGCAACGTGAAGGCACTGGTTTGGGTCACGGGCACGTAGGCGGCCGTGTAGGGCGACTTGCGGATGGCTTCGCAGAGCACGGTTTCGGCGCTGCTGAACGGGCCGGTTTCGCTGAGTTGCTCGCCGGGCTGGTAGCCGTAGAGGCCACCGGTGCGCACTTCGAGGGGCAGCGTGGCGTAGGCCGTTACCAGTAGCAGCGAGTCGGTGGCTACGGTGCCGTAGATGGTGCTGGCAGTGATAGCGCGGCTTTTCTGGGTGCGCAGGTTCAGGGTGTAGGGCAGGCCCTCGATGGTGAGCTGGCACGAGCTGACCTTGCCATTGAGCAGGTAGAGGCGGCTGCTCGCCGCGAAGCTCTGGGCCTGCGGCACCAGCCCTTCCACAAACGTTTCTTTGGTGCAGGCCACCAGGGCCAGGGCGGGCAGCAAAAGTAGCAGGCGTTTCACAGGTAGCTAGTTAGAGAAGAGAGTGAGGGGCACGTAGAGGTTGGCGCTCACGTAGTCCTGCTGGTCGCGCTGGTAGCCATTGGGGTAGGTGAGGGTACCCGCAATGGGGTAGTTGGGGCTGTATTGCACCGCAATAGCCATGATGGCGAACGAAAACTTCGCTTCGTACGAAAGCACGTTGGCTTTCACGCCCTTGAGAAAGGAAACGTTTTCGCGGAACGCCGACGCCTGCACAAACGCATTGGCCCCGCCCAGCCCGTAGTAAGCTCCCAGGCCGTACTTCAGGGTCGAGTACTTGTAGTCGGAAGTGCTGGCCGCGTCGATGCCGAGCGTAGCGTAGTCACTGAGCAGCGTGCCGCTGCGGGCAGCATACTCGCCCTGCACCAGCAGCTTGAGGCGGTGGCCCAGCCCAATGGCCCCGCCGCTGCCGTAGCTCAGGTGCGAGCCGGTGGTGGAGGCGGTGAAGGCATTGAGGCCGTAGCTTGCAAACGGACTCAGGCGCAAGCTCACGAAGTGGTCGTTGAGCACGGCAAAGAGCAGCCCCACGCGCACATCCAGGTGGTTGGTGGTGGAGGAATTGCTTTTGTAGGTGCGCTGGCTGCTGGCCGCGTTGTAGGTCGCGTTCTCGGTCACGGGTATTTCCTGCAAGCCCAGGCCCAGCGTGAGCTTGAGGTAGGAGGAGAGGTCGTCGTCTTCGTCGTTGTTGTCCAGCTCGTGCATGGCTAGGCCCGCCATGCCGGCCGCTACTACTGTGCCGCCCGCAATCGCCTCCGCATTGGCTTGGTCGGTGCGGGCGCGCTCGGCATTGCCGCGCTCACGCATCTGGCGGTCGTGCTCACTTTCTACGGGGTAAGAAGTAGTGGTGCTGCCCTTGCTGGCCGACGACGAGGACGACGACTTGCCACTAGCCGAGCTGTTTTTGTTGCTGCTTGAGCCGCTACGGGCGCTGCTAGCCGAGTTGCTGGCCGAGTTGCTGGTGCTGTTGCCGTTTTTGGCGCTGCTGCTGCCACCTGAGCCGCCGCTCCGGCCGCCACCACCGCCACCGCCGCCACCCAGGCTGATGCCGAGGCCACCGCCGCCGCTTTTCTTGTCGGCGGCAGCTTTGTCGGCGGCTTTTTTATCAGCGGCGGCTTTGTCGGCCTCTCGCTGGGCGGCGTTGCGGTTGTTGATGTACACCTCAGTGCGGCCGGTGCTCTCGTCGTACTCTACCCGGTAGTGGTCCTTGCCTTTTTGGTAGGCTACCTCCACCCGCAGCACCCGGTCTACCTGCCGGAAGCTATGCCAGTTGCCCTGCCCAACGTAGTTCTGATTGGCGGGTATCGTATTGCCCCCGGTCGAGAAGCTAGCGCTGCTGCGCTTTCCGTCGCAGGCCACTCCTTCGAGCGTTACCGACACCGTGGCCGGGTACGGATACGTATGCTGGAGCGAGATTTTGGGCCAGCCGCACACGCCCCCAGTCTTGTCGCAGGGGGAGAGCTGGACCCCGTAGAATACTCCGCCATCGTTGTTGCCGTAGCCGGTGCTCAAGGCCTGCCGCTGGCTTTCCCAGTGCATGCCGCAGGCGTTGTTTTGGGCGCGGGCCTGGCGCGGCAGCAGCCAGCCGGTGGCCAGCAGCAGGCCGGCCAGAGCCGCCCACCGCAGGTGATAGAATGTCTCCATGCTAAGAAAAATGAAAAAAATAAAAAGGTAGATGGGCCGCCCGGTGGGCAGGGCTTATCTCACATCTTTGGCCTAGGGCAGGCGGTCGCTGGAGCCCGCCTGGCGGTAGTAGAGCCGGTAGCGCCCCGTCAGGTCGCAGCCCCAGATGTCGTTGCGCTCGGCCCCCGGCTTCACGTTGGTCGCAGTGCCGAGGTCTTTCCAGCCGCCGCTTACTTTTTCGGCAAAAAAGGCGATATCGAGGGCACCGCTGGTGTTGTTCTGCACCGTGTAGGCCAACCCCTTTCCGCTGCTACAGTAAGCGCCGCTATCCTTCACCCGCACCGTAATCAGGTTGCAGCCCGCCCCGCACGAGCTGGCCTCGCGGCGGGCCGGGGTCTGGGCCGGCCGCGGGTGCGGGCCGGCCAGCAGCGGGCCAGCCAGCGCCAGCAGGCGTAAGTAGTGTACCATAGCAACAGCAGAAAGAGGGCGAGAAAAGCGCGGAAGGCAGCGGGCCGTTGGCAAGCCGTCGGACCCCACAAAATTGCGGCTCCGTTTGGCCCTGCGCAATACCTAGTTTTAGGTATCGACTTGTCTTCTAAGGCTTGCCAGTAGTAAGCCTGGCGTTTAGGTTAGCCGCCCTCACAGCCCGTGCTCGTGGGCGAAGCGCAACAGCTCGGCCACGCCATGCACCCCCAGCTTCTGCATCAGGTTGCGGCGGTGGGTGCTCACGGTAAGCTCCGACAGCCCCAGGCGGGCGGCCACCTCCCGTGTAGAGAGGCCCTCGCACACGAGGCTGATAATTTCCCGCTCGCGGCCCGAAAGCTGCCGCAGGCGCAGCAAGGCGTCGGCGGCCACGTTGGCGGGCGTGGGGCCGGCCGCCGGAGCGGGCTGCGGTGCCCGCCGCCGGGCCGGAAACACCGTCTGCCCGCCATGCACTACCCGGATGGCCGCCAGCAGGGCCTCGGCCTCGGCCGACTTATCCAGAAACCCGTGTGCGCCAGCAGCGGCCACCTGCGCCACCAGCAGCGGCGAAGCCGCGCTGCTGAACACCAGCACGCGCAGCGTGGGCCAGTGCTGGCGCAGGCGGGGCAGCAGCGTCAGCCCGTCGAGCGGCGGCGGCAGGTACAAATCGAGCAGCAGCACGTCGGCTGCTTTGGGCGGGCTGGCCGCCAGAAACTCCAGCAGCGCTTCGCCGCTGGCAAACTGCCCGCTCACCAGCAAGTCCGGCTCCTGGCTAAGCATAGCAGCCAGCCCCCGCGTCAGAGCCGGGTGGTCGTCAAGCAGAAGGAGGCGGCAGGGCATAAAAGGAGTAATCAGCTGATATTACGCATGTCTGCGAACCCCAACGGGATTCTGTAGCCTAGCCCAGGGTCGGCGAAGCCTACCCTGGGTACTTGCCGCCACGTTTATCGAACCCCCAACGGGGTTCTGTAGCTTCCTGCCCGACAAGCTACGGAACCCCGTTGGGATTCGGGAACTCGTTGCGAACGAAACCCAGGGTAGGCTTCGCCAACCCTGGGCTAGGCTACAGAATCCCGTTGGGGTTCGCAGACATGCGTAACGGCAGCAAGTAGGTAAGGGCGCGGGGGTTCACAAGGGAAGGTCGACCGTGATGAAAGTGCCTTGGCCGGGCTGGGAGCTAACTACCACCTGGCCGCGCAGGTAGCCGGCGCGGGCGCGCACGCCGCGCAGGCCCAGGCCCCCGCGCCGGGGCGGGGGGCCGTGGGGGTCGAAGCCCCGGCCATCGTCGGCCACCGCCAGGTGCAGGCTGGCGGGCAGGCAGCGCACCTCTACCCGCACCAGCCGGGCCTCGGCGTGGCGTAGGGCATTGTGCAGCAGCTCGGCCACCATGCGGTAGGCAGCCTGCTGCAAGGGTGCGGGCAACGTGGTGGCGGCCGGGTCGCAGTAGCATTCTACTTGGGGGCCTTCGTCGGTGAGGCGCAGCGCATCGAGGAGCAGGGCCACAGCTTCGGGCAGGGTGGGCTGCTCGCCGGGCAGGGTAGGCAGCAGAATCTGGCCCAGGGTACGCACCTCGTGCCGCAGCTGGCGCAGCAGGGCCTCGGTGTGGGCGTGGGCTTCGGCCAGCAGCGGGGGGGCCGCCGCTAGGGCTTGGCGCACCAGCCGCCCCTGCCAGGCCAGGTGCAGGGCCGTGAGGCCGGGAGCAAGGGCATCGTGCAACTCGTGAGCCAGGGCCTCGCGCTCCTCGTCCTGGGCCGCGATGAGGCGTTGCCCGGCCGCTGCCCGCTCGCGCAGGCGGCGCAGGCGCAGCTCGCTGTTGCGGTGCAGGGCGTAGCGGAAGCGGGCCGTCAGCAGCACGCTCAGCAGCACCAGCTCCAGGGCTAGGCCCCAGGCCAGGGCGTTGGGTTCGAGCAGGTGAATGTTGACCACGCCCATGCGGTTGAGCAGCAGGTTGAGGCAGCCCAGCAGAAAAAAGGCATACGTGAGCCCGTAGAGGGCCGCCAGCCGGCGCTGCCGCCGCCGGCCCCGCCCTACCACTACCGCCAGCAGGCCCACGCCCCCCAGCAGCGTACTCCACAGCAGTATCTCGCGGCCGCCATTGAGCCAGGCCAGCGCCCCGGCCCCGGCGTGCAGGGCCGCCCCGTAGAGCAGCCCGTAGGCCAGCACCCCGGCGGCGGCCAGCTCGCTCAGCGCCCAGCTGAGACGGTAGAGGGCGGGCCAGCCGGGGCGCAGCCGCACGAACCGAGCCAGCACCCGCAGCTGGCACGCCAGCGCCAGCAGTAGCAAGCTGAACTGCCCCACCCGCCAGCCCAGCGTGTAGGCCGCCTGGGGCAGCAGCCAGGCATCAAGGCCGTCTTCCATGAGCAAAAACCAGGCGCTGAAAAAGATGTACGCCCCGTACCAGAGGTGAATCTTGTCGCGCAAAAAGGCAAAGAACAGCAGGTTGAGCAGGGCGCTGCCCAGGTAGAGGCCCAGCAGCCAGCCCCAGTTGTGGGTGAACACAAAAGCCTCCTCATAAGCTAAGAAATCCTCAGTAGTGGTGATGTCGGTGGGCAGGTAGGTGGCCCCGGTGTGGTTTTCTACGGCCAGGTACAGCACGGCCCGCTCGTGGGCGGCCAGCCAGAACGGCAGGCAGCTGGCCCGCGCCGGGAAGCCGCGCCGCGCCGCCACCACCCGACCGCTGGTGCCCGCCACGAAACGCGGCGGCCCCGCCCCCACCGGCTGCACCCACAGCGTCGCGCTATCCACAAAGGCGTAGAGGCTCCACACGAAGCGGGTGCGCTGGGGCAACTGGTTTACTACCGTGGTCCGCAGCCACAGCCGCCCCTGCGCAAAGCCCGCCTGAAACACCCGCCCCGGCGGCATGGGCCGAAACCGCCCCGCCCCGGCCAGCGCTACTGCCTGCTGCCCGCTGGCAGGCTCTTCGCGCTGGTCGAAGCAGTAAGCCAAGTAGCGGCTCCACGGCCCCTCGTTGCTGGCTTGCAACCGCAGCGTGTCGGGCGGCAGCCCCTGGCTCTTGGCTGGCAGCCCCCACCCTACCAGGGCAGCCAGCAGTAGCAAACAACGTGTGGGCATGGCACAAGCTCGGGCACACAGCTGGCCCTCGTTGGTCGGCTCCGGCCCTGCAAGAACGGCAGCAGCCAGGCGCAACGGCAATACCTACTTTTCGGTAGCGTTTAGCAAGCTGCCGTAGCTGCCACTAGTACTAGAGAACGTACCTGAGTTGGTGCATAAGCTCAGCCAGTGAAAGCCTGGGTCCAGCTCACCAAAGGCTTGGCACGGGTAGTTACAGGTCAGGCGACCTATGCCAAAGCTTTGGCACGAGTCGCTAAACCTTTGGCATAGGTCGCCAAACGTTAAACGGGATGGTTTTGCGTTGAGCAGGGGCTGCCTGGCAACTGCCAAAAGCTTAAAAGCTGTTTTCTTGACTGCGTAACCGCAGTTATTAAAGTAGTGGCAATAGGGTTTCCAGCCCCATGCCCCGGCTGCCTTTTAGCAAAATGAGCTGGTGGGTAAAAGAAGTTGCCGCCAGTTGCGCGGCGGCTTCAGCCTTGGTGGCGAAGTGCTGCGCGCTGGGGTAGGCAGCGGCCGCTGCCTGCGCCATAAGCGGCCCGATGAGGACGATATTGTCCAGCGCTAGCTCTACCAGCAGCTTGCCCAGTGCCTGGTGCTCGGCCTCGGCACTCTCGCCTAGTTCAAACATGTCGCCCAAGACAACCAAACGCTGCTGCCCGGCCGCCACCGGGCGGCGGGCAAAGCTGCGCAGGGCAGCGGCCATGCTGCTGGGGTTGGCATTGTAGGCGTCGAGGAGCAGGTCGTTGCCGTGGGCAGTGCGCACGAGCTGCGAGCGGTTGTTCTGGGGGCTGTAGGCGGCCAGAGCGGCGGCCACCTGGGCAGAGGGCACGTCGAAAAAAGCCCCTACAGCGGCGGCGGCGGCTAGGTTGGGAAAGTTGTAATCGCCGGTAAGCTGGGCGGCTACGTCGGTGCCATCGGCCAGGCGCAGGTGCAGGGCGGGGTCGGCGGCGAGCAGGGTGGCTGGGTAGGTATCGCCGGAGCCGGGGTAGGTGGCCAGCACCGGCGCGGGGCCGGTGGTATTGGCTTGCACGGCAGCCAGGGCCACCTCAAAAACCTTGGCATCCAAGGAGTTGATGAACAAGGTGCCGCCGTGCGAGGCCAGGTAGCCAAACAGCTCACCTTTGCCCCTGGCAATGCCTTCCTCGCCGCCGAAGCCTTCGAGGTGGGCCTTGCCGATGTTGGTAAGCAGGCCGTGGGTAGGTTCGGCCCATTGGCAGTAGGCGGCTATTTCGCCCTGATGGTTGGCGCCCATTTCTACCACGGCTATCTCGTGGGTTTCGGGGCGCAGGCGCAGCAGCGTGAGTGGCACGCCGATGTGGTTGTTGAGGTTGCCGCTGGTGGCCAGTACGTTATACTTCTGGGCCAGCACCACTGTGAGTAGTTCCTTGGTGGTGGTTTTGCCGTTGGAGCCGCTGATGGCCAGCACGGGGCCCCGGAAGTGGCGGCGGTGCTCCTGGGCCAGGGCTTGCAGGGTAGCCAGGGGGTCGGGGGCGTAGGTGTAGCGGGCGGGGTCGTGGGCAGCGAGGGCGGCATCGTCTACTACGGCGTGGCTAGCGCCCTTTTCGAGCGCGCCGGGCGCAAAGTCGGCCCCCCGAAAGCTGGGGCCGTTGAGGGCGAAAAACAAGGTGCCGGGCTGCGCTTGGCGCGAGTCGGTGCTGACCTGGCCTTGCGCGGCCAGATAGTGAGCGTAAAGCGACATATATTTTTACGGAAGCAAGTAGCTCCCACGTCGGCGGCAAGGCGGCCCGGTAGCGGCTATAGTACCGCGTTTACCGGGTTTTGCAGGCGCTTTGGCTGATGTTCAGACGCTTGTACTTGCGAATAGTACGGCGGCTTTCTTGCTCATTTTAAATTTCTTGTGCAACTTACAGCCCGGTTGGCATTGTTAACAAGTACTGGTTCTCACTTACTCTATCGTATGCGTAGTCATTTTATTCTGTTGCTGCTCGGGCTAGGCGGGCTGGTGGGTGCGGCTTCGGCCCAAACAACCTCTACTACCCAATTTGGCTTTGGGGTGGGCAGCGTGGCGAAAGTCGTGCAAGGCACCGATACGCTGCGCTATGCGTGGGCGGGCGGCCTCAACACGCCGCAATTCAGCAGCATCGACCTCAATGGCGACGGGCAGCCCGACCTCTACGCCTTCGACCGCGAAACCACGCGCAGCTATACCTTCCTGAACGTGGCCGACACCAAGGCCACCAAGGGCCGCAGTTACCAATACGCCCCGGAATATGAATATCTGTTCCCCACTGACCTCGAAAGCTGGGTGCAGTTGCGCGACTATGACTGCGACGGCCGTGCCGACTTGTTTACCTATGCCAAAGGCGGCGATGTGCGGGTATTCCACAACGTAGCTGATGCCAACGGCCGGCCCAGCTTCGTGCTGGCTAGCAACCAGTTGCTCTTTGCTTACGGCACCTACATGGTTAACGTCAACACGGGTTTTTACAATGTGCCATCCATTCAGGATGTGAATGGCGATGGCCGGCTCGATGTCGTTACCTATGATTTTATAGGCTCTAGCTACATTGAGCTGTACCTGAACACCAGCACGGGCAGCTGCGGCGGCATCAGCTCGTTTGACTATACCACTAATTACTGGGGCCAGATAACGGCTTGCCCCACGGCCTGCGGCGCGTTTCAGACAAACGGTGCGGCCGCCTGCCAGGTGTATAAAGTCACGCATAGTGCCGGCCACAACATCCTGCTCATCGACCTGAATGGCGATGGCAAGCTCGATGAGTTGGAAGGCCGCGACAACTGTCCGCAACTCACGCGCATGCTTAATACAGGAGCTTCCAGCGTAGTGGCAACTGTCACCTCACCAAACATAACCAGCGCATTTCCCAGCGCCGCCGCGCCCATCAGCCTGCCGGTGTGCCCGGCACCAGCTTCGCTGGATGTAACCTTCGACGGGGTGCCCGACCTGCTGGTGACGCCCGCTATGGTGAACAACACCAGCGACTTTGTGAGCATGCGCCACAATATTCTGCTCTACCAGAATGCGGCCACCACCGCTACCGCCGTCCCTAGCTTCAGCCTTGCTACCAACAGCTTTCTGCAAAGCGACATGCTCGATGTGAGCGAAGGGGCTACTCCTACCTTCGGCGATATCGACGGCGACGGCCTCACCGACATGCTGGTGGGCAACCAGGGCGACTTGGTAAATGGCCTCTACCGCGCCAGTATCTATTATTACCGCAACGTGGGCACGGCGCTCAAACCAGTGTTTCGCCTCGTCACCGACGACTATATGGGCCTGGCAGCAACGGCGGCGCTTACTCCCGGCAACCGCTTCCAGAGCGTGCTGCCCCGGCTGGTAGACCTCAACCGCGACGGGGCCCTGGATTTGGCGTATTCGGCTTATATGTTTTATGCGCCGGATACTGCGTACCCCAACGGCCACGGCGTCAACTACTTGTACTACGTGCTGAACACGGCCACAGTGGGCCAGCCCGTGGTGTTTAATATGGCTACGGCCAGCTACTTCAAGCCGCAGGGTGCCGTGGGTACCGGCGTGCTGACCAGTGCTCAGTACGATGCGCCGTGTTTCTTCGATGTGGACGGCGATGGCTACGTAGATATGCTGCTGGGCACCAACGACAACACCGAAAGTGCGCTCAACGCCAAGGGCTTGCGCTACTTCCGCAACCAGGGGGCGGGTACCAAAGGGGGGCTCGATTATGCCTTTGTGCTGGTCAACAACGACTATGGTACGCTCCGCACCACCAACCCTAATGCTTACAACAGCCGCCCCACCAACATTTCGCCGCTGGTGGCCGACTTTGATAAGGATGGCA
This sequence comes from Janthinobacterium lividum, assembly GCA_050954465.1. Lineage (GTDB taxonomy): Bacteria > Bacteroidota > Bacteroidia > Cytophagales > Hymenobacteraceae > Hymenobacter. The sequence goes on from JBPBPU010000009.1 coordinate 53,858, forward strand.
ACCCGGATTTGCTGACTATTGACGGCTTCGGCGACGTGAATATATACCCTAACTTCCGCAGCCAGCAGGCTAGCTTCACGGGCCAGAGCAACTTGTTTTACAATAGCCTCACGCAGCAGTCGAGCCCCTCGCGGCTGGGCGGCGGCAGCATCGGGGCCGGCCTGCTGCGCTTCACCCCCGCCGTGGCCGACCTCAACCAGGATGGCAAGCTGGAACTGTACCTCGGCACCGAAACCGGGGGCATCATCAGCTACCTCAACCGTACCAGCGCGGCTTTGGCCAGCCGCTCGGCGGCGAGCCAGGCCCTGGGCCTGGGCCTCTACCCCAACCCGGCCACGGCCGCCGCTACCGTCGAAACGGCCCAGGCCACCCGCCTGCGCGTGTTCGACCTCACCGGGCGGCTGGTGCAGCATGAAGAAGCCCTGCTACGCACCCGCACCCTGAATTTGCAAGGACTGGCACCCGGCGTATATCTGGTGCAAGCCACTGCCGCCGATGGCACTAGCGCCACACAGCGCTTGGCAGTGCAGTAGCCTGACTTCGGGCAGAGCAAAAAAAGTCGGTTGTCCTTGCGCTGCTATGCCCACAAGGACAACCGACTTTTTTGTTTTTGGCGTGGCATGCGTGATTCTCCGAAATAATTTTATTTTATAATTAAACTTTCACCTATCAGGCTTATCTTTCAAGCAGATAACTTAGTCGCCTATGAAACGCCGAGCTTTTATCCAACGCCCTACGGCTGCCCTGACTGCTTCAACCCAGAATAGTGCCCCGACTGCTGGCCCTGGCCCACAACCGCCTGAGCGGGTAAGCCCCTACGCCAACCGCACGCTGCCGGCCCGCCTCAGCAGTACTTCACTGGCCGCTTACACTGGTACCTGGGGCACCGACCAGGCCGCCCACCTGCTGCGCCGCTGCTTGTTTGGCCCCACGCGGAGCGAAATTCAGACGGCCGCAGCCTCGTCGCTGACGGCTGTGCTCAACGGGCTGCTTACGGCCCCGGCTGCCCCCGCCGCGCCGCTCAACGTGAGCACTACCGATACGACGGTGGCCATTGGGCAAACGTGGACGGGCCAAGCCTTCGACCAGACGCTGGAAGGGGTGCGGCGCAGCTCGGTGCGCGACTGGTGGATGGGGCAGCAGGTAGGCCAGGGCACCTCGCTGGTGGAAAAAATGACCCTGTTCTGGCACAACCATTTCGTGGTGGAGTTTGGCGACATCAACAGCGCCCTGCTCTCCTACGACTACACGAAGCTGCTGCGCCAGTACGCGCTCGGCAACGTGAAGCAGCTGGCTAAGGACATGACCATTCACCCGGCCATGCTGCGCTACCTCAACGGCAACGCCAGCACGGCCAGCGCCCCCAACGAAAACTACGGCCGCGAGCTGCTGGAACTGTTTACGCTGGGCAAGGGGCCGCTCATCGGGGCCGGCAACTACACCACCTACACCGAGGCCGACGTGCAGGCCGCCGCCAAGGTGCTCACCGGCTGGCGCGACGATATCACGACGGTCAGCGGCTACTTCACGGCCAGCCGCCACAACACGACCACCAAGCAGTTTAGCAGCGCCTTCGGCAATGCCACCATCGCCCCTAATGGCGCCGACGAATACAAGGACTTGGTGAACCTGATATTCAACCAGTCCTCGACGGCGGCATTTCTGGTGCGCAAGCTCTACCGCTGGTTTGTGTACTACGTCATCGACGCGCAGGTAGAAACCGACATTATTCAGCCGCTGGCCACGCTGCTGGTGCAAAACAACTACGAGGTGGCGCCGGTGTTGCGCAAGCTACTGGCTTCGGAGCACTTCTTCGATGTGGCCAACGTGGGCTGCCTCATCAAGAGCCCGCTCGACTTCACCATTGGCGTGTGCCGGCAGTTCGGGCTAGCGTTTCCGCCCGCCACCGACCCCGTGGCGCAGTACGGCATGTGGAGCTACCTCAACGCCCTGGGCAACGTGATGCAGCAGTACCTGGGCGACCCGCCCAATGTGGCCGGCTGGGTAGCCTACTACCAGACGCCGCAGTTTCATGAGCTGTGGATAAACGCCGTGACCCTGCCCCGCCGCAACCAGGCGACCGACCAGTTTCTGGGCACCGGCGGCTACACCAAAAACGGCTACACCCTCAAGGCCGACCTCGTGGCCTGGGTGCAGGCCCTGCCCACCGCCACCGCCGCCGACCCCAACCTCGTCGTTGCCGAGTTTGCCGCCCTTATGGTGCCGCTGACCCTGACTACCAACCAGCTAACGTTCCTCAAAAACGCCCTGCTGCCGGGCCTGCCTGACTTTGAGTGGCCCCTCGAGTGGAACGCCTACCTGGCCGCCCCCACCAACACCACCAAGCGCAATGCCGTGGCCAGCCGCCTCTCGGCCATGGCGCGGGCCCTGGGTGGCCTGGCCGAATACCAGCTTTCTTAAAGTCCCTGGTTGCTTGGGTTCCTGGTTTCTAGTTCCTGGCTCCCGAGTTTCTAACAACAGAACAAACAACTAGGAACCAGGAACCAAACAACCAGGAACTCCCATGAAACGCCGGACCTTTATTCAAACTTCCGCTGCTGCCACCACGGGGGTGGCCTTGCTAGGCGGCTTTCCCATCGGGGCCTACGGCCACTCGGCCGAGCTGGCCGCGCTCACCAATGCCGCCACGGTTACCGACAAGGTATTGGTAATCGTGCAGCTGCAGGGCGGCAACGACGGGCTGAACATGATTATCCCGCTCGACCAGTACGCGGCCATTATGGCGGCGCGGCCCAGCATTGCCCTGCCCCAGAGCCAGGTGCTGCCGCTCACCACGGCCACGGGCATTCACCCGGCTATGGCCACGGTGCAGCAGCTTTACCAGAACGGCAAGCTAGGCGTGGTACAGAGCGTGGGCTACCCCAGCCCCAACTTCTCGCACTTCCGGGCCACCGACATCTGGACTTCCGGCTCCGACTCGGCTACCGTGCTCACCACGGGCTGGGGCGGGCGCTACCTCGACGGCGAGTTTCCGGGCTACCCCACCGGCTACCCCAGCACCCAAAACCCCGACCCACTGGCCATCACCATTGGCTCGGTAGTGAGCAACTGCGTGCAGGGGCCCGCCGTGAACATGGGCATGACCATTGCCAGCACCAGCAGCTTCTACCAGCTGCTGAGCGGCGGCGTAGATGCTGCCCCCGCCACCCAGGCCGGCCACGAGCTGACGTTTATCCGCCAGGTGGTGAGCCAGACGCAGGTATATACTACCGCCATTCAGGCTGCCGCTACCAAGGCCAAAAACCTGTCGCCCCTCTACCCGGCCGCCGGGGCCAATACCCTGGCCGACCAGCTCAAGATAGTGGCCCAGCTCGTGGCCGGCGGCCTCAGCACCCGCATCTACGTGTGCCAGCTCGGCTCCTTCGACCTGCACTCGCAGCAGGTGCCGGCCACCGGCAGCACCACCACCGGCGCCCACGCCACGCTGCTGGGCAAGCTCGCCGATGCCATCAATGCCTTCCAGGACGACCTGCAGCGCCTCAACGTGCAGGACCGGGTTATCGGCCTCACGTTCTCGGAGTTTGGGCGGCGCATCAAGGCCAATGCCAGCCTGGGCACCGACCACGGCGCGGCGGCCCCGCTCCTCGTGTTTGGCTCGCAGGCCAATCCCCTCGTGCATGGCCCCAACCCCACGCTGCCCGCCAACGCTGGCGTAAACGATAACGTGGCCATGCAGTTCGACTTTCGCAGCATCTACACCAGTATCCTCAAAGACTGGTTCCAGGTGCCCCAAACGACGCTTAACACGCTCTTTGGGCAGGCGTTTCCCTACGTGCCGGTTATCAAGCAGCAGGCGCTGGCAGCTGCGGCCCCGGCTGCCATCGCCGCCTTCAGTGTGTACCCCAACCCGGCCATGAGCCAGGCCACCGCTACCTTCGAGAGCCAGGGCCAGCCCGTGCAAGTGCTGCTCTTCGATGGCCTGGGCCGCGAAGTGCGCCGCTTTGTGGATGGCCGCAGCCTGGGCACCGGCCCGCAGCAGGTGCCGCTCGACGTGCGCGGCCTGGCGGCCGGGGCCTACCACTGCGTAGTGCGCGAGGGCAGCCGCAGTTCGTCGCTGCTGTTAGCCGTTTCGGAGTAAGCGCCGCAGTAGCTGAAGTAGTCGACGAAGTATGGCGCGTAGCTGCCAAAAAGTAAACGCTCCGCGACTTTTTGCGTAAAGTGCCAACGAACCCGGCGCAGCTGCGCCTTTTCACTCATTTACTCTTTCACCGACTCACGTACTGACTCATGGCTGACCAGCTTCAACAAATCGAGAAAATCCTGCCCGAAGACATTGCTCGCACTTTCGAGAGCGCCGTTAACGTATTTCAAGGCAAAAGCGAGCACATGGATGACTTGCTCAAAAACGGCGGCACCTTGCTGCGCAAAGTATCCAAGAACTTCTCGCCTACGCAGCTTATCCTAAGCGTAGCTGCGCTAGCGGTAGTATCCATCATTGTTATCAACCGCGCCACGGAAGACTAATCAGCTTTTCCGGACTATAAAAAAGGCGGCTGCTCCCCAAGGAGCGGCCGCCTTTTCTGTAACTTATAGAGCATAGAGCTTACACACACGGCGTAATAATAACCGCCCCTCTGCGGCTATTATTACGTTCCCCTTGCGTAAATCCTGTATAAAACAGATATGCACTTCATTTGGGCGTAAGCTGCAATCTTGCCGCCAGCGCGGCAAGTGGAATACGCCTCTACTTTACGAATTACTGCAAAGCTGCGGTAGCTATTGCGGGCGCGGTGGCTACTGCTAGGATGCCAGCAGGTTGCTGCTCGGCGGGCAGTTGGCGCACGAGGCTCACAATGCCCCATAGTAGGAGCTTGCGGCGCACAGTTTCGGTGGCCAGCCAGTTGTCCAGCTGGCCGATGAGTACGTAGTTCAACTCGCGGCCGTCCAGTACTTCGGTGGTCAGCGTCACAGGCAAATTCTCATCGAGCGTCAGGATGCGGGCCATCATAGCCTGGGCCTGCTGCGGGTCGGCGAAGGCAACGGTCTGGAGCACAAGATGTGGGGCCGGCTGGGGCACAGCTGCTACGACCGAAGGCAAAGAGACAGCGGCTGGCGTGGCAGCTACCAGGATTGGGGTTTCGGCAACGGGGGCCGGATAAGTAGCGTGGGCAGCAGTGGGGTCGGGGTCGGCGGCTACCAGGGCCAGCAGGTTGTTGGGGGCGGAGGTGGGGCCGAGGGGCGTGCCAGCATCCACTACTTCGGCGAGTACAGTGGCAGCCCCCTGCTCAACAATGTCCAGGGGGCGGGCGGCAATCTCGGCCAGGTCGAGGATGCGCTGGTGGCGGAAGGGGCCGCGGTCGGCTACCCGTACTACTACCGATTTGTGGGTTTTAACGTTGGTGACGCGCAAGCGGGTGCCAAAGGGCAGGGTGCGGTGGGCGCAGGTGTATTTGAACCTGTCGAAACGCTCGCCGCTGGTGGTGCGGCTGCCCTGAAACTGTATGCCGTACCAGGAGGCGCGGCCCCGCAGCACGGTGATGCCGGCAGCAATGACGCGGGTGGTACTAACAGTATGCTTGTTTACATAGCGGTGGCGGGCAGTGGCGGCAGAAAGAGTGCCAGTGAGCAACGACAGGATGCAAAAGATAAAGCCTAGGGACTTGGAAGCGGTTCGTGAAAACGTCATGCGCTTTTAGGAATGGTAAGTAACCGAATGTAGGTCCGGTTATTCTAAAACCTACTCTTTGTGGTTGCTAAAATCCTTGTCAAATTTATAAAATTGACTTCTACTAATAAAACTTGTATTAAACTTACCAAAACCTTACGCCACTAAAGTACGATTGTGTTTAGTGAAGGCACATTTAGGCCACCTATTGCATTTTTTTAATAATGCCGCTAAAGTTAGATTTTCTGACGAGTATAAAATTATGGCATCCTCACTCTATGCAACACGTCAGCCTACTTGCATAATTGCTAAACAGGTTGTATATTCGCACGCGAAGCGGCCAAGGGTTTAGCCCTACCTTCGTAGTATGGATTTTGGCCGCTTACCCGACCTGCGCTACGTTGACTTTCGCCTGTCTCCCGACCACCTCGAAACGGCGCAGGTACTGGCCCGCGCCCAAGGCACAGCCCCAGCTGCCCGGCAGCTCTACGTAGGCTGCCCCATCTGGACCAACAAGGACTGGCTGGGCTCGTATTTTCCGCTGGGCATCAAAGAGCCTGACTACCTGCACTATTACGCCCAGCAATTCAACTCGCTAGAACTGAACACCACCCACTACCGCATCCCGGACGCCCCCACCGTGCGGCGCTGGCGCGAGGCCGTGGGCCCTGACTTCCGCTTTTGCCCCAAGCTGCCGCGCAGTATCAGCCACGAGCGCGAGCTATATAACGTAGATGCCCTTACGCTGACTTTTACCCGCGCCATGCGCGAGATGGGCGACAACCTGGGCACCTGCTTCCTGCAGTTGCCGCCCCACTTCGGCCCCGAGCTGCTGCCGCGTCTGGAACGCTTTCTGCTCGACTTCCCGGCTGATATTCCGCTGGCCGTGGAGCTGCGCCACCCTCGCTGGTTTTCGGACCATGGGCTGGCCGACGCCGTTTTTGCTACCCTCGAAGCCTTAGGCCGCACCCTGGTAATTACCGACGTGGCTGGCCGGCGCGACGTACTGGTGCAGCGCCTTACCACACCCATTGCCTTTCTGCGCTTCAACGGCCACGGTTTGATTCCGAGCGACTACGCCCGCGCCGATGCTTGGGCCGAGTGCTTGGCCGCCTGGTACGCGCAAGGGCTGCACACGGCCTACGTCTTCATCCACCAGCGCGACGTGCGCCACGCACCCGTCTGGACGCAGCACTTTCTGGCCCGTATGCAGGAGTTGACGGGCATCGTGGTGCCGCCGCCGAAGCTCATTCCGCAACAGGTGCAAGGGAGCCTGTTTTAGTCAATTATCAATTATCAGTCATCAATTATCAGTTGTTCGGCTGGCGCTAATAACGCCACCGGTACTAACAGCGCCAGCCGAACAACTAATAATTGATGACTGATAATAGTGCCACCGATACTAATAGCGCCAGCCGAACAACCGATAATTGATGACTGATAATTGATAATTGACTAAAGCGCTCCGCCTACGCCGCTGATAACCAGGGCCACGAGGGCCGTATTGAAGCCGAAGGAGATGATGCCGTGTAGCAGGGCCAGCCGGCGCTGAGCGCGGCCGCTGATGCTAACATCGGCCGTTTGGGCCGTCATGCCCACCACGAAGGAGAAGTAGGCCAGGTCGAGGTAGTCGGGCTCCTTGAGGCCGCCGGGGAAGTCGAGGCCGCCTACGTCGGAGCCGTCAGGGTTGGTGTCGTAGTAGGTGTGGGCGTAGCGCAGGGTAAACACGGTATGCACCAGTAGCCAGGAAGCGCCTACGGCGACAATGCTCAAGGCAATGTGGCGGGCCAGCACCAGCGGGCTTAGATTGTGCATGGTGCCCAGCAGAATGATAACGGCCAGCAGGCTGGCCCCGGCCGCCACCAGCACAAACACGAAGCTCACGAACCGGCTCAAATCTTCGGTAGCCGCCACGGCGCGGATATGCTCGGTATCAGCCGTGTACATGCCTAGCCAGAGCAAGGTGAGGCATGTAACGGCGAAGGCATCCCAGCCCAGGAGCAGCCGCGTGAGCAGTTGGTAATGGCCGGGGCTGAGCACCCACGCGGCAGCGCCCGCCAGTAGGGCCACAAGCAGGCGGTACAGCGCGGGCTGGCGGCCCAGCCGCTGCAACAGCGAAGGAGAAGAAGTATTCACGCCGCCAAGGTAACGCCAGGGCCATGGTTACGTTATGAACGAACAAGCGCGTTGCCCTCCCGGGTAGACCTCGCCCAAGCAATTTCACCCGCTAGCTGTTCTCTGAGCAACAACCTTACTCCTTCGCACCTGCCGCCGCCCAGGCTACCTTTCCCCCATGAACGACGCTCCCCTCTCTGGCCTCTACCGGCCTTCGCTGGCTTTGCTCACCGACCTCTACCAGCTCACGATGGCCTATGGCTACTGGAAGCAGGGCCTGCACGAGCGGGAGGCGGTATTTCATCTCTACTTCCGCAAAGCGCCGTTTGAGGGCGGCTACGCGGTGGCGGCGGGCCTGGCCCTGGCCGTAGACTACCTGCAAACCTTGCGGTTTGCCGACGAGGATATTGCCTACCTCGCCAGCCTCAAAGGCAGCAAAGGGGCGCGGTTATTCCCCGACGACTTTCTAGCCTACCTGCGCGACTTCCAGTTTACCTGCGACGTAGATGCCGTGGCCGAAGGCACCGTTGTCTTCGGCAATGAGCCGCTGATGCGCATCCAGGGGCCGTTGATACAAGCGCAGCTCGTGGAAACCACGCTGCTGACGCTGCTCAATTTCCAGACCCTCATTGCCACCAAAGCGGCCCGTATCCGCGACGCGGCGGGGCCGGACGACCAGATATTGGAATTTGGGCTGCGCCGCGCTCAGGGCCCCGATGGCGGCCTCGGAGCCAGCCGCGCCGCCTACCTGGGCGGGGCCGATGCCACCTCCAATGTACTGGCGGGCCGCCTCTACGGCCTGCCCGTGCGCGGCACCCACGCCCACAGTTGGGTCATGGCCTTTGGCGACGAGAAGCAGGCATTTGCCAACTACGCCGATGCCTTCCCCGACGACTCGGTGTTTCTGGTGGACACCTACGATACCCTTGACGGTGTGCGCCACGCCATTGAGGTAGCGTTGGAGATGCGGGCGGCAGGCCACGAGTTGGGTGGTATCCGCCTCGATTCGGGCGACTTGGCTTACTTGTCAAAGGAAGCTAGGAAGTTGCTCGATGCGGCCGGGTTGCCCAAGGTGCGCATCGTGGCCAGCAACGACCTGGAAGAGAACCTCATTACCAGCCTCAAGCAACAGGGGGCGCGCATCGATACCTGGGGTGTAGGTACGCAGCTCGTAACGGCCTATAACCAGGCGGCCCTCGGCGGCGTGTACAAGCTGGCCGCCCTGCGCACTGCCGACGGCCAGGGCTGGGATTTTACCATCAAGCTCTCGGAGCAGCAGGCCAAAACTAGCATCCCCGGCATCTTGCAAGTGCGCCGCTACTTGGGCGAGGCCAGCCAGCCCCGCGCCGACATGATTTACAACGTGGCTGCGCCCGCACCGCTGCCCGACGCCCCCACCATCCTCGACCCCGCCGACGCTACCCGCCGACGCCCCGTGCGTGCTGGTGCTCCCTTCCGCGACCTGCTGCAGCCCGTGCTGCGCCAGGGCCTGCTGGTGCAGCCCCTGCCTACCTTGGCCGAAAGCCGCGCCCTGGCCCGCCAGGAAGTCAATAGCCTGGACCCCAGCATCCGGCGCTTCCTCAATGCCCACGCCTACCCGGTGGGCCTGGAGCAAGGGCTGCACGAGTTCCGCCTGCAACTGATGCTGGCGCACCGGCCAGGGCGGGCGGTGTGAGGGGAATAAGCTCCAGAGCCGTTACGTTCGAATGGGTCGCCCTCTGCGGCCCCTGCTATCAATTCTGCTGTGCAATAATTAGTATAGATATTTCTATAAATATCAGCAACAAAACTATTATTACTATGCCCATGGCCAGCAGCAAGAGGGCGGCCAGGAAAACTGCGTTGTGAGGCATTTTTGCTATCACTTTGCCACCCGCAACGGCGAGTGTGCCTCCTACCAGCAGTGGCCCCATCACCACAATGGCTGCGAAGAGCCAACCGAGAAAACCCAGGTGGCCCGACAGTAGCAGGGTGAGCAAGGTGGGATGAGCGTACATAGGTGGGTAAGAGAAGGAATGTCAGGACTACTACCGCCTCATGCCCTGAATAAATTCCGAGTAACCAGCCAGCGCCACGTCCCACAGCCCCACGCCCACCAGCAGCCGCACAACACCGATGACTTTGCCGGTGCGGCTGGCCGTGCGCAACAGCTTGCCAGCCGCTACCAGCACGATTGCGCCCAGCACTACGCCTCCGATAGTCACTGCAATTGCCAGGTAATAAAATATGTATCCGATGGCTTCGGCGGTGTGGCCTGAGAGCAGGAAATCGGCGAGTATAGAATATCGGTAGCCAGCAGCTTAAAACTGCCGATAGCGAACTTCGAAGCTCTCTACCTGCGCTTCGCTGCCCAGCACCAGCAGCACGTCGCCGGGGGTAAGCTGGTAGTCGGCGTCGGGGCTCACCTGGAACGTGCCATTGGCCTGGCGCAGGCCGATGACGTTGGCCCCGGTGAGGGAACGGATGTTGAGGTCGCGGATGCTGCGGCCGCGCAGTTCCTGGCGTAGCTGCTCGTAGGCCAGCTCTTCGAGGCGCATCTTGTCGGCGCTGAGGCCCGAAATCATATCCAGAAACCGGATTACCTCGGGCCGCACCACGAGGTCGGCCATCTGGGAGCCGCCGATTTCGTCGGGCATCACCACCGAGTTGGCCCCGGCGGCGATGAGCTTGCGCTCCGATATTTTGTGCGAGGCGCGGGCAATAATGTTGAGGCGCGGATTGAGGGCGCGGGCCGAGAGGGCCACCGACATGTTATCGGAGTCGCTGGGCAGGGCCGCAATAATGGCCGAGGCGCGGCCCACGCCCGCCTGCTCCAGCACGGGGTCGAGGGTGGCGTTGCCGAGCACGTAGAATATCTTGCCGCCCACGATGCCGTCGCCGTCCACGTCGGCGCCGTTGCGGCCTTCACTCAGCTCCTTCAGTAGCTGCTCATTTTGCTCGATTACCACCACCCGCACGCTGTTGCTGAGCAGGCGCTGGTAGGCTTTACGCCCGTTGCTGCCAAAGCCGCAAATAATAACGTGGCCGCTGAAGCGCTTGATTTCCTGGTCGGTCCGGTACATAGTAAATAGCTTGCGCAGCTCCCCGTCAAAGATAAACGTGGTGACTACCGACACCAAGTAGGCCACTACCAGCAGGTTGTAGAGGATGTAGCACGCGGCAAAAATGCGCCCCGCCTGGGAGAGCGGCCGCAGCACCTCGTAGCCCCCGCCCGCCACCGTAATCACGGACATATAAAACGCATCGGGCACGTTGAAGTGCTCGATGCTCATAAACCCCGTGAGGCCAATAGCCACGCTAAGCAGCGTGAGCAGGGCCGCGTACTTAAGCTTCGTCCACTGAGCACGTTGGAGCATGGGGTAGTTGAAATGACGCGCTAGATAGCAAGCAGCGAACCAACAGCAGCTAGTCGTTAGGCCGGTGCGTTCGCCACTGCCTTGCCTGCCGAAGTTCGGCCGCGTAGGTAAGCGCACCGCTTTTAGTCATTTTCTGAATTAAATACCCATATTCCGGCCAATCTTCGATGGCCTCTGCGTCGGCCAGAAACCGAAACAAGCTTTGTCTCTCCTTATCCGTAAGACTTTTTGCCGTAGTGACAAATACCTTAGGATGAGCCAACGCAAGGGTAACGGTATTTTGCTGTAAATAGGCAATGGCATCGCTTCCTCGGGGAAACTCCTTGCCAATGTTGAGGCAAATTTGCATAACTGCACCAGGAGAAGTGGTGCCTATCTTTTCGAGCGCAGAAAGGTACTCGTCACTTGCACTAGATAACTGGTCATTCTCAGCAGGATAAAATACCGCCACAAATACGGCTTTCGTTTGCGGAAAGGCTGTTAGAAAATTCTTTTGTAGCGCCACCGACTCAGGGTGTTTTTTCCAAGCCAGATAAGCTGTTTGTATTCGCTTCGACGCTGGTAATAGGGGTACCTTACCAAGCGTACCGCCCCAGGCAATTAAACAAATTGCCCACAAGATGAAAGTAACCTGCTTCATGCCTTGAAAATTTACTGACTAAAAATACCCTTCTAGCAGAAGCCGGTTATGCAGCTCTACCCATACCGCAGCTCCCCCGCCGCCACGCGCAGCATCACGCCAGCTTCAGCTGTGATATGCCCCGCCACCTGCGCCGCATAGCCCGCCTGCGCTAGCTGCTGCACCACGGCGTCAGCAGTTTCGGGGGCTACTACGAGCAGCATCCCGTTGCCCATGTTCCAGTAGAGGTAGGCGGTTTCGGGGCTGATGCCACCGATTTCGCAGAGGCGCTGCATGGCGGGCAGCGGCGGGAAGAGGTTGTCGAGCACCGCACCGAGGCCGTTTTTGAGTACCCGCTGGAAGTTGTCGGCCACGCCGCCGCCCGTGATGTGGGCCGCGCCGCGCAGGGCCACACCCGCATCGAGCAGGGCCGTGAGGGCGGGCGCGTAGATGAGCGAGGGCGCGAGCATCGCCGCACCCCAGGTGTCGTATTGGTCGGCATCAGTACCGTCGTAGTGTTGCGTGTGCCAGTCGTCGCCGAAGAGGCGCTGCAAGGTTTTTCGGGCCAACGAGTAGCCGTTGGAGCGGAAAGAGGGCGAGCGCAGGGCCACCACGGCGTCGCCAGCCTGGGCCTGGGCACCGCTCAGCGGCTTGTCGAGGCTAGGATGCAGCACGCCGATGGCCGTAGAGCACCAGTTGAAATTCATACGGGCACCGGGGTGACCGCCGATGCGGGAGCCCAGCTCCGCAATTTCGCCTCCCGTGATGGCGATTTTCGAGAATTGGCAGGCGTCGTGCAGGCCGCGCATCAGCTCGTCTACCACGCTGTAGTTGAGGTGGTTCACGTCGATGATGTTCGACAGATTGGTCGGCACAAAGCCAGCAGCAATGAGGTCGTCGGCCGTCATGGCTACGAGGTCGTAGCCTAGGGTATCGTATTTATCCAGCCGCTCGGCCACTTCGATTTTGGTGCCGATGCCGTCGGAACTAATGCCAAGGCGCTCTTGGCCGAAGCGGATTTCGTTGCTGAAGCCGCCGTCGAGGTCGCGGGCGGGCTCGCCGGGCAAACCGGCGCGGGTGGCGAAGGTCTTTTTGGCCCAGGAGTAGGCGTTGCGCGAGGCCGCGTTGCCTTCGTCGATGGAGTAGCCGGGGTCGTTCTTTTGGTCGTTCATACGGTTCGCCTCACCCCCCGGCCCCCTCTCCAAAAAGGAGAGGGGGAGCCGAGGCGGCGCGGGTGATTATTTAAAATACTTCTTTAGGAACTCACCTCTGCCGTGGCAGACAGGACAGGTATTTTAGCGGGCACCCGGTCACGGTAAATAAAGCCTTTGATGCTACCGCTAGCATTTTGTTGGTCGTAGCGATTTTTAATGTAGGGTCGCCCACCGTCAGCAGGAGAAAATGCTGTGCTCAGATAATCCTGCTCGCTCTCAGTTACTTCACGCACGGAGCCGTCAGAATTGACATACACATAGGGAAAGCCCTTTTCCTTTCTCAGCGAAACAAAATAGCGCAGGTAACAAAATAGCGCTACCGCAGCCAAGACAGCTAGCAGTATATATAAAGCCGTTTTGAGAAACTGGCCGGGTTCTTTCGAAGTAAGAAATGAATTGAAAAGTGTATGAAATGCGACCACTGAAGGCACAATTACCAATGCACTTTTAATCGTTTTTTTAACAAACCAGTCCATATCCCCTGCGCCTTAATGTTCCGTTGGCGCGGGTGCTTTGGCGCTCACCGAAACCGCCTTTTCCGGCCCCCGGTGGCTGAGGCGCTCCTCCTGGATGTGGCGCAGGTAGCGCGTGACGTCGCCGGTGGGGTACTTGCCGGTGAAGCAGGCGAAACACGAGCCGCCGTGGCCGCGCTCCTCGGCAAACAGGTCTTCGAGGTCGCGCAAATCCTGGTAGATAACGCGGTCGGCTTCGATGTAGCGGCAGATTTCGTCTTCGGAATAGTTAGCCGCAATCAGCTCGGTGCTCATGGCCATGTCGATGCCGTAGATGCAGGGCGACACGATGGGCGGAGCGCTGCTGATGAAGTAGACTTCGGCCGCGCCGGCCTCGCGCAGCAGGCGCACGATGCGGCGCGAAGTGGTGCCGCGTACGATGCTGTCGTCCACCACGGCTACCTTTTTGCCCTCTACGAAGGCGCGGATGGGGTTCAGTTTTTTCTTTACTACATCCTCGCGGCCGGCCTGGGTGGGCACGATGAACGAGCGGCCCATGTGGTTGTTTTTCACCATGGCGCGGCGGTAGGGCACCCCGATGGCTTCGGCCAGGCCCGAGGCCGAGAAGTAGCCGCTGCTGGGCACGTCGATGACCATATCGGGCCGCAGGCCGGCATCGACTACCTTACGGGCCAGGATTTTGCCCAGGCGCACGCGCTCGCGGGCCACCAGCCGGCCGTGGATGGTAGAGTCTTCGCGGGCAAAGTAAATCTGCTCGAACACGCAGAACGCCTTGGGCACCGTATTCTGGTTTTTGTAGTGAACCTGGAAATTCCGGTCGATAAATACCGCTTGGCCCGGCCCCACATCTTCTAGAAACTCAAAGTCGAGGTAGTCGAAGCAGGTGCTTTCGGAGGCGAAGGCATACACCGGGCCGTCGGGCCCATCGCGGCGGCCCAGCACCAGCGGCCGGATGCCCAGCGGGTCGGTGAAGGCCAGCAGGCCGTGCCCGGCAATGATGGTGACAGTGGCATAAGCACCCTTCACCAGCTCCTGGGTGGTTTCTACAGCGTCGAAAATATCCACTACCGAGAGGTGGTTCAGGTCTTTCACGCGCAGCTCCGAGGCGAAGGTGTACATGATGAGTTCCAGGTCGTTGGTGGTTTTGGGCAGCACGTGGTAGTGGTCGTGCAGGCGCTGGGCCACGTCGCGGAAGTTGATAACGTTGCCGTTGTGCACCATCGCCAGGCCGAAGGGATAGCTCGTGGTGAAGGGCTGGGCCAGGTCGGAGTCGTTGGCGCCCTGGGTGGTGTAGCGCACGTGCCCGATGCCGGTGTTGCCGGTCAGCTTCTTGACGTGTTTGGGCCGGAATACGTCGTTCACCAGCCCTTGCCCTTTATGCAGGTGGAAGGCGTCGCCATCGAAGGTGGCGATGCCGGCGGCGTCCTGCCCCCGGTGCTGCAGGGCGGTGAGGCCAATAACCATATCGCCCACCACACGCTCGGGGCCGTGAAAACCTACAATGCCACACATATCAATTAGGAATTAGGAATTAGGAATTAATAATTGGGGTGGGCAGGGAGAGGTAGTACAGCAGGTTGCAGCGTGAGGCGAAAATTATTTACTACTCAGTATTAGTTCTCGCAGCGTTTCGGCGTACAAAACGTGCTCGACAGCGAGGCCGCGGCGCTGGACTTCGGCCAGGGTAGTGGCTCCTTCCAAATTTACGGTGCGCTGAGCCAGGATAGGGCCGGTGTCTAGGCCTTCATCCACCAGATGCACCGTTATTTTGGTTTCGGGCAAGCGGTTGTCGAAGGCCCACTCGTAGGCATGCAAGCCTTGGTGCTGGTGCGTGTCGGCGGGGTGGATGTTGATGATGCGGCCAGCGAAAGCCCGTACAAAACCCGGCGAGAGTACCCGCATGTAGCCCGCCAGCACCACGTAATCGGGCTGGTAGCCTTGCAGCAAGCTCACCACTTCTAGGTCAAACGCCTCGCGCTGGTGCCCCTTAGAGCTAAAACTGGCCGTGGGCAAACCCAACGTGGCTGCCGCATCGAGGCCCGGCGCGGCGGGGTCGTTGCTGAACACTACTGCTACCTCGGCTACGCCCTGCAACACCCCGTGACGCACGGCCGCGGCCAGGGCCAACATGTTGGAGCCCCGGCCGGAAAGCAGGATGGCAAGGCGAGCGGGGCGTTGGTTAGTCATCTAGTAAGCGGCAGTTTCAAGCTGCGGCGCGGGGCGCTGGCCGATGTCGGGGCGCACGTATTTGTCTTGAAAATAAACCAGCTCGCTTTCGGCGTAGGCCAGCTGCACGGCGGTGGGCAGGTCGGGGCCGTGAGCCACTACTACCGCCACCCGGCCGCCAGCCGTGACTAACTCGCCGGGCTGGGTGCCGGGCTTCACGCCGCCCACAAACACCTGGCTGCCCGTGCCAGCCGACTGCGCCCCGTGAATCGGAAAGCCCGTGGGGAACTGCGCGGCCGGGTAGCCGCCCGAGGCCAGCACCACCCCCACAAAGGCCCCAGAGCGCTGGTGGACAGCAGTTTGGGCCAGGTTGCCGTCGAGCGTGGCGGTTATCAGTTCCAGCAGGCTGCTTTGCAGAGCGGGCAAAATCACCTCGGCTTCGGGGTCGCCGAGGCGCACGTTGTATTCTAGCAGTTTGGGGCCTTGCGGCGTGAGCATGACCCCGAAATAGAGGAAGCCCAGGAAGTCGAACGGCTCGGCTTGGAGGCCGCGCAGGGTGGGGTCGATGATGTCGCGCCGGATGGCGGCCAGCCAATTATCGTCCAGAAACGGCACGGGGCAATAAGCACCCATGCCGCCGGTGTTGGGGCCCTCGTCATTGGCCAGTAGCTGCTTGTGGTCCTGGGCGGGGGCCAGCAGCCGGATTTCGTGGCCATCGGTGAGGCCGATAAGACTGACTTCGGGGCCGGTGAGCTTTTCTTCGAGCAGCACCGAAAACCAGCCTTCGTGCAACTCGCGCAGCTCGGTCAGGGCGCTGGCGGCTTCGGCCACCGAGCTGCACACGTACACACCTTTGCCGGCGGCGAGGCCGTCGTATTTCACTACTACCTGCCCGTTTAGTGCTTCGGCCTGAACCTGTGCTTCGGCCAACTGGTCGCTACGGTAGCTCCAAGCGCGGGCCGTGGCGATGCCGTGGCGGCGCATAAAGTCTTTGCTCCACACCTTAGAGCTTTCGAGCGTGGCCGCCTGTCGGCGCGGGCCAAATACGCGGATGTCGGTGTCGAGGAAATAGTCGGCCACGCCGGCCGCCAGCGGGGCTTCGGGGCCGACTACAATAAGCTTGATTTGACGCTCCTCGCAGAAGCTTTTGATGGCCGCAAAGTCGGTGGCGCTAATGCCGGGCACACTGCCGGGGATGCCCGCATTGCCGGGCAGCACGTGCACGGTAGCGCCATCCTGGCGGAGCTTCCAGGCCAGGGCGTGCTCGCGGGCACCGGCACCGAGGAGGACGAGTTGTTGCGAAGTTGCCAACTGCTTAGCTGATGTCAGTCAGAGAAATAATCTTATTGTCAGCAAAGCGAAAAATCGACTTGCCTTGTAGGCGCAACGTGTCGCCTGCCTTCACGCCATTGGGTAAATCGATGGCCAATATCCCCGCATACTCAATAGCAATTTCCAGGTTATCGTCCATAATCTGCCAATTCACAATGCGCTGCTCACGTTGAGAAAAATAATTTTTCGCTTGCTCAGCCTGAGCCTCAAACTCAGCTTTACCACGGGTTTTCAGGGTGATTGCACCAGCCGAAATATTCTCAAATACAACGTCTTCATGCAGAGTAGACAGCATACCAGCTACGTCGAAGCGGTTGTATGCTTCGACGTAGCTGGTTACTAGCTGCCGGACTTGGGCTTCCGTCATAGCTTAGTAATTCATAGTGCTTTTAGCTCCGCATCGGCGGCCCGCAACTTGGCTTTGGTAGCGGCGATTTCGTGGCGCAGCCGCTCGCGCAAGCGAGGAGTATTGAGCGCCCGCAAGGCTGCCTGGGCGGCATTGTCGGGGCGCACGACGGTGAGGTTAGGGGTGCCGCTGGGCATTATCACCGACGAGTTCAGGTTCATGGCCAGCTCGGCGTAGTCTTTCCAAGGCGGGCACGAGATGACGGGCACATTCACGTTGGCCGCCAGCGCGCCGCCGAGGCCGTTGCTGAGGCCTGCTACGGCGATAATGACGCCCGGCTCGATGCTGCGATTCCAGACTTCGGCCATCGGGCCGATTTCCTCGCCGTTTTTGTGGGCCGAGGTCACGCGCAGCTGGGTGAAGATGCCGTAGCCTTCAAAAAAAGAGCGGATTTTGAGGCAGTGCTCCTTATCGGCCGGCGAGCCCATGACGATGCTTACCCAAGCATCCTGCATCAGTCCGGCTTTCACCAGGTTGGCTACCAGGCGATGGGCTACGTTGCCGCCGGTAGCGGTTTCGTCGGCGGTGGGAAGGGGCTCGCCCACAATGCGCTGGTAGATGTCGAGGTAGCGGCGGCTGGCTTCCTGGGTTACGTCGGGGGTGAGGGCGCGGGGGTACTGGCCATTTTGCTTGTTGGCGATGAGCCACTGGCGCACGTACTCCTTGTCCATCTGCTCGGCACCCTCGGGATTGTGGGCATAGTCCTCGGCGCTCCAGAAGCGCGACGAGTCGGGCGTGTGGATTTCATCAATCAGAATCAGCTCGCCATCGAGCAAGCCAAACTCGTACTTGGTATCGACCAGGATAATGCCCTTCTCGGCTAGCAGCTCGGAGCCAACCTGGAACAGGGCCAGCGACTTCTCGCGCATCCGGTTGTACAGCTCCTGGCTTACCCAGCCCTCGCTCACGAGGTTTTCGGGCGTGATTTCGCGGTCCGACTCCTCCTTGGTCGTCGGGGTCACAATAGGGGCCGGAAACTGCTGGTGCTTGGTGAGTCCGTCGGGCACGGTTACGCCCGAAAAGGCGCGTTGGCCTTTCTGATAGCCGCGCAACATGGAGCCGGTGATGTAGTTGCGCACTATCATCTCCACCTTTATCGGCTGGGCTTCCTTCACCAGCATAGCGTTGGCGTCCACCAGCTTCTCCACGTGGTTCGGGATGATGTGGCTCGTTTTTTCAAACCAGAAATTGGCCAGCCCATTGAGCACGGCGCCTTTGTGCGGAATGGCGGTTTCGAGCACCGAATCGAAGGCCGAGAGGCGGTCGGAGACGACGATGAGGCGCGTGGCGTCGTCGATGCGGTAGCTGTCGCGGACTTTGCCGCGGTGCAGGAGCTGGAGCTGGGGGGTGGCGAAGTGGGGGAGAGTGTTCATGTAGTAGACCCCACCCCCGACCCCTCCCCAAAAGGGAGGGGAGCCTCACGACTCGTGCGGGGGTGTTCGATTTTTAAGGTTGTGACTAGGAGTTAGGCTTAGGTCGACTGGTGTTCTGGCCTAATTACTTGGCGAATTTTAGAAATTACCGTTTGAGTATGGTTCAGAATTTCTTCGTTGGAAAAACGTAGTACCTGATAGCCATACTCCTGTAGCATGGCTGTGCGGCCAGCGTCGTAGTCGGCCTGCTCAGGTTCAGAATGAATGCCACCATCGGCCTCCACGATGAGCTTGGCCCGAATGCAGATAAAATCCACGATGTAAGTATCAATGGCGTGCTGCCGGCGAAATTGCATTCCCAACTTCTCACCGCGCAGTTCCTGCCACAAGCGGGCTTCGGCCTCAGTAGGCTGTTTACGATTTTCCCGAGCATAGCTGCCCAACGTTTTCCACCGTTGCGCAGTGGTCGTAAACACATGGTCCTGTGCCGTTTGATAAGAATTACTTGGCTCTTCAACTAGTGCCTCTGGCTCTTCTGCACTCGTCAGGCTCCCCTCCCTTTTGGGGAGGGGTCGGGGGTGGGGTCCCCCACGGAGGGCGACCCACTCCACAATATTCCGAAAAATCGCCAGCCCCTCCCCCTCTTCATATGCCAGCCCGCGCCGCCCCCAGTCGGGGTGGT
>JBPBPU010000015.1:0-73047 GCA_050954465.1 Janthinobacterium lividum
CAGGGCGGTGCCCACCGCAGCCGCAGCCGTGGCCGTCACGGTGACATTGACGGCGGGCGATGCGGGCGAAGAACAGCCCGAGGCGTTGGTCACGACCACGGTGTAGGTGCCGTTCTTGGTGCCGGAGTTGATGAGGTAGCTCTGGCCCGTAGCGCCGGCAATAGCCACCCCGTTCAGGTAGAACTGGTTGCCGGTAGTGGCCGACGAAGTAAGGGTGATGCCCGTGGCCGCCGTGCCGGACGTGGCGAGCGTGGGCGTGGCCGGGGTCGGGTTCACCGTGAAGGTGGCCGTGCTCGTCACCGCCGCGCAGCCGCCGCTGGCGGCGACGGTGTTGGTGACGGTGTAGGTACCCGTGGTGGCCGTAGCGCCCACGGTCACGGCCCCGGTGGTGGGGTTGAGGGTCAGGCCCGTGGCGGCGGGCAGGGTGAAGGTGCCGGCCGTGGCCCCGGTGCTGAGCGTGGGGGTGAAGGTGGCCGTGCTGCCGGCGCAGACCGTGGCGGTGGGGAAGGAGAAGCCCGCGGTTTGCGGGGCCGTGAGCGTCACGCTAGCCGTGCTGGTC
This sequence comes from Janthinobacterium lividum, assembly GCA_050954465.1. Lineage (GTDB taxonomy): Bacteria > Bacteroidota > Bacteroidia > Cytophagales > Hymenobacteraceae > Hymenobacter. Next base: position 560 of record JBPBPU010000015.1, read on the forward strand.
ACGGCCGCGCAGCCGCCGCTGGCGGCCACGGTGTTGGTGACGGTGTAGGTGCCGGGCGTGCTGCTGCTAAGGGTGATGGCGCCGGTGGTTGCATTGAGCGTGAGGCCGGTGGTGGAGCTGAAGGTGCCTGCCGTAGCGCCCGTGGTCAGCGTCACGGTGGGGTTCGTGGTGCCGCTCACGCAGTAGGGGCTGGCGGCGTAGGAGAAGCCCGCGGTTTGCGGGGCCGTGAGTGTCACGCTCTGGGTGGAGGAGCTGCCGCAGGTGCCGGCCACCGTATAAGTTACGGAGTAGGTGCCGGCCGTGCTGCTGCTGAGCGTAATCACGCCGGTGGTGGCGTTGAGGGTTAGGCCCGTGGTGGAACTGAACGTGCCACCCGCCGTGCCCGTGATGGTAGGCGTGGGGTTGGCGGCCGTGGTGCAGAAGGGCGAGCCCGCGTAGCTGAAGGTAGCCGTGGTCTGGGGCGAGATAATGAAGCTGGCCGTGCTGGTCACCGCCGCGCAGCCGCCGCTGGCGGCCACGGTGTTGGTGACGGTGTAGGTGCCGGCCGTGGCCGTCGTGCCGACCGTTACCACGCCGGTAGTAGCGTTGATGGTCAGGCCCGTGGCCGCGGGCAACGTGTAGGTGCCATTGGTGGCACCTGTCGCCAGGGTCGGCGTTTTGGTCGTAGCCGAGCCGGCGCAGGTCGCCGTGGTCGGGAAAGAGAAGCCCGCTGTTTGCGGGGCCGTGAGTGTCACGCTCTGGGTGGAGGAGCTGCCGCAGGTGCCGGCCACGGTGTAGGTCACAGAGTAGGTGCCGGCCGTGCTGCTGCTGAGCGTAATCACGCCCGTCGTGGCATTGATGCTCAGGCCCGTGGTGGAACTGAACGTGCCGCCCGCCGTGCCCGTGATGGTGGGCGTGGGGTTGGCGGCCGTGGTGCAGAAGGGCGAGCCCGAGTAGCTGAAGGTAGCCGTGCTCGGGCCCGAGAGCACGAAGCTAGCCGTGCTCGTCACCGCGCCGCAGCCGCCGCTGGCGGCTACCGTATTGGTCACGGTGTAGGTGCCGGCCGTGGCCGTAGCCCCGACGGTTACTACGCCGGTAGTAGCGTTGATGGTCAGGCCTGTAGCTGCTGGCAGCGAGAACGTGCCCGCTGTAGCACCTGTCGCCAGGGTGGGCGTCAGAGTGGTGGCCGTGCCAGCGCAGATGGCCGTGGTCGGGAACGAGAAGCCAGCGGTAGCAGGCTGCGTTACGTTCACCTGGATGGCAGTGCGGGTAGCCGTGGTGCACTCATTGCTTAGCACTACGTTGTAGAAGTAGTAGTACGCCGTGGCCGAAGTCGTGCCCGACAGGTAGCCGGCAGTGAAGCTCAGCGTGCCACCCGTCGAGGTGAACGGATAGGTGCTGCCAGTGGGCAGGGGGTTTTCGCGCAGCAGGTCGGTGAGGCCAGTATAAGCTTTAATTACCAGGCGGTAGTCGGTGCCCGCGCTGGGTACTGCCAGGTTCAGCGGCACCGTAACGGGTGTGGTAGCTCCCGTGCCAGCAACACTGAGGGCCGCCGTCGAGGCCAGTTCCGTACCTGCCGAGTTGACCAAGGCAAACGTAATGGTACCGGTACCAATCGGGTAGATAACGGCCGATTGGATGGTAGTAGCCCCCGTAGTGTTGAATACCAGGCCGTAGCCAGTGCTTATGAAGCCGGTTGTGACGGTGGGAGCCGTGCGGCCTGCCGTTTCACTGCCACCCGTGAAGGCTTCCACGTAGTACGTAGTGCTGGCCGTGAGGGCCGGTGTGGTGTAGGTGCCCGCCGTGGCCGTAGCCAGGGCCGTGCCGCCCGTAGCGGTGCTGAAGAACCGTACCGAGCTACCCGCCGAGGCCGTAGCCGTGAGCGTAGCCGTAGTGCCGGCGCAAATCGTTACCGGTGTATTGGTGCTGGCTACTACCGGCGTATTCACCGTGATGGTGCTCACGTTCGAGGTTACTACGTTCGTGCCGCAGGTTACCTGGGCACGGAAGTAGGTGGTCGTGTTCAGCACGGGCGTAGTGAAGGTGGCCGAAGTAGCCCCCGCAACGTTCGTGAACGGCCCCGTAGCGCTGGCGCTGCTCTGGTACTGGATGCTGCCGTTGGCTGCGCCCGTAAGTGTAAGTAAGGCCGTGCCGCTGTTGCAGAGGCTGCTGGTAGCGGGCGAAAGCGTGCCGGCTACCGGGGCAGCCACCGTGATGGTCGAGGTGATTGTGTTGTTGGCGGTGTTGCCATCGGCCGGCGTAGTGGCCGTGATGGCAAACGCGTAAGCACCGGCCGTAGCCAGGTTAGCCGTAGCGGCAAACGTCACGTTCTGGGTGGCTCCCACCGCCAGCGTACCCGTGCTTAGCACAATGGGCGCGAGCGTGCCGGGTGTGCCTGGCCCCGTGATGGTAGCCGACACCGTTACCGGATTGGTAGCGAAGTCGAGTACCGTAGAGCCCGCGTTGCGAATCTGCACCGTCACGGCTTCGGCTGAGCCGTAGCAGGCACCCGTGGTAGCATTCGGCTGGGCCGGAGCTACCAAAGCATTAGCGGCTACGTCGGTGGGCACAAGGCTCACCACGTTCAGGTTGTCGACGTCGACGTAGAAGTCGCTGCCCGTGGTGCCGCCATACGTGGCAATGAAGCGCACCTGGAGCCGTTGGCCGGCCGTTAAGCCGGCCAGCGGCACGGAGTAGGTGTAGAAGCTGGCATTGGCCGCGCCCGTACCGTTCTGGTTGGTGTTGTCGATGGTATACACCGTCGTGAACGCCCCGCCGCAAACCGATACTTGCACATCGAGCTTGTCGCCGGTTTGTAGCACTGTAGCCGGGCCGCTGCTGCTGAAGTTCGTAAAGCGGGCGTCAAACGTGAGGATGTTGTTTGTCGACACCGTGGTGCCCAGCAGCGGCGTGGTGGCTGTAGCCGTAGGAATACCGGAATAGATGTTCACGCGCAGGCCGTAGCTACCAGTGGTCCCGTTGTTGGCCGAGGTGCTAAGGAAGAAACTAGTAGTCGTGAAGCCCGTGGGCAAGGTGCTGGTCGGGAATGTTTCCGCGTAGGGCAGGGCCACCGGAGCCGCGTTGGTGCGCGTTATCGTGATGTTGTCGTTGGCCGTGTTGGCATCGCCCACGATGGTAGCCGTCACGGCGAAGCTATAAGTGCCTGTAGCACTCATGTTCAGCGTGCCGGGCAGCGTTACGCTCTGGGTAGCGCCGGCCGCCAGGGTGCCGGTAGTGAGCGTAGTGGTGAAGGTCTGGGCCGCGCCCGTGGGGGGCGTCACTACCACCGTGATGGTAGCCGTATTATTGGCGAAGTTGATAGGTGCCGAACCGTTGTTCTGAATCTGCACCGTCACGGCCTCCGTAGTGCTAAAGCACGACTGCGTTGCCGTCGGGGCGGTCAGGTCGGCGGGCTTGAGGTCGAAGGCGGCGGGCGTAAACTCGATGGCTCCGATATCAGGGGTGGCACTGCGGGGGGCACCCGTGTAGTCTACCGTCACGCCGCTGATGGGCGTGCCTGCGTTGTTGAGCGCACTTGCGGCCGGCGTCAGGTTGAAGGGAGCAGTGCTGGTTTGGGTGAAGTTGGGGTCTACCGACTTGGAGTTGGCTTCCTGGCTGGTGGCTGCTTGCCAGAGTGCCAGGGTGGCATAGGTAGTCAGGGTGGTGCCGTTCAGGTTGCCTACGAAGAAGGTGGCGGCACCCGTACCGTTGAGGAAATAGTCGTTGTAATCCAGCGTGGAGCCAGTTACGTTGGCGGCCGAGGTATAAAAGCCGAAGTACTTGGCGGCCGTGGTCACGTTGGCCGTGATGGCGATGATATTGTTGCGCACATCCAGCGCCGACGAAGCTGTGGTGAACTGCGAGTCGCCATTAGAAATAGCGGCCGAGTAGCCGACACCCGCCGTTTGGGGCGCATTCAGCAGGATGGTGTTGAACACTATCCGGTCGCCGTAGCCGCCATTGTTGGCAATGCCCAGTACGTTAGGGTTGCTGCCGGTACTGGCCAGCGGGGCCGAGATGCTGTAGATGATGTTGTTGCTAATCGTGTTGGCGCTGGCGTTGGTGCTGGCGTTGAAGGCCGTCGAAGCCAAACTGATACCGTAGCCCACGTAGCCCGAGGTTGCACTGTTCGACTGCACATCGTGGATGGAGTTGCGCGTGATGGTCGAGCCCTTGAGCGTGCCCAGGTTCAGGCCGAAGTGGCTGGCGGCCACCGCGTTCACTACGTTCTGGATTTCGTTGGCCTGAATGGTGAGGCCCTGCTGGAACACGGCCCGGATGCCTTCTACGCCGAAGCCGTTGCCGGTGCCGCTCCCAAACTGGTTGCCGCTCACCGTATTGTTCTGGTCGAGCACCGTGGCCGATACGCCATACACGAACATGCCATAGAAGCCCTTCGTAATAGCGTTGTTGCTGATGGTGTTGTTCGAGTTGGCAGCGGGCGTGCTGGTAGTGGGGGCCGTTACGCCCGCGCCGCCGCCGCCCACGAATACCGTGAACTGTGGAAAGCCCGTGTTCGAGTTACCCGTGAGGTTGGTGTTCCGAACCGTGTTGTTGGTAGCCCCGTCGGTGGCCGTAGCCGCCGCTATCCACAGCACCGTGTTGCCCGTGCCGGTGGCACTGGTGTTGGTGATGGTCAGGTCGCGGGTGGCCGTGCCCGCATTCGAGCCGTCGATGATGATGTAGTCGGCCCCGTTCAGCTTCAGCACCGCGCCGGTAGCCACGCTGCCCGAAATGGTAGCCGTTACCCCCGTGTTGGGCTTAATGGTCAGCGTGTTAACAGCGCTAGCGTCGGAGTTGGCGTTGAGCGTAAGCGGGAACGTTTCGGCCGTAGAATAAGAAGCATCCAGCAAAGCAAACGTCACGGCGCCGCCTAGCGTGCTGCCGTTGTAGGCCCCAATGGCCGACGTCAGCGTCGTGAAGGTGCGGGCCGCATTGGGCGAGGTGCTGCTGCCCACGTAGTAAATGCCGCTCAGCGAGCCAAATACCGTGTAGGAATTGAACGTAGTAGGGGCCGTCGTGTACGTGCCGCCCGAGGGGCTGGTGCCCGAGTTGGAGGTAGTGGCTGCGTCCTGTGCCGCCACGTAATACTGAATCACGTCGAGGCTTGTCACGCCGCCCACCAGCGAGTAGTCGATGGTGAAGGTGTAGCTGCTGCCACCAACGGTAGTAGCCAGTGCCGACACAAATGCGCCGGTGGTACCCTTGCGGTAAAACAGGCGCGGCGCATTAGCTCCCGTTGCTACCCCGCTTACATCGGTGATGGTTACCACCAGCGTGCGGTTGGCGCTGCTGTTGGTATTGGCCAGGGCGGTGTAGGTGATGGAGGGCGGCGTCAGGTCCTGCAGCAGGAAGGTGCCCTCGTCGGCCCCGATGTCGGGGGTCGTCGTGTTGCGGGTATCGCCGTCGTAGTCGGTGGTAGTGCCCGTGATGGGCGTACCAGCGCTTTCTACCTGGGTAGTTGTGGTGGTGCTGATGTGCAGGAAGTTAGCCGCCGTGCCAGTGGTGCTGACGAAAGGCACATCTTCCGTTACCGAAGCCTGGTCGCGGTTAGCCATAAAGACTTTGTAGGCGGCTAGCGTCTGCTGGGCATTGGTAGCCGTAGTGGTACCCTCCACGTAAATCAGGTTCGTGGCCGAGGGCGTACCGGCGTAAAATGCGTTGTTGTTAGAAGTAGTGGCGTAGTTGGCAGGCACCGTGCCCGCCGTGCCGCTCACCCGGCGGAAAGCCGCTGTGTAGCCGCCCGTACCTACGGCCGTGCTCTTGTTGACTACGATGTTGTTGCGCAGGTCAAGCGTGGCCGAGGTCGAGTTCAGATAAATGCCCGACGTGCCAAACGTAGCCCCGGTGCTCGTGCCACCCAGGTTAATCGTGTTGTAGTACACGTTGTCGGTGGTGCCGCCCGCTACCAGAATGCCCGACACCGCCACCAGGCTAGTGGAAGTAGCGGCTTGCAGGTCGCCAATTAGGTTGTTGGTTACCGTGTTGAGCGTGCCACCCGTCAACCAGATGCCGTTGCTCATGTTGGCCACACCGCTACCAGCCACCAGGGTATATAGTTTGTTGCGGTTGATGGTGTTGGCCGTGCCCGCCGAAGCCAGAATACCCGCCACGTTCGAGGCGATGGAAGTAGTCGAGCCCACGCCGGTCAGGTTGCTAATCGTATTGCCCACGATGCTCACCGTGCCCGATGAAGCTGTGGAAATGCCGAATGAGTAGCCGCCCGTCGTGGTAGAGATGGTTACCGAAACAGGCCCAGCCACCGTGCCGATAGTATTGCCTGTGGTGGTGCCGATGTTTGCATCGCCGCTGCCACTCATGTAAATGCCGCTCCAAACGCCACTGGTGGTGGTAGCGCCGCTGGTACTCGCCCACGAGAAGTTGGCTACCGTGTTGCCTTGCACACTGGTAGCCGTGCCCGTAGCCGGAGCCAGGTAAATGCCCACAAAGCGGTAAGCGCCTGTGGTGCCACTCGCCGTCCAGGGGGTGCCACCCGCGCTGGCTGCCGAGCCCCCAATGAAGTTATTGCTGACGGTGTGGCCGTTGCCGCTGTTTACGTAAATGGCGTAGGTAGTGAAGGCTACCGTGGCGCGGGTGGCCGTCTGGTAAACGCTGTTGCCGGTAACCACCCAGCCGTTGCCCGACTGGTTTAGCTCGATACCGTAGGCCGCCGCCGTTGCGTTGTAGAAGTTGAAGAGGTTGTTGTTGCTGATGGTATTGCGGGCGTTAAGGGTGCTGCCGCAATAAACCAGGGTGGTCGGCGTGGTAGCCCCGTCGCCGATGTTGTTGTACTGCACCACGTTATCGCTGTTGCCAGCCGTGGCGGTGCCCGTGAAGTTCACATCCGGGTACGAGAAGTCAACCGTGCCCACGCCTTTAATCTGGCAGTGCTGCACCGTGTTAAACGTGGCATCGCTGGTGAATTGCAGCGGAATGCCGCTGGCATTGGTGCTGGCAATGGTAAGGTCGGTGGTCGCAGCCGCGCCGCTCACCGTGGTGCCCGAGCCGCCGGGGCGGCCGTCCACAATCAGGTATTTGCCGCCCACAATGTTAAACACCGCGCTGGCTGTCGTGCCGGTAATGCTCAGGCCCGTGGCGCCGGCCGCCGGCCGCACCGTAACGGTGTTGGTAGCAGTGGTGCCCGCGTAGGTGTAGGCTATCGGGAAGGTTTCGGTAGTGCTGACGTAGTTGGCCTGCAGCTCCAGCACCAGCGGGCCGCACAGGCCATTGATGCTGACAGCGGCAAAGGCGGCCGTAAGCGTTGGGTAGTCGGTACCCGTGCTCGGGCCTACCGTCTTGGTGCCGCAAAGGGGCACGGCAGCCAGCGTAGTAGCCGTAGCCGTAGCATTTGCCGACACGCCGGCAGCTTCGTTATTGGCCGTTACGCGGTAGTAATAAGTAGTGCCCGTGGCCAGGCCGGTTTGAGCGTACGTGAACGTGCCGCCGGTAGCGACTATGGTAGTCGAGAGTACTGTAGCCAGGGTGGTGAAGGTGATATTGTCCGTCGAGCGAGCAATGGTGTAGTAGCCTTCGTTCGTGGAGTTGTCCGTAATGTTCAGCGTGAGGCTGGCCTGCCCAACGGCGCTGATAGTAAGGCCGGGTGTAGCCGGCGTGCCCGATGGCGGCGTGAAGGTGAAGACAGTGCGGGAGCCATCAGCAGTTGAGTTCAGAACGGGCACCGACGCATTAGCCGGAAACGTCGAGGTAGTGGCCGAAGTCGCCGTAGCGTCGTACGCCGGAGTGGTAACCAGGTTAGTTACCACCCCAATTTGCCCGGCACTGGTGCCCGCCGAAATGAAGACGGAGCGGGCGGCGGTGGAGGTGCTATTGTTGAACACCGTGCCGTAGTGGTATTCTATTTTGCCGGTATTTTCTTCCAGCACGGCCTGCACCACGCTGCCCGTGCCTACCGTGCTGCTGTATGGAATGCGGAGTGAATTCCACTCTACTACCAGCGTACGGTTGGTGCCAGCTATTACCCTGTAATGCACCTTGCCCGCAATTTGAATAGCGTTATCGCCGCCCATCGGGGCCAGAATGGCCGAGCCCGCCGTAGGAGAAGCTGCGCCCCCACTGATAGCGGTAGCCCCCAGGCGTAGCTGCCCATTGGAGTTGATGCTGAACTGGGTGTAGGCCGTGCCCATGAACCCAAACGTGAACCCAATGGGCTGCACGGCAGAAGCTACATCATCGTTATAGGTGCCCGTGGCCAGAGCATCCGTAGTGCCGCTCGACATGTCTACCAGCGAGCCGGTAGAGCTATTCGTGAAGGCGTAGTTGGCTGTGCTCTGAGCCCAGGCTGCTGAGCTGCTCAGCAAGGCTACCAGCATCATAGCCAACCACCGGCTTAGCCGGTTACCAAGTAGGGTTGTTCGCATAAAACAAGAAAAGTGGATGAAAAGAAACTGTGAATGAAAAATGAAAAAAATGGGACTAGTAATTTTCAACCGGCCTGCCAGGTCCGTCGGGCATTACTGACGCGGGTTTGTTGCTCCTACTCAACTCAATGGGCTAGTGAGCCATTTTATCGCCCACTTTGCTTTTTAGGCAGCAGTAGGCGCCAGGTAATTTTTAAGCGGGTTGGAAATTATAGGCAAGCTAATCAATCTGGTATGAACTATCGGAAAACCAGCCAGATGCTCCTGCAAGCCCACGCGCGCGCCATCGCGCCAAAATCCAACTACTATACTTGTTTGCTAAGAGGGTGTTAGGAAATTGGGCTTAGGAAAAAAGAAAACGAGTCAGTAAGCTACGAGCGGAGTTCCTAGGCTCCGTTCACATTATGGTTGACGGTAATCAACCCCTCACTGACTCGCAGTGGCAAGTTATTGCCCCGCTGCTGCCCACCCAACGCAAACGCCGCCAATGTCTACGGCAAGTAGTTGACGCCATGCGCTATGTGTGCCGAACTGGTTGCCAAGAACGGAGCCTGCCGCCCCCTTTCCGCCGTGGTCCGCCGTCTATTACTACTTCCGGCGCTGGCAACTCACCGGTCTCTGGCAGCAACTCAACGACGCCGTCAACCAGGCGGACCGACTGGCCGCCGGCCGGGCGGCTACGCCGTCCTTGGTCTGCCTCGACAGCCAAAGCGTGCGGCTCGCCCCACGCATCTTTGAGCACCGCGGGCTCGACGGAGGCAAACGGGTAAACGGACGTAAGCGACAGATTATGACGGATGTAGAAGGACGTATTTTTGCTTGCCGGGTGCACGCGGCCAACGGCCACGGCGGGGTAGAAGCGTTGCGCTTGCTGCCCGTACCTCCCGCCTGGGGCACGCGGCTCGTCACCATTGTGACCGACAAAAGCTACCGCGGGCGCTTCGCCCGGCAGGTAGCCAAACTCGGTTTCACGCACCAGGTAGGGAGCCGCCCGCCGCGCGCGGCTTCGTACCGGTAGCCAAGCGCTGGGTCGTCGACCGCACCTTTGCCTGGCTCACCAACTTTCGGCGATTGGCGATTGACTACGAATTTACCCCGCGTTGCCACGAAACTTGGTTGTTGGTCGCCAATATGACGATGGGTCTCAACCGATTAGCGCCAGCCTAATTCCCTAACACCCTCTTAGCTGGGTTATTGCCAGTTAAAACGTCTGAGTCAGGCAGCTTGGTCGTAATGAGTATTCAACTCAGACGATTATTTAGCAAAGGTCCGGGTAGCCTGCCTCAAAGTGGCCTGGTTGCCGTGAACCCTCTAAAATACCGAGCCCTATTTTTGTTCTCCATCCTTGCTTATTTCCCCATGCTATTCGCCATTCTGCTGCCCGGTATTTCCATGATATTCCGCGGCCACGTCCTCAAAGGACTGCTCTGCGGCATCCTGCATCTCACCCTCATCGGCTGGATTCCGGCCGCTATCTGGGCCGTGGCCTCTTACCGCGAAGACCTGGCCGAGGAGCGCCACCGCGAAACCCTGGAGGTACTCCGCAGCCAGGGCCGGGCCTAGCCGATGCTACTTTCCGTTACCGACCTCAGCCTGCAGGAGCACGGCACCGTGGCCTTGGCGCCGCTCAGCTTTGGGCAGCGGGCGGGCCAGAAGCTGGCCGTAGCCGGTGAAAGCGGCGCGGGCAAAAGCACGCTGCTCCAACTCATTGCTGGTCTCGTGCAGCCTACTACCGGCGAGGTGCGCATCGCGGGCAGCCGGGTGCGCGGGCCCGCTGTGGCGCTGGTGCCGGGACACCCCGGCGTGGCCTACCTCTCGCAGCGCTCCGAGCTGCCGCGCTTTCTGCGCGTGGAGCAGGTGCTGCGCTACGCCAGCCAGCCCGCCGCCGCCGATGCCCCGGCCCTGGCTCGCCTCTGCCGCATCGAGCACCTGCTGGGCCGCCGCACCGACCAGCTTTCGGGCGGCGAGCAGCAACGGGTGGCCCTGGCCCGGCTGCTGCTGGGTGCGCCCTGCCTGCTGCTGCTCGATGAGCCCTACGCCAACCTCGACCGGGTGCACAAGCGCCTGCTGCAAACTATCGTGGCCGAACTGGGCGAGCGCCTGGGCATCACCTGCCTGTTGGTATCGCACGATGCCGCCGATACGCTGCCCTGGGCCGATGAAATTCTGGTGCTGCGCCAGGGCCACTTGGTGCAGCAAGGCACCCCCGAGCACATCTACCGCCAGCCCGCCGACGAGTATACCGCCAGCCTGTTTGGCGACTACAACCTGCTCACCGGCCCCGACCGCGCCGCTCTGGATTCCGGCCCCGCCGCCCCCGGCACTGCCTTGCTGGTGCGCCCCGAGCAGCTGCGGCTGGGGGCTGGCGGGGCGGCTGGCACCGTGCAGGCCGTGCGGTTTATGGGTAGCTTTTATGAGGTAGAAATTCACTTACTGGAAAATACGGTGCGCGCCCGTCTCGGCCAGCCCATGACGGTGGGAGAACCGGTGCAAGTAGCGGTAACAGAAAGCTGGGTGGTGTCGGCAGCCATCGCCAGCACTAGGCCGTAAGCACAAAGCCCACTACTTGCCACCCAACTTATGCACATCAACCTCACCGACCAGCCCATCAATGTAGCCGCCGTGCTGCAAGCCGCCGAGTCGCCCGAGGCGGGGGCTGTGAATGCCTTTATCGGCACGGTGCGCAACCGTAGCGACGGCCGCCGCGTGGTGCGCCTGCACTACGAGGCCTACGCGCCCATGGCCCTGCACCAGCTCACCCGCGTGGCCGAAATGGCTCAGGAAAAGTGGCCCATGCTGCGCCAGGTGGCCGTGACGCACCGCTACGGCACCCTCGAAATCGGCGACGTGGCCGTGGTCGTGGCCGTATCCACGCCCCACCGCGCCGACTCGTTTGCCGCCTGCCAGTTTATCATCGACACCCTGAAGGAGGTAGTACCTATCTGGAAAAAAGAGGAGTACGAGGATGGTACCGTCTGGGTAGCCGCCCACCCGTAATGTAGCGCGGACTTTGTAGTCCGCATTTGAACGGCGCGGGCGCGGACTACAAAGTCTGCGCTACTCGGCCCGAAAGTCCGACTTGCCGCCCGTTTTCTCCATCAACCGGATTTCTTCAATCACGATGCTGTGCGACATCGCCTTGCACATGTCGTACACCGTGAGAGCGGCCACCGAAGCGCCGGTAAGCGCCTCCATCTCCACGCCGGTTTTGCCCGTTACGCGGGCTGTGCATTCGATTACCAAGGAGTCGGGCTGCACCACCTCGATGCGCACCTGGCAGTCGTCGAGGCCCAGCGGGTGGCAGAGGGGAATGAGGCTGGCCGTTTGCTTGGCCGCCATAATGCCTGCCAGAATCGCCGTTTGAAACACGGGGCCTTTGCGGGTGGGCAGGTCGCCGGCCTGCACCAGGGCCAGAATATCGGCCCTCAGGCGCACGCGGGCTTGCGCCCTGGCCAGGCGGGCAGTAATAGCCTTGCCGCCGACGTTGACCATGGCCGGCTGCCCGGCGTCGTTGAGGTGGGTGAGGGTAGAAGATAAATCGGCCATAAGGAGCTGCTGTTGCCCCGCAAAGTACAGCCCAACGTGGGCTACAGATTCCACTGGAGGTAATAAAAAAACCTCCCCGCCAACGGCAGGGAGGTTTTTAGCTGGTGGCAGCAGGCTGCCTAGTTCTTGGTCAGGCGCAGAGTCTGGTGCAGGGTAGTCCCGTTGGGCTGGGTGCCGGTTACCTGAAGCAGGTAGTTGCCGGTAGCCACATCGGTTAGCTCCAGGGTCTGGGGCTGCCCGCCACCTAGCGACCAGGTGCGCACCGAGCGGCCGGTTACGTCGAGCAGTACCACCTGGTAGCTGGCCGAAGTGGGCAGCTGGCTCAGGTCGAGGGTGGTGCTGGTGGTAGCCGGGCTGGGGTACAGGCCCAGGGTGGCGGTTTCCTGCGTGAAGCTTACGGTGCGCACGGGCGAGTAGGTAGCCGTTCCGTTAATATCTACTTGGCGCAGGCGGTAGTATACCGGGCCAGTAGCTTTGGCGGCCACACCTGCATCGGGCAGGGAGTAGTCGGTGGCAGTTGCCTTGGTGCCTTGCCCGGCCACTTGCCCTATTTTAGTAAAGCTGGTGCCATCGAAGCTGCGCTCCACGTCGAAGTGGTCGTTGTCGACTTCCGAGGCCGTCGTCCATTTCAGCAGGGCATCGCGGTTCTGCACGGCCTGGGCCGTGAAGGTGGTCAGCGTCACGGGTAGCGGGTTGGTTCCGATGCTGAACGGAATATCCTGGGTCGTTACACCGCCGTAGAGGTCGGTAGTGGTCACGCTCACCTTAAAGTTGCCGGTGCGCAGCTTGTTCTGGTCAATCACCGTGATTTGGCCGGTTGTGGCATTGAGGGCCATGCCCAGCGAAGCCAAACTGGTGAAGCCCGTACCAAATGTGGAGGAGACCGTGGTGAAGGATTTTTCCGTAGCCGTGCGTACCCCGTTGTTGGGCACGTTGGTGGCATTGCCATTGCTGGTGGTCGGGGTAGCAGTAGCCACGTCGGGGGTGAAGATGGTCGTGCTGGTCGCCCGGCCACCGTTGTAGTCGTAGGCGCGGGCTATTTCGGTGCCGTTGACGTAGGCGTAGGCACCGGGCCGGGCCGTATTCACGGTGTAGGTGGTCGAGGCGTCCTGGTTAACCGGCAGCGTGTAGCGGGCCACGTTCGACGTGTTGTTGTTGTTGTCGGTGGCCGAGAAAGTGAAGAACTGGTTGCTGGCATCCAGCGTGCTGGGGGTAGCAACGTCCTGCGCTCCGGTGCCGGCCGGGTCGTAAGTGAGCTTGGCTGCGTTGGCCACGGTCACCGTGAGGCCGCTCGTGGGCAGGGTCGTTACGGCAGTGCCGTTCACGTACAGCGTGCCAACGAGAGGCAGCGCCGTGATGGTGTAGTGGTCGATGCTGGTAGCCGTGCCCGTGAGCGTAGCCGTCAGCGCGGTGATGCCGGCCTGGCCGGCTGTGTTGCCCAGCGTGTTGCCTAAGGCCTTGGGCGTGGTATCGGTGGTGTAGAAAGTGCTCACCACGATATCGGCGGCTACGGGTCCCGTGGTAGCGGCGGCCGGGGTAGTGGCCTGCGAGTCGGTGTTGTTGCCGGGTACCGCGTCGTTGTTGGGGCTGCTGCTCACCGTGCTGCCCACCGTGAAGGCAACGGTAGCCGGCGTCGTGAAGCTGACCGTGTTCACCACGGCATTAGCCGTGCCGGGGTATACCGTGCCCAGCGGAATGCTGATGGTGTAGCCCCCTGCCTGGGTGCCGGCGTACGTAACCGTGCCGCTGGTGCTCCCGCCGATGGTGAAGCCGGCTGAAGTAGCCGGCCCAACTCCGGCCGGAATGGTCACCGTTTGCACCACCGTAGTTGCTGCCGAGCCCCCAAAACCACCCGCCGTAGTGGGCAGGCTGTTGATGGTGGTAATGGCGTAGCTAACCGGGGCCCCCGTGGTAGTGGTAGCAGGGCCGTTTACGTCCGTAACCAGGTCAACGCTGGCTGTGGTAGTAGCAATGGCAATGTTGGCGACGTTGTTAGCCGGGTAAGGGTCGGCGTTTTCGGCTCGCACCGAGGCTACGGCCGTGATGGTACCCGTGCCCGGTGCTGCCAGTTGCACCGTGAAGCTCTGCGACTCGCCGATGCCCAGCGCCGCAATGGCGGGCAGGAATACGACGCGCCCGGTGGTGGGGTCGTAGGTCGAGCCATCGGTGTAGGTAGCCAGCCCCGTCGTGGCGTTGACGGTGGGCGAAGTCTGCCCGTTCACTTGCACTGCATTCACCCCCGAAGTAGGCAAGCCCGGTGCTACGAATACCTGCGTGCGCACAGTAGTAGCCACATTGGCGCTGCTGTTCGAGTTCTGGGCGGTCACGGTCAGCAGCACCGTTTGGCCAGCCGTCACGCTGGTAGCGTTGGCCGTTACTGCCACGCTCAGGTCGGCCGATGCGGTGGCGGCACTAATAGTCGTCGTTACCGGGGCCGAGTTGTTGTCGAGGTTGAGGTCGTTGGCGGCGGCGGCCGGGGTGCCTACTGCTACCACGTTCACGCGGGTGGTGGCCGGGGCATCAAACGTCACCGTATTCGTCACGCCCGAGGTGGCACCCGGCAGCTGGTTGCTGATGCTGGGGAACGTGACCACGCCGGTAGCCAGCACGTAGGTCGAGCCGTCGGGGAAAGTAGCCGTGGTGCTGGTTACGGCGCTGGGGCCCTGGCCATTCACGCGCAGCGTCACAATGGTAGTTGAGTTGAGAGGCGCTACGGCCACCGTCAGGTTGGTGGGTAGCTGCAACGACGGCACCGTGGCACCGGTAGCTACCGAGTTGCCCGCGTTGGTGGTAGTGGCGGCGTAAGTCAGGGTGCCGCCCACGTTGGCCGTGGCCGGGCCGCTTACGCTCGTAACTACGTCGGCGGCAGCCGTGGTGGTAGTCGTTACCGTGCTGGCGTTGTTGGCCGCGTTGGTATCGAAGCTGCCGGTGCGCACACTGGCCATGTTAACGACTGTGGCCGTACCCGGTGCCAGGTAGCTGATGGTGTACGGCACGCTGGTGCCGCTGGCCAGGCTGGTGGTAGTGGGGAAGCTAACCAGGCCGGTAGCACTGTTGTAGGTGCCTCCGCCGCTTACCGTCACGCCGCTCAGGCCGGCCGGTATCGCCACGGTAGCCACCACCTGGGTAGCGGCAGACGTGCCGGCGTTGCTCACAATGGCTTCGTAGGTAACCGGCTGGCCCACCGTGGCCGTAGTCGGGCCGCTGAGCACAATGCTCACATCCGTGGCACTCACCGTGGTGGTAGCCTGGGCCATGTTGTCGTCCAGCGACGTTTCGGGGGCGCTGGTCGAAGCCAGGGCCGTTACGTTGATAACCGGCAGGTTGGCCGGGGCCGTGATAGTGAAGCCGTAGGTTCTCGCGTTGGAGCCGGCAGTGGCTACCAGCGTACCCGCGCTCGGGAACGTCAGCACGCCGCTCACGGTGTTGTACGTAGTGCCGCTGTTGGCCCCGCCCGAGTACGTGATGACGTTGTTTGCTAAGACGTTGCTAGTGCTGCCGCTGATGCTCAGCGTCGAGGCCGAGAGGCCGGCGGGCAGCGACACCACTTCCTGCGCCAGGGTGGCATCGGTGGGGCCGTCGTTGGTGAGCACCGCCGAGTACGTGATGCTGCTGCCGGGGGCTACCGTGCCGGGGGCCACGCTAGTGCCGCCGCTGTTAGTAGCCGTGAGGGTGGTGCGCAGGTTGGTAGCCGTGCCCGTGCCCGCCGAGGTAGCTGCCAGGGTAGCGGCAGCCGAATTGATGCCCACACCGGAGTTGTTCGAGTCGTTGGCGAGCGAGGCCGTGGTGAAGGTCGATGTAACCGTAGTGCCGGCCGCCGGCGCGGCAAAGGTGATGATGTTGTTCACCGTCTGGCTCGCAGACAAGTCGGCCGGCGGGTAGATGATGGTGCCGGCCGCTACCGAGTAGGAGGTAGCGCCCGTACTGGAGGTAGCGCTGAACGTGCCGTTGGCGTAGTACACCGTGGCCGTGCTGGAGGAACTGTTGTAGTAGCCGCCGCCGGTGGTGTGTACCTGCGTCAGGCCGGCACCGATGGTTACTAGCTGCACCACGCCGGCGGCCGGCGTAGCGCCCGCGTCAGTAGCCGTCACGATGTAGCTGACAATGTTGCCGGTTTTGGGAGTAGTGGTGGGGCCGGTAACGGTGGTGCCGATATCGTAGCCCGCCGTGACGGTCAAGGTGGTGCTGTTGGTGTTGTTAGCCGGCACGGGGTCTACGCTACCGTTGCCGATGCTGGCCACGGTTGTAAACGGTCCGAAGCCGGGGGCCGCCGCCGAGAAGTTGTAGGTTTGGGGGGTGCCATTGGCCAGGCCGGTAGCCGGGAACGTCAGCACCCCAGTCGTCTGGTTGTAGGTAGTGCCGCCGTAGGCCGCGCCATTGCTGGTAGTGCCTGCGCCCGAGAAGGTGATGACGCCGCCCGCCGTAGCGGCCGTAACTGTGCCCGTGTTGGGCGTGAGGCTGAGCTGGCTCACCGTGAGGCCGGGCTGTAGCTGCACCGTCTGCACCGTGTTCGGGGCCGTGCCCGCGCTGTTGTTGGTAGCCACTACCACGTAGGGCACGGCTGCGTTGCCCTTCACCGAGCCGCCCGTGGCCGGGGTAGAAGCAATGGTAGTAGCCAGGTCGTAGCTGCGGTTCTCCACCGCCACCCGGATAACCGCCTGGTTGGAAGTTAGGCCGTACACGTCGTTGATGAGGTAGGGGAGTTCGGCCACGCCTACAAAGCCTGCTACCGGCGTAAACGTAACCGCGCCCGTCGTGGCATCGGCCGTGAAGGTGCCCACCCCCGTGATGGTGCGGGTTTTGATGGCCGTTGTCGAGGTAGGGTCGAGGTTGATGGACGCGGCGTCGATGCCGCCCGTGGCGTCGGTGTCGTTGCCGGCTACTGCCGTGGTGCCCGTGGTGGTGCCGAAGGTAACGGCCACGCCGGGCGTAGTAGTTGCCAAGTCGTTCACAGCTACTGGGGCATCGTTGCAACCGGCCCCTGCCGTACTGTTGGCAATGGTAGTGCTGGTAGTAGTGCTTATGCTACCCGTGCCGCCGGCAGTAGCGCCAAAAGCAGTCGTTGCGCCCGAATACGGGTCGTTGGCGGTAGTAGTGCCGCTGGCCGCCGTGGTGCCCGCTGCCCCCCCGGCAACCGATGAGTTGGCGTTGGCCGCTGCGTTGAGGAGTACGTAGCCGCCCGCGCCGCCGCCGCCGGGGCCGTGGGGCACGTCCTTGCTGGCCCCGTTGCTGTTGCCGGCGCCGCCTTTGGCATTCACCGTCAGGCCGCTCAGGCCGCTGGTTACCCGCGAAGTGATGAGCACGCTGCCACCCGCGCCGCCGCCGCCGCTGGCATCGTTGGTGGCATTGGCAGGCGTGAGCGTGTTGCCCCCCGCGCCCGAGGCGTCGACGGTGCCGGTGCCGCTGATGCTGCCCGTGCGCAGCATGATGATGCCGCCGCCCGGCGAGCCGCTGCTGTAAATGCCGGTGCCGCCGCCGTTGTTGTCGTTGTTGGTGCCCGCGCCGCCGCCGCCGCCCATTACCAGGCGCGAGGCAGAAGCCACTGCAAACGTGCCGCCGCCCACTGCTTGCGTAGTGGTTACGAAGGGGTTAGTGCCATTAGCGGAGCGTGGGTAGCCGCCAAGCCCGCCCGTGTTCGCGTTGCCGCCGCCCGCGCCACCGCTGTTGAGGCCGTTGTCGGTAGAGCGGCCGTCGGTGCCGCCGCCGCCGGCATTGCCGGGGCCACCCCGGCCGTTGTCGCCGTTGGGGTAGCCGTTGGTTACGCCGCTAGTGAAAGCGGTGGTGCCCAGGGTCGAGGTGTTATCTACCAGCACGAGTGCCGTCGAGAAGCCCGTGGGGGCGGTACCCGTGGTAGGAGCCGCCGTGTAGCGTGGTGTGCCGGCGATGCCTTCGCCCTTAGTAGCGTTGACTCCCACGCCACTGGTGCCTGCACTGGCCGTGCGGTAGTCCGTAGTGGCATAGCCCGTAGCCGTGCCTATGCCAGCGTACTGAATGCCCGCGCCCCCACGGAAGCCCAGGCCCGCCGCGCTGAGCGTCTGGTTGGCCATCGTCAGCGTGCCGGCCACGTCCATTGCCAGAATGCCTCCTTTGAGGCCATCCCAGGCCAGCGCATTTACCGAGCCTGCCAGGGTTACGTTGCCATACTGGGGCACCCGCACCACCTGGAAGGAGCGGCGCGTGAGCGTAGTTGTGGCCGCCGATGTATAGTAATTGTTGGTGAGCGGAGTAGCCGCATTCAAGGGAATTGACCCACCGCTTACCGCACCGGCCGCCACCACATACTCATACGTACCCGCTGTGAAATTCGTGGTGCTGTTGCCGTTGCCGGTGCCGGCCCCGGCTCCGTAGTTGCTTTCGTTGGTTGCCGAGATGTCAGCCCCTTGCATCTGGATAACCAGCAGCAGGTCGCCCGTTGCGATGGGGGTAGCCGTAGCGCCGCCTGCGGTGCCTACTGCAATGCTGGTGGCCCCCGCGCTAGGCGAGGTAGTGCCCGGATAATACGTGTTCACTACCCCGCTAAGCGCAGCAGGGCTCCCGTTGCTGCCAGGGTTGGCACAGATAGGAGCCGCCCCGATAACAGTGCTTACTTGCGCGGCCGTGGCCGTGCCGTTGTTGTTGATAAGGGTAGGGTCGGGCTGGCCGGCCGTATTGGCGGCCGAGGCCGTTACCGTGCCAGCTGCCGTAGGCGTATAGCGCACGGTGTTGGATACACTCTGGCCTGCCGCCAGAGTAGCTACTGTGGCAAACGTGACCACGTTGGTGGCGCTGTTGTAAGAGGCCCCCGTGGGCAGCGTCACTTGGGCGGCCATAACGCCGGCGGGCAGCGTGAAGGTGGGTATCACGTTGGTGGCACTCACGCTGCTGCTCAGGTTTTTGGTTTGGAGCGTGTAAATAATCGGCTGGCCCACCGTGCCCGTGGCGGGGCCAAACCCCACCGTTTGCACGTCGGCCGTTACGAGGCACTGCTGCGTGTAAGTGAAGGAGCTCGTCAGGCCGGCGCTACCGGCCGTTGCGCCGTTAGGCGGGAAGGCACTGGCGTTGTTGTTTGCGCCGGTCGAGTTGGTGGTGCCGCCGGCCCCACCGGTAATAGTTGTCGAGGACAGCGTAGCCGTGGTCAGGATGTAGCCGCCGCCGCCGCCGCCGCCGGGGCCTTCCCCCTCGGCGCTAGCGTAATCCTGATTGCCGCCCACGCCACCTACTACCGAAACGCTGGCCACCCCCACCGTGCCTGGGGTGTTGATAACGATGGTGCCGCCGCCGCCGCCGCCGCCCGGCGCGTCGTTAGCGGTCGTGTTTATCGTACCTGTCCGGATAGGCACCGTAATCCCAGTAGCCAGCAGGGCTGTGCCCGTGGCGGCCGTTATTTTGCCGCCCACGGTCAGGTAAATCAGGCCCCCGCCGTTGCCGCCACTCGTGCCGGAGTTGTCGTTGGAGTGGCCCGCGCCGCCGCCGCCGCCCATAAACAAGCGGGCGTTGGCCGTGCCGGTTGCGCTGGCATTGCTCAGCGGCCGGCCCCCCAGCCCCCCGATGATGCGGCGGTAGTCGCCGGCCCAGGCCGTATTGCCAGGTGCCGTGGTAAGCGGGTTGTTTTGGGCACCAGAATACGTGTAGCCGCCCCGGCCGCCCCCGCCCGAGGTGATAGTGGAAAAGCTGCTGCCGCTGTATTCGGCGTTATTGGCGCTGGTTTCCAGGTTCCACGCGGCGCTGTAGCCGCTGGCGGGGTTGCCCTGGCCGTTGTTCCAGGCCGTAGCGCTCACGTTGGCCCCGCCGCCGCCACCGGCATTGTGGTTGTTGCCGCCGCCACCACCGTTGGCTGCTGCACCACGCCCGTAGCGGCCCCCTAGGTTGTCGTAGGTAGTCTGGCTGCCCGCAATACCCTCACCTTTTTCGCCCGCATACTGGAGGTTGGTGGTCACGTAGGTGGTAAGAGCTAGGTTGGAGCCAGCGGTGCCGGGAAAACTTCCCGCATTGTTAACTGCCCCCCCCTTAAAACCCTGCCCCGACACGTCGATGTTCGTGTTGGTCCCCATCGTGAGGTCGCCCTGCACCTCTACTGCTACCACGCCACCGACCCCGGTGGTGGCATCCCAGATCGTAGCCGTAATGGCTTTGCTGGGAGCCGTAGCGGTGCTGAGCGTGAGGGTAGTGTAGCGCGGCACCCGCACAACCTGCGTTTTGCCGGCCACCGAGTAAGAGTTCACCAAGCCGCAAGCCAGCGTAATTGTCGTGCCGCTTACGCTTCTTACCTCGCTAAACTCATACAGGCCCGCGCTGCCGTAGTCCGTAACAGCCCCATAGGCTACCGAGTTGGTTTGCGCTATGGTAGCACCCTGCATCTGAATTATCAGCAGCAAGTCGCCCGTAGCCAAGTTGCTCCCTGTGGGAAATGCTGTTCCGCCCGCCACAGTCATAACAGCATCAGCCACCGTTATGGCAGTAGTCCCGGCCGGAGCAGCGGTAGTGCTGGTTACGCCGCCAGTTACGCTACCAGTGAGGGTAGTATAAGTATTCACTACGTTGCCGGCCGTAGTGCTGGTAATAGTGCCCGCCCCAAGCCGGCCTTGCTGGGCCCAGGTCACTGTCGGGCTTAACCAGAGGAGCGCCAGGAACCCGAGCACCCAGTGTCCATACTGTACTAGTTTGTTCATCAAATTAGGAAGTTAAGAAAATGCAATTACGATGACGGTTTAGTAGCTTGTGTTATTGTAATGACAAAATTAACTTTGATTTCCGATTAACAAAATGAAATTACAGGTGAAACCCGCTTTTTACTCGCTGAACCGGGTTGTTTTCTCGTTAAAAGTGTTCAATGCTTAATGGTATTTTTTTTATATCTAATTCCTGGGCACTTGTCTCGTTGCCGTGATACAATGATTTTACGGGTTTTATTAAAAAATAGGGTTGCTAAATCCAAAAAACGATTTAGTGATGAGTATTTTATCAATTTATTAAAAGTGAGTAGAAAAAAATTTATGAACATGTCCGTTTCCACCATGTAGATACGATTAAATCAAATTAATTCATAAATAAGTCATCAAACATGACTTATGCTTAAAATTATAAAATGAAAAGGGATATTTTACTGTTTTTTATTCATTATCGCTAATTCGTTTTCATACTCCTGATTTGAGAATAATGCGCATGATGCCCATCCGGTAAGCAAACCAGGCCCAGACGTGAGCGAAACCCCTTTTCACCACCGACGCCGACCAGATGACTGCCCGCCGCGCCGTGAAAGCAAACTGCCCATTGCCCCAGCAAAAACCGGGTAGGACAAGCAGCGCATAGCGAAGAAGCCAGCCATTGGCCTTGCTACCCCAAGTTGCGTCGTAGAGAAGTAGCGCTCAGCTTTAGCTTGGCGCATCGCCGCGAAGCGGCGAAGCTGGCGTCTGCGGACGTTGAGTGCAGCGGCGCGGTGTCGGATTCGCCGCACGGCGGCGATGCGCCAAGCGCTACTTCCTGCACGGCGTAATGTCAGCTCCGACCTCAGCCGGCAGCCTACGGCGGGCAGACCAGGTTACGCCCCCGGCCGACTGCGTAACTAAGCCCTTGCACCTAGCGTTGCGATATAGCCTTCCGTTTAGGGTACAGCCGACAACAGCAGTAAAGCAAAAGCCCCGTAGAGGTGACCCAACAACTTGGGCCACTCCTACGGGGCTTTGTTTTTCTCCTGATTATTAGGCCGCTGCCAACGGGTGGGGCCGGCCGCACCGCCGGGTGCAAGGCCAGCTTTATACGAGGCTGCTACACCTGGCCCCGGCCGCTTTCCGCTACCAGTGCCCGCAGGGGCTCGTTGAAGCCGGTGGCGTCGTTAAGTTCTTCCAGGGGCAGGTGCAGGCGGTATTTCCAGAAGTGCTGCGGGTTGCTGGGCACGTTTATCTGCTCGTCGTGGGGGTTGGCGCGGCGCAGCTGGGTATCCATGCCCAGGAAGTCCTGGAGCGGGAAAATGGCCCACATGGCTGGCGAGTGCAGGTGCTGGTTGAGCACCTCGCGCACCACCCAGGGCTCGGCGTAGTAGGGGGCCAATTGGCGCCAGTGGCCGAGCGTGGTTTCGAAGTAGCGCTGGGTGCGCACCCGGTCTTCTTCCCACCAGCCGCGTAGCGTGCTCATGTCGTGGCTGCCGGTGGTTACTACGCTCAGGTAGGGGGCGTCGTTGGGGTGGCCAAACTCGGTGGCGGGGTTGCCGGGCATGCGCTGGATGTTGAGGCCCAGGATGCCGAGCTGGTGCATCACGCCGGGCACCGAGGCCGGCACCATGCCCAGGTCTTCGCCCGCGATGAGCATGTTGGTGGCGTAGCGCACAGGCGGTAGCTTCACCAGCCCCTGCTCGCGCCAAAACTCCTCGTGGCGGCGGAAGAAGAAGTCCACGTAAATGTCGTCGTAGAGGCGGCGGCGGGTTTCCTCGCCGTCCAGCTCGGCGTAGCTGGCGCTCTTGTTGAGCGTGATGCGTGGGTGGTAAAAGTCGTTGCCAGCGGGCAAGAACAGCACCTCGTTCACGAAGTGATACAGCCCCGGCCGTACCCGCAGCAGGAACTCCTCGCGCTCGGGGTGCAGTGCTAGCTGCTCGTTTACATACGTTTCAATCTGGCGCTGGCTGGCCACCTGGGGCTTTAGCTGAATGCCGCCGTACTGGTTGGCCGTCATAAACTC
This sequence comes from Janthinobacterium lividum, assembly GCA_050954465.1. Lineage (GTDB taxonomy): Bacteria > Bacteroidota > Bacteroidia > Cytophagales > Hymenobacteraceae > Hymenobacter. The sequence continues at coordinate 23,113 of JBPBPU010000015.1, forward strand.
CTCGAAAACGGCCTGCGCTTCGCCACCAAACCGGGCTTCCAGCAAGTGCCAGCGGATGTAGGGCTCGCAGAGGCGGCCGTAGTTGAACCAGCCCAGGCGGCGCTCAATTTCGTCGCGGTGCAGCGGCAAGGCGGGCGAAAAGTGCCCCAGCAGACCTTCCACCGAGTTGCCAGGCATCTCCCAGATGCGGAAAAAGCCCAGGATGTGGTCGATGCGCAGCGCGTCGAAGTAGCGGGAGAGGTGGCCTAGGCGCTGCCGCCACCAAGCGTAGTTGTCCTCGGCCATGCGCTCCCAGTTATAAGTCGGGAAGCGCCAGTTCTGGCCGGTAGTCGAAAAGTCGTCGGGCGGCGCGCCGGCCTGCTGGTCCATGTGATAGAGCTCGGGTTGCGTCCAGGCATCTACCGAGTGGCGGTAAATGCCAATGGGCAGGTCGCCCTTGAGCACCACCTGCCGGGCGCGGCCGTAGTCCACGGCCTCGCGCAGCTGCTTGTCGAGGTGGAACTGTGTGAAGAAGTGCAGCCCGAACTCATCGAAGTCGGGGCCGTGCTCGTCCACCAGCTGCTCCAGGGCATGGGGTGCCCGAAACGCCTGTGGCCATTGCTGGAAGTCGGCCGTGCCAAACCGCTCGCGCAGCCCCGAAAAAGCCGCGTAGGGAATCAGCCAGCTGCCCTGCTCCGCCTTAAACTTCCGAAACTCGGGGTCGGCCAGAAACCGGGCTTTCTCCTGCTGGTAAAGCAGCTTGAGAAATTTCCACTTGCCGTTCATCACGGCTTCGTAGTCCACAAAGTCCTTGGCGTTCAACTCCTCGCGCAGCTTATCCAACTCAGTTGCTACCTTCTTATCCTTGAGCCGGGCAATGCCGTCCAGGTGCAGGTATTGCGGGTGCAGCGCAAACACCGAAATGGCTGCGTAAGGGTACGAGTCGACCCAGGTGTGCGTAGCCGTGGTGTCGTTAATGGGCAGAATCTGTACCAGGTTGAGGCCGGTTTTCACGGCCCAGTCCATGAGCAGCTTCAGGTCGGTGAACTCGCCTACGCCCAGGCCGCGCTCACTGCGCAAGGAGAAAACGGGCATCGCCACGCCGGCCCCGCGCCAGGGGCCGGCCGCGTAGCCGAAGCCCTCGTCGTGCAGCACGCGCAGGGTGCCGGGCACTGCGGCCGGGGGCAGCACGCGGTTGTCGCCGGTTTCGAGCTGGGTCGCGGTTTGGGTGGCCGGGTCCCAGATGCCGTACTTATAAGCTACCATTGCTTCGGGGTTTTGCAGGGCTACGTCGGCCTGCCAGGTAGGGTAGGCGGCATCGCTCAGCAGCAGCGGCGGCCCCTGGTCCCAAGCCCCCAGAGCCGGGTCGGAGCCGAGCACGCATACCTGTTGAGTAGGCGCTACGCGGGGCGCGGCCAGGGCAAAACGCACGTTTGGCACCGCTGGCGCGGTTTCGGGAGCAGCTTTGGTTTTCTTGCCTTTGCCGGCCACTGGCTGGGGGCTGGGAGCGGCCCGCCGGAACAGCGCCTCGGTGAAGGCGGCCGTAAACAGCTCGTTGCCGTCCTGGGCGGGAGCGCGCCAGAAGTCGCGCACTTCGAGGCGGGCGGCGGGGCGGGCGGGCAGGGCCAGGGTGCGGTTGCCGCCCCACTCCCATACTACGCCGCCGCCCTCCAGCAGCAGCACGTACTTATACTGAACGGGCAGCGTGGCGGCCTCGGGGGCGAGGGGTATTTCGGCGCTCCAGCGGGTAGTTGCCTCGTCGTACTGCAAGGGCAGCGCGTGGGGCAGGTTCCAGGCGCCCAGGCTGGGCAGCGAGCCGCACACCACCAGGCGCTGGCCGTAGGTAGTGCGGTAGGGGAGAGAAAAGTGTAGCGTCATTACGGACAAACCAATTAATGCCCGCAAGATACGGCCGACCACCGCGCCCAAGAATCAACTTATGACCTGTGCGGGGAGCCAGCGCACAATTTTTTGCCGTTGCCAGCGATAGCAGATAAATAACCAGGGGAAATTAGGCTGGTATAGCCCCTGCCTATTAGCTTCGCTGCTTGGAAAAGATGCCGCCGAAAAGCATTTTCGCAATTTGTAAAGTAAGGTGGCATTTCAGCTTGAAAATTTTCTTCCGAGGCCCTAAGTAATTGAACTGTTGCGGCCCACAGTACGTAGTTTGCATTGCTTCTCCCTTTTATCTCCTATATCCTTCATGCGTACCTTACTACTAACTGCCCTACTCGGTGGGGCTTTGGCTACTACGGCTCAGGCCGGCCCGCCGGGCTATCATGCGCCGCGCCGCCTGTTTACATCCAAGCACCAGGCCTACGAGCGGCTGCCCCTGCGCCTCTCGTTTGGGTTGAATACGGCTTATTATAACGGAGATATTACCGGCCGCTTTCAGGATAACACCTATCAGGTGGGTTTCGACCTGGGCATGGTGTATACGTATAGCCCGCGCGTAACCCTGGGCATAGAAGCTACTTATTTCCAGCTCAAGGCCAAGGATAGCAACGCCGACCGCGGCCTGCGTTTTGTAAGCTCGAACTACATGCTGGTGCCCTTTCTGCGCTACAACCTGCTGGAGGATAAAAGCATGCTCCTGGGCACTGCCTACGAGCCCCAGCGGTTCCAGGTGTACCTGCAGGCGGGCATCGGGGCAGTGATTTATAACCCCAAAGCGTACCAGACTTCTAACGGCATTTTCCCGCTCATTACGGAGAGCAAAGCTGCCTACCCGGCCACGGCCGCAGTGCTGCCCGTGGGCATCGGGGCCAGCTACCGCGTTAGCTCCGGCGTTTACCTGTCGCTCGAAGGCCAGTATTATTTCGCCAGCACTGACCTGCTGGACGATGTCAGCCAGCGCGGCGACTCCAAAACGCTGGACCAGTTTGCCATCGCCCGCTTTAAAATGGAGTTTACCATACCGCATAAGCATGGCAAGCCCCTCGTGCGTTTCGATTAAGGTGATGAAGTGAGGGGGTAATGAGGTGAGGAGGTTTTAAGTATCCTACCACTAAAAACCCTCTCACTAACCTGCCTCATCACCCCATCGCCTCATTCCTTCATCACCCTGTATGCGCGTAAGCTATTTTCTGGCCTTGGTTGCCCTGAGTCTGCTGACGATGAGCAATAGCTGCAAAAAGGAAGATGACGTAGTGCCCTGCACTACTCCGCTGGCCGTGCTGGAAGCGGCGCAAATACCCGGCTTCAAGGCCAGTATCACGGAGCCCGTTCCCAACCTCGACCAGTCGAACGGCTACGTGGTGAACTCCGAAGCAGAATACCGGGCGCTTTTCGCGGGCAAAAAACTGCCGCCGGTCGACTTTGCCACCCACACCCTGTTGGCGGGCAAAACCCGCACTGCCACTGGCGGCACCGTACTGGCCCAATTAGTTACGCAAACCTGCACTGGCTACAAATATAGCGTGAAGCTGGCCCCTGGCCCGGCCGCCAAAGCAGCCAACGTAGTGTATTACGTGCTGGTGCCCAAGCTACCGGCCGAGGCCAAAATCGAGTTTGACGTGCAACTGCCTCAGGCAGCCGCCGCCCAACGGTGAGCAACAGCGGCTAGCCGGAGCAAGCTGGGTGGCGAATTCCTTTTTTTCTATGCGCCTCCATCCGCTGTTTCTACTGGCTTTTGCCGGAGGGCAACTACCTGCTACTGCCCACTTCATTACCCCGCCGCATAAGCCAACGGTAGTGTTGTTTGTGGGTAACAGCTTTTTTCATGGGGCTTTTCAGCCGGTGCTCAACTATAACGCGGCCGCCATTACGGACGAAAACTACCGCGCCGGGCTACCCCGCCACCAGTACGAGCACGCCCAGGCACCGTGGGGCGGCATCCCCGCTATTTTCAAGCACCTCACCGACGAGGCCGGGCTGCACTACGAGGTGCACTTGGAAGCCATCAGCGGGCAGACGCTTAAAATGCACTATGACAGCGCCCTGGCCGTGATTCAGCAGCCCAAGTGGGATGTGGTGGTGCTGCACGACTACAGCACCGGCCCGGTGCCCACGCGCCACGGTGGCCAGCCGGCCCGCTTCTTCACCTACGCCACCCGGCTCGAACAGGCCATCCACGCGGCCAACTCGGCGGCCCAGGTGTACCTCTACCAAACCTGGGCCCGCGCCGACCTCACCTACTTGCCTGGCAAAGGCTACTCTGGCCTGCCCCTCGACTCGATGACGGCCGACCTACACGCTGCTTACTACCGCGAAGCCGCCGAAAACAGCCACTTCGCGGGCGTGGCCCCAGCCGGCGATGCCTGGCTGCGGGCCGTGCAGCAGGGCGTGGCCTTGCCCAACCCCTACGCCCCCGAAGCCGGCAAAGTGAACCTGTGGGCTGTAGATAGCTACCACCCCAGTATCTACGGGGCTTACCTGAATGCCTGCGTACTCCTGGAGCAGCTAACCGGCAAAAACCCCCGCAAGCTGGGTCGCACCGAGCAGGCCGCCGCCGCGCTCGGCCTCATGCCCGAGCAGGCAGCCAGCTTGCAGCGCCTGGCCCACGAGCAGGTGCGGGCGGGCCGCCGGGCAGGTCGCACCGGCAGAAACAGCTAGCGTGCCTTCAACCAGCAAAGCTCCTACAGTCTCCAATCCGTCGGTTACCCGCTCACTTGGTTTCAGCGCACTATGTACTGCTTGTGTGAAGCAACAGGCTTGTAACAAAATGAGCTGTAATAATTTTAATTGTTACAGCTCATTTTGTTACAGCTATTTTCTACTTATAAAAAAACGCCCCGCTCAAACCGAACGGGGCGTTTTTCTTAAACCAAAACCAGTAGGTTTATAGCTTTTGGAAGCGGTTAGTGTAGGTCTGCTCGGCGCCGACTACCTGAATGAGGTAAAGGCCACCCGAAAGGCTACCCACACGCTGGCTGAGCTGCTGGTTGAGCTGCTCTACGGAGCCGGTGCTGCGCAGCACAAGGCGGCCATCCACGGTATGTACCTGCAGGTTCAGGTTGCTGCCGGTTTCGGGCACCTCAATGCGCACCGAGTTAGTGACAGGGTTAGGATAGAGGGCCAATAGAGCGCGGCTGGCGTTTTTGGTGGCCGTGACACTCGAAAACGAGAAGCGCGAGAATATCGGGTAGTGGTCCGACGTGGTATTGGCGTAGTTGGCGATGGTACTGGTAATGTCCGTGCGCACCGCCACCGACGACGTGATATAGTACGGAGCCATGTCGTTGGTGGCAATGACGTTGTCGATGAGCGTTTTGTAGCTCGCCGTAGACTGCGCCCCAGAGTTAGCCAGCGGCAGCGAAATAGCCGAGTAGTTGGCCACATCCTGCACGAATGAGTCGTACGACGACACAGCCGGCGTTACGCCCGAGGCGATGGTGCCGTTGAGCACGTCGTTGTAGTCGCCCACAATCACGATGTTATCATTCGGGTAGTTCGTATCCAGGTACGCCTTGAGCTGGTCGGCACCAGCCTTGCGGCGAGCGTAGTCGTTGGCTGAAGTGGCTGTAGCGTTTGCCTTGGCGTGAATCACGATGAAGCGCACCTGCTTGGAAACCCCATTCAGCGTGACGGTGGCCGTCATCATGTAGGGGAAGCGGCCCGACGCCCAGGGCGTGTAGGCGGCGCAAGCCTGAGCCTGAGTGCAGCGCAGCAGACCTACAAAGGTGGGGTTGCTAATTACAGCCGTGTTGTACACAAAAGCCAGTTTCTGGTCAAGGGCGTAATCGGGGTCGTTGGCATCGTCGGCATACGAGCCGAAGTCCGATACCTGGAAGGCGTAGGTGTTGCCGGTAGCGGCCGCAAGCTGCGTCACCAACGTCTGCAGGCGGGCGATGCTCACTACTTCTACCAGGGCGTACACGTCGGCCTTGAGGGCGTTGAGGACGATGCCCGCGTTGGTTTGCTGCAGGTTTTTGTCGGTCGGGCCGAGGGTGGCGTCGGTGGTTCCGAACCATTCCATGTTCCAGTTTACCAACTCCAGGGTGTTAGCTAGGTCGTAGGTATCGCCGCTGAGGGCCACGGTTTTGCTGGTGGCGCCGGCCGTAGCTACCGTGAGCGTACCCACATAGTTGGCCGAAGCGGCCGTAGGCTTGAAGCGCACCGTCAGGGTTTTATTCGTGCCGTTTACTTCGGCCGGAGTCAGCGTCACCGACGAGGCGAAGGTGGTGGCGTCTTTCGAGAGGGTGTAAGCTGCATTCGAAGACGTAATAGTGACGTTGCCAGTCAGGTCGTTGGCCGATACCGTTACCGTTTTATCGGTAGTCGAGTTCGCTGTGTGGTAGCCGTAGCCCAGCGAGGTCACGTCGGTAAAGAGCGTGGGAGCCGGAGCCGTGGTCGAGTTGGTGAGGGTGATGTCGTCGAGGGTCCAGCGGGGGGCATCGCTCGTGGTGGAGGTGTACACGAAGGCTAGGTACACGCTGGTAGCCGTCTTGTAAGCCGACAGGTTGAGCGGGGCCGCCTGCGTCCATACGTCCGAAGAGGCGGCCGGGAACTGCGCGTTCAAATCGGTCCAGGTAGCCAGGGCAGGGTTGCCCGAGCCGGTATAGTTAGTCGATACGCGCAGCTTGAGCGGTGCGCCCGAGAAAGCCGTGCGCGACCAGTAGGCAAACAGCGGGAAGTTGTAGGTGGTCAGGTTGAAAGCCGGCGAGATGAGCCAGTCTTCGTTGGCCACGTTGCCGCTGGCGTAGCCGCTCATTTGCACGCCGTAAGGCTTGGTGAGCGTGCCGGCAGGGTCGGTAGCGTCGTGGCCAAAAGACGTGCAGCCCCAGAACTGCGGCCCGGTTACGCTATACTGTATCCAGCCATCCGAGATAGTGGTGGCCGAGGTACAGTTGTCGAAGCTAAAGCTCGTTTGGTTGGGGTTGACGCCGGTGCCAGTCAGCGTGAGGGTGGTGGTGCTGGCCCCGGTGCTGGTGTGGTTGATGCTGCCGGCAGCAGCGCCCGAAGCGGTAGGCGCAAATTTTACGTACACCGTTTTGGCGGTAGCCAACTCGGCAGCGGTGTAGGTGAGCGTAGAGGTGTAGGTAGTGTTATCCTTCGAGATGGTAAACGGCCCCGTTGCGGTGAGCGTGGTAGCACCCGTGAGGTTGGCGCCCGTCAGGGTATAGGTCTGGGCTGCCGAAGTAGTAGTAATATTCTGGTTGCCAAACGTGAGGCTGGTGGGCGCTACCGTGAGGGCGGGCGTAGTGCTGCTGGGCGTCGTCCAGCTTAGCGTGAAGTCGTCGATGGCCGTGGAAGGACGGCTACCGGAACCCGTGCTGGCAACCAGCGCGGCTACCCGGATGGTAATAGGCCCACTCTGGTTGTCGAGGGCGGTGCCGAAATTCACCGTAATCGGCGTGTTTGAAAACACCATATTACCTGTAACACTGCCCGTACCCAGAGTGGTAAAAGTAGTTGGGGCTGCTCCCAGGCCGTAGTCTACCTGCCAGGTGGTGGTGCGGGTAACGGTGGTGCTGACGTCGAGCGACTGCAGGTTGAACGTGAGCGAGAGGCTCGTCTTACCAGTAGTATTGGTGGCCTGAAACACGAATGCTGCGCCGGGGTCGCCGACGGTGCCGGTTTGGCGCACGCCCAGTGCGCGGTCGGTGGCGGCCGTTTGGTCGGCCACGCTGGCCGTGGAGGTCAGGCTGTTAGCCGAGGCAAAGTTTTTGAAGGCCCCCGTGGTATTAGCCCAGGCCGTGGTTGTACCGGGCGTAAGGATGGTTTGGGCAGCCGTGGCGGCCGTGCCCAAGCTCGTGGAGGTAGCCCCCGTATAAATGCCAAAACCGGCGGGCAGCCCATTGGCCAGGCCGTTGAAGTTTTCGACGTAGGGGCTGGTGGCCAACGTAACCGGCGTCTGCGCCTGGGTTTTGGTGGTGGCGAAGGCGAGCGTGCCAGCCAGGCCCAATAAGAGGAATTGTTTTATCATACAAAAACTAAAAAGAAAGGAAATAGCAAAGGACTGCGAAAATTACCAGTACAAAAGTACGAAGCCAGGTCGGGCTTCGAGGTTATCTGCTTGTTATGAAAACCAGTTGCCGGCCCGAAAAGCAAAAGTGCCGGCCATAAGGTTCCAGCGGTGGCAGCGGGTGGGCGCGGACATAGTCGGCGTGCCTACCGATTATTTACAAAAGCTGCAATACCTTTAAGCCCTCAATTACCCATTCACCTTACGTATTTAGTATGCGGGCAACATCTTTACTCCTCACGGGAGCAGCCCTGCTGGCAGCCACCTCCGGCGCGCTGGCCAGTGGCTTTCAAGTAAACCTGAACGGCCAGAAAAACAACGGTATGGGCGGCACCGGTACCGGCCTCTACCTCGACCAAGCCGCTCAGTTCTACAATCCCGGCGCGTTTGCCTTTGTGAAGGGCAACGGCGTGCAGGGCAATATCAACATGGCCATTCCGCGCATCTCGTTTCGGGGGGCTGGCAGTGGCGACCAAGAAACCCTGCGCAACACCAACGTGTTTCCCTTCAACGGCTATGCGGGCTTCGGCATCACCGACAAGTTCAAGATAGGCGTGGGGGTGTACACGCCCTTCGGCAGCGAGCTGCACTACCAGTCGGGCTGGACGGGCCGCTACGCCCTCACCGACATCAACCTGCGCTCGGTATTTGCCCAGGGCACTGTTTCCTACGCCATCACGCCGCAGCTGGCCATTGGGGCCGGGGTAGTGGTGCTGGCGTATGGCGATGTAGACCTGCAGCGTGATGTGCCCCTGCAAAGCCAGTCGGCCGGCGCGACACCGTTTCATGCCCAGCTCACGGGCAAGGCCGACCACAAGGTGGGCTACAATCTGGGCGTCATGTTCAAGCCCTCCGATAAGCTGAGCGTAGGTATCAGCTACCGCTCGGCCATCGATGCCCACGTAAGCGGCGGCGACGTAACCCTGACCAACTCCATAGCCTCAACGGCCAGCAACTTCACGGCCACCAGCTTCGACGTAACCTTGCCGCTGCCCGACGTGTACAGCTTCGGCATTGGGGCGCGGCCCAGCGAAAAGCTGCTGCTGGCCTTCGACGCCAACCTCGTGGGCTGGAGCCGCTACCAGTCGCTGGACTTCACCTACAGCGGTGGAGGCACCGGCCTGCTCGGCGGCCGCGCCACCTCGTCCTCGAAGCGCCAGTACCACGATGCCCTAGCTCTGCGCCTGGGCGGGCAATACCAGGTTACGCAGCATCTGGCCCTGCGCGCCGGCACGTTCTACGACTTCAACTGCGTGCCCGACGGCTTCATCACCCCCGAAACCCCCGATGCCGACCGCATTGGCATCACGGCCGGCTTTACTTACGCGGTTGGTGAACATTTTGGCATCGATGGCTCGTTCCTCTTCGAGGACTTCATGCAACGCAGCCAAAGCCAGGACCAGCTTGTTAGCAACGGGGTGGCTACCGACCGCGTAGCCGGCACCTATAAAACTACCATTGCCGTACCCGGCGTGGGCTTGTACGTTAAATTTTAATTAGTCTTCTTACTCCCTACCCATATGATGACTACTCGCTTCTCTGCTGCCACCCTGCTGGGCCTCGGCCTGAGCGCCGGCCTGGCTGGTTGCCAAACCGACGTTACCGCGCCTACAGCCGGGGCTGGCCCGCTCGATTTCACCAGCTACGTATCCGTGGGCAACTCGCTTACCTCGGGCTACAGCGACGGGGGCCTCTACAACGAGGCGCAGGCTACTTCCTACCCCGCTATCCTGGCCCAGCAGTTTGCCACCACCGGCAAAGGGCCAGCCAGCTTTGTACAGCCCGCGTTTTCGGCGGGTAGGAAAGACGGCTCGGGCTACATCAAACTGCTGCTGGTGAATAGTGCCCTGGCCCCGGTGCAACCCAGCGCCGCCAATACCTTTCTGGGTGAGCAGGTAGCCTACACGGGCAGCAAGCTACTCGGCAGCGGCCAGGACCAACTCGAAGCTTACACCGGCGCGCAGCCCGACAACCTGGGCGTGCCGGGCATCTCGGTGCTTAGCAGCTTGTCGTCGCTCACGGGCGGCCTCGCTCCCTACGGCATCATCAACCCCTTCTACGAGCGCCTGCTGCCGGCTGCCGACAAGCCTACCAAGGACTATGTCACCTACATCGGCCAGAAAACCCCCACCTTCTTCACCTGCTGGATGGGTAACAACGACGTGCTCACCTACGCTAACAACGGTGCCGTGGCGGTACCTACCAACCCCTTCAGCGACCTGACCGATACTACCCGCTTCGGTATCGGCTACCGCGCCATCCTGAACTCCATCAGCAAGGGCGGCACTGTGAAAGGGGCAGTGGCTAACATTCCGGCCGTAGCGTCATTACCCTACTTCAATACCGTGACGGTGGCCGCAGTGCTGGCAGCTTATAAAGTGGCCATCCCTACCCTCACCGCTATTTATATTCAGCCGGGCACTGGTACTACGGCTGCCACAGCCCGGGCAGCTACCAGCACCGACCTGCTAACGCTGACGGCTCAGGCTTTCATAGCGGCTAACCCCGGCGTTGGTACTTCGCCCGCTACCGCTATCCCCAGCCAGTACGTGCTTGACCCAGCCGAGGTCACGACCATCACTACCCGCACCACACAACTCAATAACATTATTGCCAAAACGGCCGCCAAGTATAAGGTGCCGGTAGTGGATGCTAATACGTTCTTTAGTGGCGTAGTTGCCAGCGGTGTAGCCACCAACGCCGTGAATAATACGGCCACATTCGCCAGCGGCAACCTGTTCTCGCTCGATGGCGTGCACCCCACGCCCCGCGGCTACGCCGTGATTGCCAACGAGTGGGTTCGCGTTATCAACAATTACTACGGCTCCACCATCCCCACCGTAGATGCCAACCGCTACCGCGCCATACTGTTCCCGTAAGCAGCCGGTGCTTCTGCTGGAAAGCGCCTCCCTGGCAACGGGGAGGCGCTTTTTTATAGAGATATACTTTAGCTTGCTGCTAGCCGCATACGCCCGTTTTTTTCACTCAATTGGCTAGTCAAATCCTGCTTTACATTTTCTGCATCCAGTTGTATCTTTGTAACTGCTGCTATCCAGAAAGACCGAGGGACCAGGCCCTATGACGTCTTGGCAACCGCCACCCGGCCGGTGCCAACTCCTGTTCGGCTAATCTTTTAGGCCGAAGAAGATATCAGCTGGAACCTGCGCCGTCCGGCGCGGCTTTCTTTCTGGATAGGGGCTATGCTGCCTTTGCTTTTTGCTTTCCCGAAAGACTATGCTCACTGTTGCCGCTGCCCCAACCGTCGCCATCGACCCCGCCTCTGTTTCCCCCCTGCCCGCGTTACTGCGCCAGCGCCTGCTGGTGCTCGACGGTGCCATGGGCACCATGATTCAGCGCTACCCGCTCGAAGAAGAAGACTTTCGGGGCACCCGCTTTGTCGACCACCCGCGCCCCCTGCGTGGCAATAACGACCTGCTGAGCCTTACGCGCCCCGATATTATTCGCGCCATTCATGCTGAGTACTTCGCTGCCGGGGCCGACATGGTGGAAACCAATACCTTCAGCGGTACTACCATTGCCCAGGCTGACTACGGCTTGGAACATGTAGTGTATGAGCTGAACTACGAGTCGGCCCGCCTGGCTCGTGAGGCGGCCGACGAGTACGCCACGCCCGAGCGCCCGCGCTTCGTGGCTGGCGCCATTGGCCCCACCAATCGCACCGCCTCACTCTCGCCCGATGTGAACCGCCCCGGCTTCCGCGCCGTGACTTTCGACGAGTTGGCGACTGCCTACTTAGAGCAAACCCGGGGCCTTGTAGACGGCGGCGTAGACGCGCTGCTCATCGAAACCATTTTTGATACGCTGAATGCCAAAGCTGCGCTCTTTGCGGTGCAGCAATTCTTCAATGAAGGTGGCCGGGTGGTGCCCGTGATGATATCCGGCACCATCACCGACGCCTCGGGCCGCACCCTGAGCGGGCAAACGGTGGAAGCTTTCTGGAACAGCATCCGGCACCTGCCGCTGCTGAGCGTGGGCCTCAACTGCGCCCTCGGGGCCGACCAGCTCAAAACCTACGTGCGCGACCTGGCCCGCCTCGCCGACGTGTCCGTATCGGCTTACCCCAACGCGGGCCTGCCCAACGCCTTCGGCGGCTACGACGAAAGCGCCCAGGAATTTGCGGCGCTCGTGGAAGACTACCTCAAGGAAGGCTTGCTGAATGTAGTGGGCGGCTGCTGCGGCACCACCCCCCAGCACATCGCCGAGTTGCGCAAGCTGGCCGATAAGTACCCCACCCGCACGCCCGCTAGCCCTGCGACGGCCGAGCTGGCCGTGGACGTAGAAGATGCCAGTAGCCCGCAGGGGGTAGTGGGTGGCCCCTCGCTCGGCCTGGCGGGGCTGGAGCCGTTCAACGTGAAGCCAGGCAGCCTTTTCGTCAACATCGGCGAGCGCTGCAACGTGACGGGCTCCCGTGCCTTTGCGCGGCTCATTCGCTCGGGAGACTACGAGGCGGCGCTGGCCGTGGCCCGCGCTCAGGTAGAAGGCGGGGCGCAGGTGCTCGATGTGAACATGGACGAGGGAATGCTGGACTCGGAGGCGGCCATGACCACCTTCCTGCACCTCATTGCCTCGGAGCCTGATATTGCCCGCCTGCCCTTGATGATTGACTCCTCGAAGTGGAGCGTGATTGAAGCTGGCCTCAAGTGCGTGCAGGGCAAAAGCATCGTCAACTCCATTTCCTTGAAAGAAGGGGAGGAGCGTTTCCGGCACCACGCCCGGCTGGTGCGCCAGTACGGCGCGGCCGTAGTGGTGATGGCTTTTGATGAAAATGGCCAGGCCGACTCCTACGAGCGACGCATAGAAATTTGCCAGCGCTCGTATGATATTCTGACCAAAGAAATCGACTTCCCGGCCGAGGATATCATTTTCGACCCCAACATCCTCACCGTAGGCACCGGCCTCGACGAGCACCGCAACTACGCGCTCGACTTCATCAAGGCGGTAAAATGGATTAAAGAAAACCTGCCCGGTTGCCGCACCAGCGGCGGCGTGAGCAACATTTCGTTCTCTTTCCGGGGCAACGACGTGGTGCGCGAGGCCATGCACGCGGCCTTCCTCTACCACGCCATCCGGGCCGGGCTGGACATGGGCATCGTGAATGCGGGCCAGCTGGCCGTGTACGATGAAATTCCGAAGGACCTGCTCGAACTCTGTGAAGACGTGCTGCTCAACCGCCGCGCTGACGCCACCGAGCGCTTGGTAGACTTTGCCGAAACGGTGAAGCAAAAAGACAAGGTAGAAGTAGTGGCCGATGCCTGGCGCAGCCTGCCCGTGGCCGAGCGCCTGAAACACGCCCTCGTGCGCGGCATCACTGATTTTATCGACCAGGATACCGAGGAAGTGCGCCAGCAGGTGGGCCGGCCGCTCGATGTGATTGAAGGCCCGCTTATGGCGGGTATGAACGTGGTGGGCGACCTGTTTGGGGCCGGTAAAATGTTCTTGCCCCAGGTAGTGAAGTCGGCCCGCGTAATGAAAAAGGCCGTGGCCTATTTGCAACCCTACCTGGAAGCCGAAAAAGAAGGCGCGGCCCGCCAGACAGCCGGTAAAATCCTGCTGGCCACAGTAAAGGGCGACGTGCATGACATCGGCAAGAACATTGTGGGCGTGGTGCTGGCCTGCAATAACTTCGAGATAGTAGACTTAGGCGTGATGGTACCGCTGGAGCGCATCCTGGACGAAGCGCAGAAACAAGGTGCCGACATTATCGGCCTCAGCGGCCTCATCACGCCTTCGCTCGATGAGATGGTATATGTGGCCCGCGAAATGGAAAAGCGCCAGCTACGAGTGCCGCTGCTCATTGGCGGGGCCACCACTTCGCGCCTACACACGGCCGTGAAAATCGCGCCCGTCTACTCAGGCTCGGCGGTTTACGTGAACGACGCTTCGCGCTCGGTTGGCGTAGCGGCCAGCCTGCTCGGCTCGGGCAAAGCGTCTTATACCCAGGCCATTGCCACCGAGTACGAGGCGCTACGGGCCGACCACGCCAGCCGCCAGCGCGACAAGAACTACCTGCCTATTGAGGCAGCCCGTACCAACGGCTTCAAGGCCGACTGGGAAACTGCGCCTATTACGAAGCCTACCTTCCTAGGCACGCAGGTACTCGACAACTACCCGCTGGACGAGTTGGCCCGCTACATCGACTGGACGCCCTTCTTCCACACCTGGGAGCTGAAAGGCCGCTACCCGCGCATCCTAGACGATGAAAACCTAGGTGAAGCTGCCCGCAAGCTCTTCGAGGACGCGCAGAAGATGCTGGCCGAAGTCATCGAAAACAAGAGCCTCACGGCCCGTGCCGTGCTCGGCTTCTGGCCCGCCAACACCGTGGGCCACGACACCATCGAAATCTACCAGGACGATACCCGCCAGCAGGTGCGCGACGAGTTTTTCACCCTGCGCCAGCAGAGCGAAAAAGCTCCCGGCCTGCCCAACGTGGCTTTCTCTGACTACCTCGCGCCCAAGGAAACCGGCCGCGCCGACTACCTCGGCGGCTTCGCCGTGACGGCCGGCCTGGGCATCGAAAAGCTGATAGAGCAGTACGAAGCCGACCACGACGACTACTCCAGCATCATGATAAAGGCCCTGGCCGACCGCCTGGCCGAGGCCTTCGCCGAGCGCCTGCACGAGCGCGTGCGCCAGGAGTTTTGGGGCTACGCGCCCAGCGAGCAGCTTAGCGGTGAAGAGCTTATCAAGGAAACGTACCGAGGCATCCGGCCCGCGCCCGGCTACCCCGGCTGCCCCGACCACACCGAGAAAGTCACCCTATTCCGCCTGCTTGATGCGGAGGCCCAAACTGGTATCATCCTCACCGAAAACCTGGCGATGTACCCCACCGCCGCCGTGAGCGGTATGTACTACGCCCACCCGGCCGCCAGCTACTTTGGCCTGGGCAAAATCGGCCGCGACCAAGTGGCCGATATGGCCCAGCGCAAGGCAATGCCGCTGCCCGAGCTGGAAAGGTGGCTGATGCCAAATTTGAATTACGACCCGCAGTAGTAGCCCCACCCCCGGCCCCTCCCCTGCGGGGGAGGGGAGCCAAACGGGTTTACCATAACTATACTTTTAAATAAGGAGCCTGTAATCGTCTGGCTCTCCTCCTCCGCAGGGGAGGGGCCGGGGGTGGGGCTGGTCCCATGAAAGTAACCGAACACCTAAGCCGCGCTGCCGGCAAAACCCTGTTTTCCTTCGAGGTGCTGCCGCCGCGCAAAGGTGAAAACATCCACAGCCTGTTCGCCAACATCGAGCCGCTGATGGAATTCAAGCCACCGTTTATCGACGTGACTTACCACCGCGAGGAGTTTGTGCTACGCGAGCGGCCGGGCGGCCTGCTACAGCGCAAGGCCGTGCGTAAGCGGCCGGGTACGGTGGGCATTTGCGCGGCTATCAAAAACCGTTTCGACGTGGATACGGTGCCGCACCTCATCTGCGGGGGCTTCGCCAAGGAAGAGACCGAGAATGCGCTGATTGACTTGCACTTCCTGGGCATCGATAACCTGCTGGCGTTGCGGGGCGACCCTATCAAGAGTGAGGGCCATTTCCGCCCGCACCCCGATGGCCACACCTACGCCTGCGACCTCATTGGTCAAGTAGCAGCCCTCAACCAGGGCCGCTACCACGACCACGACGAGCAGTATCAGCCCGAAGGCTCGGAGCCAATTCTGAGTACGGACTTCTGCATCGGCACGGCTGGCTACCCCGAAAAGCACTTCGAGGCTCCTAACCACGGCTCCGATATTCGGTTTCTCAAAGAAAAAGTAGACCGTGGGGCAGATTACATCGTGACCCAGATGTTTTTCGACAACGAGGAGTTTTTCAAGTTCGAGAAGCGCTGCCGCGAAGCGGGTATTACCGTGCCCATTATTCCGGGCCTTAAGCCGCTGACCACCAAGGCGCAGCTTACGGCTCTGCCGCGGGCGTTCTTCCTCAACATCCCGGAAGAGCTTTCCGAAGCTATCCACCAGTGCCGCGACAACCCGGCCGCCCGCGAAGTCGGCATTGAGTGGTGCCTGAACCAAAGCCGTGAACTGATGGCCCACGGCGTACCCTGCCTGCATTACTATTCTATGGGCAAGTCCGAGGCGATAAGAAGGGTAGCAGCGGGGCTGTTTTAGTCAATTATCAGTCATCAATTATCAGCCGTTCTTGCTACGCATTGCTGCGCCAATAGAACGACTGATAATTGACTACTTGAACTTGCCTTCCGGGTCGGGCATTTTAGCTATCAACTCCGATAAAAAGGTGAAATCCAGGCTGGCGAGGCTGATATTCTGGCCTTTATGCAGGGCGACCCAGGCTCCGGAATAGTCTTCCTGGAGGTAGCGGATGCGGCCCTGGGTTTGCCAGGCGGTAGCATTGGTTGAGTCGGCGAGGAGGGCCCGTTGCACGTAGTCGTTGGCCTGGGTGAGGTCTTTTTTCTTCTTGGTTTGCTCATAGCGGCCCAGGGTGTTGTTGGCGGCATCGGTGAGCAGCAGGGCATTGGCAGGAGCTAGGGCCAAGCCTTGCAGCAGCAGTGCCTGGATGGCTTCAGGCGACGAATCGGGGCGCTGGCTCGCTACCACGGCCAGGCCACGGTAGGCGTCGGCATTTTTGGGGTCGAGTACCCAGGCCAGGTTAAACCGGGTGATGGCCGTATCAGGCTGGTGCTCCAAGAGGTACTCAAAGCCTTTTTTACTGAAAAACTGGCTGGCTTCGGGGCGCGAGGGAAAGCTGCGGTCTACGTCGGCCAGCACGGCGGCCCCAATTACCTGCTGCGCCTGCGCCAACGTGAGGCCGCCGAACTGCGGCTGCAAACGTTGGGGGCCAGCCGGTGGTGCCGGATTCTTGGTATTCTTTTGAGCCTGAGCGGGTAAGCTTAGCGCTACGCCCAGTAGAAGGGCTCCGGCAACCCGGCGAAAATTAAATGAAAAAAACACGGAAATAACAAAAAGGTAAGCCGAAAAAAGCCTTCCACCCGGCTGGGAAGAAGGCAAAAATAAGTCCAATTATTGGATGGCTAACTTGCTGAAACCGTTGAATAGTAGCTGGCAGGCAGACGGTCGCGCCACCGGGCAGCATTCAGCAATTCAACCAGCCGGCGGCTCAACCAGTGAGCCCCTACCAGAGCCGGGTATCGGTAATACCAGGCGGTAGCGGGGCCAGGTTGCCAAGGCCCAGCACGCACCAGCCGTCTTCGACGCCAAAGGAGCCGCCGGGCAGCAGGTGGCTTACCCAGCGGAGCAGCGTTTGGCCGCTATACGTCTGGCTGTCAGGGTCATATTCTCGAATAAGTAAAGCGTCGCCGACCTGGAAATCGCAGTCATTTTCGCGCACGTCGAAGGGCTTGGTGCCGGCTGCCACAGCGGCAAAGCAGGTAGTCCAGAGCTGTAGCTCGTGGGTGCGGTAACGGGCAGTAGTGACGGTAGACATAGGGGAGGAGGTATAGCGGGACATAAGGAAAAGCAGCAGCGCCTAAGAGGCTGCTGACAGTAAGTTACGCAAAAAAACTGAAAAGCACCACCGTTGCCTGGCCCGCGTCAACTTATATTCACTAGTTAGCGTTAGGCCAGGGCTGCCAATGCCGCAGTCATTTTCGCTATATGAAACGTTATCTGCGCCTGCTGGCCCTGCCGCCGCTGCTCCTGTTGCTTTTGGCTCTGGGGCTGCTACTGAACGAGGAGGCCGTGGCCCGCGCCAGCCACCGCGTAGCCGATGTACCCTACGTAGCTGCCACGGCCCCCGACTTCGACGCGCACCGGCATTTGTTGGATATTTACCAGCCCAAACACGGAACTGTCCCGCACCCGGTCGTGCTGTTCATCCACGGCGGCAACTGGAACAGCGGCAGCAAAGACAACCTGCTTTACCGCGCCATCGGCCGGCGGTTGGCCAAGCAAGGCTTTGTGGGCGTGGTTATTAGCTACCGGCTTTCGCCCCAGGTGCTGGTGCCCGCCCAAGCCGACGATGCGACCCGCGCCCTGGCCTGGACGGTGGCCCACATCAAAGACTACGGCGGCGACCCGGCCCGTATTATAGTAATGGGCCACTCCTCGGGTGGCGGGCTGGCCGCGCTGCTCGCCACCGGCTCCGACACCCTGCTGACGAAGCACGGCTTACCCGCCCACGCCGTACATGCGGTGCTACTCGACGACCCTGCCGGGCTCGATATGCTCGACTACCTCACCAAGCTCCAATACGAGGGTGATGCGCAGTACCTTATCCCGTTCAGTAAGGACCCGGCCGTGTGGCGGCAGTCGTCGGCACTTTACCATGTGCGGGCCGGCGTGCCACCCTACAGCATCTTCATCGGCGGCGAAACCTTCCCCAGCATCAGCAGCAGCGCCACGCTATTTGCCAACCGGCTGCGGCAGCTCGGGGCCTCACCCACCTACACCGTGGTGCCCGGCAAAAAACACGTACCCATGGTAACGCAGCTTTTCTGGCAAAACAACCAGATTTATAAAGAGCTGCACCGGTTGGCGCAGTAACCCCAACTTAAAGCGCCGCGCTTCAGGAGGCCCATACAGCTAAGCTTCTGGTGCATCGTTGGCTACGCCTGCCTACGGTTGAACGACGCCCGGACGGTTTTGCACAAGCAGTTGCCAAACGCGAGGGGCACAGTACAGCCAAAAAACGTTACTAGAGAAAAGCCAGCAGGTTAGTCGTCGTTGAAAGCTAGGCCAGTACCCACGCTCAGTTCGTAGCGGTAAGTAGTAGGCTTACCCCAGTCTAGCCATGCGCGCCAGAAATGGGGCTGCACCAGGAACAACTGGTTTAGCTTCGTTCCAGTGGGCAGGTCTCGCTGGGCTTGGCCTTGGCGCAGGCGCAGGCTTACCAAGGGAGAGAGAGTAGGGGGAAGCGTGTCGCAGGGCAGGCAATACTGCCCTGTCAGGTAGTGCTTGCCGCCGGGCATCAGCTTGTAGGTAACTATACCCGCCGTGCGGTTCGTAGCGGCGGCGTGCAAGCGCCCCACTGCGTCGCTCCAGAACGGAAAGGCTGTCACGTAAGCGTTGCGCACCCAGTACCAGCGGCCCCGGTGCCAGGCTAGGTGGTCGAGCGAAAAAAGGCCGTTTAATTGGCCCAGCGAGTCGGCTGTTTGTGTTTGGCGCAGGCGGGGCAGGTCGGCCAGCGCTACCTTCACCGAATCCAAGCGGTAGCGTATGCGCAGCAGCAGCGTATCAGCGGTGTGGTTGGCAATGTACCATTCCACCTTGTCCTCTGGATTGTATGGGGGGGAGCAGGCGGCTAAGCCGGCAGTGGTGCCAGTTAGCAGGCAAGCTGTTAAGAGTTTACTCATGCGCTGGTTACATCAAAACAGCCCACCCTGCCTGGTAGGCTGCTCGAAGGCCAGCAGCCATTGCTTGCGCACTAAGCCACCGGAGTAGCCAGTAAGCGAGCCGCCAGCCCCTACCACACGGTGGCAAGGCCACACAATGGGCAGGGGGTTTTGGCCATTGGCGGCCCCCACGGCGCGCACGGCCTGGGGGTTGCCCAGCAGCCGGGCTACATCGAGGTACGAGGCGGTGCGGCCGTGGCTGATGCCCGCCAGCGCCGCCCACACCTGCCGCTGAAAAGCAGTGCCCGTGAGCGGCGCACAGTTCACCGTAAACTCGCGTAGCTCACGCCCGAAATAGGCTTGCAATTGCTGATAGGCACTGCGCAGGCACTCAGGCACGGCAGCGGGGGCAGTGGGGGCAGTGGGTGCGGGTGCTTCCTGGTCCAGAAACTGCAGGGTGTGCAGGCCCGCATCGGAGCCAGTGAGGGCTAGCATCCCGATGGGGGAGTAGAGGTAGGAAGTGGTGGCCATGAGCGTTGGCTTGCGTGACTAAGCTGGAGTATTGCATAGCAAGCTACAGCAAAATGCGGGAAAGAAGCATTACCCCTTGTTGGGGAATTATCCAGCTTATTCCGGTATTCACGCAAGCCGTGCCATTTTACACCGCTTGCAGCCTGGGCTGCGGCACAGCGTCAGCTATCAGAGCCTGGGCTTC
Organism: Janthinobacterium lividum; assembly: GCA_050954465.1. GTDB lineage: Bacteria > Bacteroidota > Bacteroidia > Cytophagales > Hymenobacteraceae > Hymenobacter. The sequence goes on from JBPBPU010000015.1 coordinate 42,979, forward strand.
GCGCAGGGCGTCGGCGCTCTCGTGGTGCAGGATGCGGCGCGGGGGACCATCGGGACGCAGGGCGGCATCCCAGAGGCCGGAGTGGTGCCAGTTGTCGAGGAAGTCCCAATCGGGGCGGTCGATGATGGGGTAGAGGCACACGCCCAGCAGCGGCACGCCCTGGCGCAGGGCCGCCGCACATTCGCGGCCTATCATCTGCCACCAGAGGGGGCGGTCGATGCCGGGGTGGCTGGTTTCGGTGATGGCCAGGGGGCGCTTGTAGCGGCGGTAGGCTTCCTGCAGCAGCTCGCGCAGGGGGCGCCAGCGCGAGTCGGGGCGCACATCGTTCCAGCCCAGGCGGCGGCTGGTAGTCACGTCCCACTGGTTGTCGTAGTAGTAGTTGAAGCCCAGAATGTCGAGGTACTCGGGGCGGCCGCCCAGCTCGGGGCTCACGCGGCCGGCCAGCATGTCCACGGCCTGGTACTGCCACTCGTGGTGCTGGCGGGCGTCGCGCTTCTGCTGGGGCGTGGGGTGGTGCGGCGGCACAATGCTGACCAGCGGCTCGGTGGTGAGGATGCGGATGGTGGGGTCGGCTTCGCGCAGGGCAGCTATGCCTTCGATGTAGGCGCGCATGAGGCCATATTTCACTTCCCAGCCCAGGCGCACGGCGTAGGGCGCGGTAGCCTTCACCTCGCCCCCGGCCCAGCTCAGGAAGCTCACCTCATTGATGGGCGTGACGATGAGCACCCCCTCGGGCCGCTCGGCGCGGTAAAACTGCACAAATGCCCGGCACAGCGCCGCAAAGCGCCGCGCAAACATGGGGTGCAGCGGCGTAAGGTCGTCGGGGAAACCGAAGTGGCACAAGTCCCAGATTTGCTGAATGCCGTGGCGCTGCCCGGCGTCGAGCATCGTCTTCACGGTGCTCCAGTCGTAGTGGTAGGGCGTTTTTTCCACGAAGGCCCAGCGAATGCCCTCGCGCACGGTTCGTACCTGGAACTGGTCAAGGTCGGCATAGTCCTGGTCCAGCTCCTGTAAGTGGCCGGTAAGCGGCAGGAAGTCCACGCGGTTGCCGAAAGCATTGAGCTGGTCGGTACACTCGTAGCCGCCCCACCAGAAGGAGTCGAAAGGAGTTGGGGTTGACGTAAATTTCATCTAAGAGTAGCTAAGTGAAAAAAGCAGCGGCGCGAATCGGAGACGCATCTTGGACAGCCTCCCGGTTCAGGCTGCGGGCGGGCGATGTCCGGCAGAGAAAGCCAATTTATCGCCCGTTGGTTTTCAAACATCCCGCCCGTGGGCGTCCGGGCCGGGTGGGTCGGTGGCAGGGAGCGGCTGGCAGGCCGCCAAAAATTCGGCTAGGGCAACTGCTTCGGCGTCGAGAGCGGTGGCGCGGGCGCGCAGCAGGTAGTAGCGGGTGGCCTCCTCGGTGGGCAGCGGGCGAGCCCGCCTCCCAAGCCAGCCGCGTAGCCAGGCGGCGCGGTCATCTTCGGCCGTAGGTGCCAGGCTACTGGCCGCCGGCACAGCGGCCAGCAGGGCAGGTAGGGCCTGGGCCCAGCGGCCGGCAGTGTGAGCCTGGCGGGCCAGCGCTGCCGCTTGGGCATGCAGGCGGGCTGCCCGTTGCTGGCACTGCCGCCGTTGAAAGTCCAGGGCTGCCAGCTCAGGCAGGGCCGCCAGGGGCAAGGCTGGCAATACGCTGTCATGGTCGGGGTCGGGGAGAAGCTGGCCCTCTGGGGGCAGGTGGGGCAGCAGGGGCAGCAGGGCCTGGGCTACGGCGGTAGTGAGGGTCCGCTGCCCACTTTCCAGGCGCTGCACCAGGGCCGGGCTCACCTGCAGGAAGAGGGCAAGCTCATCCTGGCGCAAACCAAACCAAGCGCGCACCCTGGCAAGCAACTGAAGAGAAGGGCGGGCACGACGGGGCATAGAGAGAGTTTGTCAAGTATTATGCAAAGCTAAAAAATACCTGACAAATTTACGGGAGTACTTGTCAGCTATTTCTTAAATTAGAAAAATACTTGACACCAGGGCCGCTAGTGCGCCGGCCTTGTAGCCTTGCCAGGGATGGGAAGAGCAAGCCGCCGCTGCCTACACCCGCCCAACCAGCGACTTGGCCTCGATAAAAATTCGCTTGAACTCGGGGTAAGCTGCCCGCACGTTGTCTTGTACGGCTACCACGGCGGCTTCTACCTGGGTGGCGGTGAGGTGGTTGTCGAATTCCACGTCCAGGGCCAGCATCACGTCGTCGGGGGCCAGGTACATGGTGAGGGGCGGGCGCACGGTGCTAACGCCGGGGGTTTGGCGGGCCAGCTCCTGCACGGCCTGCGCAATGTCGGTGCTCACGCCCTCGCCCACGAGCAGCGCCCGCGTGCGCGATACCAAGAGCCCGGCCACGCCCATCAGCAGCAGGCCAATAACCACCGAAGCCGCCCCATCGAGGTACGGATTGTGCAGCAGCTGCCCCAGAAATACGCCCAGCAAGGCAACGAGTAAGCCCGCTACGGCCGCCGCATTTTCGAGTACCGAGGCGAATACGGCCGGGTCGCGGCTGGTGCGCAGGGTGTTCCAGAAGCTACTGCCCGCCGCCTGGTTTTCGAGCAGCGCCCGAATAGCGAGCCAGGCCGCCGCTCCCTCAAAAAAGATGGACACGCCCAGCACGATGTAATTCCAGAACGGACTTTCGAGCGGCTCGGGGTGCTCGATATGCTTGATGCCTTCGTAAAACGACATGCCACCGCCGATGGCAAAGATGAGCACGGCCACAATCAAAGCCCAAAAATACAGCTCTTTGCCGTGCCCGAACGGGTGCTGCGCGTCGGCGGGCTGCTGGCTGCGGTTGATGCCATATAGTAGCAAAAAGCCATTGCCGGTATCAATCAGCGAGTGAATGCCCTCGGAGAGCATGGCCGATGAGCCGGTGATATAAGCCGCCACAAACTTGCTGACGGCGATGGCGACGTTGGCCGCAATGCCGCCGTAAAGCGACAATTTAGAAGAAGAGGATGCTGACATAGAGAAGTGCGGGTGTACGCGGTACACGAGCCGGGGTTAAGAATAACCAGCCAAAGAACGTCAGGTAGCGTAAAGCGCCGCAGTTCGCCTGCGTCGTTGCAGTCCGTCAGTAAGCGAGCTGCGGTGCTTTGCGCTACGTACCGTTCTTTGATGGGTCGCCTTACCTATTCATAGTTTTTTCATGGCCAATCCTTCCCCTATCCGCCGCTTTCTCTACGAAAACGGCCTGCTGCTCGTCGTATTCGTGCTCATTGTCGGAGCCTGGATAGGGCAGGTGCTCACTGGCTGGCACGACAACAACGACGACCTGAAGCAGATGCACCTGGCCGCGCTCACGCTCGGCCAGTACCTGCACTCGGGCCACCTACTCGAAGCCACCTTCGAGAACTGGGAAAGCGAGTTTCTGCAAATGGGCGTGTACGTGGTGCTCACCATCGGGCTGCGCCAAAAGGGCTCACCCGAATCCAAGAAGCTGGAAGGCGAGGAAGACGTAGACCAGCAGCCCGACCCCGGCAAGCCCGATGCGCCCTGGCCCGTGCGGCGGGGCGGGGCCTGGCTCTACCTCTACCAGCATTCGCTCAGCCTGGCTTTTCTGGTTTTGTTCCTGGCCTCGGTGTATTTGCACGCTAAGGGCGGAGCTACCGTCTACAACATCGAGCAGGCGCACGAAGGCCAGCCGCTGGTATCGGTGTGGGGCTATATGCAAACCGCCCGTTTCTGGTTCGAGTCGTTCCAGAACTGGCAGAGCGAGTTTGTTTCCATCTTCTCGCTGGTGGCCTTTTCTATTTTTCTGCGTCAGCAGTCGTCCCCGCAGTCCAAGCCCGTAGATGCCGCCACAAGCGAAACAGGGAAGTAGCGCTCAGCTTTAGCTTGGCGCATCGCCGCCACGCGGCGAATCTCGCGGCTGCGCTGCTTGTTCTGAAAGCGCAGCCGCGAGATTCGCCGCATGGCGGCGATGCGCCAAGCTAAAGCTGAGCGCTACTCCACCGCCAGCCGCCGGTACTGCGCCACTCCATCGCAAAACACGCGCACCAGGTAGAGCCCGGCGGGCAGCGCAGGCACGGGCAGCGTGTGCGGCCCGGCTACCTGGCGCTCAGCGGCGGTTACGTTGGCTACCCGGCGGCCCAGGGCATCTACCACTTCGGCGCTGATGGTGGCCGCTGCGGGTAGGTAGTAGGAAAGTGTGGCCGTGCCGGCCGTGGGGTTCGGGTACACGCTCAGGGCCAGCTCCGGGGCAGCCGGGGCGGTGGCCGTGACAATGGCGCGCTGGTACCACACGGGCGAGGTCACGATGCTGTCGCCATCGGCCTGCACGGCTACGGCGTAGTAGTAGACCGTGGTGTTGACGGCTTGCGGGTCGACGTAGCTTAGGGCGGTGGCTCCGGCCAGGGCCGTGGCCACGGTGGTGGCCCGCACGCCGCTACCGGGCACCCCGCGCAGCAGCGCCAGCGAGCGCACCGCTTCCCCATCGGGGTCGCTGATGCCCACCTGCACGGCCGGCGTGGCTGTGCCGGTGAGGATGGTGCCCATGGGCTGGCTGTTGAGGGTGAAGCTTAGCTCCGTGTTCCAGTCGTCGGAGGCGTAGAAGTGGCGCTGGCGCAGGGCGTCGAGCAGGTCGGCGCGGGTGAGGGCGGGGGCCAGCACCACCAGGCGGCCAGGCGTGGTGCGCATGAACGTGGTATTGTGGTTGTCGTGGTCGAGCGACACGCCTACGTGGTAGCCCTTCGCCAGCAGGGCGGCAAAAGTGCCCGTGTAGCTGCCGGTAGAAGGGTTGTTATAATTGGTGCTGGTAGAAGCCGACGGCCCCGAGCGCAGCACCGTGCCCACAATGGCCGAGTCGGCGCGGGCGCTGAAAGCGGTGGCGCTGCCCGCCAGGTTGCCGTAGTCGCCGGTTTGGGGGTGGGCCAGGGTGCCGAAGGCGCCCGGCCGCTTGTTTATCTGCCGAAACAAGCTCTGGTAGTCATTCTTGGCCACGAACACGTCGTAGTTGCCCGGCTCCCAGCCCAGCAGCTGGTTTACGCCGTACACCACTACGTGGCCGCCGCCCGAAATAACGCCCCACTCCATGCCATAAAGGGCCACGAACGTGGGCGTAGTAGCCTGCACCGCCTGCGCCAGCCCCAGGGCGTAGTTAGATAAGGACATGCCGGCCTGACTGTGGTTGTGGTCGGCAATGCCCAGAAAGTCGGTGTGCAGTGAAGCAGCGGCAAACTGGAAGTCCTGCGCGGGCGTCGAGGCCGCGCCGTCCTGGTTGCCATCGGAGTAGCCCGAGTGCGAGTGCAAATTGCCCCGGTAATACAGCAGCGTGCCCACGGCGGGCACGGGCAAATTGAAGCTGGCGGTAGCCGGCGAGCCGGTGAGGTAGCGGGCGGCGCAGCCCGTGCCGTTGTACTCGTACACAGTGGCAATGTAGGTAGTGCCCGGCACGAGGTTCGTGACCGTCACGCTAGTGCCCGTGCCCGCGTACACGGCGTAGGCCGTGCCCACGGCGCTGCCGGTGCCATAGGCGGCATTGGCGGTGTAGCCTACGCCATTGGCCGGGTTGCTGAGAACGGCCGGGCTAGGGCGCACCAGCACCAGCCGGGCGGCCCCGTTGCCCGCCGTCCAGCTGAAGGTGATGCTGCTGCGGCCCGCTGCCACGGCCGTAGCGGCCGAGGCGTCTACGGTGGGCGCGGCGGCCAGCACACACACGGCTGTGGTGAAGGTGCCGCTGGCCGGGGCGCTTTGTAGGTAGTTGGTAGCGCAGCTGGTGCCCAGCAGCTCGTACACCTGGTAGGCGTAGGCGGTGTTGGGTTGTAGGTTGGTTACGGTTACGCTAGTGCCGGTGCCCACGTACACCACCGAGCCAGCCCCCAGCGCCGAGCCAGCACTGCCGTAGGCCGCATTGCCGCCGTAGGTGCTGCCATCGACGGGAGCGGTAGCGGCGGCACTAACCGGGCGCACTACCACGAGGCGGCCCGCTCCGTTGCCGGCAGCCCAACTCAGGGTGACGGCGGTGCTGGTGAGGCTGGTAGCGGTGGGCGTAGCGGGCCCCTGGGTAGGCTCGGCACCCAGTACGCAGGGCGACGTGAGGTAGATGTTATCGAACACGGCGCTCTCGCTGGCGGTGCTGGAATGGTTCCAGAAGCAGCCCACCCAGGGCAGGGCCGTTTTGGTGAAGGCCGAGTCCTTGCGGATGCCAATGCGGGTGTAGGTGGCCGTGGTGGGGTTGTCGAAAGCGGCCGTGTTGGCGTCTACTTCCAGCGTCCAGTTGTCCTCATCGGGGGCATACAGCACCCGGATGGTGGAGAACGGCCCGGTGCTGCCGCTGGCCGCCACGCTCACGCCGGCCAGGGTTTTGAGGTTGGCCGGCCCCAGCAGCCCGCCGGTAAAGCGCACCAGCTTGAGGCTGTCGGGGGTGCTGCTGTTGCCGTATACCACCGCGTAGCCGTTGCCGGTGGTGAAGTCGGCGGCGCTGGCGGCCAGCACGAAAGCCACCCCGTAGTTGCTGCTGGCAAAGCCCGACGGGTTGGGCCGCGACTGCTGCATATTAAACAGCCAGGTAAGCTGGTTAGCATTGGTGCGCAGCTGCGGGCTGTAGCGAGTCGAGACATCGCGCGATACAAAGTCCTTGCCCAGCGTGCCGCTGCTGAGCTTAAGTTGGTTGCTGACAATGGCCGCCCCGGTATTGGCCGTGGTTTCGGTTTCAGCCCAGCCGGTACCCACCACGGGGTTGTCGGCGCGGTTGAAGTCGTCGAGCAGGGTGGGGGGTGGGGCGGTAGTCTGGGCGTGGGCGCTGGTAGCCAGCAGGCAGCCGACACCGAATAGCCAGCGGCGCAGCGTAATAGATAGAGCCATAAAAAATGCAACAAACGGGTACGAGCCTGCAAGATACGACTCCTGAACCGGCCCCCTGGCGGCCGGGCCCGGTAGCCCCCGGCGCACCTGCAGTAGGGGCGGGGATTACCTTTAGGACTTACGCATTCGGCTCATACGGGTAGCCGCGAAGCGGCGGCATGTTGGTAGTAACTGCTTGATAACTAGTCTAGAGCTGCGAAGCTGCGACACCTATCGTGCAGGTAAAAGTGTCGCAGCTTCGCAGCTCTGGAAACTACCTAACTACTTCGCAACTACCAACATGCCGCCGCTTCGCGGCTACGCTGACGAACCGAGTGCGTAAGTCCTAACCTTAACGAACCAAGAGTTGCGGGGCCGGGCCATGTACTCGGTGCAACTGAGCGGCCGGCCGGGGGTAGTAAGCAGCTCAATTATGCGCTGGTGCGCGGGGGCTTCATCGTAATCGTGGTACGTGATAATGTCGGAATGCAGGGCCTGAAACTCCCAGTTCCAGAGGCCCGCGCTCAGGGGCTGGTCGGGGCGCACGGCTTCAGCCCGAGTTGTGGACGCTCCGACCGGCAAGCTGCAACCAGTGGCCGGCCCGCCCAGGGATTGCCCAGAAAAGTTACTTGTTATTCAGCTCAAACCGCCCGAAAGTGGCCGTGGCCGATGCCGGCCCCTGGACCACCAGGCCCACGCGCACCCCCCGGTCCCAGGGCGGCAGAAACCGGCCATCAGCGGTTTCGTTGCCCGGTAGCAGGTTGGTCCAGGTCTGGCCGTCGGGGCTCCAGGCGAAGGCGTAGTGGTTGCTACCCTGGTCGTACAGGCGCAGCTGCACGGCTGCTGTAGTGGGCAGGGTAGTTTCGGCCAGCACCCGGTTTTTGCCGTCGCGGCGCTCTATTAGCTGGATTTTGCCTTCCCCGGCCAGTAGCCGCAGCGAGTTGTTGGAGTCGCCGAGGGCGGCAATGCCGGCCGTAGTGCCAGTGAGCAAGCTGCCGGGGTTGAGTAGCGTGGTGGTGGCGGTGTAGCTGGCAGCCAGTGTGGAGCGCCCCAACGCGGCTCCGCCTTTGTCGGGGCGAGCGGTGAGGTACAAGTTCCCATTTTGCAGGGAGAACGCGGGCTTGTTTTCTACCGGCCATTCCCAGGTGAGGGCCAGGGCGGGGGCCGCAAACTCGTCGGCCACTACCGGGGGTGTTGTGGCGAGCGTAGCAGGCGGGCTGTGCTCGTTCAGGAAGCGCGGCCAGCCACTTTTCGTCCAGGTAAATTCGCTAAGCACACCCTGGCGGCCCACGTACTGGAAGTTGCCCGCCTGGTAGGCGTGGTGCAGCAGGTACCAGTGGCCGTTGCGCTCGATGGCGGTGCCGTGGCCGGGGCAAGTCCAGGTAGCGTTGTTAGTCAGCACCGGGTTTTGGGCGTATTTCTCCCAGGGGCCGAGCAGGTTTTTGGCGCGGGCCACGCCGGTAGCATAGGTGCAGCCGGCTCCACAGCAGCCGTTGGCAGCATAAAACAGGTAGAAATAGCCCGCGTGCCGCACCACGCTGGGGCCTTCTACCAGGTTGCCTTCCCAGGCGGCGGTGTTGCGCAGCAATTCCGTTTTTTCGCCTACCAAAGCGGTGCGGGCGGCATTCAGGCGTTGCGCCCAAATGGGCGTCGGCTGCTGCACACTGTTGCCGTCTTCTTTCCAGATGAGGTAGGGCTGCCCGGCTTCATCGTGCGTCGGGAAGCCGTCGATAGAGCCATCGGGCTGGCCCACCAGGGGGCCGTGGTCGTGGTAGGGACCTTCGGGGCGGTCGGCGCTGGCCACGCCCACGGCCAGGTTGCCGCCGCGCTGGTGCGCCGTGTAGAAAACATAGATTTTGCCGTTGGCATCGTGGTTGATTTCCGGGGCCCAGAAGTAGTAATCGGCCCAGGCGGGCCGCTCGGCCGGAAAAACGTGGCCCACCAGCGCCCAGTGCTGCAAATCGGTAGACTTGAGCAGCGGAAACGTCGGGCCCCAGTTAGACGAAGTAGCCGTAGCCCAGTAGGTAGTGCCCACCTTCGTCACCGAGGGGTCGGGGTAGTCGCCGGCCAGTACGGGGTTGGCGATGGGCGTGGTCGCTACGGTCCTGGTCCTTGGGTGGGCTGGCCCCCTGGTTTTGGTTTTTACCTGGCCGGCGGCCCCCAGCGGCGCGGTGCCCAGCAGCCCCAGCGCGGCCAGAAAACAGAAGCTATGTTTATGCAGCATAATCAAGACAAAAATACGGCCTGTACCAGGCAGACCGTATTTTCATGCGCTAGTGCGTTGTAATTCAGCCCCTTAATCGCCCACCGGCCGGGTAATGGCTATACCGATGGCAACCGGGGTGCCGAAGTTGGGCGTGCCATCGGTATTCCAGGGTGGGGGTTGCCGCAGCCTTCGTGGAGGTGCTTTTACCCCCCCCTCTCCACTACGAACACGGCACCGCTACGCGGCACTCATTCAAGCGCTTCGCTAAAACTTAACAGTTCCGGGTTCTGTGCCGCTCCGGCGTGAAGCCTTCGCTGGCCTCATCGGCTTACAATACCCGTCGTGCGGAGTGCGGCTCTCTTGCAGCGCTACTACCCGGCGCGGCCCCGAAACGTGCCAAACGGCTATTGTGGCCGGCGTAGGCACCGTGCCGACGGCGGTATTGATGAGCTAAACTGCTTTAATTCAAGTAGTAATGTTCTCGGCGCGTTCTCCTTTGCTGCCCATCCGTATGAATTTCCGTCGTTATTTCTCAAAGGCTCGGTTAAGGGCCTAGCTCTGCTGGCTATGCGTACTTCTGTTGCCGCCCCTGCGGCCCCCACCTACACCAACCCGGTAGTAGCCCGCAATTTTCCAGACCCCTTCGTGTTGCGGCACGGCGGCACGTACTACGCCTTCGGCACCACGGGCCGGGGGCGCATGCCCGATGGCCGCATTTTCGCCCTGCTCACCTCAACCAACCTGGTGGACTGGACGGCGGCGGGCGGTGCGCTCACGCCCCCGGCCGGCAGTGAGGAATATGACTTCTGGGCCCCCGAAATAGTATTGCACGAGTGTACGTTTTATATGTACTACTCGCGGGGCGGGGGGGCTATTGGGGCCACGGTAGGGCACCAGCTGCATGTGGCTACCAGCTCCCGGCCCGAAGGCCCGTACACCGAAGTAGCGGTGCTGCCCGTGCCCGAAAGCAAATTTACCATCGATGCCCACGCTTTCCAAGACACCGATGGGCAGTGGTACCTGTTCTACGCCCGCGACTTTATCGATACCAACGAGGGCTACTATCCGGGCACCGGCCTGGCCGTAGACCGCCTCACCAGCATGACGCAGCTGGCCAACCAGCCTCGCACCGTGCTGCGCGCCCGCCACAGCTGGACGGTATTCGAGACGAACCGCACCATGCCCTTGTACAACAACCAGACTTTCAAGCAGTGGCACACGCTGGAAGGGCCTTTCGTGCGCCGCCACAGTGGCAAGTACTACTGCTTTTTCAGCGGGGCCAATTTCCTGACTGACCGCTACGGCGTCGATTATTGCACCGCCGACCACATTCTGGGCCCTTACCTCGACTCGGGCTCCGATGCCGGGGCACGGGTGCTACACGCGGTGCCCAGCCACGTGCGCGGCCCCGGCCACCACTGCCACACCCTGAGCCCCGACGGCCGCACCGAATACCTGGTGTACCACGCCTGGAACCCGGCCATGACCGAGCGGCAGTTTTGCATCGATAAGCTGAGCTGGACGGCGCAAGGGCCGCGCTGCTTGGGGCCTACCTACACGCCGCAGCCGCTGCCACAGTAGGGCGCGGCTTATGTCGGCCCCCGGCAGCCTTGCCAATAACCGATGAGCCAAGAGCGACAAAAGGTGTAAACCAGTCGGCGGTCGCGTCAGCCGGCTTACACTTCTCGCCCGTGGCGCAGGTCAGCCGCGCTCCGTCGAAGTAAACAATGAGCTGCACCGGGCATCCTCCCACTACGTTTTTCTGCTGCTTTCGCAGCATAAACTGGGTGCAGCGTATAGGGTAGCGTCGCTCCCGCCTCAAAGTGAAAGATTCGCGCCCCGGAGTACCGATTCCCCCAGACGCAAAAAACCCGGAAAACTGCTTTCACGGCGTGAGAAGCGGTTTTCCGGGTGCACCGGTAAGGAAACTATGAGCCGATTATTGGACTCGAACCAACGACCTGCTCATTACGAATGAGCTGCTCTACCAACTGAGCTAAATCGGCTTTTTCCAGTGGGCTTGCGCCGTTTGGGCTACAAATATACGGTGCTGCACCTACGCTGCACAACCTTAGCCGAAATTTTCGCAACCCCAGCCCGCCGTACCCGTCTGACAACGGAAACCCCCTACTTATGAAAATCCTGCCTTCCCTCGCCGCTGGCTTTGCCGGGGCCATCGCCCTCACCGCCCTGCACGAAACCGTGCGCCGCCTACGCCCACAGGATGCGCCCCGCATGGACGTGCTCGGGGAGCGGGGCCTACGCAAGCTGGTGGGCCTGGCCGACCTGCCCCAGCCCGACGAAGCCACCGCCTACAACGCCACCATCCTGGGCGATATCCTTAGTAACGGGCTCTATTACACGCTGGTTGGCAGCGGCAAACACACCCTTGGCCGGGGCGCGGTGCTAGGGGCATTGGCCGGCGTGGGTGGGGTGGTGCTACCCGGTCCAATGGGCCTGGGCACCGCCCCCAGTGCCCGCACTCCCCAAACCCAGGCCATGACCGTAGCCTGGTACACCGTGGGCGGCCTGGTAGCCGGGGCCGTAGCACAGGCGCTGCGCAAGGGCCGTAAGTAGCAGCCTTTTGGCTGCCAACGTAGCGCAACCACGCAACCTTTGCCGCTCAGCAAGCATCTGGTTAGCTCACTCAAGCTCCCTACGTGAAGCAGTTTTTTTTAGCGGCCGGCTTAGGTATAAGCGGGCTGGCAGCCCAGGCGCAGCTGCAGCGGGGCCCCCAGCCAGCCGTGCGCGTGGCGGCCAATACTATTTTTTTGCAAAAGGTGGGTGTGGCTCCCTACGCCGGGCGGCCCTACCGCCTCACTATGCGGGCGCAGGCCGATACGGCGGGTGGCAACTGGGCCAGCCTGGGAGTTATCTACAGCGCAAATGGCCGGCTAGGTGGCTCGGCCGACTTATACAGCCAAAAATCCCTCAACCGGGTGCGCTCGGCCCAATGGCTCACCTACACCATCGCCGGCAAGCTGCCAGCGCGGGTCGATACGGTGATTCTGACGCCCAACGTCCGAGGCAACGGCCGCTTTGCCTTCGATGATTTTCGGCTGGAAGTGCAGCAGCCGGGCGGCGCCTGGCTGCCGGTGCCGCTACCCAACGGCGACTTCGAGGCCCCGGCGCCCACCGACTCGTCGGCCACGCGGCTGCCGCCGGGCTGGCGGCCGGTGGCGCCCGTAGCCGGCTACACCTACCGCCGGGCCACCGAGGCCAGTGGCAACCACTACCTGCTACTGCGCGGCACCGGCATCGTGGATTATGGCCACCACCGCGCCGCCGGCCACTACCAGTTGGCCAATGGCGTGCGGCTCTACTACGAAACCTACGGGCAGGGGCCGCCGCTACTGCTGCTGCACGGCAACGGCGAGTCTATCAACAGCTTCCGCTACCAGATAGCGGAGTTTGCCCGGCACTACCAGGTTATTGCCCTCGATACCCGTGACCACGGCCAGTCGGCCACCACCAAGGGGCCGCTTACCTACGACCTGTTTGCGGCCGATGTGCTGGCCTTGCTCGATGCCTTGCATTTGCCGGCCGTGCGCATTGTGGGCTGGAGCGATGGCGGCAACACCGGCCTCAGCCTGGCTTTGCACTACCCCGGCCGTGTGCAGGCCCTCGTGACGATGGGAGCCAACCTGTTTGCCGACACCACCGCCATCGACGGCCAGCTGCTGCGCTACGTGCAGCAGGCCCGCCACCACGGCCCTGAGCGCAACCGCCGCCTTAATGCGCTCATGGCCGACTACCCGCAGCTGTCGCCCGCCGGGCTGGCCGCTATTGCCGCGCCGACGCTGGTGCTGGCGGGCGAAAAAGACGTTATCAAAGAGGCGCACACCCGGCTTATTGCGGCCAGTATTCCGAAGGCCCAATTGGTTATTCTGCCGGGCCTCACGCACTACGCGCCGCAGGAAAACCCGGCGTTATTCAACAAAACGGTGCTGGATTTTCTGGCGGCGCACTAGCCATCTACTGCGCCAGTTGGCTGCCTGTGGCCGTTACTGTTAGCGTGGTTGCCCGGCCTACTACCAGCGCCCGGTTGTCGGGCTCGTGGCCGATGGGGAAGCCGTAGCCTACCGGAAACTCGTAGCGCCGGGCGTAGTGGTCGATAATCTCGTGGGCGGTTTGGCCGAAGGGAATGGCGTTGTCGCGCATGAGGGAGAAATGGCCGACGGCCAGCCCGGCCAGGCCCGCCAGCTGCCCGCTGCGGTGCAGGTGCAGCAGCATCCGGTCGATGTGGTAGAGGTACTCGTCCAGGTCTTCGAGAAACAAAATCCGGCCCGCAAAATTGACCTGCGAGCTAGTGCCGGTGAGCGTATGCAGCAAGCTCAGGTTGCCGCCCACCAACTCGCCGGTGGCCGTGCCGGGGCGGTTTAGCGGGTGGGCGGGGGCTTCGTAAGAAATTGATTCTCCAAATAAAGCCGCTTGCAAGCTAGCTAGCGCCACCTCGCCGCCGGCTTGGCCAAACAGCACCGGCATGGCCCCGTGCAGGCTCTGGTAGCCCAGTTGCAGCAAGTGGCAGTGGAGCACCGTGATATCGGAGAAGCCGACTACCCACTTGGGGCTGGCTATGAAGCCCGAAAAATCCAGCTCATCGACCAGGCGGGCGGTGCCGTAGCCCCCACGGGCGCAGAAAATGGCCCGAATGGTGGGGTCGTCGAGCTGGTGTTGCAAGTCGCGGCGGCGTAGCTCATCGGAGCCGGCAAACTGGTGGCTGGCCGCGCCGATGCTCTCGCCCAGCACCACGGTCAGGCCCCAGGCGGTGAGGGTTTGCACGGCAGCGGCTACCTCGTCGGCGCTGATTTTGCGGGCGGTGGCTACCAGCGCCACGCGCTGGCCGGGGGCAAGGAAGGGAGGAGCAATGGAAAGCATGGGGCGGCGAATGGGGCTGCAAAGAAAACGGGTTGGCCGGGCTAGCCGAAATAACGTAGAGCACAACGACTTCCTGCCATCAACTTCCCAGCGAAGCCACCTCCCCAAGCTATGAAAAAACTTCTCCTCTATGCCCTGCTGCTCCTGCTGGCGGCCCCGCGTCTAGCCGCTGCCCAAGCCACGCCCGATACCACCAGAGGGCGCTACTACCAGCCCATTTTCTCGGGCGTCACGGTCACCAGCAACGTGCCTTACGGCTCGGCTACCAAGTACGACGGCACCACCCAGCAACTGCTTATGGATGTATACCAGCCCACCGGCGACACGGTGAAGCGGCGGCCGCTCATCATTTTTGCCCACGGTGGCGGCTTCATCGGGGGCACCAAAACCGATGGTTACCCAGTGGCCTTCTGCACGCGCCTGGCGAAGCTGGGCTACGTCACGGCCAGCATCGAGTACCGGCTGGGCTTCACCCTTACCGGCCTGGCCATGCCCGCCGACACCCCGCAGATAGCCCTGGCCGCCATCCGGGGCGGGCACGACATGAAAGCCGCCGTGCGCTTCTTCCGCCAGGATGCCGCTACCACCAAAACCTACCGGGTATTCAGCAGCTACATCATCGTGGCTGGCTCGTCGGCCGGGGCCTTTGCGGCGCTCGAAACCGGCTACCTCGACAAAATCAGCGAAGTACCCGCCTACGTGAACTTGGCCGCGCTGGGCGGCATCGAGGGCAGCAGCGGCAACCCCGGCTACAGCAGCGCCGTGGTGGCGGTGGTCAACCTGAGCGGGGCCACCGAGCGGCCCAGCGTTATTGAGGCCGGCAACGCAGCCCTATGCAGCGTACATGGCACCAGTGATACTACCGTGCCCTACTTCCAGGGCAAAGTGGGCTCGTTTCTGCCGCCCAAATACGTGTTTGGCAGCGGCCGGCTGAACCCCTACGCCACCTCCGTGGGGGTGCGCAACGTGCTGCGCCGCTTTAGCAAAGCCGGGCACGTACCCTTCGAAACCAACTCTATGTACGCCGACACAACTTTCTGGACGGTGCGCGACTTCCTGCGGCCCCAGCTCAAGCTGGCAGGCATTACCCTGGCCAGTCGCGCAAGTGTCTCGGCGGCCATCATTCAAGCCTACCCCAATCCGGCATCCGGCGACTTCCAGCTACTGCTGCCCAGCACTTGGGCACAACTCGGAGAAGCTGAGCTGCTGGACGTTACCGGCCGCGCCGTGCGCCGCATCACGCCCCAGGCGCAAACGGTAGCAGTACCACGTAATGGCTTGGCACCGGGGCTATATTTACTGAGGTTTGAGGGACAAGTGCCGGTGCGGGTAGTATTGGAATAAGCCCCGCACCCTACATCGTTCTGGCATCGGCCACCTGGACGAAGCCAGCCGCGTAAAATTGCGCTAATTGCTGCGTTATCTGCGCGGTTTCGAGCAAAAAGCCGTCGTGCCCGTAGCCCGAATCCAACTCGCCGTACATGGCCCCGGCAATGCCCGCGGCCAACTCGCGCTGCTCCACCAGCGGAAACAGCACGTCGGAGGTGATGCCTAGTACCAGGGTGCGGGCGCGAATTTGGGCTAGGGCGGCTACTACGCTGCCCTGGCCCCGGCCCAGGTGATGCGTGTCCATGGTGCGGGTCATGGCCACGTAGCTGTAGGCATCGAAGCGGGCCACGAGCTTGTCGCCCTGGTAGCGCTGGTAGCTGGCGGCGCGGTAGTCGCCCAGGCGCGGGTCGTCGGCGGGGTCGGTTTGGGTGGCCTGGTAGGCAGCGTAGCCCCGGTAGCTGAGCAGGGCCACGGCCCGCGCGGCCCGCAGGCCCGCGCTGCCGCCGCCCAGCGTGTGGGCTAGGTAGGTGGGGTCGGCTTCGATGGCTAGCCGCTGGGCTTCGTTAAACGCAATGCCCCAGGCCGAATGCCGGGCATTGGTGGCAATAACCACTAGATTATCAAAGGCTTCAGGCTGTGCAACAGCCCATTCCAGTGCCTGCTGCCCGCCCAGTGAGCCGCCAATAAGCGTATGAATTTTGTGTAAGCCGAGCGCCTGCCGAAGCGCCTCATGGGCGGCTGCCAGGTCGCGAATGGTAAGCAGCGGGAAATCCTGAAAACGAGCTTCTCCAGTAGCCGGGTTAACATCGAGCGGGCTGGTGCTGCCGTAGCACGAGCCCAACACGTTGGCGCACACGATAAACCAGTCGGCCGGGTCATAGAGGCAGCCTGGCCCGAACAGCCCCGCCCACCAGTCCAGCACGTCGGCGTTGGCGGTAAGGGCGTGGCATACCCACACCGCATTGTCGCGGGCCGCATTGAGGTGGCCCCAGGTGCGGTAGGCTACCTGGGCACCTGTCAGCGCCGCACCATTTTCCAGCGGGAAAGGGTCAGGGAGGAAGAAAAGCTGATTTTGCATAAGGGGTGAGAATTGCCTGCAAAGGGCGCAGCGGGTTTAGCAGAAGCCGCAGAACGTTCTACAACTTCTGCTAAACCCGCTGTGCCCTCGGCGGGCTAAAAACTTACACTTCCAGCGGCTGCACATGCTCGGCTGCCGGCTCAGGAATTTCTTCATCCCCACTCGTGGAGGCGCCGGCTGCCGCAATGGCCTGCTCCAAATCGGCGCGGATGTCCTCGAAATGCTCGATGCCTACCGAGAGGCGCAGCAGTGTGGGCGTGACACCGGAGGCCTGCTGCTCCTGCTCGCTGAGCTGCTGGTGCGTGGTAGCCGAGGGCTGAATAATGAGCGTCTTGGCATCGCCCACGTTAGCTAGGTGGCTGATAATTTTCAGGTTGTCGATAAGGGCCGTGGCCGTGTCTTTGGTGCCGTGCAGCGTGAACGAGAGCACGCCGCCAAAGCCGCGCTTGAGGTACTTGCTGGCGCGGGCGTGGTGCGGGCTGCTGGGCAGACCGGGGTAGTTGACGTGGGCCACGGCCGGGTGCTGCTCTAGCCACTGGGCTATTTTGAGGGCGTTTTCCACGGTGCGCTCCACGCGCAAGCTCAGCGTTTCGAGCCCTTGCAAGAGCAAAAAGGAGTTGAACGGGCTGATGGCCGGGCCGAAGTCGCGCAGCCCCTCCACCCGCGCCCGGATGATGAAGGCGATGTTGCCAAACGGCCCGCTTTTGCCGAATACGTCGCTGAACACCAGCCCATGGTAGCCCTCACTCGGCTCGCTAAACTGCGGATACTTGCCGTTGCCGAAGTCGTAGGTGCCGCCATCCACAATCACGCCGCCGATGCTGGTGCCGTGCCCGCCAATCCACTTCGTGGCCGACTCTACCACAATGTGCGCCCCGTGCTCAAGGGGCCGAAACAGGAAGCCGCCCGCCCCGAAAGTGTTATCCACCACCAGCGGAATATCGTGCTTGCGGGCCACGGCCGCCACGCGCTCAAAGTCGGGCACGCTGAAGCTGGGGTTACCAATAGTTTCAAGGTAAATAGCGCGGGTGCGGTCGTCAATCAGACTTTCGATGCTGTCGGCGTCGTCGCCGTCGGCAAAGCGCGCCTCAATGCCTAAGCGTTTGAAGGCCACCTTGAACTGGTTGTAGGTGCCCCCGTAGAGGTAGGAGCTGGCAACGAGGTTGTCGCCAGCTTGCAGGATGTTGTTGAGGGCAATGAACTGCGCCGCCTGCCCCGAGCCCACAGCCAGCGCCGCTACACCGCCTTCGAGCGCCGCCAGGCGCTGCTCAAACACGTCGGTAGTGGGGTTCATCAGGCGGGTGTAGATGTTGCCAAACTCTTTGAGGGCAAATAAATTAGCGCCGTGCTGCGCGTTCTTGAACACGTAACTGGTAGTCTGGTAGATGGGCACTGCCCGCGAGCCAGTGGTAGGGTCGGGCTGCTGCCCGGCGTGCAGCTGCAGCGTTTCGAAATGCAGGTTTTGAGAAGCCATGAGGTTGAAAGTGAGAAGATTGAAAAAAACGGTTGCTACAAGCTAGCTACCTGCGGCACGGGTAGCTGGTCCAGGGCCCGGAGGATGTCGGCTGGGTCGGCGCGGTGCTTGAAGCTGGCTTCTGCCCAGGTGTGGGCTACGCGGCCATCGGTGCCGATGAGGAAGGTGGCGGTGAGCGGCAGCTCGTCGGCGGCAGTACCATTGAAGGCTGCCAGGTCGATGCCCAGGCTGCGGAGCGTGCCAGCCACGTCGGAGCCTACCGCGTAGGCCAGGCCGTACTGCCGGGCCACGAGGTTGCCCACATCGCTCAGCACCGGAAAGGTGAGGGCTTTCTCGCTGACAGTGAGGCCGGTAAAGTCGGGCGTTTGGGGCGACACGGCTACCAGCGTGGCCCCGCGCAGGGCCAGCTCGGGCAGGGCCTGCTGGTAGGCACGGAGCTGCACGTTGCAGTAGGGGCACCAGTTGCCCCGGTAAAAAAAGAGCACTACCGGCCCTTTTTGGAGCAGGTCGGCGAGGGCCACGGGCTGCCCATCGGCACCGGGCAGCGAAAAATGAGGGGCTACCTGCCCGGCTTGCAGCGCCTGCCGGGCAACGCCAGCCGCCTCTACCGAGCCAATGCCGGCATCAATGACGTGCGCGGCTTCGGCGGGAAGCACGGTAGCCAGGTGCCGGGCCGTGGCGGCGAGGTCTTGCTGGAAGGCGGAGGAGCCAGCGGGAAAGGAGGCAGACATAAAAACCCTGGTAAAAAGTGACTTGGGAAGGAAAAACCCGGTTGAAGCTCCGGCCACGCCGCTGGGGGCACCGGGCCTTTACAGGAAAGCGTGTTTCGGCGCAAATGCGTGTAAATCAATAGTTTGACTTTAGCATAGGACCGCGAAAGCCCCGTTGACGCCCACCTGCCTATTGGCTGGTGGCAAGCTGGCTATGCCAGGACCCACAAAAAAAAGAAGACGCCAGACCAGGAATTAGCCCTGGCAACAACAGCTCAGGCAGCCACGCATTCGCCCGCTAAGCATCAGGTAGCTGGCCTTGGTGGGCAGCACGCCCGATAAGGCCCCGGCCAGCCCCACTGCAGGAGTGGAAGGGCACAGCCAGAAAAAGGAAGCGGGAAAAGTGGCCATGGTACTCGGTTTATAGCTCCCCAGGCAAGTAGCCGTAGGGTAGGAGTTGGCACCTTTCAGAGGGTGAAGGTTGCCAGCGGGTCAGGGAGCCTATTCTCTCGCCGCTTCGGTATAAAACTTAACAAACTGCCCCACCTACTGCGGGGGAGTACCTGGTTGGTACGGGCAAAGGTAGCGGCCAGCCGCTCCGTTGCGAGTACCCATACGCAAAGAATAAAAAAAGGGTAATCTCTGGCGCGGGTCTGTGCCAGGTTACCCGCCGCTCACGGGCGGAATCAGCGCAATTTCATCGCGCTCATGCAGCGCCGTATCGTCGTCGGCGTAGTCATTATTCACGGCCACGGCCAAGCTGCGCAGGTTCGCCAGCGCTGGGTATTGCTGCCGCAACTCGGCCAGCAGCCCGGCTACCGACTGCCCGGCCGGGGCCGTGAGCGTGAGCGACGACTGCCCGGTTATCTCGCGGGCAATGCCGAAAAGGGCGACGGTTAGGTTCATTTTTTCAGTCATCAATTATCAGTTGTTCACCAACCCATCCGGCCAATTGCGCCAGTAGCACCATCCCAACGAATGATAATTGATAATTGTTGATTGATAATTGAAAATCACCCCCCAATAGTAGCCATGCTCTCAAAGTTCAATTGGTGTACAGGGCGCTGGCGCTCAGCCTCGAAGCCATTGGCAGCGCGGAGGTAGAAAGCCTGAGTAAGCGCACCGGCGATGTCCTGGTCGGTAGCACCATTGCGCAGCAGAGCGCGCAAGTCGAGCACGCCCTGGTCGTAGAGGCAGGTTTTGATGCCGCCTTCCGCAGTGAGGCGCAGGCGGTTGCAGGTGCCACAAAAGGTGCGCGAATACGCCGCAATGATGCCCACCCGGCCCCGGTGCCCGGCCAGGGTGTACTCGTCGGCGGTGGCGCCGGTGGCAGTGTAGGCAGGCAGCAGCGGCCCCAGGTGCGCCTCCAAGTGCTGCCGGATGCGGCGGTGGTTCCAGGGCAGCGACTCGGGCGTGGCTACGTGGCTGCCGCCGTTGAAAGGCATTTCCTCGATAAAGCGCACTTCTACAGGCAGCTCGCGGGTTAGCTCGGCCAGCGGCACCAGGTCCTGGATGTTGCGGCCGTCCATGACAACGGCGTTTATTTTCAGCTGAATGCCAGCGTCCAGCAGGGCGTGAAACGTGCGCATTACCTGCGGCAGCTCGTCGCGCCGGGTGATGTCGAAGAAGCGCTGCCGGTCTAGCGTGTCAAGGCTCAGGTTTACAGCGCGTACACCCAGGCGGGCCAGAGTAGGCACATGCGGCGCGGTGAGCACGCCGTTGGTTGTCAGGCTGAGGTCGTGCAGGCCGGGCAGGGCGGCCAGGCGCTCCATAAAGGGCACCAGGTCGCGGCGCACGAAGGGTTCACCGCCGGTCAGGCGCACTTTGCGCACGCCCAGGCCAGTCATTATTCCCACCAGCCGCAGCATTTCTTCGTAGCTCAGCAACTCGTGCTTGGGCAGGTACTTGATGCCTTCCTCGGGCATGCAGTAGAAGCAGCGCAGGTTGCAGCGGTCCGTCACGGCTAGGCGCAGGTATTCCAGCGGCCGGCCGTGGGCGTCGTGCAATACGGTAGAGGGTAGTAGTGGCATGTAACCAAATATACGGCGGACGGGGCTGAGGCTGTTACAAGCTTGGCGAGCGGCAAAAGGTTGCGCTACGTTTGGCGAATTGGTACGAGCCAGGGGGCATCAATTCGCCAAGTAACTCAGCCCTGGTGTAGAACGACAAAGTTTAGTTTGCCTTCCGCATTTAGCGCCTGGATGCGGCTCATTATCTTTTCAATAGCCTGAGAGCTGCCCTCCAACTGATATTGCCCCTGCCTGTAGTGCAACGTTACCCTGCCTACCGTGGCCTCTAAGTACACCAGGCCCGCAAAGTCATGGGCGTGCGCCAGCAGCTGCTCCACCCGCGCCACGCCGCTTACCAGTGCCTCGTCTACGAAGCCGCTGCTGGGGTGCCAGGTGTCGGCCATCTCCTGGATGTGTAGGGGGGCATCGGCCGCAAAAAGACGCAGCAAGTGCTTGAGAGGTAAGTCGGCTAGCAGTAGCTTCATTAGCGCATTAGCCTCGTTACGTGGCGCAGTAGCGTATTTCCTGGCTTGGCTCGCCCTGCCGCACGTTAGTCCTGGAGGTGCAAACGCTTGGCTTGTTTGGTTTTCAGGTACGTGGCGGCAGGCACTACCCGATAGGCTGGGTTGGCGGCGAGCAACTCCTCCAGCACCCCCACATGGGCCAGGCCGTAGAGCACCAGCACCCGCTTAGCCTGGCTGCGCTGCTGCGCCCGCAAGAGGTTGGAATAAATCTTAAGGTTGCGGTTGTAGAACAAGGTGATAAAATGAGCGCCGATATACTCCGTATCTACCTGGCCTAAGTCAACCGTGTTGGTGCCACCAGCGGTGAAAGTGCCATTCATCACCTGCGCCGGCGTATTGAACAGGGTGCGGTGGAGCAGTGCAATCATGGCCGGCTGGTTGGCCAGAGCCAGGTAGTCGTAGAGCGAAAGGCTATCGTGCTGCACCAGCGTGCGCAAGGGGCGAGCAGTAGCCTGTAGCAGCTTCAGGTCGTTGGTGTAGGCGGCCAGGTTGGTGCCGGTGCTCAGCAGCGATTGCGACGTAGCAGCGTAGTAATCGATGCCCTGAGGGCTGGGCAAATGCAGCTCTCGGGCGAGAGCGAACCCTATTTGGTAGCGCTCGCTACGGCCCGTTGGCAGGAGGCTCAGGTCGAGCTGACCTTGCTGATAGCGGGTGTAAAGACTATCTAGCCGGGGCTGCTCTTTCAACTCAGCCTCTACCAGAATGAA
Source organism: Janthinobacterium lividum (assembly GCA_050954465.1). Taxonomy (GTDB): domain Bacteria; phylum Bacteroidota; class Bacteroidia; order Cytophagales; family Hymenobacteraceae; genus Hymenobacter. The sequence continues at coordinate 64,692 of JBPBPU010000015.1, forward strand.
GTCGGGGCGAAACCGGGCGAGTTGGGTGCGTACCTGCGCTAGCTCGGCCTGCTTTTTCGGGCTGAAGACGTCCGACTGCGGCTGCTTATTATATAGCTGGCTGAGGTGGTCTGAGCCGACTACCATCACCTCAATTTTGGGCGGCTGAGTACCCTGCGCCACGCCTGCTTGCGGCATGGCCAGCTGCAGCAAACTCAGTAGCAAGGCCCAAGGGAGTGCCAGGTGTTTTAAAGAAATAAAGAACATGGATGAGGTGTACTTAGCAGGCTTGTTTCTTTGACGTTACGCGGTGGGGGAAGTAGCGCTCAGCTTTAGCTTGGCGCATCGCCGCGTAGCGGCGAACCCGGCACCGCGCCAGTTGGTGCAACGATTGCCAGCGCGAGCATCGCCGCAGGGCTGCGATGCGGCAAGCTAAAGCTGAGCGCTACTTCCCCCACCGCGTAACGTAAGTTATTTCTGTCAGGAAAGACATCAGTCAGTTGAGTTGCGGGTAGCCTCAAAAACGTCCCGGCCAGACTCTTAGCCAGGGTATTCCTCCAGCCCGCCGCTCAACGTCAGCACGTTGGCGTAGCCTAGCTCCTGTAGCAGCGCTATGGCCTGGGCGCTGCGCACACCGCTCTGGCAGTACACCACTACCGGGCGGGTGCGGGGTACTTCGGCCACGCGGGCGGCCAACTGGGGCAGCGGCAGCAGCACGGCCTCCGGCAGGTGGCGGCGCTGGTACTCCAGCGGGCCGCGCACATCGAGCAGCAGCGGCGGCTCGGCGCTAGTCAGCCGGGCCTGTAGGTCATTGGCCGTAATGGTGGTAGCTGGTTCCGGCGCGCAGCTGGTATCTGCGTAGTCGGCCGGGTTGGCAGTGTCGAGGTTGATGGCGCTACGCACCGGGTCGCGCCGGAAGCGGAGCAGGCGGCTCTGGAAGCTGAGCGTATCGAGTAGCCAGAGGCGGCCGCTGAGCACGTCGCCCAGGCCCAGCAGCACCTTCAGCGTTTCGGTGGCCTGCACCGTGCCGATGAGGCCGGGCAGCACGTTGAGCACGCCCGTGGTGTTGCAGTCGGGGGCTTCGGCGGCGCTGGGCGGCTCCGGGAACAGGCAGCGGTAGGTGGGGCCGCCCTGGTAGTTGAACACTGACAACTGGCCCTCGAACTTGTAAATGGCCCCCGACACCAGCGGCCGGCCCAGGCTTACGCAGGCATCATTCAGCAAATAGCGCGTGGGGAAATTGTCGGAGCCATCCACCACCACGTCGTACTGCGCTACCAACTCGCGCACGTTGGCCGACGTCACCCGCACCGGATGCAGCTCGCACACTACCAGCTCGTTGAGGCGCGCCAGGGCGCGGGCAGCGGCTTCTACTTTAAGCTGGCCCACGTCGGCCAGGCCGTAGAGAATCTGGCGGGGCAGGTTAGTAAGCTCCACGCGGTCGGCATCGGCCAGGCCCAGGGTGCCTACGCCGGCGGCGACCAGGTATTGCAGCACGGGGCAGCCCAGGCCGCCCGCGCCCACCACCAGCACCCGCGCCTGGCGCAGGCGTAGCTGCCCGGCCTCGCCGATTTCGGCTAGCTGCAGGTGGCGGCGGTAGCGCTGGCGCTCGGCGGGAGAAAGCATGAAGCGTAAAAACGAATGGATTTCACAGTGGCCTTAGAAGTCACTGTTACACGAAGCAATTTTGGTGGTCGGTGTTATTTCTTTCAACACCGAACCCCTAACACCTCAAACTAACAGCAGTTACACCCTACTGCACCTTCACCACTTTCAGCCCCGTGAGCTGGCGCACCCAGCGGGCGGGTTTTTTCTCCAAAGGCACTATCAGCTGGTAGGGGCCGTCGTGGGCGGGCAGGGGCTGGCCGTCGCGCTGGTCGGCCAGCAGAATGGTTTGGGGCGAGAAGCTGGCGTCGATTTCGGGCAGGGCAAATACGGCCTGGTAGCCATCGGCGGCGGTGGCTACCAAAGCCTCGGCCAGTACCGGGCCGTGGATGTCTTTGCCTTCGGGGGCCCCGGCCAGGTGCAGCACGTCGGCGAGAGCTACGCCCCGGTAAATGTGCTTTTTGCCGTCTTTGTCGGTAGTGGCTTGCTCGCGGTGGGGGAGGGCGGCCAGCTCGGCGGCGGTGAGAGTGCGGGGCGTGGTTACCAGGCCTTCCAGCCGGATGGTAGCGGGCGGGGTGGTTTGGGCATAGGCGGCGGGCAAGGTGCCACCGGCCAGTAGTGCCAGCCAGAACCAGCGAGCGGGAGAAGAAAGTAGGTTTTTCACAGAAAGCACCAACGTTATGTTTGGGCGAATAGAACGGCCAGCATGGCAGATTGTTTGTCTATTTTCAGGTACTGCCATCAGGGCTGTGGGGCAAGCTACTGGTAGAGCCGGGCCGTTTCGTCGGCCAGAAACTGCGCGAACCGCTCCTGCATGGCTCGAAACTCCGTTACGGCCTGCAAGCCAGCGGGCGTGAGGGCCGCTCCGCCGCCGTGCGCCCCACCGGCCTGGGTGCCCACCAGGGGCTGCCGGGCCTGGGCATTCATCGAACTCACTAGGTCCCAGGCTTTTTTGTACGACATACCCATTTGCTTGGCTGCCGCCGAAATAGAGCCAGTAGCCTGGATGCGCTCCAGCAATTCGAGCCGCCCGATGCCCAGGAAACGGTCAGAAGGGCCTTCTATCCAGAGGCGGCCATTGGCGCGAAAAGGTTGATTTTCAGCGAAAAGCTCGTACATAACCATTATTCGTTGCTTATTATTCGGTTTTCGTTGCTCATTTTCCGTTAGTTCGCAACAAGCAACGAAAAACAAACAACGAATAACGGTTATGAAATACGATGTACTTGTAGTAGGCGCGGGCAGCGCTGGCCTGAGCGCGGCCCTAATGCTGGGGCGCTGCCGCCGCCGGGTGCTGGTGGCCGATGGGGGCCCACCCCGCAACGCGCCTTCGCCCGCTGTACACGACTTTTTTACCCACGACGGCATTCGGCCCAGCCAGCTGCTGGCTATTGGCCGCGAGCAGCTGGCCCCGTACCCAACCGTGGAGCTAGCCGGCGTTCAAATAGAAAGCATCAGCCCACGCAAAGAAGGCTTTGCGCTAAGCGGGCAGTTTACCGAAACCCAGCAGCCTTTTCGCGCCCAGGCTACCCGGGTGCTGCTGGCTACGGGCGTCGAGGACGTGCTGCCGTCGTTGCCGGGCTTCCGCGAGTTGTGGGGCACGGGGGTGCTGCACTGCCCCTACTGCCACGGCTACGAAGTGCGCGACCAGCCACTGGCCGTGTATGGCCGGGGCCGGGCCGTGGTGGGCCTGGCCCTGCTGCTCACCAACTGGAGCCGCAACCTGACGGTGGTAACCGACGGCCCCGGCCACCTCGCCGACCACGCCCGCGAGCGCCTGCACCGCCACCATATTAAGGTGCGCGAAGAGCCCGTGGCCCGCCTGGTGGGCGAGGCCGGCGGCCCGCTCCGCTGCGTCGAGTTCACCGATGGCACGTACCTGGAGGCTACTGCGCTGTTCCTGCACGCGCCACAGCAGCAGCGCAGCAACCTGGCCACCCAGCTAGGGGCCCAGCTCACGAGCAAGGGCGGCGTATGGGTCGATAAAGACTCGCAAACCACCGTGCCGGGCCTCTACGCGGCCGGCGACACCACCCCCGGCCAGCAGCAGGCCCTGCTGGCCGCCGCCGCTGGCAGCAAAGCCGCCATCTGCCTCAACGAGGCCCTGACGCGGGAACAGTGTCAGTAATGAATGGGTAACGGATACTAAAAGAACGTCATGCTGAGCAAAGCGAAGCATCTCGCTCGCCAACTAATTCAATCGGTAGTGCCTTTATGGTTCAGCGATTGAGTTACCAGGCGAGCGAGATGCTTCGGCAAGCTCAGCATGACGTTCTTTTAGTATCCGTTATCCATTCTACCTAGCCAGGCGTGGGCGGCGGCCTCGTCGGTGAAGCTGGCGAACTCGCAGGCGGTATCGGAGGCAACGGTAGTTACGGCCTGGCTGGTGCGCAGGGGCGAAATGAGGAAGGCTATGCGCACGGACTCGGGGTAGCGGCCCCGCAGGGAGGGCACGAACTCGTGGCTGAACCAGGCAGTGAGGGCGGGCTCGGTGAGGTCCTGGCGGCGGCGCAGGTCGAGTAGCCAGCGGGCGCAGGCGGCCTCGTCGGCGGCGGCGAGCACCGCTTCGTAGCCCAGGCGCAGCTCAGCGGGCGTCACTTCGCGGTGCCAGCGGGCGATGACGGCCGGTAGGTCGGGGCGGTGCAGCAGGTCCAGGCCGTGGTTGTTCATAGCGAAAAGATAGGGCGGCAGCAGAGGACTTACGTAAAGCAAGCCGGCCCGGCTTTACCCAGGGGCCTACCTTTGGCTGGTACTCCCCGTGCTTGCCCGCTTGCTGCCCATGACACCCTCCGCGCCTCCTGCTGCCCCCCACGACCCTTACGCTGCCCTGCGGGTGGGCGATTTTCGCAGCCTCATCCTGGCGCGCCTGCTCTTCACTATTGCCACCCAGATTCAGGGCGTAGTAGTGGGCTGGCAGATATACCAGCTCACCCACGACCCCCTGGCCGCCGGCCTCATTGGCCTGGCCGAGGCCATTCCCAGCATCACGGTGTCACTTTACGCCGGGCACGTGGCCGATTCAGTGCGCCGCAAGCGCATTATCGTGCCCATGGTGCTGGTGTTGTTATTGTGCGCCCTCACGTTTTTCTGGCTGGCGCACCCGGCCCAGGCCGGGGTGCTGGCGCGGGGCACGCTGCGGGTGGCGGCCTTCGGGGGCACGGCCGTGGTGGTGTGGCCGCTGTACCTGGTTGTTTTCGTGAGTGGCATTGCGCGGGGCTTTTTGGGGCCAGCAGTGTTTTCCTTTATGCCGCAGCTGCTGCCCGAGCGCGGCCTGCTCGCCAATGCCGTCACCTGGAACTCCAGCACCTGGCAGTTTGGGGCCGTGGTGGGGCCGGCCGTGGGCGGGCTGCTGGTGCCGCTGGGCCTGAGCGTGGGCTACGGCGTCGATGTGGTGCTCGAAGGGTTGGCGCTGTTCATGTTTATCAGCATTGGCAGCCGCGAACTGCCGCCCATCGAGGGCGAGCGCTTGCCGCTGGTTGAGAGCGTGCTGAGCGGGGTGAAATTTATTTTCAGCAACCAGCTGGTGCTGGCCGCCCTGTCGCTGGATATGTTTGCGGTGCTGTTTGGTGGGGCGGTGTCGCTGCTGCCTTTCTTTGCCGCCGACGTGCTGCACGCGGGCGGCGTGGCCTTCGGGATGTTGCGGGCGGCTCCGGCCGTGGGCTCGGTGGCTATGGCGGTGTTTCTCACGTTTTCGCCGCTACGCACCGGGGCGGGCCGCAAGCTGCTGTGGGCGGTGGCAGGCTTCGGGCTGGCTACCATCTGCTTCGGGCTCTCGCGCAACCTCTACCTCTCGCTGTTTCTGCTGTTCCTGACCGGCGTGTTCGATTCCGTTTCGGTGATAGTGCGCTCGACGCTGGTGCAGACCTATACCCCCGACTACATGAAGGGCCGGGTATCGGCAGTGAATAACATTTTCATCGGCTCAAGCAACGAAATCGGCAGCTTCGAGAGCGGCACGGCGGCCAAGCTCCTGGGTTTGGTGCGCAGCGTAGTCTTCGGCGGGCTCATGACGCTGGGTGTGGTCGGCCTCACCGCCTGGCGCGCCGACAAGCTGCGCCGCCTGGAAATGGGTGCGGGCAAGAAGTAGCGCTCAACTTTAGCTTGGCGCATCGCCGCCACGCGGCGAATCCGGAACCGCGCTGCTTGTTCTGAAAGCGCAGCCGCGAGCGTCGCCGCGTGGCGGCGATGCGCCAAGCTAAAGCTGAGCGCTACTTCAGCACTAGCGCCCCAACAACCACCGCTTGCAGCACCAGCGCCACGGCCTGGGACAGCACCAGCCGCCGCGACCCGCGCCAGCGGCTGTCCCAGGAGCGCGGCGGAAAAGCTGACTTGCTGCCCAGAAAAGTGCCTATTGCCGCATCAAACTCCGGTACCTCCTCCGGCTGCGTTTCCAGCCAGTCATAAAACACTACATCCAGCGCTACCCGCCAGGCAAAATATTTTTCGGCTGCCGCCAGCCCCAGCGCCCCCAGCAGCACCAGCCGGGCCGGACTGCCGACTACAGCCAGTACCAGCGTGCCCAGCAGCAGTACCGACGAGCAGTTATCCAACACCCGGCCGGCTTTGAGAAAACCTAGGGTTACGCGCAGAATGGGGGAAGGGGAGGGGTTCATGGCGGAAAGGTAAATGGCTGGCAACATACGCCGCCAGCGCCGCTTGGTGCCCCGCCCCCAGCACCACCTGTGGCCGGGCCTGGCGCACCAGTGCTACTGCTTCCTCGGCCGTAGCGGCCCGGCCGGTGTGCAAGAGCCACGCGGCTACTACCAGCGCACTGCGCGAATAGCCCAGGGCACAATGCACCAGCACGGGCGGGTGCGCGGCCAGCTCATCGAGCGCCGCTACGGCCTGCGCCAGCTCGGCGGGTGAGGGCACTACCAGGTCGAGCAGCGGCACGCTGCGGTGGGGCCGGGCGTGGGCGTCGGCCGAAAGGCCAAACTCGGCGGTGAGGTCGAGCACGGCCCCGGCAGGCAGGTGCTGCCAGTCGGCCCGGCCCGGCGCACGGCCCAGCCAGATGCCCGGCACCACCTCCACGCTCGGCACGCCCCGGCGCGTAAACCAGCGCGACGACAGCCAGGCCCCAGCACGGTAGGGAAGCAGCACCAAGCGGGCGGCCCAACTGAGTTGGCCGTCGTGCTTCTGGAAAACTGCGGCCCCGAAGTGCCCGTAGGCCAGGGCCACGGCCAGCAGCGCGGCGGCGGGCCATAGCAGCAGCCAGCCCCAGCCGCCCAGCGCCACGGCCAGCCCCAGGCCCAGCGCGGCCCCCAGGCCATAGCCCAGGGCCAGCTTGCGCCGCCAGGGCTGGTCGGCCGGGGCGGGCACGGGCGGCCAGCCGGCCGGGGCAGCCGGCAGCAGGTACACGCACAGCACGCCCACTGCCGCGCCCGCTACGCCATCAATAAAATGGTGCTGGTAAGTGGTAAACACCGACAGCGCAATGAGGAAAAACCAGCCATGCACCAGCCACCGCACCACCCCGCGCAGGTGCCGCTGCCACACCAGCCACACCAATAATACCAGGCTGATATGTAGCGAAGGAGCTTGGTTGAAAGGCTTGTCGAACCCCGCCAGCGCCGCAAACAGCGTCCCGTAGAAGCCACTCGTGGCCGGCCGCACAAAGCTGAACTGCAACGGAAACAGCAGAAACCCGGCAACGGAAATTATACTAGCCACCAGCAGCCGCCGGGCGTGAGTATCCAGCTCGGCTCGCGTGACACAGAGGAATAGCGAGGCCGCGTAAAACGCATCCAGCGACATATACGGCACAATAGTCCAGGGCCAGAACGGGATGTGCCGCTCCCACCCAAACACCACCGACCCTATGTGCGCCAGCCGCCCCGTCCACCAATTGGCGAGGCCGTAGGAGAGAAAGAAAAACGGCCCCAGAAACGCCAGGTAAGCGGCGGCGCGGAGCCAGGGGCGGGGAGGGGTTGTTGGCATGTTAAGCAGTCGTGCATAAGTAAGCGTATTGCCCTGGCGTTGCGCCTCACCCCCTGACCCCCTCTCCGAAAAGGAGAGGGGGCACCGGTCATGCTACCAACGGCTGGCTCCCCCTCTCCTTTTCGGAGAGGGGGCTGGGGGGTGAGGCGTAACGGTCGCGCCGTTTGTACGCTTAATTATGCGCGCCTACTTAGCTCTACTTTGGCAGGTTGTGAGTTGGGATAGTAGCGTGTAAATTTAGGGATGGAGTTGCCGATTACTGAAAAAAAGTGGAGGCCTACGTGGCCAGTTACGCTACCTGTTTTCGCCCGCGCCTGCACGGGCAACTGGCGCATTGTCAGCAGTATATCAAGGGATTGTTTCACGCCTGCCGCAGCAACGTGGAACGCATGAACGAGCGCCTGCCCGATTCGAGCTACGACGCGCTGCATCACTTTATCAGCGAGTCCACTTGGGATGGGCAGGCGGTGATGGACGAGGTGGCACGTCGAGTGCAGGCCACGCTGGCCGAGGTGGCGGGGGAGCAGGGCCTGCTGCTGGACGAGTGCGGCTGGGAGAAGGCGGGCACTAAAAGTGTGGGCGTGGGCCGGCAGTACATCGGGCAGGTGGGCAAGAGTAGCAACGGGCAGGTGGGCGTGTTCGCCGTGCTGAGTCGGGGCACCTCGGCGGGGCTGGTGGGCGGGCAACTCTACCTGCCCGAGGCCTGGAGCAGCGATGCCGCCCGTTGCGCCCAGGCGCGGGTACCGCTGGCGGCGCGGGCCTACCGTAGCAAGCCCGCCTTGGCAGCGGCACTCGTGGAGCACCTGTTGGGCCAGGGCCTGGTGCACGCCGATTG
>JBPBPU010000014.1:0-68999 GCA_050954465.1 Janthinobacterium lividum
GGCAGCGTCATAGCGCGGCCGTTTGGAGGAAGAGGCTTTTTCCATGAGAAGGGGAAATTAGTGCCTAATTCTCTCCTGTCTAGCTATACCACCCCAGGTGGCCCCCCCCCACTTCAGGCAGCAGGCCAAACTGCCCGAGGACATCGTTCTTAAACGTAAGTACACAACCCAGAACATTTCAGGAAGGGGTAATGCCTACGGGCAACCAGGAACTTTCAGCCGAACGGACCACGCGTTGGCAGGCCGTAGACCGGGCTTTGCTGCCATCCTAAGCGAGCCCACTAGCTACTTATAGGAACATAAATAGAGCATCTAGCCGCAGCAGCCGCAAGCAGCGGTGCAGCAGAGGGTCCACGTTGCACAGAAATACGCGGGCGCCACCTTGGTGCAGTACCAGCAGCTGTGAAACCACGTAGCTGACGCCCAGGTGGCGTAAGCAGCGCAAATGACCGCAATAAATCAGGAGCTGGGCAGGGGGCGTTTCCGGGCCCTACACCAAGTCGTGTACGAAGGAAGTGGCCTCTACCTCGTCTAAATCCACTGGAGTGAAAGAGGTAAGAATGGCCGAAGCGGCTTGAACAGTAGGCATAAAAAGGAGGGAGTGATGAGCAGAGGAAGGCAGCGGCTTGTGCGCTTAGTGAATACTCCTGTTAAACAAGCCTCCCTCGCTAATTAGAGCAGTTTCCAAGTTAGTGTACATGGTATCCACAGTGGTCAAACCCGTTTTTAGCATCGGCTTCGGTTATCCACTCGGCAGCCGCGCAAATAGCTTCTTCCAGCAGGTCGCGGGTGCGGGCCTGCGCCGTTCGCAACCAGGTTTTGAGCTTGCTGAACGCCAATTCAATCGGGTTGAAGTCAGGCGAATAAGGCGGCAAATACAGCAGCCGTGCCCCGTATTTGTGGGCTATTTTGTCCAAGCCTGCCACTTTATGCACCGACAAGTTGTCGAGCACCACTACATCGTCCGCTTGCAGCGTAGGCCCGAGTACCTGGTCGAGGTAAGCAGCAAACACGTCGCCATTCACCGCCCCGTTGACGCTGAGCAGCGCCCCGAGGCCCTTGGGGGTGAGGGCGGCCAGCAGCGTCACGTTCGGCCCGTTGTGCAGGGGCACCGCCTCTTGCAGGCGTTGCCCGTCCGGGGCGCGGCCGTAGCGGCGGCAAGAGGTCAGCTTGGTACTCGTCTCACCGATAAACACAAAGCGCATAACATCTCCGCTGGCAAGCGCTTCCACAAATTCTTCGCGCAAGGCTACCACCCGCTCGGTGTCGCGCTCGGCGGCGTGGACGCTTTTTTTTTACGTTTCCAGCCCAGGCGCTCACACGCCCGCCAGGTGGCGCTGGTGCCCAGCTTCGGGCCGCCGGCTGCCAGCAGGGCCTGGGCCGTTTCGGCCAGGGTCGCGTCGTGCTGCTCGCGCAGACAGGCGAGCAGTTGCTGGTCGCCGCTGGCATCCAGGCGCGGAGCCGGGCCAGGGTGTAGCGGGAGCGCGGCGAGTTTGCCCGTGGTGCGTTGGCGACGTAAGAGTTTGTTGGTGAAGGACAACGACACGGCAAAGCGGATGGCTACTTGACAAATTTTGGCACCGGGTTCGGCGCACGCAGCGGCCACGCGCTCCCGTAAATCCTGTGAATAAGCTTTCATAGCACTCTCTACGGCTAAATCGTGTACATCAACTTGGAAACCGCTCTAGCTCCCGGATTAGTACGGGTTTATAAGGCAGATAAACCGTACCTGCAGTTGCGTACTTTTCAGGTGAGACAGCCTCACTGGGTAGGGTAGTCAGTAGTTTCACCGGGCGCAACCTGCCGCTACCTTTCCTCTCGCCAGGCCGCTCGAAGCCACGCAATGGCTGGGGCAACCTCTGCAAATAACTCGGTGCTGACGCTACGGCGCACTTCGTCTCTTACCAAGCTGGTGTGCAGGCGGTGCGCGGGGTCAAGCGCTGGCACCACGGCATAGCGCCGAAACTCGGTTTCGGCGACGACTTGGGGGAGCCAGGTGGTTAACAGCCAGTCATAGTCGGCCGGGTCGGGGGCAGCGAACATGGCCCGGTGGTCGGCCAGTATACCCCGCAGGTGGTAGCGCAGCAACATATTGTAGGCATGCACATAGAGGCCAGCAAGATGCCCCGCGCAGCCCGCCTCAGGTGGCCGAAGCGGCGCGCCCGCCCAGCCGCGCTACCTGCCCAGGCCGAGTTGCTCTTCCGCTACGCCGAGCAAACGCTTGCCACCAACTACGATACTTCCGAGCTAGGCTGCCGCTAGAAAACACCTACTTGAACGTATCCGGTGCGGGGCTCCGCAGCATTTTGGCGGTGAATACGCCTGTGGGCAAATAACTACGGAAGACCTACCGTGTAAATACTGAAAAATTTGATAATCAGTAAATTAAACAGGATAAAGCGCCATCACTCCACGGCGGTGGCCGTTAAAGCGGGTACAAAACAGCTACTCTTCCCGTCGGCAAAACCTCAAAAAAGATGGCAGGACGCCATCCAAGGCAACCTATCGGAGCCGCTAGTTAAAGTAGGCAAGCGTTGGGTAAACAGCCAACAACCACGCGTAGCGGAGCAAACACTTTAGGTAGTTGCAGGCCCTGCAAAAATCAATTACTGGTCTTGTATCTCCCTAGTACTACTGTGGCCTTAGCTATTGCAGCTCCTTACGAGCCGGACTAATCATGCTTATAAATTATACTTATTTTAATCCGTTGCTACCCGTCTTCCACCCACGTCTCATCTCAACTTTTGTATGAAACACGTTTTCGCTCACCTAGCGCTCATCGGCCTCGGTAGCTTAGCAGCAGCGCCCCAGCTACAGGCCCAAACGGCCGACCGCAAAACGGCCATTGGCCTGCACGCCAACGCCACCCAGTACCGGGGCGACCTCGGCAACGCCTTCTGGGACTTCCGCAACATGCCCTACAGCGGCGGTATCGACGTTACTCGCTATATCGGCAAGGTGCTGGATATCAAGCTCGACCTCGACTACACCCGCCTGCGCTTCCCGGCTGATGATGGTACCTCCAACGGCATGGGCCAGCGCTTCCACGCCCAACTATATGGGGCGGGCCTGGGCTTTAAGATTAAAGCGCCCATTGGCGACGGCTTTTTCCTGCACCCCTATCTGCTGGTAGAGCCCGGCTTTGCCTGGGTAACGGCTGACCGCTACGCCAGTGCCACCTCCGGCAACGACTTCACCCGTTTCGGCACCTTCACCGGCCAGTTGGGCGGGGGCCTCGACTTCCACCTGGGGCAGGGCGCCGTGCTGTATCTACAAGGTACCCAGGCTTATCTGCAAACCGACGACGGCCGCCTCGATGGCGTGGACAACAACGCCTCGACCTTTTGGGATAAAAAGGACCGCTACCTGAACTTCTCGGCTGGCCTGCGCGCCAACCTCGGCAAAGCTAAGGACGAAGACGGCGATGGCGTATCGGACAAGAAAGACAAGTGCCCCGGCACCCCCACCGGTGTGAAAGTAGACGTGAACGGCTGCCCCCTCGACACCGATGGCGACGGCGTGGCCGACTACCAGGATAAGTGCCCCGACGTGAAGGGCCTCGTGGCCCTGCAAGGCTGCCCCGATGCCGATGCCGACGGCGTGGCCGATGCCGACGACCGCTGCCCCAACACCCCGGCCAGCGTGCGCGTCGATGCCAGCGGCTGCCCGCTCGATAGCGACGGCGACAAAGTAGCCGACTACCTCGACAAGTGCCCCAACACCCCGGCTGGCGTAAGTGTAGACGCCAACGGCTGCCCGCTCGACCGCGACGGCGACGGTGTGCCCGACAACGAAGACCGTTGCCCCGACCGCGCCGGCCCCGCCAGCAACCGCGGCTGCCCCGAGATTAAGGCTGAGGCTAAAAAAATCCTCAACGAGGCCACGAAGTACATCAACTTCGACTTCAACAAGGCCACGCTAAAGGCTACGTCGTTTCCGAAGCTGGACCAGATGGTGCAGATTCTCAACGACTACCCGGACTACAGCCTCAGCATTGCTGGCCACACCGATAGCAAAGGTGCCGACGACTACAACCTGCGCCTGAGCTATGAGCGCGCCGCCTCGGCCCGCACCTACATGCTGAGCAAAGGCATCCCGGCCGACCGCATCGAAGCCCGCGGCTACGGCGAAACAAAGCCCGTGGCCGACAACGCCACCGCCGCCGGCCAGGCCCTGAACCGCCGCGTCGACTTCGACCCCTACCTCACCGGCGAGGCCAACGCAGCCGAAACCAAATATGGCCCCGCCCCTACGGTAGCCGAATTGCTCAAGCAGGGCCGCACAGCTCCGGCCTCGAAGGCGCCTACCCCGAAAGCGCCAGCTAAGCGACCGGCTACCCGCCGCGCCGCCCCAGCCCGCCCAACCCGCCGCTAAGAAGCTGTTTGCGTTAGTGAAAATCGGTTGTCATTGCGAGTGAAGCAATAGCCCCAGAACGAAACCCGAACGAGCCGTTCTGGGGCGATTGCTTCGCTCGCAATGACAACCGACTTGTGTAATAGCTTTTTGCTAACTCAAACAGCTTTTAAGCCAATTGGCAACTAAGATTCTCTGCTTTTAACGGGCCGCGGCAGTTAGCTGTCGCGGCCCTTTTAGTTATTTAAATCATGTATTTCTATGACACCTACAACTAATACGCCCGGCGTGGACCACAAGTACGTGGGGGCAGCCTTTGCCGCCCCGCATTCCCACGAACCTCACCAGCTCGAAACGACCGGCTTGGCCGCTATAAAGCGCATTTCCTGGGGTGCCGTCTTCGCCGGGGCCTTGCTAGCCATTGTGCTGCAACTAGCGCTAAGCCTGCTGGGCATGGGCATCGGCCTGGGCACGATTGACCCCTTAACCGAGCAAAACCCGCTGTCGGGCATCGGCATTGGGGCAGCTATCTGGTGGCTGGTTAGCATGTTGGCCTCGCTGTATCTGGGCGCGACAGTGGCCAGCCGGCTGGCTGGCATGCCCCGCCCCACCGATGGGCTGCTGCACGGCCTGCTCACCTGGGCCGTAGTTACCTTGCTCACGTTCTACCTGCTGACCACCGCCGTAGGCCGCATCATTGGCGGCGTGACGGGCGTAGCGGGCCGCGCCCTTTCGGGCGTGGGCTCCGGCATTGCGGCCGCTGCTCCGGACGCTGGCGATGCGATTAAAGGCGAACTCAAAGCGCAGGGCATTGACCTGAGCGACCTCAAGCACCAGGCCCGCCTGCTGCTGCGCCAGACGGGCAAAGCCGAGCTAACGCCCGAAAATATTGCCCGCCAGGCCAAAGCGGCGGGCAACCAAGCCCAGAACGAAGCCGGCCAGGCCGCCGCTAACCCGCAAGCGGCGGGCGAGAGCTTCGACGACGTTATCGACAACCTGACCAGCAAGGCGGAAAACCTGGGCAACGCCGCCGACCGCGACGCGGCCGTGAACATAGTGATGCAGCGCACGGGCAAGAGCCGCGTCGAATCGGAGCAAATCGTGGACAACTGGATTTCGACCGCCAAGCAGGCCCGGGCCAAGTTTGCCGAGATGAAAGGGCAGGCCGAGCAGAAAGCCCGCCAGGCCGGCGATGCCGCCGCGGAGGGTCTCTCCAAAGCCGCGCTGCTAGCCGCCCTGGGCCTGGGATTGGGAGCGGCCGTATCAGCCTTCGGAGGTCGCCGGGCCACGCCTCACCAAGAGGCCGCTTTGCTCACGAACCATAATTCTGGTACCTAATTCATTGCTGTTACCTAGTGCTGGTCGCCCTCCGGGGTTGCCTCACGAGACCCTATGGGGCATAACCCACTCTTTTATAGGTGGCCTCCGCTTGGTTAAGGAGCGTTTGCAGCGCCACCAGGGCTGCCGCAGTTGGACCCGTAGCGTAGCCGGGTCGGGCGCTGGCGGGGGCTGACTAGCTAGCCCCGCCAGCGATGCAGGTTTTTCTTGCTTCGCAACCCGTACTTTAAGAGCGCTTCGTCTGCACTCAGGCGGCCGGTCAGTAACTCGTGGGGCTACTGGCCTCGCCGCCTGGGCGTGGGGTAGCCCTCAGCTCTATATTAGCGGGCATGAAACACCTACTAACCAGTGCCTTGCTGCTAGCCGGGCTAGCAGGCTGTGCGGTATCGCACCCCATGAGCAGCGTTGCCGACGATGCTGCTCCGGCAGAGCCGCCCATTACCCAGTCGCTGTTTGCTGACAAAAACGCCACTATCTCGGAGGAGAATATTCAGAAAATCCTCAGCGGCACCTACAAGCTTCCCGCAAGCCTGCGGGTGGCCCTGGTGCGGCTCGATAACGCGGCAGCTCCGCGGCGCTACTACTGGGCCGACGAGCAGTACGTGAAGGCCCAGCAGGCTTATATCGACCAGTTTGCCGCGCAATTACGACAGTCAAAGCGCGTTACGAAAGTGACTGTGCTGCCAGAATTGCTCATATCGGGTACTCCCACGTTTACGAGCATCCGGGAGGCGGCTGTTCGCACCCAAGCCGACGTGGCGGTAATCTACACCGTCACGAGTGACATCTACTCCAACTACCGGCTGTTTGCCAAGTCTGAGGTGAAAGCGTTTGCCACCACGCAACTGCTGCTGCTGGACACCCGCACTGGTCTGATTCCCTTTACGGCGACTATCACCCGCGAAACCCAAACGGTGCGGCAGAGCAACGAGTTGAATACCGACGAAACTACCAGCCGAGTCAAGCGCGAGGCCGCGTTGCTGACTATTACCGAACTTGGCAAACAGATAACTGCCTTCCTGGCTGGCAGCTAACTAGCGGTGAAAAAGCCAGAAGTAAAAAGCGACTTTGTTTGTGGCCTTGCCCGTGCTTAGCAGTCGTTGTTCCGGTCTGACTGCCCTAGGCGGTCTGAGCGGAACAACGAGGGAAAGCAGCCTATCCTACCAAAGTAGAGTTAGCAGCAAAACAAGTAGCAGCGACAAGCCGTGGGCCTGAAAAGTATGCGCAATAAAAATACGCTATAAAACTCTTTTTCAGCCTCTTAAGGCTCAACTCCTACCCTACAGCTGCCACCGGCACCGGGTGCAGAATGAGCCACACCAACTCACGCAGAATTTCGCCTTCATCCATGCTGCCGCTCTCAATGCCTTTGCTCTGGGCATCGGCCCGGCGGATGAGGTGAATCAGGTCGATGGTGCGCTCGGGCGTAAAGCGGCGCTGGGCCAGTTGGTATTCTTTTTGGGCAAATTTGTTGATACCCATTTTTTGCAGCTCCGCATCGGAGGGGTTGGGGCCGGCCTGGTGCAGCATGAGCAGGCGCGTAAAAAAATTAAAAAGCAACGTCAGGTTCGGGATGAGCGGGTTGGCCTTAGGGTTAGCGGCAAAGTGGGTAAGAATGCGGTTGGCCTTGAGGATATCGTGCTGCACCAGCGCCCGCTGCAGCTCGAATATGTTGTATTCCTTGCTGATGCCTACCATTTGCTGCACCAGGTTTTCGTCGATGGCCTGACCGGCTTTCACGTTGAGCAGCAGCTTATTTACCTCATTGCCCAGGCGGCTCAGGTCGGCCCCGATGTATTCGGCCAGCAGGGCGGTAGCGCCGGGGGTAATCTGCTGCTTGCGCTGGCGCACGTAGCCACCCAGCCACTGGGGCACCTGGTTGTCGTAGAGCTTTTTGCTGGTCATGAGCGCCACGGCGGGGGCGGTAGCCAGGAGCTTGCCCAGCTTCTTGCGCGAGTCGAGGGTTTTGTGCTTGTAGCAGAGCACAAGCACGGTGCTGGCCAGTGGGTTTTTGAGGTAAGCTTCCAGAAAAGGCCAGTTTTTCTCGTTTTCGAGGTCGGCCACCGCCTGCGCTTCTTTCACGATGACAACCGTGTGCTCGCTCATCATGGGGAAGCGCTTGGCCTGGCCCAGAATACCCGACACGTCGGTATCCTTGCCATACAGCACCGTTTGGTTGAAGCTGCGTTCGGCTTCGGGCAGCACCGCAATTTCGAGCGCATCGGCTACGGTATCAATGAAATATGGCTCCTCGCCCTGCAAAAAATACACCGGCTGAAACTGCCGCTGCTGCACGTGCTTAAGAATGGCGTCGGCGTCCTGGGTCAAGGAGTGATTGGGTGAATGAGTGAATGAGTGGGTGAATTTTTGCTTCACTTACTGTTCGGCAAAGGTAAAACCGACTGGTACCTTTGAGGGCGGTTTTGGCGGCGCTCCTGGTGGCGGTGTGCTACCCCTCACTCATTTACTCATTCGCTCACTCACTCCTTGGACTTACTTTCTGAACTCCGCTGGCGCGGCATCTACCACGACGCCATGCCGGGTACGGCCGAGCATCTGGCCGGCGCCGCGCCTGTGTCGGGCTACATTGGCTTCGACCCCACGGCGGCTTCCCTGCACATTGGCAACCTGGCCTCCATCATGCTGCTGGTGCATTTGCAGCGAGCCGGGCACCGCCCGGTGGCACTCGTGGGCGGGGCCACGGGCATGATTGGCGACCCCAGCGGCAAGTCCAGCGAGCGCAATCTGCTCGACGAGCCTACGCTCCTCGCCAATCAGGCAGGCATCCGTACCCAGTTAGCGAAATTTCTCAAATTCAACGACTCGCCCACCGGCGCGGTGCTCGTTAATAACTACGACTGGTTCAAGGGCTTCGGCTTCCTGGGCTTTCTGCGCGACGTAGGCAAGCACCTCACCGTGAACTACATGCTGGCCAAAGACTCGGTGAAGCGCCGCATCAGTGGCAATGAAGATACTGGTAGCGACGGCATCAGCTACACGGAGTTTTCTTACCAATTGTTGCAAGGCTACGATTTTTACCATTTGTATAAGGAGCTAAATTGCACCCTGCAAATGGGCGGCTCTGACCAATGGGGCAACATCACCACCGGCACCGAGCTTATCCGGCGCATGGGTGGCCCCGAGGCCAAGGCCTATGCGCTCACCGGCCAACTCATCACCAAAGCCGACGGTACCAAGTACGGGAAGTCCGAAACCGGCGCAGTCTGGCTCGACCCGGCCCTGACATCGCCCTACCAGTTCTACCAGTTTTTCTTACGGGCCGAAGATGCCGACGCGCCCCGTCTCATCCGCGTGTTCACCTTGCTCAGCCAAGCCGAAATCGAAACCCTCGAAGCAGAGCACGCCCAAAACCCCGGTCTGAAAGTATTGCAGAAAGCACTGGCCAAGGATGTGACCATTCGGGTGCATTCACCAGCAGCCTACGAGGCCGCCGTAGCTGCCTCCGAAGTACTTTTCGGCAAGGGCGGCGACCTTGCCTCTCTCTCCGAAGCAATGTTGGTCGATGCCTTTGCGGGCCTTCCCCACCTGCGTGTACCCGGCACCGAAGCTGCTTCGCTCAACGTGGCCGTGTTGCTGAGCGACGCTACGGAAAAGAAAATTCTGCCCTCGCGAGGCGAAGTACGCAAGCTTATCCAATCCAACGGCTTGAGTATAAACGGTGAAAAACTCACGTCGCCCGAAACGCCAGCGCTGGAGCTTCCCCTGCTGCATGGGAAGTACTTGGTGGTGAAGAAGGGTAAAAAGGAATATTTCTTAGTAGAGTTGGTGTAGGGCGAACGGCTGTTACCCGTCATGCAGCATGTAGAGAAGCACTACTAGGCTTGGTTGCTTTGCACCGCCCCTTTAAACCTAAAAAGCCCCGCCAATGGCGGGGCTTTTCGTTGTAGTCGCCCACAGAATCCGTCGAATTCGGAAAATTGCCGAATCTGTGGTTCAGACCTTACTTCTTCTTGGCAGCAGCGGGAGCAGCTTTCTTGGCGGCCGGAGCAGCCTTTTTGGCGCCGCCAGCGGGAGCAGCTTTCTTAGCAGCCGGGGCAGCGGTGCCTTTCGAGTTGTTTTTCAGGTCCTGCACTTCCTTGCGGATAGTGGTAGCGTGGTTCTTGAGGTCCTGCATGCCTTTGCGCACGCGGGTGCCGGCAGCGGCGTTGTTTTTGTCGTACGACTTCTCGAAGTCCTCTTCCAGCGAGTGAATCAGGTCTTTGATGGTGGTGAACGGATTAGCCATGATGGTTGGTTGAAAAAATGGGTGAGAAAAGGTGAATTGTGCTTACGCGGCCCTAATATACAGGCACTTTCTACGCCCACAAGCTTTTTAAGTTTATTTCAAAACTGCCTTTGTAGCGTTTACAGGCCCTTTTTCTTTTCCAACCCGCTGAAATCGCTATCTGAACGCTTCAGCTTAACCGGGCAAAGTACAAAAAAGCAGCACCGGCCACTCCGCAAAGTAGCCGGCGCTGCTGCCGAAATAGGGGCAAAAACCTGCTTACTAGGCCGTAGCGGCCTGTTTGCTGTATAGGCCCTTGTCGAGCTTGGCCGCAATAGCCTCGAAGGCCGCGATAGTCACGCGCACATCCTCAAGCGTGTGCACGGCCGTGGGGATGAGGCGCAGCATGATGACACCCTTCGGCACCACCGGATACACGACAATAGAGCAGAAAAGCCCGTGATTCTCACGCAAATCGAAGGTTAGCGCCGTCGCATCGGGGATTTGCCCGTTGAGGAACACCGGTGTCACCGGCGACTCGGTGGTGCCGATGTTGAAGCCCTTTTCGCGCAGGCCGCTTTGCAGGGCGCGCACGATGGTCCAGAGGTTTTCGCGGTACTCGGGGTGGTTGCGAATCAGCTCCAGGCGCTTGAGGGCCCCGATTACCAGCGGCATCGGCAGCGACTTGGCGAAAATCTGGCTCCGCATGTTGTAGCGCAAATATTCAATAACGCCCTCCTGCCCCGCCACAAACGCACCAATGCTGGCCATGCTCTTGGCAAAGGTGTAAAAAATCAGGTCTACGCCCTCCGTTACGCCCAAATGCTCGGCCGTGCCCGCGCCCGTGGGCCCGAGCGTGCCGAAGCCGTGGGCGTCGTCAACGAAGATGCGGAAGTTGAATTTCTCCTTCAGCTTCACGATTTCGCGCAGCTTGCCCAAGTTGCCCGACATGCCAAACATGCCCTCGGTGATGACCAGGATGCCGCCACCGGTTTCGTCGGTGAGGCGCTTGGCGCGCTCCAACTGCTTTTCGAGGTTCTCGATGTCGTTGTGCGGAAACACGAAGCGCTTGCCCTGGTGCAGGCGCACGCCGTCGATGATGCAGGCGTGCGACTCGGCGTCGTACACGATGGCGTCGTGGCGGCTCACCAGCGAGTCGATGATGCTCACCACGCCCTGGTAGCCGAAGTTGAGCAGCAGCGCGGCGGGCTTATGCACGAAGTCGGCCAGCTCGTTTTCGAGTTGCTCGTGCAGGGTCGAGTTGCCGCTCATGATGCGCGCGCCCATCGGGTAGGCCATGCCATATTCGGTGGCGCCGTCGACGTCGGCCTGCCGCACTTCGGGGTGGTTGGCCAGGCCCAGGTAGTTGTTGAGGCTCCAGGTAAGCACTTCTTTGCCCCGGAACATCATGCGCGGCTTAATCTGGCCTTCGAGCTTAGGAAACGTGAAATAGCCATGGGCGTAGTGCGAGTGCGAGCCCAACGGGCCCCGGTTGGCGGAAACGCGGTCAAAAATATCCACTGAATGAACTGGGAAAAATAGAAGATAAAGGCGTTGCCAGCGGGCCTATGCAGCCCAACCGGCCGAAAGTCAACCAACAAAGATAGTTCGGGGTTTGGGGATGTGTAGAATTCCGGCATTAGCGGCGGGTAGCGCGGGCGGGCTTTCTTTGCGGCTCTGAATCGACTCAGTAGCGGAACTTATCGTTTAAAACTCATCGCTTAAAGAAAAATAGCATATAATCTGAACATCTAGTTATTAAATTTCATGAGCCCCATGCGTCTGTTACTGTTGCTAGTGCTCCTGCCCTGCTTTGTTGGCGCCCAGCAGCTGCCCCCACCCGGTGGCTGGCCCTTGCGCCCCGTTGCCGAGCTGCGGGCCGTGCCCGAGCCGCCGGGCGGGCTGGTGCCCTACCGGCAAGGCCCGCTCTGGGGCTTTGCCGACACCACCGGGCGGGTGTGGATACGGCCGGTTTTTGCCAGCGAGCCGCTGCGCTTCGGGTCTGAGTTGCTGCTGTGGGCCGAGCGGCCGGCCGGTTTCGGCCCTTTCAAACGCCGCTCAGGCCAACAGGAGCCGGCCAACGAAGCAGCGACCTGGAACGTGCGCTATGGTTCCTTCGACGCTTCGGGCATTCTGAACCCTGATGCATTCCCCGTTCGCAGAGCTGCTTTTCTGCTCAATGCCTGCGGCGAGCAGTTGCGGGCCAGTGCCTCCGAAGCCTTGGCCCCTACGGCCGGCGGTTGGCAAGCCGTGCGGCGACCGGCCCGCTTTGACCTTCGGCGGCGGGAGCTGGTAGCCATTGCTTCGGCCGAAGCCGGACTCAACTGGCCGGGGCGCTTGCAGCTAGCGCCCCTGGGACCCGGGCCGCCCGCTTTGCCGCGTCCGCTTAGGGGCCGCTACCACAAGATTGACGGAGAACTAAGCCGGCCGTTTTTCGCCAACATGCCCTACTACCTCGTTCGGGAAATCAACTCGCAGCATCCCCAGGAGCTGGTGTGGGTGCACAGGGGTTGCTACGGCCGAAGCCAGGAAAAAATAACCCGCTACCGCCACGAGGGGCGGCTGGCTTTGTTTGATGCGTCAGGCCGCCGCCTCACCGATTACCGCTACGGCGGCGTAAAGCCGCTGCTGCCGCGCCGCTTGGCCTATTGGCACGAGAACGACAGCCTTTTCTGGGACGACCACGCCGCCGACTCGTCGGGGGTGCCCCAGCGCCGGTATTTTAGTGAAGATATTAACGGACCCGCCCGCCGCTATGGCCTGCTCGACCGGCAGGGCCGCGAAATCATCCCGCCGCTCTACGCCCGGCTGGAAGTGGTGGGACCCAACAGCCTGTGGGTGGTAGCCGTGCGCGGCGGCCGGCTCCACTACGGCCTGCTTGACACGCTGGGCCACTACCGGCTGCCGCTCAGCCCCCGCCCCTTGAGCCTGCCCGACGCGGCCGGCCTGCTGCGCCGCTACAGCGCTGCCCCGCGCATGGGGGCAGAAAGCCTTTATACCTTCTCGCCCGAGCCGCAGTACCCCGACACGGCCACCGTGCAGTACCTGCGGGCCGACGGCCAACCGGCCTTCGCCGGCCGCTACGCGCAAGCCGGGCCTTTTTGGCGAGGCCGGGCATTGGCGAAATACCAGGACCAGTACGGCCTGCTTGACACGCTGGGGCGCTGGGTGCTGCCGCCCCAGCCCGCCAGGCTGGACTACTACGCCCTCGAATACGGCCAGCGCGGCAGCCAGGACAAAACTGACCTGCTGGAGTTATTCAGACCGTTCAGCAGAGAACGCGGGATGCCGTATTTTGGAGCCGACCCCGGCGACCCGCTGCTGCTGCTGACCCACGACCCCGCCCAGGGCTACGGCCTGCGCGACGGGCGCACCGGCCAAGTAGTGGTGCCGCCGGTGTTCAACGAGCGGCCCGAACAGTGGCACGGCGGCGTAGTGGGGCGGGGCGGCGGCCAGCCGCTGGGCTATTCTTACGCCGGCCAGTCCTTCAACCCCGAGGTGCCCGCCAGCTACCCGCCCGGTGTGCGCCGGCCCGCCCTCACCGACAGCGAGTACCTGCCCCTGCTGCTGCGCACCGCGCAGGGCTGGCGCACCCGTAGCGGCCGGCAGTTCTGGCAGGATTGACGGCCGGGGCGTAGCCAGCGGGGTTGGCTGCCGGATTGGGCGGGGACCCTTCCAAGCTCCCGGCCTGCGTTCGGGTACGCCCGGCAGGTCGTTTCTTTGGGGCTTACTATCCGCGAGCTTTAGTGGGTAATTGGCTGGCCGTTCCAGGCGCCGCCCGAATAACCAGCCAATCACTCGTTAAACAATCCAGTCCTGTGCCCCCGATGAAAAAGATTACCAAGCTCCTGGTTGCCAACCGGGGCGAAATTGCCTTGCGCGTGCTGCGCTCGGCCAAAGAAATGGGCATCGCCACGGTGGCCATCTACTCCGAGGCCGACCGCCTCTCGCCGCACGTGCGCTACGCCGACGAGGCCGTGTGCGTGGGGCCGCCCGCCTCAGCCCAGAGCTACCTGCGGGGCGATAAAATCATTGCGGCGTGCAAAGAACTGGGCGTCGATGCCATTCACCCCGGCTACGGGTTCCTCTCCGAAAATGCTGGTTTTGCCCGCGCCGTGCGCGAGGCGGGGCTCATTTTCGTGGGCCCCTCGCCCGAAGCAATGGAGCTGATGGGTGACAAACTCTCGGCCAAGCAGGCCGTGAAAGCCTATAACATTCCGCTGGTGCCGGGCACCGACGAGGCCATTTCCGACGTGGAAGCCGCCAAGCAAATTGCCCAGGAAGTGGGTTTCCCGATTCTCATTAAGGCTTCGGCCGGTGGCGGCGGCAAAGGCATGCGCCTGGTACACTCGGCCGACGAGTTTGCCGAACAAATGCAGCTGGCTATTAACGAGGCCGTGTCGGCGTTTGGCGACGGGGCGGTGTTTATCGAAAAATTCGTGACTGGCCCGCGCCACATCGAAATCCAGGTGCTGGGCGACGAGCACGGCAACATCGTGCATTTGTTTGAGCGCGAGTGCAGCATCCAGCGCCGCCACCAGAAGGTAATTGAGGAGGCGCCTTCGTCGGTACTTACACCCGAGCTGCGGGCCGAAATGGGCCGCTGCGCCGTGGAAGTGGCCCGCGCCTGCCGGTACGCGGGGGCTGGCACGGTAGAGTTTCTGCTCGACGACCAGCACCGCTTCTACTTCCTCGAAATGAACACGCGGCTGCAGGTAGAGCACCCCGTGACCGAGCAAATCACGGGCCTCGACCTGGTGAAAGAACAAATTCGGGTGGCCGAGGGCCAGCCCCTGCCCTTCCGCCAGCAAGACCTCGAAATGCGCGGCCACGCCTTGGAACTGCGGGTGTACGCCGAAGACCCGCAAAATAATTTTCTGCCCGACATCGGCCGCCTTACTACCTACGTGCGCCCCCAGGGCCCCGGCATTCGGGTAGACGATGGCTTCGAGCAGGGCATGGACATCCCGATTTACTACGACCCCATGCTGGCCAAGCTCGTAGCCACCGGCGCCACCCGCCAGGAAGCCATCGAGCGGATGCTGCGCGCCATCGCCGAATTCCAGATTACGGGCATCGAAACCACGCTCCCCTTCGGCGCTTTCGTGCTGCAACATCCTGCTTTTGTGAGCGGCAACTTCGACACCAATTTCGTGCGCGACCACTTCAGCTCTGCCTCTTTGGTCCCCGGCACGCCTGCTGAAGGTGCCGCGCAAGTAGCGGCGGCGCTGGTAGCGATGCTGCTAGCAGAGAAAAAACCGGCTGCTGTAGTTGAGGAAACCGTAAGCGCGGCCGGGTCGGCGTGGCGGCGGAATAGGTTGGGCGTGGGGTAAAGTGGCAGGGAAACTGTGACGGCAGTTTTGAGTAAGAGTTGTTATGAAAAAATACGTTTTTCTCCTACTTGCCTTATGGATAACTGCCGAGTTTAGCCATCAAGTATATGTGGCCGAAACCAACCGTATTGACGGGCAATTTAGTTGGGCTTATTTTGCTTATAGCCGAAATAAGCCCGCCATTGACAAGCTATACACGGTGGCTGGCAATAGCTTACAACAGAGGCTGTTTATCGAAATAAGAGGCGGTGTAGTACTGGATTCTACTGGTTTTATTCCAGCGCAGCTAAAAGACTTGGTGCTTGGCCTTGCGAATGACATTGAGCCAGCTGGAATTTTTTATTTTGATTTCACGCCTATCAAAGCTGAATTAAGTTCTGTGACGGTTACTACAGCTTGTCCAACTTGCTCCAGCGTTAGTGGCTGTCAATGCATTGACTTTTTCAAACCGGTCTTCAACGGGGGAGCCCTACTACAGCTACAAAATACCCGCAACACCAGACGCGATAATTTCAACACGCTGGAATACATCCGCAACAGCAATAGCTCATTAAAACAAACCTTGGATGATAATCCTTGTTTTTTCAGCGTTGGCAATAATGCCTATCTAAAACGTGAGAAAGCGGATTCGACTTTTCCAATAGCATATAATGAAGAGCACTGGGATTTACTTATCACAAAACTCCTCCTGTTTGTAGTACGCTAGTCAATATGCCTAACGTAGCTGTTAGCCAACGATACTACGTATCACTCATCTTAGACCGGGCCAGCTGCTAACAGCTTTTAGCTACGCAGCTTTTTTGGCAAACAGCATTTCTCAAACCGCTGGTCTTCTCTCTTACACGCTTAAGCAACACTTCCCTTGCGCGGGTAGCCTTGTTAGTGCTTTCCCCTCACCCTGCGCGGTCGTTTGTTTATGAGTATCAAGAAACTAGTTACCGGTATTGCCGCCTTCGACCATATTTCGGCGGGCGGCCTGCCCTATGGCCGCACTACGCTCATTTCGGGTAGCTCGGGCTGCGGCAAAACGCTGTTTGGGGCACAGTTCCTGGCAATGGGCATTCAGCTGTTCGACCAGGCGGGTGTGTTCGTGACGTTTGAGGAGCAGGTAGAGGATATCCGCATCAACCTGCGCACCCTGAACTGGGATATCGACGGCTGGGAGCGGGATGGCAAATGGGTATTCGTGGATGCCTCGCAGAAGGACGACGAAATCCTGACCGTGGGCGAGTACAACCTGAGTGGCTTCCAGGTGCGGCTGGAGCGAGCCATTACTAAATCAGACGCGAAGCGAGTGGTGCTGGACTCGATTGGCAGCATTTTCAGCCAGTTTGCGGATATGAGCATTATCCGGCACGAATTATTTAAAGTCACGCTGGCGCTGGGGCGGCTGGGCACTACCTCCATCATCACCACCGAGCGCACCGAGGAATACGGCAAGGTGTCGCGGCTGGGCGTAGAGGAATTTCTGACCGACAACGTCATTATTCTGCGCAACGTGCTGAGCAACGAGAAGCGGCGGCGCACGATTGAGATTCTAAAATTTCGGGGCAGCACGCACGAGAAGGGCGAAAACCTGTTCACCATCAACCCCGAGCAGGCCATCGTCATCATTCCGCTGTCGGCAATGGATTTGAAATACCGCTCGTCGAGCGTGCGCGTCACCTCGGGCATTACCAAGCTGGATGAGATGTGCGGCGGCGGCTTCTACCGCGATTCCATTATCCTGGTGTCGGGGTCGATTGGGGCGGGTAAAACCCTGCTGGTGGCAAATTTTATCAACGGCATCAAGCAAAAAAATGAGCGGTGCCTGCTGCTGGCTTTCGAGGAAAGCCGCGAGCAGCTATTCCGCAATGCCAGTGGCTGGGGCCAGGATTTTACCCGACTCGAACAAGACGGCTTGTTGAAAGTGGTGTGCATTTATCCCGAAGTATCGTCGCTGGAAGACCATTACCTCAACATTCAGGAAATAGTCAAGGAATTTCGGCCCAACCGCATTGCCATCGATAGTTTGTCGGCGCTCTCACGCACCTCAACCGACAAGGCCTTCCGCGAATTTATTATCGCCCTGACTTCTTTCCTGAAGCACCAGGAAATTACCGGTATGTTCACCGTTACCACCACCCTGCTGTCGGGGGGCACCTCGGATACGGAAGGCAATATTTCGCCGCTCACCGATACCATTATTTTATTACGCTACGTGGAAATGTCGGGCGAAATGCACCGGGGGCTTTCGGTACTCAAAATGCGCGGCTCCAAGCACGATTCCTCCATTCGGGGCTTCACCATTGATGATAAAGGCATCAACATCGGCAAGCCTTTTACGGGCGTCAATGGCATTCTGACGGGTATTCCGCTACGCAATTAAGGGCGGCCTACCGATTATTCAACCAACGTTAATCTGGGGGTGGCAGCCTGAAAATTTTATGAGTAAATTAAATCTGGAGCTTTTTATTAATGGCAACGGGCACGTGTCGGTAGCTGCTATCGATATGTTAACCGCTATTTGCCGCGAGCAATTAGCCGATAACTATCAGTTGGAAATAATTGATATTCAACTCGACCCCGACCGGGCCGAAGCCGCCGGCATTCTGGCTATTCCCACGCTCATCCGCAAATGGCCGCTGCCGGTGACGCGCCTCATTGGGGCGCTCACCATCCGCTCGCGGGTGCTGGTGGGGCTGGGTTTTCCCCAGGCCGAAAATTCAGCATAAGCTCGTTAATAGTACCAAAACGCAAACAGCGCCCGCCGGGAATCCGACGGGCGCTGTTTGCGTTTTGGTACTACTACTCGATAGCTACTCTCCTGCTGCTACCTTTTCCTTCACAGCCACGGCCGAGGCTACGCTTTCGCCGCGCACCAGGCGCGAGTAGAGCGAGATTTCCTGGTCGAAAAGGAAGCGCAGCAGCACCTTGGTGTAGCTGGTGTGGTGCATGAGCGGCTCATAGAACTCGGGGGCCAGCTTGCGCAGTTCGGGCAGCTTGTTCCAGGGCACGCCGGGCAGGTCGTGGTGCTCGTTGTGGTAGCCGATGTTGAGGTGCAACTTGTTGAGGCTGCCGTAGTACGACGTAGTTTCCTGGTCGGGATTGAGCACGAGGTAGTGCTCCTGAATCCAGCGGGCACCCACCGGGTGCAAGCTCACCGAAAACCAGAAGCTCAGGAAAAAGTACAGAAAGCCCATCGGCCCCAGCCACAGCCAGATGCCCACGTTGAAGGCAATTTGGGCCACCCAGTTGGCAGCAATATATTTATCGAAAGGCACCGTACTTTGGCAGCGAAAGGTGCGCACGACCTGAAATATCGGGAAGAAAAACAACCAGATGGCTTTGCCAATGGCGTAGTGCTGAATGAGCTTAGCCTCGTAGTGGTCGGGCAGGTCGGCGTCGTGTTCGAAGTGGCCCAGCGCCGAATGGTGCTTGAGGTGGTACTTGCGAAAGCTCATAGCCGTGGGCGCTACCATGGGCAGGTTGGCGGCGATGCCTACGGCGGCGTTGGCCCACTGCCCCTTGAAAACAAGGTTGTGGGTGGCTTCGTGGATAATCACAAACAGCGTGTGGCACACAAACGCCCCAAACAGGTAGGAGGCCGCTAATGTCCAATACCAGGCCTGGTGGCGTAGCAGGTAGGCTACCAGCACCTGCGCCACCACGCAGCCCGCCGTAATAACGGCCGTGGTAGCGTTGCGCGTCATCAGGCGCTTCACCTCGGGGTGCGCTTTGAGGAGCTGGCGGGCCCGAACGTGGTGCGTTATTGGCTCGCCAGTGGGGATGTAAGCGATAGGAGCAGTAGGCATTCTAACTAAGTTTTTGCTCGGCAAATGGACACGAAGCTACAAGGTAAGGCGAAAGCCGCGCAAATAGTGCCCGACAGCTGCTTTCGGGATGTAGCGCGGACTCTGCGAGTCCGCGAATACCGTAGCTGTTCAACGTGCGCACTTCGCGGACTCACAGAGTCCGCGCTACTTCACTTGCAACGTCACCTGCCCGCTTGGCAGGCCCTTGCCCACCACCGTCAGCCCCACGCTGCCGGCCTGGCTACCCGCCTGCACCAGCACCACCAGCTGCCCCTGAAACACCCGCATCTGCGGCTGCTGGAAGGGCTGCAGGTTGGTGGCGTCGCCATTGGCCACAGCTTTGAAAGTACCCGCACCCTTTACGCTGAATTGCAGCTCGTTGGCGGCTTCGGGGCAGAGGTTGCCCTGGGCATCCTCGACGCGCACCGTGACGTAGGCCAAATCCTGGCCGTCGGCGGTGAGGGTGGTGTGGTCGGGTAGCAGGCGCAGGTGGTGGGCGGGGCCGGCGGTATGGATTTCCTCGGTGCCCACGGCCTGGCCGCTGGCATCGTAGGCCACTACTTTAATCGTGCCGGGGGCATATTTCACGTTGGGCCACATGAGGCGGTAGCGGGTGAGGTTGCTACCGGTAGTGCTTTTGGTTTGGCGGCCCTGGCTCTGGCCGTTCACGAATAATTCGGCCGCCGGGTAGCTGGTGTAGCAGAATACGGGTGTGGTTTGGCCCTCGCGGCCGGGCCAGGTCCAGTGGGGCAGCAGGTGCAGGGTGGGCTGGGCGGTGTTCCAGCGGGCGCGGTAGAGGTAGTACCGGTCTTTGGGCAGCCCGGCCAAATCCAGGATGCCGAAGTACGAGCTGTGCGAGGGCCACTTGGCGTCGTAGGGCGTGGGCTCGCCGAGGTAGTCGAAGCCAGTCCACACGAACTCGCCGGCCACGTAGGGCAGGTCGTCCTGCGCCACAAACTCGTCGTCGGGCAGCTGCGACCAGTTGCAGGCTTCCAGGTCGTAGCTGGAGCTTTGGTTGTCGGGGTACTGCTTATCCTTGCCCGGCACCGCCGGAAACTTGTACACCCCGCGCGAGCTGACCGTGGAGGCCGTTTCGGAGCCCAGCAGCACGCCCTGGGGCAGCTTGGCGTCGGCTTCGGCGTAGCGGTGGGGCTTGTAGTTGAAGCCGGGCACGTCGAGCAGGGCCGCGAAGTTGTTTTTAATGTCGGAGTCGAACTGGTCCATGCCCATCGTCACGGGCCGGGTGGGGTCTTCGCGGTGGGCAATGTCTTGCAGGCGCTTGAGAATCTTTTTGCCGCCGGGCGCGCCCTGGTCGGGCACCTCGTTGCCGATGCTCCACATAAACACCGAGGCGTGGTTGCGGTCGCGGTGAATGAGGTTCACCAAATCCTTCTCGCTCCACTGGTCGAAATACTGGCTGTAGCCGTTCTTGACTTTGGGCGTTTTCCACTCGTCAAACGTCTCGTCCATGAGCATGAAGCCCATCTCGTCGGCCAGCGTCACCAGCTCTGGCGCGGGCATGTTGTGGCTGGTGCGGATGGCGTCGCAGCCCATCTCCTTGAGCAGCGCCAGCTGCCGACGCAACGCGGCCACGTTCACGGCCGCGCCCAGGGGGCCCAGGTCGTGGTGGTTGCACACGCCGTGCATCTTGCGCAGCTGCCCGTTGAGCGAAAACCCCTTGCCCGCCTCAAACTTGTAGGAGCGGATGCCGAAGCGCGTTTCGTAGGTGTCTATTAACTGGTCGTTGAATTCGTAAAGCTTCGAGACGGCAGTGTACAGCGTCGGCGTTTCCGGGTTCCACAATTTAGGCTGTGGTACTTGCAAGCGTTGAGCAACTTCCTGCTGCCCACTTGCTGTTAAGCTAGCTACTATTACTGTAAGATTGGTTGTAGTGCTGTCAACCAACTTACCGGCCGCATCACGAATCTCCGTCTTTAATCGCAAGGGGTACGTGAGGGCATAACAGTAGGGGCCACCCGCAACTACTACCTGCGTTTTCAGTACAACGGTGGCTTGCTCGGGCGTAATTTCTGGCGTAGTCACGTAAGTCCCCCACACCGGAATATGCACATCCCCCGTCACCACCAAATGCACGTTGCGGTAGAGCCCGGCCCCTGGGTACCAGCGGGAGGCTTCGGGCTGATTTTGCAGGCGCACGGCCAGCAGGTTGTCGGCGCCGGGCGTGAGGTAGTCGGTGATGTCGAAGTAGAACGAGTTGTAGCCGTAGGGCCAGAAGCCCACCTCGCGGCCGTTCACGAAGATGTGGGCGTCGCTCATGGCTCCGTCAAAAACCAGCGTGGCGCGCTGCCCGGCCGCTAGCCTGGCTTCGGGCAGGTGGCGGCGGTACCAGCCGGTGCCGATGAAGGGCAGCCCGCCCGTACGCCCGGCCTTGAGGGTGGCCTGCTTTTCGTTGTTCTGCTCAATCTTCACCGCTTGCAGGTCGTTGCTGCCGCTAAACGGCCCCGTAATGGCCCAGTCGTGCGGGATGCGCACCGTTTGCCACTTTTTATCATCGAAGGCGGGCGTAGCGGCATTGGCCACATCGCCTTTCGTAAACTTCCAGTCAGTGGTAAGCAGGTAGTCGTGGCGCGGGCTTTGGGCGCGGGCGGGCAGGCTGGCGGCAGCCAGCAGCAGGGCGGCCAGCAGGTAGTTAGCAGACATAAGCAAGGCAGCAGGCCGCCGTAGCGGCTGGGGTGAAGGGGCAAGTTAGCCCCGCCAGGCAACCCGCTAAATCAAGTCGCCCAGTTCCCGCACGCCCAGCGGCCGCTGCACCGTGAAACCTTCGCCAAACTCCACCCCTATCAGGTGGCCAAACTCGCGGGCGCGGGCCTCCATAAAGTGCGCAAACGTCTGGCCCGACAGGTAGGTTTGCGGGGAGCTGAGGTCAGCGCTGGTATTGAAAAACTGCGTGCCATAGGCATTGATACTAGCCCACTTGCCCGCCCAATACGGCGTAATGTCCACCACAAAATCGGCCGGAATCTGGCGGTCCTGAATGTAGTGGTACACGTTTTTGGGCCGCCAGGGCGCTTGCGGCTGCCCATCCTCCCCCAGGGTTTCTATCATGCGCAGGCCGCTCAAAAAGCAGGCATCGGTAGCCAGCTGCGCGGCCCGGCCGTGGTCGGGGTGCCGGTCGCGGATGGCGTTGCAAAGCACCACCTCGGGCTGGTAGCGCCGCAAAGCGGCGATGAGCGGCAACTGGTGCTCCCGGTCGTTTTGGAAAAAGCCGTCGGGCAGCCCCAAATTCTCGCGCACGCTGAGCTGCATAATGCGGCTACCCTCAGCCGCCTCAGCCGCCCGGGTTTCGGGCGTGCCCCGCGTGCCCAACTCGCCCCGCGTAAAGTCTACCACGCCTACTTTCTTGCCCGCTGCCACCGCCGCCAGCAGCGTACCCGCACAGGACATTTCTACATCATCGGGGTGGGCGCCCAGCGCCAGTATATCAAGGACCACAGATTTAACGGATTTAACGGATTTCTGTGGTTTTTAAGCGGTCGGTATAAAACGGGCAGAACCACAAAAATCCGTTAAATCCGTTAAAATCAGTTAAATCTGTGGTCCTATTTGATGCGCAATGTTTTGCCGGGCCGCAGCTTGCCGTGCAGGTCAGGGTTTAGCTTTTTGAGTTCGCTCACGCGCAATCCGTAGCGGTCGGCCAGTTCGGAGAGGGTATCGCCTGGGCGGATGCGGTGGTGCATGATGCGCTTGGCAGCGGTGGGCTGAATTTCGGCGCTGCTGCTGTGGCGGGGCCGCCTCAGGGCCTGGGTGTAGTAGTTGAACAGGGCCGAGGTGATGGTAAAATTGTCGGCCCGCAGCTTATTGTCGGGGAAGTCGTAGAGCAGCGTGGGATTGATGGGGTTGCCCTCGTAGCGCACCTCGAAATGCAGGTGCGAGCCGGTACTGTGCCCCGTGCTGCCGCCCAGCCCGATTACCTGCCCGGCCTTCACGAAGGTGCCTACGGGCACCAACGCTTTGCTCAAGTGTCCGTAGAGGGTTTCGAGGCCATTGAAGTGACGCACAAGCAGATAATTGCCATAGCCGCCCCCATCCCACTTACTAACGCGGATAACCCCATCGAACACCGCCCGCACCGAGTCGCCGGTTTCCAAATCCAGGTCGTCGCCAAAATGCCAGCGCCCCCAACGGAACGTGAAGCCCGACGTGATGGGCGTAGCGGGCATAGGCATTCGGGCAAAGTGCTGCCGCTCGGGGTCCACCAGCTTGAGTTGAATGGTATCGCGGATGCGGCGGCCGTCTACCCGGTACGGGTTGATGTTGTGCGTGTCCCAGATGGCGTAATAGCCCGCCACCTTGATGATGGAAGAGTCGACCTGAATCACCTCCGACACCTCGACTATCGACTGCTCACCTTCATTAAGCGAGGTGGTGTCTTCGCTCACGATGCTGAGTTGCTTGGCTGGGTTAAAAATCGACCGAACGGCCTGTGAATTCTCATCGGGCATCTCATCCGTCTCGATGATGGTAGTGGTATCGGGACGCACGTAATGCATTTTGGGCGTGACGTGTTTAAAAAAGTCCTTGCCGGGTGAGCTACTCGCCTTGTGCACGGGCCTATGGGGCTGAGCCCATACTGGAGCCCCGGCACCCAGCCAGCATGCCAGCAGCACGAGCAAGGCAGGTAAACGAAACGAAAGCAATGGAAAAGTCAAAAGCAGAAGAACAACAAGTCGAAGCAGCAAAAGTCGGCCCCGTAAAACGATTGTAGCAGGAAGCTGGTATGCAGGCGAGCCGGTAATTTACCAGGAAACCAACCGGCTCGCTCCCGCAAGTTACTCGTGGAGCCCGGCCAGGTAGCGCTCGGCATCAAGGGCGGCCATGCAGCCGGTGCCGGCTGCCGTCACGGCCTGCCGGTAGGTGAAGTCCTGCACGTCGCCGCAGGCAAATACCCCGTCCACGTTGGTTTTGGAGGTGCCGGGCAGCGTTTTGAGGTAGCCCTGCTCGTCGTGATGCAGGTAGTCTTGAAAAATTTTTGAGTTGGGCTCGTGCCCAATGGCTACGAAGAAGCCATGAATCGAAATCTCGCGGGTTTCATGCGTCAACAGGTTTTTCACCCGCACGGCCTCTACGGCGTGCTCACCCAGGATTTCATCGGTGGCAGTGTCGAAAAGCACCTCAATTTTGGGGTTATCGAGCACACGTTTCTGCATGATTTTCGAGGCCCGCATAGCATCTTTGCGCACCAGCATGTATACCTTCGAGCATAGGTTGGCGAGGTAGTTGGCTTCTTCGGCAGCCGTGTCGCCGGCCCCTACTATTGCTACCTCTTTGCCCCGGTAAAAAAAGCCGTCGCACACGGCGCAAGCCGATACGCCCGAGCCGTTGAGCCGCGCCTCGGAGGGTATCCCCAGCCACTTGGCCGACGCCCCAGTGGCAAGAATGACGGCATCAGCCGTCAGTTCCACAGTTTCATCAATGGTGATTTTGTGTGGATGCCCCGAGAAATCCACCTTCGTGGCAATGCCGTAGCGAATGTCAGTACCGAAGCGCTCAGCCTGTTTTTTCAGGTCCTCCATCATCTGCGGCCCCATCACGCCATCGGGGTAGCCGGGGAAGTTCTCCACGTCGTTAGTGATGGTGAGCTGCCCACCGGGCTGCAAGCCTTGGTACATAATCGGGTTGAGGCCCGCCCGGGCCGCG
This sequence comes from Janthinobacterium lividum, assembly GCA_050954465.1. GTDB lineage: Bacteria > Bacteroidota > Bacteroidia > Cytophagales > Hymenobacteraceae > Hymenobacter. Next base: position 24,702 of record JBPBPU010000014.1, read on the forward strand.
TAGATGGCGGCCGTGTAGCCCGCCGGGCCCGAGCCAATTATCAAGCAATGAATGTGTTCCATAGATAGTAGCACCAAGCTCCAGCTTGGTGAATCGTTGAACGATGCCCGGGCAGCTAGCAACCAGTTTGGCCACACGGATAATCCACCAAGCTGGAGCTTATGTGTTACAAAAAACCCCAACCTCACGGTCGGGGTTTTAAGCCAAGCAAATTTAGCAACATTTAGCCTAGATACGGCTTCAAGGCTTTCGAGCGCGAGGTATGGCGCAGGCGACGAATGGCCTTTTCCTTTATTTGACGCACCCGCTCGCGGGTCAGGTTGAATTTCTCGCCAATCTCTTCGAGGGTTAGGGCCGCTTCGCCGTTGAGGCCGAAGTAAAGGGTAATTACGTCAGCTTCGCGCTTGGTCAGGGTCGAGAGCGCACGCTGCACTTCCTTGCGCAACGAGTCGTTCATTAGGCCTGAGTCGGGCGTCTCTTCGTCCTCGTTTTCGAGTACATCGAGCAAGCGGTTTTCTTCGCCCTGCACAAACGGCGCATCTACTGAAACGTGACGGCCCGAAATTTTGAGAGTATCTACCACTTCCGAGGTCGTCAGCTCCAGTACTTCGGCGATTTCTTCGGGAGAAGGCTCACGCTCAAACTTCTGCTCCAACTCCGAGAACGACTTGCTGATTTTGTTCAGCGAGCCCACCCGGTTGAGGGGCAGGCGCACGATGCGGCTTTGCTCAGCCAGGGCTTGCAGAATGCTCTGGCGAATCCACCACACGGCGTAGGAAATGAACTTGAAGCCACGGGTTTCATCGAAACGCTTGGCGGCTTTGATGAGGCCGAGGTTGCCCTCGTTGATGAGGTCGCCGAGGCTAAGACCCTGGTTTTGATACTGTTTGGCTACCGACACCACGAAGCGCAGGTTGGCTTTGGTGAGTTTTTCGAGCGCCTTCTGGTCGCCGTCGCGGATGCGCTGCGCCAACGTCACCTCCTCATCGGGGGTCAGCAAGTCCACTTTACCAATCTCCTGGAGGTATTTATCCAGCGATTGGCTTTCGCGGTTAGTAATCTGTTTGCTGATTTTTAGCTGTCTCATCGGTAACGCCGCTAATTAGATAATAGGTAGGAAGTTAATACTGAATGTACGGGCCTATCAGGTTCCGTAAGGTTCAAGGGAGAACAACCCGGCTTTACGGGGGAAAGTTCAATTAGGATGTAGCACGAAGCTTTTGCTTCGTGCATCGCCGCGCAGCGGCGAAGGCGGGGCCGCGCCACTATCGCAACCGCAAGCTTCGCCGCTGTGCGGCGATGCACAAAGCAAAAGCTTCGTGCTACTGCCCTACCCCTTGTTTTCGAGCAGCACTTTGCGCGAGAGGCGGTATTTGCCGGTTTTCTTGTCGATGTCTACCAGCTTCACGTCAATCTCCTGCCCTACTTCGAGCACGCCTTCGAGCGAGGCAATGCGCTCGTGGGTGACTTCCGAAATGTGCAGCAGGCCGTCCTTGCCGGGCATGATTTCCACAAACGCGCCGTAGGGCTGAATGCTGCGCACTTTGCCTTTGTAGGTTTCGCCTACTTCGGGCTGCGCCGCAATGGCCCGGATGCGGTCGATGGCCCCCTGCATGTCGTTCTGGTTGGCCGCGTAAATGCTTACGTGGCCTTTCTCGTCCTTCTCCTCGATAATTACCGTGGCGTTGGTATCCTTCTGAATCTGCTGGATAACCTTGCCGCCCGGCCCGATGATGGCACCGATAAACTCTTTGTCAATCAGCATCTTGTGCGAGCGCGGGGTATGCGGCTTCAGCTCCGGCGCGGGGGCCGCGATGGTCTTCGCCATTTCGGCCAGGATGTGCAAGCGGCCTTCGCGGGCCTGATGCAGCGCAGCAGTCAGAATCTCATTGCTCAGGCCCTGGATTTTGATGTCCATCTGGCAAGCGCAAATACCTTTCTCAGTGCCCGTTACTTTGAAGTCCATGTCGCCGAGGTGGTCCTCGTCGCCCAGAATGTCCGAGAGCACGGCGTACTCGCCAGTTTCCTTGTCCTGTACGAGACCCATGGCAATGCCGGCTACGGCGGCGCGCACTTTCACGCCAGCGTCCATGAGGGCTAGCGAGCCGGCGCATACCGTCGCCATCGAGCTAGAGCCGTTCGACTCCAGGATGTCCGACACGATGCGGATGGTGTATGGGTTTTCGTCGTCGGGCGGCAGCACGCGCTTGAGCGAGCGGGCGGCCAAGTTGCCGTGGCCGATTTCGCGGCGGCCAGCGCCCCGGTTAGGCTTCACCTCACCAGTCGAAAAACCGGGGAAGTTGTAGTGCAACATGAATTTCGAGTAGCCCTTAATCAACGGCTGGTCCACAATCTGCTCATCGAGCTTGGTGCCGAGCGTGGCCGTAGTCAGGCTCTGCGTTTCGCCCCGCGTGAAGATGGCCGAGCCGTGAGCACCGGGCAAATAGTTGATTTCTGACCAGATGGGCCGGATTTCGGTAAGCTGCCGGCCGTCGAGGCGCACGCGCTCCTTCACCATCATATCGCGGATAGCCTTCTTTTCGGCCGAGCCGTAGTAGCGGCTAAACATCTTTTTGTCCAACTCCGGGTTTTCGGCAAGCAACGGCTCTAAAACGCCTTTCTTAACCGCCGAAAATCCTTCCTTGCGGCCGGCTTTGCTGGTGTTGCCACTGCGAGCCACGTCGTACGCTCCCTGGTACACGGCATCCATAATCTGCTTTTTCAGCTCGTCGTTCTCGTCGTACTTTGGGTACTCGCGAGTGGGCGAGTCGGCGTTACGACCCACCGCCGTGGCCAAATCCAACTGCAACTGCACCTGCGCCTTAATGGCCTCGTGGGCGAAGGCAATTGCGGCCACCATCTCTTCCTCGCTCACTTCGTGCATTTCGCCTTCCACCATGGCTACCGAGTCGCCGGTAGCACCTACCATGAGGTCCATGTCGGCGCGGGCTAAGTCGCTAGTTTTGGGGTTAATCTGGAATTTACCATCAATGCGTGCCACGCGCACTTCCGAAATCGGGCCAGCAAAAGGAATATCCGAAATCGAAAGCGCGGCCGAGGCAGCCAGGGCGGCCAGCGCGTCGGGCTGCACTTCCTTATCGGCCGAGATGAGAGTAATCATCACCTGCACCTCATAGTGATAGTCTTTAGGGAACATCGGCCGCAGGATGCGGTCTACGAGGCGACAAATCAGGATTTCGTAATCGGAGAGGCGGCCTTCGCGGCGCTGAAACGAGCCTGGAATCTTCCCGGCCGAGCCAAATTTCTCCTGGTAATCAACCGACAGCGGCAGGAAGTCTACGCCTTCGCGCTGGCTTGGGGCCGATACGACTGTGGCAAGCAACATGGTATCGCCGAGGCGCACTACGACGGCACCATCGGCGAATTTGGCAAGCTTGCCGGTTTCAATGGAAATCTGGCGGCCGTCGGGCAGCGCCAGGGTTTTGGTAATCGCGTTGGGAGCGGGCATTTGAAAGAAAGAATATAGGAGCGGGGCTTGCCCCCGCCCGCATCGTTGAACGAAGTCGAGTGGCCGGTATCGTTCAACGATTGTCGTTAGCTTACGCCGACTTAACAGTTCAACGACGGGCGGGGGCAAGCCCCGCCCCTACGCAACAGGGGCAAAAAAAAGAGCAGGGAACCTTCAGTAGAAGGCTCCCTGCTCTCAGGCGGTGGGCTTACTTACGGATGCCCAACTCCTTGATAATGGCGCGATAGCGGTTAATTTCGCGGTGCTGCAAAAAGTCCAGCATCCGGCGGCGCTTACCCACCAATTTCAGCAGGCCCAAGCGGGTGCTGTGGTCTTTCTGGTTGGTTTTGAGGTGCTCCGTCAGGTGTTGAATGCGGTGCGTGAACAGCGCAATCTGTGACTCGGCCGAACCGGTGTCGGTAGTTACTTTTTGGAGGCTGTTTTTTTCGAAGATGGCCTGTTTAGCCTCGGTCGAGAGTTTCATCGGCAGATAGGGAGAACCCGTCTTTGATTGTAAAAAATGAGAAAGTGCGTACCCCATACCGCAGGGCGGGTGCAAAGGTACACCTTTTACCTGCGGATTCCAAGTGGCCACCGACATAAACGGAGTACTACTCCGTTTTACTCTTCTATCTCCGGCGCCACCAACCGGCGCAGTTGCGGAAAGCGCGGTAGGCGCTGAGCGAGCCGCCGCCAGAAGTCGGTTTCGAGCAGGCCGGAATCGTTGTAGGCTTGGTAGAGGAAGAACAGACCAAACAGGAGCAGTACACAGTTGGAAATCAGCATCCCCACTCCTACAGGCAGCACAAACTCGCGGCCGTACTTCGACCCCATCGTGTCGAGCACATAGAAGACGATGAAAAACAGGATGGAAACCAGAATAGGAACTCCCAGCCCGCCTTTTTTAATAATGGCTCCCAAAGGGGCTCCAATCAGGAACATCATGAGCACGGCGGCCGACTGAGTATATTTCTTATATATTTCGATGCGAAATTCAGCTGAGTCGCGGGCCACCTCGAATAAGCTTTGCGAAGAGGATTTAGCGTAGCCGCTTACGTTGCGAGCACGGTTGAGGGCCTGCTCGGCTGCTGGCGCGGTCAGGGGCGAAAGTCGCTGGGTCGACACCTGGAGCTTGGCAAGGCGGCGGTTCATGGCTCGGCCCGTGGTATCGAGGCGCAGGTAGCCATAGTAGCCACTCAGTTGCAAGGGCAGCAAGCTGCGCTGACGGGCCAGTTTTTTTTGGATAGAATCGGTACCGTGTCGTAGCTGCGTTATGTTGAGCATCATACGGTTGGTGGCAAACAATCCCTGGTCGGTATTTCCTTTTACAAAGGATGACAGCGAAAACGTTATAGTGTTACGCTTAAATGCTTGCTTTACGAATGAAGTTCCTGAGCGGTCGCGCGAATCAGGCTGGTCGATGTAGCTGTGGCCCCTATACAACTCTAGCACCAGGTACTGCCCATCGTAGCGCGTGTACATGCGGCCCGAGTCGGCGAGCATGACGGTGGCGTTGCCCGATTTCTGAGTGTGGTCATATATCATGACGCCCATTAGAATGTCTTTTTCCGGCCCCACCTTTTTGTTTACTTTGATGGTATAGCCGGGGATGCCATTGTAGAAAACCCCTTCCCGGATATCGAGGGCCAGCTTTTTCTGCCGCACATCCCACAGCAGGCTGTACGCTCCCAAGTTGGCCCGCGGTACCACGTGCTGATTGAACCAGAAAGCTCCCACCGCCAGTAGTAAGCTCGCTCCCCACACCGGCCGCAAAATCCGCGTCAGGGCCACGCCCGAGGCCTTAATGGCCGTTAGCTCGTGGTGTTCGCCGAGGTTGCCGTAGGTCATCAAAGACGAGAGTAACACAGCCAGCGGCAGCGAGATGGGAACAATGAGCACGCTGAAAAAGAACAGCAGCTGCAGGATTACCCCAGTGCCCAAGTCCTTACCCACGATGTCGTCGAGGTATTTAAGGATGGTCTGGGTCAGAAATATAAATTCCACCACCGCGAACGTGAGAAAAAACGGCCCCGCGAAGGCTTGCAGAATCAATTTGTCGAGCTTCTTTATCATGGTGTTAGTTACGCGCTGTGGCTATCCAGGCAGCCCGGCGCTTTCAACGCGGCTCCTGGCACAATAGTGCGCTACGGGCAAGCCGTTAGCCGCCTACCTGTTCGCGCAGGCGCCCTACCAAGCTTTCCCAAAGCTCCTGCTGCTCCTGCATATCGGCAAAGTCAGAGTAGTCGGTGACGCGCAGAAATACTTCATCCGTAATACGCGACGAGTCGAGGGTAAAGTCCAAAAAATTAGCATCGTCCAGTTGCTGTTTCTGCTCACCGAGAAATACGTAGCGAATAGAGCGGCCGGGTCGCTGGGCGCTTACTTCGGCATAGTGGTTCTGTTTGTCCCACACCATGTTGAAGCGATGGTCGGGGTCGAGGCGCACATCCTCACAAAACCATTGCGAGAGCCCTGAGGCGGAAGAGATGTAAGGGAAAAGCAGTTTCGGAGACGCATTAATCGAGTATTCCATCTCGAAGCGCTGCTTGGTATTGGCGGTGGGCACAGCCATAGGGTGCGAGTAAATGAGGCCCGAGCTAGCCACCCATACCAGGCGCTCCGCGGGCAGAAAAACAATATTTTTTGGGCCAGCGCTTGCGTAAAGGCGCTTTTTTGCTACCTTTGCACTCCCAAACCGACCCGGCGGGGTAGCTCAGCTGGTTAGAGCACAGGATTCATAACCCTGAGGTCGGCGGTTCAAGCCCGCCTCCCGCTACTTTCTAAAAACCGTAATAGATTGGCTATTACGGTTTTTTTCATTAAAATGGATTGCCCAGTTCCGTAACAGCAGGCATTGACTATCCGGCGGCCCAGTGATGCCGCAACTAGGTATAACAGCGCTGGGCTCATTTTTTAACACGCAAAAAAAGCGCTTGCCTCCAGGCGGGGGCAAGCGCTTTTCAGAGTTAGCCGGAAAACGGTGGCTACGGGCAGCGTCGCCGGGCCTTACTTCGCTTTCTCCACGATGCCAGCGAAGGCAACGGGGTGGTTCAGGGCCAAGTCGGCGAGCACTTTGCGGTTGAGGTCAATACCCGCTTTTTTGAGGCCGCCCATAAGTTGTGAGTATGAGAGACCATGCTCACGGGCACCAGCGTTGATGCGCTGAATCCACAGGGCGCGGAACTCGCGTTTTTTCACCTTGCGGTCGCGGTAGGCATAGAGCAAGCCCTTTTCTACGGCGTTCTTAGCAACGGTCCAAACATTTTTGCGCCGGCCATAGTAGCCTTTGGCCAAGCGCATTATTTTTTTACGGCGGTGGCGCGAGGCCACGTGGTTTACACTTCTTGGCATAACCTGAATTGTTTTTGGTAGCCGGCGCTCCGCATAGGCGGAATCTTGTGATGCGGCCGGAAACCGGGTTGTGGGAATGAGTAAAGGAGTAAAGGAGTGAATGAGAGAATGAGCTTATAAGCACTCATTCTCTCATTCACTCCTTTACTTATCAAATGTTCAGCATCTGACTCACCCGGTTCATGTCGGCCGAGCTAACGAGGCCAGCGTGGGTGAGAGCGCGTTTGCGCTTAGTGCTCTTCTTGGTGAGGATGTGCGACTTGAAAGCGTGTTTGCGCTTCACTTTGCCGGTACCGGTAAGCTTGAAACGCTTTTTGGCACCCGACTTGGTTTTTACTTTAGGCATGGTAGAGGTTGATTATTGATTGTTAGGTACTGACGCCGAACGCGCTACTTACGCGTCGGCGGCAGCCATCAACAAACGGGGTGAAGCTATTCGGTAGCAGCTGGAGCCGCTTCGGTTTCTTTAGGAGCCTTGTTTTCCTTGGGAGCCTTTTCAGCGGGCTTGTCGCTAGCACTTGCGGGCTTGGGAGTTGGCTTAGCTACCACAGCCGCCTTGGGGGCGAGGTAGAGGAACATACGCTTGCCTTCGAGCTTGGGCAGCTGCTCTACTTTAGCCAAGTCTTCAAGTGCTTGAGCAAACTTGAGCAGCAAAATTTCGCCGCGCTCCTTAAACACGATGCTACGGCCTACAAAATGCACGTAGCTCTTGATTTTAGCACCTTCCTTAAGGAATTCGCGAGCGTGCTTAAGCTTGAACTCGAAGTCGTGGTCATCGGTATTGGGGCCGAAACGAATTTCCTTGATGACAACCTTGGTTTGCTTAGCTTTCAGCTCACGGGTTTTCTTCTTCTGCTCGTACTTGAATTTCGAGTAGTCGATAACGCGGCACACAGGAGGCGTAGCTGTAGGCGAAATCTCCACCAAATCCAGGTTCTGGTCCTGAGCGAACTTTCGCGCCTGGTCGATAGGGTAAATACCCTGCTCGATGTTGTCGCCAACAAGGCGCACCTCGCGAGCAGTAATCTTTTGATTGATTTTGAACAGTTCCTCCACCTGCTGGCGGGGTACGTATCGACGGTTCGGGGTAGCTATGGCGAAAGTCCTCCTGCTAAAAAAGTGGCTGGTAAGATGAACGCCCGACAAAGGGCCGGGAGTTCGGGGGGCAAATATCGGTAAATTAATCGGCAAATCCAAACATGCCACTCAGGAACTAGTGCGATTGCACCAAACGAGTAGTTAGCCAACTTTGGTGGCTAAATTACGCCGAATTCTTTGAGGAAGTGAAGGATTACCGGGTGGAAGTCTGGTGCGCATACGAATTGAGCGATACTTTATTGCTCGCACTTTTCGGCTTACTAGCTGATTACGAAATGTTTGAGGAGATATAAGATTACACGCAGAAGCGGCGAAGCTGGTGGCGCAGGGCATGGCTTATATTCTGGCTTTCAATCAGAATCAGGGCGAGTTGTAGCAGCAATTGGCCGCTCATTTTGCCCCCTTCCATTGTACCAGCAAGTCGCCTACCAATAGCGCGATAAATGCTGTGGGCACGGGAAATTATGCCAGTTCTGGGTCAGTGAGCAGTAGAGGTTAGCATATGTGAGTGCCGACTGGCTGGGTTTGCAGACGCTGGTTTGTTAGCAGACTAGGTGCTGGGTGCAAGAGCAGGTACAGCAGGCCACCCACCATTTTCTCTGCTTACTGGCTAGGGCGAGCACCGCCACGCTGGCCGGGTATATTCGAGGATGCTGGGGCGTTAAGAATCAACAACATTGGCACTTTGATGCTACTTTTGCCGAAAATTCCAGCTAGTGTCGTTGCGACTACGCCCCGCGCAATCCTTTGAACGTGCGCAAGATGGCGTTGACGCTGCTGCAGCGGCAACTACTGAAAATGAGCCGGCAACGCAAACGTAAAAAGGCCGCCCGCGATGACACTTTCCTTTACCGATTGCTAGCGCAACTCCCGACAAAAGAAGTGGCCCTTCGAAGCTAACTACACATTTGGTGCAATTGACTTAGTCGGGCAGACTTTCTACGTTGGTACTTTACCAGCTTAGCTTTTGTTCATTGAGAGCCAATTTTTGGCTTGCAGAATGGCATCGTGCTGCTGCTGAAATACGCTCTTGGCGCCGGCCGGAATATCCGTCGCGAGCACCGTTTCGTAGGCTTTGAGGGCCGTGGCTTCGCCGGTTTCGGCAGCTGCGAGCACGGCAGAGTCGCTTTGGCCGGTGATGGCCGACTTAATATTAATCCAGCCCCGGTGCACGGCGGCGGCAGCATCGGTAGCTACGCTTTCGATGGTGCTGGTATCCGCAGCGTCAATGCCGTACTGCTTGGCGAAGCCTTCGAGGTCGGACACGAAGCCGGCGCGCTGCTGCGAGTACTGGCCGAGTTTTGCTTTCAGGTCGGCGCTTTTTACTTCTTCGGCGGCTTCCTGGTAGCCTTTTACCGAGGTGCGGTTAAGGTTGAGAATATCGGTGAGGGCGCGGGAGATTGTTTCGTTAGCCATGCGTAGTAATTAAGAAATAAGTTGAGAAAAGAGGGCCACACGTTCAGGTAGTGCCGGGGAGCTATACGGAAATTGTACCGACCAGGGTCGAAATTTTTGTCACAAAAATTTGATTGTTTTCCAAATAATAAGCTCCTGCATTGCAGTAATTATGCAGAGCCTGTTTAAGGTTTCGGTTTTAGGGTCGTTGTTCCGGTCTGACCGCCTAGGGCGGTCAGACCGGAACAACGACCCTAAAACCGAAACCTTAAACAGGCTCGCAGTAAAGCTAGCCGTATTGCTTGTTTATCAAAAAGAAAGCCCCTGGCCAACGATTGTTAGACAGGGGCTTTAATCCGGCCAGCAGGCGGCTATACATATTCCTGCTTGCGGCGCTGCACCGACATGGGAGGCATGGTGGGCTCGGGGGCTAGAGGCGGGCGCTTGCCGCGCACCTGGTCCCAGAGCTTGAGCAGGAAGCCACGGTCGTCGGAGGGGTCTTTTTTGGTGGCCTCGCTGTCGCTTACATCGCCGAGCAGGAAGCCCCAGGACTCGGTAGCTTTGTTGGCATCGAGCACTACTTTGATAACGGCCGAAATGGGAACGCTCAAAATCATACCCGGCGTGCCCCAGAGCTGCGCCCCCAGAATGAGCGCAATAATGGCTGTGAGCGGGTTCAAGCTGACTTTGGAGGCGGTAATGAGCGGGGCCAGGATGTTATCCGAGATAAACTGCACCACCATAAACACCCCGATTACCAGCAGCCCGCGCGTAACCGAGCCGGTTTCGACAAACGTGAGCAGAGCCGGCACCAGCGAACCTACCGTGATGCCGATGTAGGGAATAACGGCCAGCACTGACGCGAAAATGGCGAAGAAAATAGCGTACTTCACCCCTAGCACCAGCAGCCCGATGGCATTCATAACTGATACCAGTGCGATAACCGTGAGCAGGCCCGTCATGTAGCCCTGCACTACGCTTTGGATGTTATCGACGGTCTGGAGCACGGTAGTGCGCTTGTCGGGCTCCACGAAGCGAAACATGAACTGCCGCAGGTGGTCGCGGTAATAGAGAAAGCAGAAGATGTAGATGGGTACCAGCGTCACTGTACTCAGCACTCCGAAGGTGGTGCTGAGCGTGGAACCCAGGAACTTACTGGCCTGCTTGCGCACGGTTGCCAGCGAGGAATCCATCAGTTCTTCGTGGCTGATGGGTTGGAATGCAAACCGGTGGCTGAGCTGCTGCTGCGACTGGTCGAAGAGCACCAGGAGCTTGCTGCGCAACAGCGGCAGCTCATTGCGCAGGCCCACTATCTGCGAACCGAAGAAATAGAACGTCGTTAGCAGCAGCACCATTACGACCAGGATGGTGGTGGCAATAGCCAGCATGCGGGGCCAGTGCCAGCCCTCGAGCCGCGTGACGAGGGGCATGAGCAGTAAGCTCAGCAAGATGGCGTAAATAAGTGGCAGCAGCAACCCATCGAGGGTGTGCAGCACGAATACCAACAACGATACCCCCACCAGCAGGAAGGTGTAATGCACCACCGGCGACTGCTTTATTTCTGTCGGCGCGTGGTTGAACGATTGGCTCGGCAGATTGCGCGGCTGGTTTATTTGGTTGGGAGGAGGAAGCATCCTTTTTAATTAAGAATTAGGAATTAAGAATTAAGAATTGAGCAGGAAACCGGCCGGAACGTCCTTTTGGACTTGCCGGGGAATCTCGCTCGCCAACTACCTCTATCGTTAGCTTCGCTGTCCTTCGGTTCGACGATGCGAGCGAACTGCTTCGGCAAGCCCGGAATGACGTTCTATCTTCGCTGACCAGCAGAGGAAAGCCAGTTAAATTAGTCAATCTTAACTAAAATATCTGGCAAGCGGGAATTGAAAACGCCGCGTTTAGCGTTATTTTTACCCCGCTATTGCCCCGCATACGAATTTCTTCCGATGAACGACGAACAACTGACCCTGGCCCCCGACGCCCCTACCCACGGCTACAACGAAGACAGCATCCGCTCGCTCGACTGGCGCGAGCACATCCGGCTGCGGCCGGGCATGTACATCGGTAAGCTCGGCGATGGTAGCTCCTACGACGACGGGATTTATGTGCTGGTGAAGGAAGTGGTGGATAACTGCATCGACGAGCACGTGATGGGCTACGGCCGCACCATCGAGATTAAAATATCGGAAAGCAAGGTGCAGGTGCGCGATTACGGCCGGGGCATTCCGCTGGGCAAGGTGGTAGATGTGGTGAGCAAAATCAACACTGGCGGCAAGTACGACTCCAAGGTATTCCAGAAGTCGGTTGGGCTTAATGGCGTGGGTACCAAGGCGGTGAACGCGCTCAGTAGCTTTTTTCAGGTGCAAAGTGTGCGCGAAGGTCAGATGAAGGCAGCCGAGTTTTCGCAGGGCCAGCTCCTGGCCGACCCCAAGCCGCAGAAAACCAGCCAGCGCAACGGCACGCTTATCACCTTCCAGCCCGACGACACCATTTTCCGCAGCTACCGCTTCATCCCGGAATACCTCGAAAACCAGATTCGCAACTACTGCTACCTCAATGCGGGCCTCACCATCCACTTCAACGGCCAGCGCTACGAGGCCAAGAATGGCCTTTTTGACCTGCTCAACGACAAAACGGACCCCGACGCCCGCCGCTACGACATCATCCACCTCAAGGGCGAGGACATCGAGATGGCCCTTACCCACGGCAACGACTATGGCGAAGAATACTACTCCTTTGTGAACGGGCAGTATACCACGCAGGGCGGCACCCACCTGGCGGCTTTCCGCGAGGCGGTGGTGAAAACCGTGCGCGAACACTACAAAAAGGAATACGACGCGGCCGACATTCGGGCCAGCATCATTGGGGCCATTTCGATACGGGTGCAGGAGCCCGTGTTTGAGAGCCAGACCAAAACCAAGCTCGGCAGCATCAACATGGAGCCCGAGGGCACGGCCGGGCCGGTACGCACGGTGCGCAACTTCATCATCGACTTTGTGAAGGAGCACCTGGATAACTACCTGCACAAAAACCCCGAGGCCGCCGACAAGCTACGCAAGCGCATTGAGCAGAGCGAGCGCGAGCGCAAGGACATGGCCGGCGTGAAAAAGCTGGCCAACCAGCGCGCCAAAAAAGCCAACCTCCACAACCGCAAGCTACGCGACTGCCGCTTCCACCTAGGCGAAAATGCCAAGGATGGTGCCGAAAAAGAACCGCTCACCACCCTCTTTATCACCGAGGGCGACTCGGCCAGTGGCAGCATCACCAAGAGCCGCAACGTGGAATTAGAAGCCGTGTTCAGTTTGCGCGGCAAGCCGCTTAACTGCTTCGGCCTTAAGAAGAAAATCGTGTACGAAAACGAGGAATTCAACCTATTGCAGCACGCCCTCAACATCGAGGAAGGGCTCGAAGGCTTGCGCTACAACCGCGTGGTAGTGGCCACCGACGCCGACGTCGACGGCATGCACATCCGGCTGCTGCTGCTCACGTTCTTTCTGCAGTTTTTCCCCGACCTCGTGCGCAACGGCCATGTCTACATTCTCGAAACGCCGCTTTTCCGCGTGCGTAACAAAAAGGAAACCATCTACTGCTACTCCGAAAGCGAAAAGCAGGAGGCCATGCGCAAGCTCGGCCGCAACCCCGAAGTGACACGCTTTAAAGGGCTGGGTGAGATTTCGCCCGATGAATTCGGCCGCTTTATTGGTGAGAACATCAAGCTCGAACCCGTCATTTTGCAGTCCGACCGTAGCATTCAGCAGGTGCTGGCTTACTACATGGGCAAGAATACGCCGGCCCGCCAGGAGTTCATCATCGACAATCTGCGTTTGGAGAAAGACCTGGTAACGAGCGATGTGCTACCGGTGGCCGAGATTGAGTTGGTGTAAGCCAGTTCCGGCCCTTCCTCCGCTGCCCAGAAGCTGCGGCCCGACCTGCTGGTTGGGCCGCTTTTTTGTACCTGGCCAAGTAAAGCCATTACACTCATGCCCATACCTCGGTTTCTAGTGCCGCTTTGACTGTTGTTGGCAACATTTTTTGGTGCGGTACTACTTGCATGCTGAACTTTGAGAGAATTTAGGTTTAACTTATCTACAATGGCTAAGTTTTTTAGCCCTTCTACCTTCCCTGAATTTGGGGCTATGTCCCCGCTAAAATTCTTCCAACCTTAATGAAGCAAAACTTACGAAGTTCTTTGCCCAACCAACTGTGGCTATGGGGCAAATGCCTGCTATTGCTGCTGTTGCTGCTCGTAGCCGCCCGGCAGGCCAGTGCCCAGGGGGGCCCCGCCTCCTACTTCCGGCCCGATGCCGGCACCAGCCAGCGAGCCGCTGCCTCGCCCCTGGCCCAGCAGCTGCGCCAGTACCAAGCCTATACCCTCGACCTGGCGGGCCTGCGCACGGCCCTGGCTGGGGCTAAGCTGCGTAGTGCCGGCCTTCCACTCAGCATCAGCCTGCCGCAGCCCGATGGGCGCTTCCAGCGCTTTGCGGTGTGGAAAGCCCCACTGCTGGCTCCCGCACTGGCCGCGCAGTACCCCGATGTGCATACCTACGGTGGCCGGGGCATCGACGACCCCACTGCCGTGCTTAGTCTCACCGTGAGTTCTACCGGCCTGCTAGCCCAGGTATTGAGCGAGCGCCCCAGCGGCACTATGTACCTGGATGCCGCCAGCCAGGGCGACGCCCTGCACTATCTCAGCTACTACGCCCACGACGTGCTGCCCACCACCGGCAGCCCCAGCAGTTGTGGCAGTACCCCGCTACCAGCGGTGCCGCAGCCAAGCCACGGGCCGCACGCCACGGGAGCCAGAAACCAGGCAATTGCCCAGCCCGTGGGGCCCGTGCTGAATGTATATCGGCTGGTAGTCACGACCACCAAGGAATACACCAACGGCCGCACAGACGCCGCCGTGATGACAGAGGTAGCGGGCCTTATCAACAACGTGCGCACCATTCAGGAGCGCGACCTGGCTGTGAGCATGACTCTGGTAGGCACCCACTTCTACAACACGACTACCACGGGCAACTACAACCAGGCTGACGATGCCCAGATGATAAACCAGAACCGCATCAACGTGGACAATGAGTTTAAAGGGATTGGGTACGACATCGGCCATTTGTTTGCCACCTCGGGTACTGGACTGGCTTACGTAGGCGTAGTCGCCAACTCGGCCACCGGCTCGGCTTACAGCGCCAGCACCGTGCCCACCACCGGCCCGAATATTCCTTACAAAGCCGGGGCCGTATCGGGCAACCTTAACCGCACTTCGCCGGCCTCTTATTACGCTACCAACATTATCTCGCACGAGATGGGTCACCAGTTCTCGGCTACGCATACTTTTAACGTGAATGCAGGCGGCTGCGGCGGCACGGCCCGCAGCAGCAATTCGGCCTGGGAACCGGGCCAGGGCTCCACCATCATGTCGTATGGCGACGGCGGCTGCGGGAGTAATGCCAACATTCAGGCCCAGACTGACCCCTACTACCACGCGGGCTCCATCGACCAGATGCGGACTTACATCGAGAGCATTTCGTACACGGCTACCCCGGCAGGCACGCAGTACAGCTCGGGCAATACGGCGCCTACCGTAGCGGTACCGGCGGCCAAAACCATTCCGCAAGGCACCCCCTTCAAGCTGACGGCTACCGGGGCCGATGCCAACGGCGACGCGCTTTACTACAACTGGGACGAGCTGGACCTAGGCTCGGCGGCCGACTTCACCACCCCCCAGGCTACCAACGATAACGTGCCCCTGTTCCGGTCTATCCCACCCAGTACGACCAATGCTACGCGCTATTTCCCGCGCCTGAGCTACCTCTCTGGCTCGCCCTCGGCCAGCACCAACGCCACAGAGCGCCTGCCTACCGTGGCCCGCTCGCTCAACTTCAAATGCACCGCACGCGACTACCACGTCACTACCAATACGGCCGCCTACAACGCCACCACCAGCGGCATCGTGGGCGGCGTAACCGAAAGCGCCCTTGTGACCCTGACCGTGAGCGCCGCCAACAGCCAGCCCTTCGCCGTAACGGCTCCAAATACGGCCGTGAAGTGGGCTGCCGGCTCGACCCAGACCGTAACCTGGAACGGGGTAGGCACCAAAAGCTCGGCCGTAAGCTGCCAGACCGTCGACATCCGCCTCAGCACCGACAGCGGCCTGACTTACCCCACGCTACTGGCTAGTGGCGTGGCCAACGCCGATGGTACGGGCACGGCCAGCATCACGGTACCGGCGGCCCTCAACACCACCACGGCCCGCGTGATGGTGGAGGCCGCCGACAACTATTTCTTCGACATTTCCGACACCGACTTCACCATCACTACCGGCCCCATTGCCGCGAGCCTGAGCCCCACCAGCGGGCCGGTAGGCACGACGGTAACCATTACGGGCGACAATTTCGGCACCTCGGCTGCTGACCTGACCGTAACGTTCGCCGGCGGCGTGACGGGCACCATCACGGGCACCGTTACCAACACCAGCTTCCAGGTGACGGTACCCAACATGGCCCTGACCGGGGTAGTAACGGTGACGCGCACGGGCACGGGCACCAGCTCGCCGGGCAGCTTCACCGTGACGCCGGTAGTGAGCAGCACCAACCCCACCTCGGGGGCCGAGGGCAGTACCGTTACCATTTACGGCTCCGGCCTGCGGGGTGCTACCCAGGTTTCGTTTAACGGGGCCATTGTGAAAGCGGCAAACTTCACCAGCACCGACTTTACTACCCAGACGAATACCATCACCCTGAACGTGCCCACCGGGGCCACCACCGGGCCGGTAGTGGTAACTACCACGGGCGGCAACAGCAACACCACCGTGTCGTTCGCAGTAACCACCTTTACCGCATCAACCCTGCTTATCAGCCCGGCCATGGGTGCCCCAACGGCCGACGAGCGGAGTAACATCACAGCTTCCCTCAACGGTACGGCCACCGCTAGCAATACTACTACAGCCCCGATTAAAGTAAGTAGCCTGCAGGCCGGGGGCCGCCGGGCTGGTACTACCACCATCAGCGGCAAGACTATTTCCTTCGACCCCACCACCGACTTCCGGGCGGGCGAAACGGTGCAGGTGACCGTGACCACGGCCGCTACCACCACCAACCCGCTCACAAGCACCCCGACCAACCTAGCCCGCTCCTACGTGAGCCAGTACACGACCCGCACCCGCACCACCAGCGGCCTGGGCACCAGCGTCGACTACACGGCCGGCGTGGGCACCCAGCCCGACTACGTGGTAGCCGGCAACCTCGATGCCGACGCTGCCCTGGATTTAGTGGTGGTAAACAACGGCAGCAGTACGGTAAGCGTGCTGCTTAACAATGGCAGCGGCACGGGCTTCACGGCCGCCACCGGCAGCCCCATCACGGTGGGCAGTACGCCGCAGCACGCCATCCTGGCCGACCTTAACAATGACGGCAACCTGGACCTGCTTGTAACCTGCAGCGGAACCGTTAATGTATTGAAGGGTAATGGCGACGGCACTTTCACTGCGCAAACCAGCCTCACCATCGCCAGTGCGATGATGTCGGCTGTGGGTGACCTCAACGGCGACGGAAACCTTGACCTGCTGACGGTGCGCTATACGAGCCCCGGCATTGCCGTAATCAACCTGGGCAATGGTAATTTTGGTTTTACCAGCAGCTCCTATAATGGCCTGAACGTGGGCCCACGAAGCGTAGTGCTAG
The DNA here is from genome assembly GCA_050954465.1 of Janthinobacterium lividum. Lineage (GTDB taxonomy): Bacteria > Bacteroidota > Bacteroidia > Cytophagales > Hymenobacteraceae > Hymenobacter. Next base: position 41,691 of record JBPBPU010000014.1, read on the forward strand.
CCGACTTCAACGAGGATGGGCGCCTGGATTTGGCTACCGCCGATTACGCAAATACCTCGAATACGGGCACGGTGAGTGTGCGTCTGGGAGATGGAGCCGGCTCCTTTGCGGCTAGTGGGAGCGCGGGTAGTATCAATTTCACGTCGGTAAGCGCCGCCAGTCTGGTGGCGGCCGACCTCACCGGCGATGGCCACCTGGACCTGGCCGTTAATAGCCCCGGCTACGATAGCCGGGCCGTACAGTTGCAGGTATATACTGGCGGCGGCGACGGCACCTTCGACCCGGCCGTGACCCTGACGCCGACTGTCTTTGGCTATACGCTGAGTACGGGCGATTATAACGGCGACGGCATTATTGACCTGATACTGCCACTTTCGGGCTATTCTCCGGCGGGGGTAGACATCTTTAGCTACGTGGTCGGCTCCAGCTACCGCACGGCAGCCGCCTTCGGGCGAACTTCTAAATCTCCTATCGGTGCCTTCCCCCGCTACGTAGCCCTGGCCGACATTAACAACGACCAGGCCCTGGATTTCATTACGGCCAACTCGGTGGGGGCCAACAGCGTGAGTACAGCTCTGGGCACCGCCTCGGGTGCCCCGCTGCCCGTGGAACTGCTGGCCTTCGCCGCCACCCGCCGCTCGGCCGAGGCCGTGCAGTTGAGCTGGCGCACGGCCAGCGAGCTGCACAATGCCGGCTTCGTAGTAGAGCGCAGCCTCGATGGCCGGACTTTTACGGACGTATCGGCCCTGCTGCCCGGCTTGGGTAATAGCTTGGTGGGCCGTAGCTACGCCCACCTCGACCAGCCCGCCCCCGGCAGCCAGCTGTACTACCGCCTGCGGCAGATAGATGAGGATGGTGCCCAGCGCTACTCGCCGGTGGCCGTGGTAGCCGCCGCCACCGATGCCCCAGCGCTGCTGCTCTACCCGAACCCCGCCACGGCGGCCGTTACGGTGCAGCTCAGCGGTAGTGCTTCGGCTGCCCCGGTGCTGGTGCTCAACGCCCTGGGCCAGGTGGTGCAAAGCCGCCCGGCCCTCGCCGCCGGCCAGGCGCTGGAACTGCCCCTCACCGGCCTCGCGCCGGGCCTGTACGTGGTGCGCTGCGGCGCCCTTATGCAGCGCCTGACGGTGGAATAAGAACTGCTACCCGCTTTATAAAGCCCCCGTTCGCTGGCCGAACGGGGGCTTTTTGCTGTAGGGCGCGGGGCTTAGCTGCGCGGGCCGCTAAAAGCGCGGCTCCTGTGGTTGTCCTTGCTCATTGTTGAACGACTACAACTGGTTTGTTCAACGACGGGCGGAGGCAACCGCAGGAGCCGCGCTTTTAGCGGCCCGCGCAACTAAGCCCCACGTCCTACACCGTAGCTATTGCACAGGCGATATTTACTAGTTAAATTAGCGGCTTCAAACAGCAATTAGGCTAATATTATTGGGAAATTTCCCACTTGGCCGCTCCTGGCAGAAAAAAGGCGCTTCGCCCCATTTTTACGGTACTTTTGACGGCACCTTGCCGATACATACATTTTCCTCGTGGCTATTTTCGATTCTTCTGCTCCCGACACTTCCGAACCCGACTATCTGCAACCCGGCGACTCGCTCGATTTCGACCTGAGCGACGGGAGCGAGGCCGCCCGCGACGCGGCTGCTGAAACCCCGGCCGGCGAAGTAGACGCCGAAGCCGCCGAAACCGAAGCCGCTATGCTATTTGGGGATGATGACACCGACGCTGCCGAACCTAACTCGCCCGCCGAAGCGGAAGAACTGGAAGACACCAAGTTTGCGCCCGGTGAGGTAATCCACGACGTAGCCACGGTGCGCGGCATGTACCAGAACTGGTTTCTGGACTACGCCTCCTACGTGATTCTGGAGCGGGCTGTGCCCGCCGTAGAGGATGGGTTGAAGCCCGTGCAGCGCCGGATTCTGCATGCCATGAAGGAGATGGACGATGGCCGCTTCAACAAGGTAGCCAACGTGATAGGGCAGACTATGCAGTACCACCCGCACGGCGATGCCAGCATCGGCGATGCGATGGTGAACCTGGGGCAGAAGGACTTGCTCATCGAAACGCAGGGCAACTGGGGCGACGTACGCACCGGCGACTCGGCCGCTGCGCCGCGCTACATCGAGGCCCGGCTCAGCAAGTTTGCGCTCGAAGTCGTGTTCAACCCCGACATTACGGAGTGGCAGATGAGCTACGACGGCCGCAAGCGCGAGCCGACGGCCCTGCCGGTGAAGTTTCCGCTGCTGCTGGCGCAGGGCGTAGAGGGCATTGCCGTGGGGCTGAGTACCAAGATTATGCCTCACAATTTTCGGGAGCTGTGCCAGGCTAGTATTGCGGTGCTGCGGGGCCGGGAGTTTCAGTTGTTTCCCGATTTTCCGACGGGTGGGCTCGCCGACGTGAGCAACTACCAGAACGGGCAGCGGGGCGGCAAAATCCGGCTGCGGGCCACGATTGAGAAGGTGGATAAAACGCTGCTCGTTATCCGCGATATTCCCTACGGCACCACCACTACGGCGCTGATGGAGAGCATTGTGAAGGCGAGCGAGGCCAACAAAATCAAGATTAAAAAGGTGGTCGACAACACCGCCGCCGACGTGGAAATTCAGGTGCAGCTGCCGCCCGGCATCAGCCCCGACCTCACGATGGACGCGCTCTATGCGTTTACGGACTGCGAGATTTCCATTTCGCCCAATACCTGCGTTATCATCGACGACAAGCCGCGCTTCGTGGGCGTGGAAGACATGCTGCGCCTGAGCACGGGCAAAACCGTGCGCCTGCTGGAGCGCGAGCTGGAAATACGGCAGCAGGAGCTGGAAGAAAAGTGGCACAGCGCTTCGCTGGAAAAGATTTTCATCGAGCAGCGAATCTACCGCAAAATAGAGGAGTGCGAAACCTGGGAGCAGATTCTGGAAACCATCGACGCGGGGCTCAAAAAGTTTGTGCGCGTGGAAGGCGAGAAGCTCAAGGCCAACGACGTGCGCCTGGTAATCCGCCGCCCGGTGAGCGAGGACGACCTCACGCGCCTCACTGAAATCCGCATCAAGCGCATCTCCAAATTCGATGGTTTTAAGGCGGAGGAGTACATTCAGCGGCTCGATGTGGAGCTGGCCGAAGTGGCCGACCACCTGGCGCACCTCACCCGCTATGCGGTGGCGTATTTCGAGAATTTGCTGAAGAAATATGGGGGCAGCCGCGAGCGCAAAACGCAGCTGCGCACCTTTGATGTGGTGACGGCCCAGAAGGTGGCCGTGGCCAACCAGAAGCTCTACGTAAACTACCAGGACGGCTTCGTGGGCTTCGGGCTGAAAAAGGACGAGAAGGCCGTGGAAATAGCCTCCTGCTCGGACCTCGACGACATTATTGCCATCCGGCGCGACGGCACGTTTGTGGTGGCCCGCATCGCCGAGAAGACGTTTATGGGCAAGGATATTCTGCACGTAGGCGTGTACAACAAAAACGACGACCGCCTGGTGTACAACATGGTGTACGTGGACGGCGCGAGCGGCATCAGCTTCGCCAAGCGCTTCCTGGTGTCGGGCATCACCCGCGACAAAATCTACGACCTCACCAAGGGCACCAAGGGCACCAAAACGCTCTACCTCACGGCCAACCCCAACTCGGAAAGCGAAACCGTGACCGTGCAGCTTTCCGACAAAGCGCCGGCCCGCGTCAAGCAGTTTGAGTTCGATTTTGCCGACCTCGCCATCAAGGGCAAGGGCTCGATGGGCAACACCGTAACCAAGCAGCCGATTAAGAAAATAACTCAGAAGTCGGTGGGCGACAGCACTTTGGGCGGCCGCGAAGTATTCTTCGACGCCGTAGTCGGCAAGCTCAACCACACCGGGCACGGCCGCTACCTGGGCACCTTCGACACCGAGCACCTGGTGCTGGTAGTGTTCAAAGACGGCTCGTATGAGCTGACTGCGCCCAACCCGGCCACCCACTTCGACGTGCCCAACATTGTGCTGCTGCGCAAGCTGGAACCCGACACCGTGCTGAGCGCCGCCTACGTGGAAGGCGACACGAAAACGCACTACATCAAGCGCTTCAAAATCGAAACCAGTACCCTCGACAAGCGCTTCCTGTTCATCCCCGAAACCAAGGGCTCGAAGCTGCTGGCCGCCACCGCCTTTGCCGAGCCGGAGGTAGAAGTGAAATTCCAGCGCGATAAAAAGGCCGACCGGGAAGCCGAGAACATCCGCCTCGACCAATTTATTGACGTAAAAGGCTGGAAGGCAATGGGCAACAAGCTCAACCACTTCAAAATCCACGCCCTCACGCTCCTCACCGACGAAGGCCCCGACCCCGTGCGCCGCGAGGCCAAGCGCCGCGCCGCCGCCCCCAAAGCCGATGAGCCCGGCCCTGAAACCGCGCCGGAACCTGCTGGCCCCGTGGACGTGACCGACGAGGAAGTAGCCCAGTCGCAGGCGCTACTGCGGCAGCCTAAGAAGCAGCTGGGGCTGTTTTAATCAGTAACCATAACCCAAACAGAACGTCATGCTGAGCTTGTCGAAGCATCTTGGTCGCGCCAATAGAGAGTATTGTTCAATGGCGCGACCAAGATGCTTCGGCAAGCTCAGCATGACGTTCTGTTTGGGTGCGAAACTTCGCGTTATTCTCCTCTGCGCCGCCCTATCAACCCACGCCGCCCACGCCCAGCGCACTACCACTTCGCAGCCCACAGCCCCCGCCACCCCGGCCGCCGCCGAGCTGGCTACCCAGCCGAAAGCCAACGCCTCGCAGGAGCCCGACTCGGTGAAGCTGCGCAAGCACCTGCGCCAGGCGGCTGCTCTGCAAACCAAATTCCTCGATTCGGAGGCGCTGGGCGAGTTTCAGGCTGCCCTCAAAATCGACCCGCAGCACTACGAAAGCCTCTGGCGCAGTGCCGTGCTGAGCGTGGGCATCGGCAACCGCTACTCCGACGAAACCCGCAAAAAGGCGTACTTCGACGCGGCCCAGGACTACGCCACCCGCGCCTTGACTATTCAGCCCGAAGGCGGCGAAAGCAACTACGCCCTGGCCCTGGCCTTGTTTAGCGAGGCTGGCCTGACGAGTGCCCGCGACCGGCTGCGCATCTTCAAGCAGTTGCGCACGCCCGTGTTTCTGGCCGCCGAGCGCCGCCCCGACCTGCCCGAAGCCTGGCAGCTGCTCGGCCGCTGGTACTACCGCGTAGCCCACTACAACGTGCTGGAAAAGGCATTTTCGCGCATCTTCCTGGGCGGCTACCCCAAAGGTGCATCGGCTAAAAAAGCCATTGAAGCCCTCGAAAAAGCCCGCGAGCTGGACCCCACCCGCGTGCAGTATTGCTACGACCTGGCCCGCGTGTACAAGTACCAGGGCAAGCGCCGCAAAGCCATTACCGTGCTCGAAGAAGCCATCAAGCTGCCCACCTACACCAGCGACGACTTGGCCGTGAATCGCCTCTGCCAGCAGCTATTGCCGCCCCTGCTGAAGGGTGCCATCCGGCGCGACCGGGTACACGCCCGGCTATATGGGAAGTAGCGCGAAGCTTTCGCTTCGCGCATCGCCGCGTAGCGGCGATGCGCGCGAGTGCAATCATTGTCTTACGCGGCGTGGTGCCGGATTCGCCGCGTGGCGGCGATGCGCCAAGCTAAAGCTGAGCGCTACTTCGCCCACTGCCTAACAGCAGTTACCTAATCCGCCAGTATTTCCGCTGGCGCTACCTGGCTGGGGTCGTGCTTTGGCCCTTCGTAATGGCTGGTTTCGGCGGCCGCGCTCGGCTCGGGGGGCGTGGGCTCGTGGCTGGCCAGGGGCTGCGCTGCGGTGCCGTAGATGTGCTCCATGTGCTCGATTACCTCCTGGCCGCTCACGTTGAGGTCTTTGAGTACGCCGTCGGCAATGTCGTAGACGAGGCCGTGCAGGCGGGGCGGGTTGTCGCCGCGCATCGCGTTCTGAATGATGTTGGTTTTGGCCAGGTTGCCTACCTGCTCTATCACATTCAGCTCTACCATGCGGCGCAGGCGCTGCTTCTCATCGTGAATGCGCAGTAGCTCCGTTTCGTGCAGGCGCACCACGTCGCGGATATTCACCAGCCAGTTGTCGATGAGGCCGTACTGCTTGTTGCTGGCCGCCGCTGCCACGCCGCCGCAGCCGTAGTGGCCCACCACCAGGATGTCTTGCACGCCCAGCACCTCTACCGCGTATTGCAGCACGCTGAGCAGGTTCATATCCGAGTGTACCACTAGGTTGGCGATGTTGCGGTGCACGAACATCTCGCCCGGCCCCGTGCCCGTGATGCCTGAGGCCGGCACCCGCGAGTCGGAACAACCGATGAACAGGTAGCGCGGCTGCTGCCCATTGGCCAGGCGGTGGAAAAATTCCGGGTCCTGCGCGTTTTTATCCGCTACCCAGCGGCGGTTATTCTCCAGAATAGCGTCGATGCCCACTGGCGGGGTTTTAGTGGCTTTTGAGCTTTTAGACATAAGGTGTTGAAAGTAAGGAATAAAACTGATAAGCTTCAGTGCTCAGTGCCCGGCCAGCGCTACCTGCCGGATGCCGCGCAGCTCCAACTCGATGCCCCGCGCTGGGGCGGCCTGCCGAAACGCCTCAATGGCTTCCAGCACGTCATGGTCGATAACGGCGGAGCGGGAGCCGTCGAGCAGTACGTGGCTACCGGCGGGCAACTGCTCCAGGGTAGTCACGATGCTGGCTTTGTTTAAAAACGAGACATGCTCCGGCAACCGCAGGTGCAAGCGGCCGGCCGCGTCGTCGCCGGCCGGGTCGCGCCGCAGGTAGGAGCCGGCTTTGGCGTTGTCTTTCAGAATAAAGAAGAAGCCCAGCACCAGCCCCAGGCTCACGCCTTTGAGCAAGTCGGTGAAGAGTACGGCTACAATGGTAAAGATGAACGGCCCGAACTGCGCCCAGCCCAGCCGCCACTGCCCCCGGTAAAGCGCCGGCTTGGTGAGCTTATAACCCACCACCAGCAGCACCGCTGCCAGCGCCGAAAGCGGAATCAGATTCAGTACGCGGCCCAGAAACAGTAGGCTGGCCAGTAGCAACAGCCCGTGCAGAAACGCCGCCATCCGGCTGCGCCCGCCCGCCGCGATATTGGCCGACGAGCGCACGATGACAGCCGTAAGCGGCAGCCCGCCCAGCAGGGCGCTCACCAGGTTGCCCGCGCCCTGAGCCAGTAGCTCGCGGTTGGGGGGCGTGTGGCGCTTGAGCGGGTCGAGGTTATCCACGGCCTCGATGCTGAGCAGGGTTTCGAGCGAGGCCACGATGGCAATGGTGAGGGCCACGCCGTAGGTGGCCGGTCGGCGCAGGGCCTCCAGGTCGAGCCAGGTTGTTTCGTGCGCAAGCTGGCTTAGCGAGGCCACTACCGGCAGGTGTACCAGATGCTCGGGCCGCACCTGCCAGGCCGGGGCCACTTGGTGCAGCAGTTGATTGAGGGCCACGGCAGCCACTACCACTACCAGGGCCCCCGGCACCAGCCGCGCCCACGCCTGCCGCCGCACTGGGGCACTGTCCCAGGCCAGCAGCAAAACCAGCGACACTACCCCCACCAGCACCGAGCCGGGGCTGAAGGCTCCCAGCGCCGCGCCCAGCTCCGTGAACGTGGTGCGCCCGTCGGCCTGGAAAAACTCCAGGTCCTCGAAGTAGTCCTTGTCAAACCCTACGAAGTGCGGCAGCTGCTTGAGAATGAGAATAATGCCAATAGCCGCCAGCATCCCGCGGATGACGGCCGCCGGGAAATACAGCGCAATAATGCCCGCCCGCGCCAAACCCAGCCCCAGCTGCATAACGCCCGCTACCGCCGTAGCCGTGAGCACCGCTGAAAACGAGCCCAGCGTAGCGATGGCCGACACCATAATAATAGTTAGCCCGGCCGCCGGCCCGCTCACGCTCACCTGCGAGCCGCTCAGCCAGCTCACCAGCACCCCACCCACAATGCCCGACACCAGCCCCGCCAGCAGCGGTGCCCCCGAGGCCAGCGAAATACCCAGGCACAGCGGCAGCGCCACCAGAAATACGACCAGCCCCGCCGGCGCATCCTGCCCCAGCGTGCTAAAAACCGAGGAGGCAGGACTAACTGGCGGCTCGGAAGGCACCGCCGAAGTACTAACGTGCGACATAAGCTGCGACTTTTTAGGAGGAAACAGAGGTGAATTCACAAATTCTTCACAAAAGTAGGTAAAAATGAAGTTAAAATGAATTTTTTGAAAAAAGGGACTCACAACCCACCTACCTGACATTACGTCGGGCAGGGAGTAGTGCTCAGCTTTAGCTTGGCGCATCGCCGTAGCGCGGCGAATCCGGGACCGCGCCGCTTAACAAAACGGCCCCAGACGAGAGCTTCACCGCTCCGCGGCGATGCGCCAAGCTAAAGCTGAGCGCTACTCCCCGCCCGGCGTAACAGCAGCTACTTAAGACATCCGCCGTGGTTGTTTCTGGCGCGGGGCACTGCCCCATGCCGACGAGTCGCCGGCCTCTGGCCTGCAACGGGGAGGGCGACACCCGCGCTAGTTGTTCTAACGTGCAGGCCGGCAACTCGTCGGCACGGGGCAGTGCCCCGCGCCAGAAACAACCACGGCGCAAGGCCTATATTACCTGGCTGCCCCATCTGGACTGCGAAGTAGCTAGCTGCCGCGCTACTGGCTAATTTTGGGGTATGTTGCCGTTCCGCTTTCTGACCTATCACCACTTATGGCCCCTGCTGGCATTGCTGGCGGGTTGCCATAGCACGCTTGCCGAGCAGCCCGATACCCTCGTAAACCTGGCCACCGTGCAGAGCGGCCCCCGCGTGCAGGCCGATGAACTGGATGGAGCCATCCGGCAGCAGCCCCGGAATACGGCCCTACTGGCCCGTCGTGCTACCCTGCGCCTGGCCGCCGGCCAGCCCACCGCCGCCCTGCGCGACGTGGATGCGGCTCTCGAAATCGACCAGGATGACGGCAACCTGTACTTTCTGCAAGCACGGGTGCTACGCGCCCTGGGCCGCCTGCCGCAGGCACTGGCTGCCGCTCGCCAGGCCGCCGAAAACGACTTCAACTCTCCCGAATTGCCCCTGCTCGAAGGCGAAACCCACTTGGCCGCCCGCCAGTACCCGGCCGCCCTGGCCAGCCTCGACCGCACCCTGCGCCTCGACCCCGACCAGCCCGCCGCGCTCTTCTACAAGGGCCTCGCCTACGCCGCCACCGCCGACACTGCCCAGGCCCTCGACTACCTGCAAGCCGCCCTGGCCCGCTCGCCCCGCGAGCCCGAAATCCTGCACCAGCTCGCCTTTTTGCTCAACGCCTACCGCGTGCCCGAAGAAGCTGCTGTGTACGCCGCCCGGGGCCTGCGGGCCGACTCTACCTCGGGCCTGCTCGCCTACGACTATGGCCGCCAGCTAGAGCTGCTCGGCCGCCCCGACAGTGCCCTGCGCTACTACCGCCGCGCCCTGCGCCTCGATACTACCGTGTACCGCGCCGACTACCGCCTGGCCCTGGCCGCCAGTGCCCACGGCCAGCGCCCGGCCGCGCTGGTGCCACACTTGCAGCGGGCCCTGCGCTACAACGCCCGCCTGCCTGGCGCCCGCGCCCTACTGGCCGAAGCTCTCGAAGCCCAGCACCGCCTGCCCGAAGCGCTGGCGCAGTTTCACCTGCTGGTAGCCGAAAACCCCGGCAACACCCACTGGACTTACAAGGTGTGGATGACGGGCCAAAAGGTGCAGGCTGCGTTGCCCGACTCATTGCGAACGGGGCCGCGCTACTATTACCGGCGGCCGGTTGTAGGGGCTGGGGCAATAAGGTAAGGGAGAGTATTTACAACCGCTACTTTGCAGAGGCCTTACGCAGTCGGTGCCCTTGGCGCGGGCCTCTGGCCCGTGACTAGCTTCTGTAGGCCTCTGGCCTACACACCAGAACGACTTCCGCCTAATTTCGCCCTCCCCGTAGCAGGCCAGCGGCCTGTAGCAGGTCGGCCCGGGCCAGAGCCCAGCGCCAAGGGCTCCGACTGCGTAAGGCCTACTAACGTACTGAAGGGCCTGGCTTCAAGCAGCGTACCTAAAAAAGCAAACCGACCTAGCCGAGGCCGCCCAGCTACCGCACTACCTCTACCCAGCCTTTCACTTGCGCGGTGGCATCGGCTCCGTCGAGTATATAGTAGTAGAGGCCACTTGGCAGCTCCGTAGCGGCCCAGTCATTGTGGTACTCGGCCACTTCAAACACTTTCGTTCCCCAGCGCGAAAACACCCGCAACCGGCCGGGGCAGCCGCCTAGCCTGGGGGCGAACTTGTCGTTCAGGCCGTCGCCGTTGGGGGTAATAATATCGGGCACCTGAGCCAGCCTCACCTCCACGGCCGCCAGCAAGGTGAACTGGTTGTCGCACAGGCCGACCGGGCCAGTGAGCGTGGCCGACGGCTGGTAGTGGCCCGCCGCCGCGTAGGTATGCTCAACCACCGCCCCGGTGGCCGGCGCGCTGCCATCGCCAAAGTCCCACTGCACCAAGGCGGCACTCGCGCCGGTGGCTTCGAAGCGCAGGTGCCGGGGAGCGCGGTCGTTGGCCGGGCAGGCGGGCACCGTCCAGCGCACCACGGCGCTGGTGGGCTGGGCCGGCACCGTAATGCGGTAGGTGGCGGTGCCGCAGCCAGCGGGCAAGGTGTAGGCCAGCGTGGCAGTGCCCGGCGTAGCGGAGGGCGTAAACAGGCCGGTAGCCGTCACGCCCGGCCCGGCCCAGGTGCCGCCCGCCGGGGTGGCTTTCAACTGGAATGGCACCCGGCTACCCGTACACAGCACCGTATCGGCAGCTACGTGCGGGGGAGGCAGCAGGAGTACATCTACTGTCTGCGTAGCCACTATCGGGCAATTTACATTGGGGTAGTTCCAGGTATAGGACAGCACGTAGTGGCCGGGGCCGACGGCCGACGGGTCGAAGCGGTTGGCCACTACCCCTGGCCCGCTGAACGTGCCCCCCGCCGGCGAGGCCATGAGCGCCGTGCCGTGGGGCGGGGCCGCCAGGCAGAAACTGATGGGAGCGATGGGGTCGAAGGTAACGGTGGGCACGGCCAGCACCTGCAGGCTGCCCGCAACGGGGCACAGGGCGGGGTTAGCCGGCTGCGCGCCGAGGTAGTTCAGGGTTTGCATGCCCACCAGGGCCACGCTGGGGGTGAAGACAAAGCCCTGCGCCACCGAGCCCGACACACCGGGCCCGGTCCAGGTGCCGCCCCCTGGGGTGGCTTGCAGCACCTGCGGCCCGCTCACTGCGCACACCGCTAGGGTGCCCGCACTCACGGTGGCCTGGCCGCTGCTCGTTACCGTGAACTTACGCTGGGCGCGGCCGGGGCAGCGCGGCGTGGCGCCGGGCGGGCCGGTATAGGTGAGCAGTTGGACACCGACCAGGTTCGCGGCCGCCGTGAAAAAGAAACTCTGGGTTAGGCTGCCCGTTACGCCCGGCCCGGCCCAGGTGCCGCTGGCCGGCAAGCCGCCGCGCAGGCGCACCACCTGGTTGCGCAGGCAAAACGTGGTATCGGCCGGCACGGTGGCAATGGTGCCGGCCGGCAACACCGTCATCAGCAAGGTATCACTGCCGATGGGGCAGGCCGGAGGGGTAGTTGGCATTGAATAAATGAGTAGGTAGGGTCCCCCCGCTCCTACTGCCTGGGGCGAGAAAATGTAGACGCCCCCGCTAAGCGATACTCCCGGCCCCGACCAGATGCCCCCAGTGGGCGAGCCGGTCAGCAGCGCTGGGGGGTCGTTGAGGCATATTTCGGCGGGCGGGCTGGCTTCCACGTGCTGCACCTTTTGCACGTTCATCGTGAGTAAGGCCTGCACCGGGCAGCGCCCCCCCGATACCTCGTAGGACAGAAAGTGCCCACCCACACCCGCCAGCGTAGGGTTGAAGGTGGCCGTGCCAGTGGCGCTTACCACTACCCCCGTGCCGTGAAAAGTGCCCCCGGCCGGGGTAGCCGTGAGCGGCACCGAAGCCAGTGGCACCCCGGCATCGAGGCAAAAGGCAGTTTGCGGGGCGGTAAGGGTGGCGGCCGGCTGCGAGAGCACCGTGATGCGCCGCGTGCTGACGCCCGCGCAGCCGTTGGCCGCCGGGGGGCTGGTGTAAGTGAGCACCTGCACACCCACCAGCAGCTGCGAGGGATTGAAGTAGTAGCCTCCCGCCAGGCTGCCCGTCACGCCCGGCCCCGACCAGACGCCGCACGCCGGCGAGCCGCTCAGGCGCACGCGCTGGGCCTGGGCGCACAAACTCAGGGTATCGGCCCCGGCCGGTGAGGTGCCTGCCGTCAGGGCAAATTTGAAGGCAGCATTGTTGCAGTGGGGGGCCCCGTTGTGGGGCGCGTAGGTGGTGGCCCCCGGCGGCAGCGGAATACTTTGGCCGCCGGCCTGGTCGCAGGCGCACAGGGCCTGAAAGAGCGTCAGGTTGGCGTCGAAGCGCGAACTGGCCCCGTCGAGGTGGTCGTCGGCCGAGGTGCCGAAGTAGGTGGCATAGTCCAGCACCCGCGCCCCGTCCGAGAGCTGCATCAGGTAGAAGTCCTGGCCGTCGGTGGTACGCTGTAAGGCATTGGGCGTAGTAGCCAGGCCGGTGGTATTGCCGCCGTTGGGGTCGAGACCGCCGCCCCAGCCGGCCACCCCGATGCGCCCGTAGCAGTCGACGCCAAAGGCGGTGGGCGAAAGGTCGGTGGTGGCCCGCCCGCTGCCAAACACCGTGGCGTAGCCCGCCGAGCGCAGGTCGGGGGCCAGTTGCTGAATGAAGTGCTGCCCGTGCGCCGTGTGGTAGCGGGCCGTATCGGCCCCCGGCCAGGTTTGGCTCAGCGTTTGGCCTAGCACCAGCAGCCCGCCCGGCGACGAGCGCACAAAAAATGCCTGGTCGTAGCTGCCCGTGCCCAGGTAGGTAGCCTGCGCAAGCACGCCGCCCGCACTCAGGCGGGCCACAAAGCCATCGACCCCGCCGCCCGGCACCGCGAGGTAGCCGCCCGTGGCCCCGGCCAGAACCGGGCTGGTAGTGCCGCCCGCCACCAGGAGCCCGCCCGTGTCTTCGCGCTGCAGCGAATACGCCGCGTCGGCCCCGGTGCCGCCCAGCAGCGTAGCCCAGCGCACCTGGCTAAAGCTGGAATCGAGGCTGGTGACCAGGGCATCGCTCGGCCCGCCACGGTAGGTGGCCCCTGCCAGACCCGGAAAATCGGGGGAGGTGGTGACGCTGGCCACGTACACGTTGCCCTGCGGGTCGAGGGCGAGGTCGCCCCGGAAACCGTCGCCGTAATTGTGGCGCAGGCGCGGAGTGGGCGCGGCGGCATCGAGCAGGCCGTCGGTGCTGGTGCCACCCAGGTAGGTGCTGGCGCGTAGCTTGCCTCCGCTGGCGCTCAGGCGCGAAAGCACCAGGTCGGCCCCCGCAGTCATAACAAAGGGCGAGTTGCCCCCGAACGGGGATATCGACGGCCCACCTTTCAGCACGCGGCTCAGGGCCCCGGCCGTGGTGGGGTAGTCGGCCGACGACGTGCTGCCTAGCAGCTCGCCGCGCCCGTTTACGAGCAGGCTGTGCGGAAACTCCAGCTGGCTGCCGCCCAGGTAGGTGGCCCAGGCCCGCGCCCCAGGCCCGGTGGTGCCGGTGTTGAACTTCATAACGGCCACGTCGATGTTGCCGCTGAAGATGGTTTGGTACGCCCCCGTCGTGACCGGGTAGCCGGGCTCAAACACCACGCCTGCCGTGTAGAGGTTGCCCGCCGCATCATGGGTGGCCGCAAAGCCCCAGTTCTCCACCGCCGAGCCGGTGTAGCTGGCAAACTGCACCACTGGGTCTATTACCAGCGGCAGCTTGTGGTTGTATTTCCCCAGCTTAAACCCTACGGTAGTACCGCTGAGCACGAAGTCGCAGGCTACCGGCCGGGGCTGCCCGGTAGTGGGGTCAGTTTGCCAGGCCTGGGGCCGGTACTCGGTGAGCGGCCCGGCCGTGGTGGCGGCTTGCAGGCGGCCGGTGGCGGGGTCGAGGGTGAGAGCGCTGGCCCCCTGATAACGCAGGCGGGCGCGGGCCGGGTCGGCCCCGGCGGCCAGCAGCAGGTCGTACTCCAGCTGCCCGCTGGGGCTCTCCTTCAACACCAGGTCGATGCCGGGCCATAGCTCCTGGTAGCGCAGCCGGGGCCAGGCCCGCACACCTTGCGCTCACTGCGCCGGGTCGGTGCCCCGCAGGTAGTGGCGCGCACTAGAAACGGGCGCATCGGGAGCGGTAAGGCGGGCATCAGGGCGGGGCTGCACAAATTCGACCCGCAAGGCGTGCCCTCTGAGCAGGGCGGTGGCTGACGTGGCTTCTGGGTGCGGGCTATGGTTGGGCAGCCCCGCCGTGAGGGCGTAGGTGAGGCCGGTGGCCTCGACAAAGAGCCGGGCTCCGGGCGCTACCTGCGCGGCGTAGCGGGCACGGGCGTCCCACTGGCCCCGGTTCTCAATAAATTCCAGCGAGTGGGCGGTATCCTGAGCCTTTCCTGGCCGGGCCAGTAGTACCAGCAGCAACCAAAAGCAAGTAGAAGTTCGGAGCATAGAAGGCGGAGTACGAGCGGTTAGCGGAGCCTTGTGCAAAACTTCGCTACCGCAAGCTACTGCCGGGATTAATCATTCAGGTACCCTACCCTGCTATGTTTTATTTCAACACCTGGCGTTACTTGTTAACGTATTAATTTTAGCTGATAAGTAGTGGTACGCTTCCCCTATCGCGTTGGCCAGGCACACCGCGAGTGCCTGGGAGGCTCAGGGTGCAAAAAGCAGGGGCAGTGCATACGGTAGCTAACCCAGGTTGCAGTACTGTGTGCCCGGTAGCAGGCACTATTCCTCACGCTGTCAGCTCTGGCCACTCGTTCGGATAGTGCCGGGCGGTAGCTGCATGAACTGGCAAAACTGCCGGGCCGCCTCCGTCAGGCCCGGCGGCAGCTCCGGCACCGGCGCAAAAAATTCTACTATCAGGTCGAGGCCCTGCTTGGTTAGCTGCTTGCCCCAGGTGCCTACGATTTGGCCATCCAGCACCAGCATGGGCTTGAACACGCCGTTGCCGCCGGGGCAGATGCGCGCCAGCTGCCCGGCCGCGATTATAGCGCTACGGTCTTTGTAGCCCAAAAAGTATTCGTCGAAACCGGGCAATAACTGCACGCCGGTTTTTTCGGGCAACTCTGGTGCTACCGCCGCCGGGCCCCAGTAGCTCACACCCTGCAGCTTTATTGCTACCAGCTCTGCTTGGCTGGCTGCCAGCCCTTGCCGAGCCTCGGTGAGGGACAGGCCGGCCCAACGGGCAAAATCCGGGAGGGTGGCCGGCCCGTGGCTGGTAAAATAGCGCCGCGCCAGCTCGGCCAGAGCGGCTGCGCGGGATAGCTCGCGGGGCTGCGGCACCCACTCATGCAGCAGCACAAAGGTTTGCTGGCCCGCCTGCTGGGGACCAAAGCACAGCAGGCCCTCCTGCGCCATACTCACCAGCAGGTGGTAGCCGCGCCCGCCCTGGGGGCTGATGCCGGCCTCGGCCAGCACCTGCAGCAGGGCAGCCCTGGTGAGGCACCGGCCGCCAGCCAACGCCTCGCCAACCAGCGCCCGGGCGCGGCCAACAGTTTGCTCGCTCAAACCGAGTTGCGAGCGGCGGCGGGCGGCGGCGGCCAGTGGGCGTTGGGCAAGCAGCCGCACCATCCATTGCGCGTCTTCGGCCGGTACGCAGTGGATGGTGCCCCGCATAGGCCACGTCAGCACGATGGCCCGGCGGGCAATGGCGTGCTCGACCTCGGCCCGCGAGCCCGCCTGCGTGCGTAGCCCCACAGCCCATAGGGCCTGGCCATAGTCCTGGGCTTGCAGCGCGCCCAGCCACCGCACGGCAGCGGCTGGGTCGGCGCATTTTTCGCCACTGATGCGTTGGTTTACAAGTCGCTGGCGGGCAATAGCGGAGAGTTCCATGAGGTATTTATACTTTATTACACCGTGTTTGTCGCCCTCCAAGGATTACCTCACCCCCTGGCTCCCTCTTCCGTCGAGAGGGGGGCTAGGGGGCAGAGCTGTTGAGTTCCAGCTTGGTTGCCCTCCGCGTACGCCTCACCCCCTTTCCGAAAAGGAGAGGAGGCCCAGTTTCTAGTATTAGAATAGAGCTAAAAAATAGAACTAAAGCTAGTTCCCCCTCTCCTTTTCGGAGAGGGTGTTAGGGGGTGAGGCGTACGCGGAGGGCGACCAAGCTAGAACTTAACAGTTCTGGGGCTAGGGGGTGAGGTAATCCTTGGAGGGCGACATCTGCTGCGTGATAGTAACTACTGCCTTGTTTAGGAAGCTCGCGGGCACTTCTTACGGGTGGAAGGTGAGCCGCCTACTTGTGCAGGGGCCAAAATACGGAAGCCTGCTCGCCGTCTGCTTCGGCCATAGTAGCAGTGCTCAATGCCGGGGTAGCCAGCCAGCAACGCCTGGCTGGCACTAACCGCCCTCAGGTACTGTTGCTTGAGGGCAGCCCGTGGAACCTTTCCCCCCGCGTTCCCGCTACATTAGCTACCTTCTTATTCGCCCCGCTATGTCCGCAGAGCTATCGCCTCCTGCCCCATTCACTACCAGCATTCCTGGCGTATTGGTTGCTAAGCCCCGCCTGTCGGCCCACGTCGGCAGGTGGCTGCTTTTGCTGCTTTTGCTGCTGAGCGGGGTGGCCCCGGCCGCCCTTGCGCAAACGACGACGCCTCCGGCTTGCAGCCAGGATGAGAAATTTATCAATACCTGGTATTTCGGCCATAAGGCGGGGCTCGATTTCAACCAGGCCACCGATTCCATTCCGCCCACGGTGCTCACCAATGGCCAGATGGTGGCCCCCGCCGGCTCCGGAATCATGTCGGATGGCACCGGCAACATCCTCTTCTACTCCAACGGGGATACCATCTGGAGCCGCAACCACAGCGTTATGGCCAACGGCACGGGCCTGGGCGGCAACATCCTTACTACCGATGGGCCCCTGGCCATTAAGCTGCCAGGCAGCCCCGTTACGCCAACCGACCCCACGCACTACCTGCTCTTTACCCAGGATGCGCAGGGCGGCCCCAGCGGCCTGCGCTACTCCGAAATCGTTATTCCCGTGGGGCAGCAGGGCTCGGTCACAACGAAGGGCACGCTCCTCACCAATGGCACCGCCGAGAAAATGACGGGCGTGCTGCACAAAAACGGCTGCGACATCTGGATAATCGTGCACGGCTGGGGAACGGCCACCACCGGCACCGCCAACCGGGGCGACTCGTTTCTGGCCTACCGCGTGACGCCCACCGGCGTGCAGACTACGCCCGTTATTTCGACCATCGGGGCGCTGCACGCGCCAAGCGCATCGGCCCAGGGCTACCGGGGCCAGATGAAGGTATCGCCCGATGGCCAGCAGCTGGCCGTGGCTCGCTTCAGCACGGTATTGGCCGATAGCAGCAGCACCGTGGAGCTGTTTGCCTTCGATGCCACTACGGGCGTGGTGAGTGCGCGCCGGGCCATTGACAGTGGGGCGGGGCGCTACTATGGCGTTGAGTTTTCGCCCAGCCGCGCCTACCTCTACGCCACCGTGATGACCCCGCCCCAGCTGCTGCAGTTCGACTTGAACGCCGCCAGCATCCCGGCCAGCAAGCAGGTCATTCCGCTCAAGCAAACTACCCCGGTCAACCTGGGCTCGATGCAGGCCGCCCCCGATGGCAAAATTTACGTGGCCCGCCAAAACCAGCCTTCGATAGGCTTCATTGCCCACCCCGACTCGGTGGGAGTGAAAGCAGGCTACGCCGACGACAGCCTGAAGCTGGCCGGCCGGCCCGGCGGGCTGGGCTTGCCCAACTTCAACCAAAGCTCTTTGCTGCGCGTCGGCTTCGGGGCGCAGTCTACGGCTTGCCGGGAGCTAACCTTTCAGGCCGGCTCGCCCATTCCCAACCCCGAGTCTTACGCCTGGAACTTCGGCGACCCGGCTTCGGGCACTAATAACATCTCGGCGGTGGCTAATCCGGTGCACGTTTTCACGGCGCCCGGCACCTACCTGGTTACGTTGCGCATCACCAATTTCTGCTTTTGCCGCGAGGTGCAAAGCAACGTGCTGGTGCCAGGCCCGCCCACGCCGGGCAGCATCGGGGCCAGCCAGACGCTGTGCGCGGGCGCTACGCCTGCCCCGCTCACCAGCACGGCCCCGGCCGGCGATGGCACCGGGCAGTTCAGTTACCAGTGGCAGTCGTCGCCCGATAACGTGACCTGGACAGACATTCCCGGGGCCAACGCGCCTAGTTATGCGCCGGGTGCGCTGAGCGTTACCACTTACTTCCGCCGCCTGGTAACGTCGGGCTTCTGCGCACCGCGCACGCCTACGGCGTCCGTCGCCATCACCGTTACCCCGGCTCTGTTGGCCGGCAGCATCGCCGCCGACCAAACCATTTGTGCTGGGGCTACTGCCGCTCCGCTCACCAGTACCGCCCCGGCTACGGGGGGCACGGGCACGTTTGCTTACCAGTGGGAGTCGTCGCTGGATAACCTTACCTGGACGGCCATTGGTGGCGCTACCGGCCCAACGTATGCACCCGGCCCACTTTCGGTTACTACCTACTTCCGCCGCCAGGCAAGCTCCGGCGCCTGCGCCAATGTGACCTCTAATACTGTCACCATTACCGTGGTGCCCGCCGTGGTAGCCGGCAGCATTGCTGCCGACCAAGCTCTCTGTGCTGGGGTTACTCCTACTCCGCTTACCAGTGTTGCCCCGGCCACGGGTGGTGCTGGCAACATCGACTACCAGTGGGAATCGTCGCCGGATAACGTCACCTGGACAGCCATTGGCGGCGCTACCGGGCTGACATATGCACCGGGGGCCCTGACCGCTACCACTTATTTCCGGCGCCGGGCGAGCTCAGGCAGCGCCTGCGCCCCGGTTTTTTCCAACGTCGTCACCATCACCGTAACGCCAGCACTCACGGCCGGTACCATCGGGGCCGACCAGACGCTGTGCGCGGGCGCTACGCCCGTGCCACTCACCAGCACGGCGGCCGCTGGCGGCGGCACGGGCACGTTTGCTTACCAGTGGGAGTCGTCGCTGGATAACCTTACCTGGACGTCCATTGGCGGCGCTACCGGCCCAACGTATGCGCCCGGCCTGCTTACGGCCACTACCTACTTCCGGCGCTCGGTAACGTCGGGGGCCTGCGGGCCGGTGTACTCCAACTCCGTAGTGCTGACGGTGCTGCCGGCCTTGAGCGCGGGCACTATTGCGGCCGACCAGGACATTTGTATGGGTGCCACGCCAGCCCCGCTTACCAGCACCAACGCGGCTAGCGGCGGCAACGGCACGTTCACGTACCAATGGGAGGCATCGCCCGACAACGTGAGTTGGACGGCTGTGGCCGGGGCTACCGGCCCGACGTTTGCGCCTGGCCCGCTTACGGCCACCACGTACTACCGGCGGCGGGTGACATCGGGCGCTTGCGCTGCGGAGGTTTCCAATGTGGTGACGATACGGGTGCAGCCTCTGGTAACCACCGGGGTGAGCCTGGCGACGCCGCCCGTGCAGTGCCCCGGCACGGCGCTTACCTTCGCGGCCGTGGCTACCAATGCGGGCACCGCGCCCACTTTCCAGTGGTTTGTTAATAACGTGGCGGTGGCCAGCGGGCCCACATTCACCAGCAGCACGCTCGTAACCGGCGACCAGGTGCGGGTGGAGGTGACGCCCACGGCGGGGCTCTGCAGCACCGGGGTAGCCACGGCTACTGTCACGGTGACGCGCACGACCATTACGCCGCCTACGCTCACCATTGAGGTGCAGCCCAGCGCACCGGTTTGCCCAGGCGAGCTGCTTACGTTTAGCATCGCCAACGTAACGGGGGCTGGCCCGGCCTCTACTTATCAGTGGCAGGTAGACGGCAGCAACGTGAGCGGGGCTACAAACGCAGTTTTCACCAGCACCACGCTGCGCGACGGCCAGACCGTGACGCTACTTCTGAGCACGACTGACGCCTGCGGGCAGCCCGCCACGGCCGTTTCTAATGGTGTGGTGGTGCACATTCTCCCGGTAGTTACGGTGGATGCCGGCCCCGACAAGGAGATACTAGCGGGCACCTCCGTAACGCTGGATGGCAGCTCCAACGGCACACCCGTGACGTGGACGCCCACGATAGGGCTGACTTTCCCCAGCAATGACCCGCTGCACCCCGTGGCCTCGCCCACGGTGACTACGACCTACACTCTCACGGCCGGGGCCGGCGGCTGCGCCGCCACCGACCAGGTGACCGTCACTGTGCGCCCGCCCATTCGCATCCCCAACGTGTTCTCGCCCAACGGCGACGGCAACGACGACACCTGGCAGATTGAGAACATCGAGCAATACCCCGACAACACCGTGACCGTGTTCAACCGCTGGGGCACCAAGATTTTCTCAATTCCTAACTACAGCCGGACCAACGAGTGGCACGGCGAATACAACGGCCAGCAGTTGCCTATTGGCACTTACTACTACGTTGTTGTTACGAGGGGGGCGCTGGGCAAGCAGTATACTGGCTGGGTTATGATTCTGTATTAACAACTGACGTTAGACGGTGCCTGTCGCCCTTCGCGCTACGGAGGGCGACAGGCACCGTCTAACGTCAGTTAGGTTTACGTCCATTTCCCGATGTTGCCACAAACCCATTCAGCTCAGACTGCCGAGTTCCGTCGTCAATATAAAAACTTCCGCCAACTACAAGTCTATGTCCTGTTTATTAGTGCATTACTAACAATCGGAGGGGCGGATGATTTCGAAGCGATTGCCCTGTGGCCAGTCAGAAGAAGCTCTGCAGTGCGAATCGGCTGGCCAGTATCTTCAACCGGCCGCGTTACGTAGCTACAACATGTTGGCACAAGCAAAACGTATTGGCCGCTGGCAGGCTGCCCAAGCCGTAACTGGTGGGCTGGGGCTGGCTTACCTGCTGGCGGCCGTGGTACTGGCTCCTTCGACGCAGCGCATTGACTGGGGCTGGCTGAGCCGGTTCGATTTCTGGCCCAGCCTGCTGCTGGCGGCGGCAACGCTCTACGGCTGCGCCTGGCTGTACGGCGGGTGGGCGGGGCAAGCTATTATCAACCGGCAGCGCGGGGCCTGGTGGGTGGGCGCTAGCGTAGGCGTGCTCACGCTGCTAACCACAACGCTGGTGGGTAGTGCCTGGAATTTCGGGCAGGAGGCCCTGCGCTTCGCGCCTTTCCCCGGCACCCCGGCGGCCGTCTTTCAGGCCCATGTCGCCAACTCGCTCTACGACTACGTGGCCAAGCCCCTGGCATGGATAATGCCGTTGGGCAGCGTACTGGCGGCCGGCTTAGGCAGCTGGTTTGGCTGGCGAATCAGGAAAATCGGCTTACGGGCAACTGGCAGCGCACTTGCCGAGGTGCAGAGTTAGCACCTGAGAAATAGATAAGCTAGGCGCTGGCGGCCTGGGAGAGGCCGGGCAATGACTGGGCTGAAACTACTTGGTGCATAGGCTGATAGCTAAGCCACAGCCCCACCAGAAAAAGCAACAGCCCCGCAAAGGCCGGAGCCAGATGGCTCAAGTCGGTGTAGCCGATAAGCGGATGCACCCCAATGGCCGTGGCGAAGCCTACCGTGCCCGCCAGCGCCAGTGCTTGCCACAGGCTGCGGGTGGGCGGGCCGCACCACACGCAAAAAAACATGGCCGCCCCGCAGCTGGCCAGGGCCCCGCCAAAGCCCGCCCGGTCGTGCGCAATGAGCGGCACTAGGTGCGGGCTCAGCACCATAAGCTGCTTTACCGTGAGGTTCATGAAGTGTAAGTCCTGCGGCACAAATACACTGGTCATGCCCACCCCCACAATGGTAAAGCCGGCCGCCAGCATACCCAGGCCCATAAGCAGCAGGCACGCCCGCCCCACGCCCGCCCGCGAGGCCCACGGCCCGGCAAACGAGGCCCGGCCTAGCATATGCCAGTGCCGCACGCCGCGCAAATGCGGAAACGAGCGCGCCAGCCCCAGCCCAAAAACCGGCAGCAGCAGCAGCGTAGCCGTGCCGTGCCAGGTGTCGAAATACCCGTAGCCCAGGTAAGCCAAAAAGCTACTAAAACCCAGCAACCCACTCAGCACCAGCAGCCACCAGGCCCAGGCCTGGCCTTGCCGCAGCGGAAACTCCACCAGCCACATATAAAGCAGCCCGGTGGCTATAACAGCCCCGCCGAAAGCGGCGCGGTCGTGAAACATAAAGTGCAGAATGCGCCCGTCGCTGGCCCCGCATATTTTGCTGGCCACGACGCCCAGGTAGGCTACATCGTGCGGCAGCAGCTGCCGCGTGGCCGCCAGAAACAAGGCAAACCCGCCGCTGAGCACCAAGCTCAGCCCCACAAATAGGAGCAAGCGCCGGCCGTCGCCGCATAGCACCGATAAAAATCCCGGCTGCCCATCCGGGGCGGTTTGCTCAAGTAGCTGCATAAGTGGTGCAAACTTAAAACCCCAGCTTGGTGGGCTTCACGCCCTGCTGCGCAAAATACGGGTCGAGGCGCCGGGCCAGCTCCGGCCAGTGGTGGTGCGGAATGGCCGGGTAGAGGTGGTGTTCGAGGTGGTAGAGGTGTTCGAGGGCAATAACCGAGGCCACGCGGCCCCGAAACAGCCGCGTTTGCAGGAGTACGTTCTGCTCGCGGGGCCGGTGCGGCAGGTACGAGGTCATCAGAGGCAGCAGCCAGCTACCGAGGGTCATCAGGCCCACGTAGACGAGCAGAACGGGGTGGCCCAGCGCGGCCAGCACCCCGCCGGCGGCCAGCACCAGCAGGCAGCAAAGGCCCTCGGCCTGCACCCAGCGCTTGTCGCCCCGCGCCCGTTGCAGCGCCCAGAAATAAAGCTTCAGGTTGTAGGTTATTCCTTCCTTGAGGGCGCCCAGCAGCGTCATGCCCGCAGCCGCGCCTTCGATGTCGTCGGCCTCGGGGTAGCGGGCGTGGTGGTGCAGGTGGGCTAGGCGGTAGGCGTGGCCGCTACGCAATGCCAGCAGCTCTATTACACAGAGAAAGAAGCTGTTGGTAGACTTGCGCAGCCCCAGGTTGGCGTGCACCAGGTCGTGCGAAGTAGAGCCGTAAGTGAGAAAGCTCAACCCCATGAGCATGGCCACAGCCGGCACCCACCAGCCCCAGGCGGCAAACCCGAAGTAGAGCGCCGCGCAGCCAAAAGGCAGCGCCAGCGTTAGGGCCCGCTGCCAGGGGGTAATGGATACTAGGTCGGCAAACTGCCGGGCGGCGGGCAGGCCAATACTCCCGGCGGTAGGGTGATGATGTTGCATAGCATCAGGTACGTTATCGGCCCGTGTTGGGATTAGCCCAGCCTGTGGGTCGCAGGAGTATCAGGGCTAGGCTACAGCACAACCTTTGGCTGCACTGGCCCGAATACCTGTAAAGCTATTGCCCCAATGGCCGACGGCCTTTTTTACTGATGCTTTGTTCGCTTACCTTCTCCCTGCTCCTACTGGCCCCGGCGGCCCACGCCCAGCTCCAGGTAAGCTCGCTGACGGCGGTAGCGGTGCCGGCCAGGCTGCCGCATACGGGCTCCGTGGTGCAGGCTCTGCGCTACACCGACCGCACTGGCACCTATACTGTGCTGGCTACCCAGGTGGCTCCCCGCATACCACCCGGCAAAACAGCCGACGATGGTCCAAGCGCCGACCTCTACGCCTATCAGTACCCCGCCGCCAGCACTGCGCCTAGCTGGCAGCTTCACGACTACGTGGCCGGCTGCCCGCTCGACCTGCAGGCACGCTTCTGTGCCAAGGGCCTCAGCGTCACCGACCTCAACCAGGATGGCACCGCCGAGGTATGGCTGGTGTACCGCACCGTGTGCCGGGGCGATGTGAGCCCGAGCACCCAGAAAATTATCATGTACGAAGGCTCTCGCAAATATGCCGTGCGCGGCACCAGCCGCCTAGCCACAGGCCCCGGCCAGTACAGCGGCGGCACCTACACCCTCGATGCCATCTGGCAGGCAGCCCCAGCGGCTTTTCGCCAGCACGCCGCCCAGATTTGGCAGCAGCACTTAATCGAAAATTCCGCAGAAAATTACGAGACTGATGTTCTGCGCAAGTAGCTAAAAACCTGTTTTATGGCATTTTTTGTATTTCCATACTCCCGGCTGGTGCAAGCCGCCAGCCTGCTTGGTCTGGCGGCCTGCCAGGGTTCCGGACAGTCGCCGCCCGCCGCTCCTACTACCAAACCGGCTGCCGGAGCCGCTGCCACCCCGGCCGTAGTGGTACCGCGCCTGGTGGAGCAGCCACTAGGCAAAAGCGGCTTTACTGTGTCGCTGCCTGCCACTCACGCGCTGAAAACCACCGACGGGGCCGATTTTTTGGTCCATTATTTTGCGCCAGTCGATACCACGGTGCGCACCACGTTTACCGGCGGGCTCTATTTCGGAAACCAGCCCCAGGATGCGGGTGCCACCGTGCCCGGCTGCTAGGTGCGCCACATTCCTACCACCCTGCTGGGTAGGCCCGCCACCTGGGATGTTTGCCGCTACGCCACCGGCTATACGCTCAATACCGTGTTCGATAGCCACAGCGGCCAGAGCTGGAACTAAAAAATCAACTCCTTCGGGGAAGCCCGCTCCGCCGTCGAGTTGCGCCAGTTACTAGCTGTCAGGACTTACGCAGACGGCAAAAGCACCAGAATAAAGGGATTCATTAATTTCTGGCGCAAGTAGTCCACCCACGGCACCTGATGCACCTGATAAATGCTCTGACCGATGGCACAGGCATACTGGCGCAATGAAACCCAAGCTAAATAATAAGTCATTTACTCCGCAAGGCCGTGAACTACTGCGTACCGAATTCAGTGATACGTTAGCGGAGATAGTGATTTATAAGAATCCAAAACATCCTATCGACGATACGCCATATCCTCAATACGAGTCCAGTGTGACAGCTTCGTTACAAAGGCGTCTACCCAAAAGATTTTACGTGACGGTACTTGATAAGCTTGCGGGCAAGCGTTACAATTTTGAGATATCTCATTGAGCCTCTACTAGTTCAGCCTTGCCTATACTTAGCCACTAAAAGTCCATTTGCACACCTTGTATACTTGCCCGAAAAGCGAGTCAATAAATGAGTAGCATAGTCATAGTGCCCAGCGCCCACCCAAAGCCCTCAGCCATTTTCGGCAGCCACCCCCCAGCGCTGCCCCCACTGGCCCAGCCGGGCCCGCCGGTGCGGGGGCTGCTATGGGGGCGGTGGGAGGAAGCCTATAAAACAGAAAATACTTGCCAGGGGTCATGGCAAGTACTTCAGGAATTACTCAGCGTATACCTCGTGGTCGCCGTCTAGCCAGACAATAAAGAGGAAGTGCGACTGCCTAAAGCAATGTATCCTAGCTCGTTGGGTTACTCGCAGTTCAAAAAAGGTAAGTACAGAATTAGTATCCGCTCCCAACTCAGGGACTATCCCATCATTAGGGAGCACAGACTTGTCATCGTGTACTGTATAACCAAAACTAGCTTTATTCTCTCCCTTTCCAGCACTTTGGTAGACCTGTTGCCAACTTTGTGCCCTAACGCGCTCTATGAGACTGCTAAAAGCTCTTAAGTTGGCAGAAGTCCAGCTAGAAAAGCACTGATGATTAGGTTGATAATACAAAAGGCTGGGATGCACCAGCGCCCCACTACCCTTGGTGCTGTAGCCTATTATCTTTACCTCTACTGGTGTAAGCGAAATACGCGGCTCCTGTGCCTGCTCGGCTATAGCCGCTACAATGCGTCCCTTCTTATTGCTCATGCCAGCTAGGCTGCCTGCTGCAGGGCTGCATTACGCTGCTCGTAATAGGAGCGTATAGCTTCCTTGGGTAGTATTTCGGTGCAGGGCGCTAGTTCTGGCAGGTCTCCACGAGCGTCTAGCCAAGGACGTTCAGAATGAGAAAGACGCTCTAGTGCTTTAGCTGTCTTGCTGCCGTAAACGCCCCAGACTTCTTCCAAAGTATCCAGAATTTCTTCCTCTGTGATGCTGTACCCGTTGCCTCCGGGTACGCTCTCTACAGGAGAGCGCCCTACGCCAGCAAGTGCATCCCATACCTGACGAATAACAGGGCCATGTGCCCAGGCTTCAAAGTCATTCTGGAACAGGCTTTTATTGCTGAAAATCATTACCCACGCCTGGGAATAATAGAGCATTTTCTGTAGCTTCAAATGCGTCAGCAAATCCCCGGCATCCTCATCCTGTCTGGCACGCTGTGCAATCCAGTCTGCTATGTCTAGCACGTTTAAGTTAAAGGAGTCCATATCTAATATAGGGGATAAGATGCGAAGATAACACTAATACACTTAGCAACGTGCCATCTGTTACAGAAGTTTTGGGGAACCAGCAGAAACTTCTGTATTCCTGCTACTCTAAGTTACTGCATGGCGGTGCTAGCTCCATCGCAAGCCCCCGCCGCCCCGTCTCGCCCGCCCCCGGCCGCCCCCACTGGCCCAGCCGGGCCCGCCGGTGCGGGGGCTGCTGCGGGGGCGTTGGGGTATGTAGGTTCGGTCAGTGGTGAGGCAGGGGAGAGTATTTTTTAACTTTAACTTTTGGCTAGCTCACTTTTCAGGGGAGATTACAATCTAATTATCCCAGTAGAGGGAGTTGCTGCCCGTATGGCTGAGCCCGCCCACAAAAATTTTACCAGCGATTATTCAATAAAAAAGTACGGCATCTTCTTGCAAGTGCAAGAAGATGCCGTACTTTTGTTTCTATAGTAAACTATGGGAACCTATAGAAAAAACATTCATGTCACGAACATTTTTCCCCGAGCTATTTGAGCTAGTACCGGCTAGCGCCCCTCATCCTCCCAAGACGCAATACAAGATAGGTATTGGTATGGAAAATTGGGACGAAGCATTTGTATCAGTTGTAAAAGTACAAATGGTATATGATGGGGTAGTAGCTGGTCGTCGTAGCCCCTCATATCCAATGACTAGCCAAGACTATATGCTAGTGAATCAAGCTATTCTTCGTCTAATTGCGCAACACGAAAAAAATAATGGATAATCTCAGCACAATCGAGTTTCGAGAGGGTATTTTTGAAGTAGATGAACACAGCAAAATAATCTACGGTAATGCGCTGCACGAGCTTTCGCAACGTTATCCTGAGCCAACCTTTCAATGTTGCGTAACTAGTCCTCCTTATTGGGGACTGCGCGACTATGGGGTAGATGAACAAATTGGTGCGGAGAGCGATTTGGACGCTTATATCGAGAAGCTTGTCCTAGTATTTCGGGCAGTTCGCAATTCACTGAAAGATGATGGGACATTGTGGCTAAACATTGGTGATTCTTACACCAGTGGAGGGCGGACTTGGCGTCAATCTTGTAAGCTCCCCCAGTAAGTAGGCCAGTCAAAAGTAGAGAGAAGTAGTAACTTTCAACTTTCTCTATTTTTGTACCTCATGAAAAAAAGTCGATTCAG
>JBPBPU010000026.1:0-66982 GCA_050954465.1 Janthinobacterium lividum
TGCACATACGTGCGAATCAGCTCACCCTTGAACGCATAGTCCCCGGCCTGTTCGGTCAGCATCTTTTGAAAGATCCCCCTGATATAGTCCCCTTGTGGCGCCGGGAGTTTAAACAGCGGGGTGCTGCCAATTCGGAACAGCGGCGACTGGGGCAGGCTTTGTGACCGGTCGGCGGCTTTCACAAACTCCTCGGTAAACAAGCAAGCGTAGGCGTGCAGCCGGTCCGTGCGCAACTCCAGCGAATAGGGAATATGCGGATTGGTAAAGAACAAGTACTGCCCGTCCAGCTCCAGGCGTTGGTGGGCGTAGTGAAGCAGACACTTGCTCTCCAGCAAGAGCACTTTATAATAGTCGCGCCGGCTGAATACCTGCGCCGCCAGCTGGGGCTGTTCGTCCTCCCGCAGCGTGAGGTTTTTCTCATACACCTTAAAGCCTTTCAGCTTTAAGTCAATGAGGGGAGAAAGGGTAGTGCTCATGTGGTAAAAGTACAGAAAGGGCTAGGTGGAGGCTGTCAGACAACTAGGGCAATACCCTGCTTCGCTCACGTAGGTGTACCCGCTAGGGCTTATCTGAGAGTGGGCTGGTCATCTGCTGCTGCTGGACTGTCCCCCAGGTAAGGTCGCCCACCTAAGCGGTTTGCACCCGCAGTCGGTACTACCGAAATGTGGTGGGTCTGTTGCACTTGTTAGCCAAGGAGCTAGTACATTCCACCTTCTCAAATCCCCTGCCTGACATGAAGCAGTCCTTCCTCGGTGCCCTGATGCTGATAGCCTTGCCTATTCTGGCTCAAAAACCAGCTGCAAGTGATACAATTGCCTTCTACCTGAACGGGCAAAATAATCTGTATGTCAACGCCATCTTTAATCAGACGGATACGCTCAAGTTAAACTTTGATACAGGAACAACCGAATTGGTTTTGATCAATAGCGTTTTGCAGCATAAACTAAAAGCGGTACCCAAGCTTTACACTACCAGCTATCCGCTACAGATTGGTAAAACAGAATATCAAACCAAAGTCTACGACGCCGAATTAACTGCACAGGAAACGGACGGCAGATTTGGGTGGGATTTGTTTAAAAATAAAATAGTGGAATTAAACTATGACAAAAATATACTGGTAGTTCATTCCCTGCTGCCAACAGGCGTGGCGAACGACAAGCGCTACACGAAACTTGCCATCGAGTTTTATAAGGATTTATTATTGGTTACCAGCTCCATAAAACAAGACGGAATTGTAAATAAAGAGCTGTTTTTATTTGATACCGGGTATCAACGGATGGTAATGCTGGACAATGATTTATTGAAGCAGGCTGCATTCCCGGCTGCGAAGATGAGAATCCTCAAAAAGGTAACTATGAAAGGGGCCCAGGGAAATGAAATCCCAGTCATTACAGCTACTCTTCACGTCTTACAAATCGGGAAGTATAGGTTAAAGAATGTACCCGTTCAGCAAGTGACGACCAACAAGCCCGTCAGAAATAAGAACATCCACATTTTGGGTAATGATGTCCTAAAAAGGTTTAATGTAGTGCTGGACTTGCAGCAGAATACAGTGTATCTGAAACCTAATCACCTGTATAAAGTCGCGTTTACGGACCAGCGGAAGCGTGATACCTGAGGGTGCAAACAAGCAATACCCATTAGAGACCAACTGTGTGCCATGAGTTGGCCTCTGAGACAGGTTGGTTAAGAGTGTCTGCTTGAGTTACTGAAAAGTAATAGGCTCACCGAATAAACACTCGTAAAATCCGTTTTTCACCTTAGTACCGATTAGGAAGGGTTATTTTCCCTTCCCTCTACACGTTTTCATTTCGATGTTGACTACTGCCCAGGCTTCCGTTCAACGCTACAGTATCCGTGACTTGCTCAACTACCGTGCGCTGCCATGGCGGGCCTCCGAAGAATTCTGGTTTCTGACTGATGTGCCGACTGCATTCGAGCCGTTTTTTGTGCAGCCTACCTACTACTGTTGCGGCCTGCTTACCGAAGGGAAACTCGACATCGATATTGACCACGAGTGCCACTGCCTTACCACCCAGTCGCTGCTAGTGTACCGACCTGGGCAGCGCTGGAAGGTGCGCGCCGTAGCCGAAGGCACCAAAGGCGCCTTCGTCCTGTTCACGCGCAAGTTTCTAGATTATCTCAACGAGAACATCTTCTCCGTGCGGGCGCACTCGTTTCTCAGTCCCGGCCGGCCCGCGCTGCTTACGCTAGGGCCGGCCGACAGCGCGCATTTACAGAGCCTGTTCAGCGACATTTTTGCCCTGCTTCGGCATCTTTCCCCGCACGACTGGGAGGCTATTGCCCGCACCCTGACCTCGGCGCTTTTGTACGAAACGGACACACTCCTGAAGGAATACTTAGGCCCGCTGCCCGCTGGCTTGTCCGAGACTAGTCGGCTATTCGATGCTTTTAGTCGCTTGGTGAAGGAAGAAGCGGCCCAACACCGCAACCTATCGTTTTACGCCGATGCGCTTTGCATCAGCCCTGGCCACCTGCATGCTGTGGTGAAGAAAACGGTTGGTCAGAGCCCAAGGGTGCTCCTGCACCAGCAAGTCATTCAGCAGGCCAAATACCTACTCGCGACTACCCCCGACAGCATGGGCGACATCGCCGAGCACCTGCATTTTTCCGACACCTTTGCTTTCAGCAAGTTTTTCAAGAAGCACACTGGCGACGCGCCTTCCCACTATCGTCGGCGAGCCGCAGCGCCTGCGGATTCGGACATCTAATACCGCGTTTCGGACATGGGATGGGTCAATGAGCCCCGATACTTTTGCTGAACATCTCAGCAAAACTTTCAACCCCCACCCATGAACCGCTTACAAAACAAAGTGGCCCTTATTACCGGCGCATCCCGGGGTATGGGCGAATCGCATGCTCGCCTGTTTATCGCCGAAGGTGCCAAGGTAATATTGGCCGACGTGACCGAGCAGGCTGGCCAGGTCCTGGCCAATGAACTGGGCGATAATGCCTTATTTCTAAAACTTGATGTAACCAAGCCTGCTGATTGGCAGCGCGTGGTAGCGGCCAGTGAAGCCAAGTTTGGAAACATCAATGTGCTGGTGAACAACGCGGGTGTGCTAGGCCCCATTGCCGACACCGTGGCCCTGGGCGAAGACGACTACCTCAAGGTTTGCGCCATCAACCAGCACGGCGTGTTCTTCGGGATGCAGGCGGTCATTCCGTCAATGCTCAAAGTGGGCAAGGGGTCCATCGTAAACATCTCGTCGGTAGCCGGCATCGTGTCTATTTACGGAGCACCCAGCCTAGCTTACGTGGCCAGCAAGTTTGCCGTGCGGGGCATGACGAAGAAAACGGCTGTCGAATTTGGCAGCAAAAACATTCGGGTTAATTCCGTGCATCCCGGCTTTATCAACACACCTATGATGGTCGAGGCCACCAACGAAGATGGTGGCGACGCGATGGCCCTTATTCCGTTAGGCCGCTTGGCCGAGCCCAAAGAAGTTTCACAGCTGGTGCTATTCCTGGCCTCCGATGAGTCATCGTACATCACAGGTACCGAGCACATTATCGACGCGGGCATGACGGCGCAGTAAGTGTCACGGCTTAGTCCTATACGCTAGCTCACTGGCAGTGAGTGCTTACTAAAAAGCCCGATTGCATGTCCACAATCGGACTTTTTGGTATGCCCTGTACCCACCGGCGAATATGATTGGCTGCGCTTCCTTAGACACAAGTAACGGATGAGGTGCTGAATGAGTCAGAGGAGCACTGTTAGCGCTACTGCGCTTAGAACCGCCTTATCGGCTTGGGTAGTAGCAGGTAAGGCTTTGCAACGTCTATTTCAGCTTGACCACCTCAATTATAATCATCTACCGCTTATACAATTAAGTAGGCGGCCCCAAAAACCCCCGCGCTGTCGCCCAGCAGCGGCTTCACTACGGGGGGGCAAAAGTGTGGTGAAGTATGTACAATGCCACTTTGGCTACGCCCTGGGTATACAGGGAGTCAATATTACCCACCCCCAATAATGATAACATCAGGGTCAATAATATTGACTAATACACTCAGGGCGCGCCCAAAATAGTTGTTCAGGCGCGGCATAGTCAGCACAGCCACCAAGTCAATGCCCGCCGTAGCCCGCGCCGCAATTTCCGGGAGCAGGCGGGGTTGGTCGGCGTGCGCGGCATAGTATCGCTGCAAGGCCGGGCCAGCCAGAATACTTTCATTGTAGCCTCTCTTGCCACAAAAGCACCGGATGCCTTCGGTTTCGTTCAGGTAATTATGATCCCACTCGCTAGCGATGCCATGGTGGCCTTCGAGCACCTGACCGTTTAGGACCAACCCGCGGCCCACACTCGTGCCTAAAATGACGCCAAAGACCACCTTGGCATCGGGAAACTGCTGCTTGACTGCGCCTAATCGAGTTTTAGCTAGCGCAAAGCAGTTAGCGTCGTTAGCCACCTCCACGCGCAGGCCGAGCAGCTTTTTCAAATCAGCCTTTAGGGGCTGGCCATTCAGGCAGCTAGCATTGCTGTTCTTCGGCAGGCCGGTACGCGGCACCAGTGTGCCGGGCGTGGCAATGCCCAGGGCCGTGGGGCAGTGCCCTACGACGGCCTCCAGGTGAGCGACCAGCTTTTGAATTTGGCTCACCATGTGCGCGTAGCCTTGGTTGGCCCCCGTAGGCACCCGGTGGCGAAAAAGCACTTCGGGCTCCTGGGCAGACTTCAGCACGATAGCCTCAATCTTGGTGCCACCCAAGTCTAGGCCCCAGAGCGTTTTGTTTTGTACTAGGCTGTTCATTAGCTTGATACGTTGTATAGCTTGGCTCCGAAGAGGAAAACGACGACGTGGCAGTCAATGGGCAGGTAATAAGCCGCCGCTACGTCGTGGTCTGCCACCTTGCCCATGGAGTAAGGAAAAATGCCCTACCTGCCACGGCCATCACCAAAATGGAAGATGCCTAATGCGTCTGCGGCCTCAGGCTCTTGATGCCCAGCGAGAAGGTAATAGGGAACATAACACTGAAGAAAAAAACAATCTTTAGTGGTTTACCTCCCCGGCCAGTCCCAAGTGCAAAGGTCAGTGCTCCAAGCAATTCCCAACGAAGCGTTTTTATCAAAATCACCTTCCTTCTCTGTCAGCGGTCCTGAACCGTGGAAGAACAGGATGTAGCGGCCGATGCCTGGCACCTGGGTTAAATCGAGCACCGTACCGGCCGAGAGGCGGCCTTTAGCCCAGTCCCATTTCTCTTGGCCCAGCGTGATGAGCGTGCCCCGGTCGTGCCAAGTTTTCAGGTCGCGAGACATCTTGATGCTGATGCCATTGGGCGGGGAGTTGAAAATCAGGTATTCGTTGTTTTGGGTGAGCACGCATACGTTCTCACCCGCTTCGGCCGAGCCGGCGAAGGTCCACGTTTTCAGGTCGTGGGAGTAGGAGCGGCTCACGCCGTTTTGCTTGTAGAAGCACCAGTATTTACCGGGCTCATCCTTGTCTTCGAGCAGATACGGGTCAATCATGCGGCCCATATCGGCCTCGAGCACAGCGGGGCCTTTTACCCGCAGTAACTCCGGTTTACTCCAGATTTCCAAGTCCTTACTGTGCATGATAAAGATGCGGGAATCCTTGGTGCCGTAGCGCGGCATCTGGTCGGCGGTGTAGTTGGGGCGGGGGTAGCTTTGCAGGCAGAGCACCCACTCATTCTGGTAGCGGATGACGTTGCCGGGGCTGGAAAAGTCGAGGTTCTGGTCTTTGATGGTGATTTTCCTAGGTGCCGTCCAATGCACTAAATCCTGGCTTTTCGACCAAGCCGTGTACATATACACGCGGTTGTCGGCCTCCACTTCCGAAAGCGTGAAGTAGAGGTAAAACGTACCCTTATCGTAGAGCACGGCCGGGTCGCGATAAGCCGTTTTAGCATCGCCTCGGTAGATGATGGGCGACGGAATAGCCGCGAGCTTCACCGCCTGCGCGTGGACACTGCGTATCGGCAACAGCCAGATACTCAGCAGCGCGGCAAGTAGCTTAAAGTGCATGAGTAAGGCGTTGTTATTCATCGACTAAGGAAGTAAGCGCTTAATCAATTTTCCTGGCACCAGCAGCACGGAACCATGTAGCTGCGGCACCGGAAAATGTACTTTATCGGTAACGTTGGTCCAGTGTTGCAGGTCGGCAGAACGCCAAGCCCCTATGCGAGTAGTCGATTTGAAATTGTCCAAAAAGACTAGGTACTCGCCGCCCACTTTCAGGGGCCAGGGCCCTTCCCAATCGTCACTGGTAAAAGGCGGCATATCGTGCCAGGGACCACCTAGGCGGTCGGCCACGGCGTAGCCCACGCCCCGGTAAGCGTACTTATAAAACAGCAGGTATTTGCCCTTATCGGCGAGCAGACTGGCGTCGATTTGGGCGTGGCCGGGGTCGAAAAAACGGGCCGCTTTAGAGAAGCTTTTGAAGTCAGTAGTTCGCACGGCGTAGGTGCGGCCGTAGTGGCGCAGCTTGCCCGTAGAGTCGGCTTTTTGCTCCGATTTCAGGGCGCTGGTCCAGTAGATGACGTAGTTGTTCTGGGCTGGGTCGTAGCGGATTTCGGGTGCCCAGGTGTAGAGGCAGTCGGGCTCGTCGGCCATCACGGGCAGGGCCACTTGCGGCGTCCAGTGCACTAGGTCTTTCGAGGAACTGTAGCCGATAGTCTGGCCTTTCCAGGCCGTCGTCCAAACCAGGTGAAACGTGCCATCTGGCCCTTGGTAGAGGCAGGGGTCGCGCATGAGTTGTTGCTCGCCTACGCTAGGTATCAGTACCGACTGGTCTCCGTGCAGGCTGTGCCAGGTGTAGGCGTCGTTGCTCCAGCTCAGGTGCAGGCCATCCTCGCCGTTGCCCCGAAACGACGCAAACAGGTAGCAGCTTTTGCCTAGCTTTTCCGGCTCGGGGGCGGCAGCGGCTTTGGGCTGCGCCAGTGCCAGAAGCGGCCCAGTCAGTAGCCAAAAGCCTAGTAACCAAAAGGCGAAGCGAACGCGCGAGGAATTCATGCGATGGTTATTGAATGGCGCCTAGGTAGCTTTTCACCGCCGCTAGCTTCTTCGGGAAGGCCGACTCGCCGGTTAGGTTTTCGAGCTTGAGGCCCGTTACGCCGTGGCTTTCGAGGGCGTGGGCGTAGTAGTCGGGCCGATGTTCGCCCCAGCGCACCGAGCTGTTGCGCACGGTGATGTTAGCCGCATTATTGAGGTAAAAGCCCGAGGTACTGCCTTTCACAAAGCCATCCAACTCGGTGGGCCGCCGGTCGTAGAGGCCGCCGGGGCGGGTGGTAGTTTTGTCAAGGCGCACGTCGATTTGGTCGAAGTAGAGGTGCGACACCTTGCCGGCCTCGCCGCTCACGAAAATGCCATTCTCGCTCTGGCACTTAATGTTGCTGAAGTAGATATCATGCACCGACCCCACTTTGCCTTCGGTCTGGCCCTTCGCAAAGCGGGGGTTAGCGTCGATGCCGCCGCTGGCAGCGCGGCGGTAGGCCGTGACGTAAATCGGCTCGGCCTTGCCCCACCAGATATCCGAAAACAGGTGCGACTCGATGAGGATGTTGGAAAACAGCACGTCCGACACGCTGCCTTCGTCGCGGTTTTGAATGCCCACGCCCCGGTTGCTAGCCCGGATGATGCAATTGTTGAATACGATGTGCCGAATGGCGTCCATGTTCTCCGAGCCTAGCTTGATGGCGCAGGAGCGTGAGGTCATGGTGCAGCCCGTCACCGTGATGTTTTCGCAGGCCCCGAATTCCTCGTACTCGCGCCGGTTTTTGAGGCAAATGCAGTCGTCGCCCGACTCGATGTAGCAGTTCGTAATCCGCACGTTCTTGCTGTGGTCTAGGTCGATGCCGTCGCTGTTGCGCACTCGCAGTCTGTTCAGCACCGATAGGTCGGAGATGGCCACATCGTCGCAGCCCGCCAGGTGGATGGTCCAATACGCCGAGTTGCCGATGGTTACATTGCGCAGGCGCAGGTGCTTCACGCCCACCAGCGTGAGCAGGTGCGGGCGCGGGTCCACCAGTTTGAAGGGCTTTAGCTCATACGAATCCTCCGCTTCCGGCCCCATGAAGGCGATACCATTGCCATCAATGCTGCCGCCGCCGTCGATGGTGACTTGCTCCAGGTTTTCGCCCCCAATCCAGATGGTGCCCTCGCTCACTGTGGCCCGGAAGGCGCTCTTTTTATACACCGTCGGGTCGGGGTTGGCGAGCACTTTTGCGCCCGCCTCTACATAGAATTCGACGTGCGATTTCAAATCAAACGGCCCCGCCAGGAACGTGCTGCCTGCCGGCACCAGCACGCGTCCGCCACCCGCCGCCGAGCACGCTTCCAGCGCCCGCTGAATGGCGCGGGCGTCGTCAGTCTTACTATCGCCTACCGCTCCGAAGTCTTTAATATTGAAGACGGACTGCGTACTTGGGCGTCCGCTGGCTGGTGCTGCGGCCGCTACCGTGCCAGTAGTAGCCGCGCCGGTTTGGGGCGTCGGTTGCCCGGCCCGGCACGCAGCTAGGGCGGTAGCCAAGCCCAATAGCGCGGTAAGGGTTTTAAACTTCATGGACTACGTTTTTTACTTATCGGCAAGGCCGGACGGATGATGTTGCGGCTGGCTGGCCCACTGTTTGGCGGGCGCCGCCTGCAAGTCAATTTCTAGCTTGCCACCCTGGGCTAGGTTGGCGTGGTGCAGGTAATTGAAGGGGTAGGGCTTGCCGTTCCACTTCACGCCGGCGATGTAGGTCGCGTCGGGCATGGCCTTTTTGGTAATGATTTCCAGCGTTTTGCCATTTTCAAGCCGCAGAGTAGCGCGGTCGAAGAGGGGCGCGCAGAGCAGGTACTCGTCCGACGCGGGGTTGAGCGGGTACAGACCTAGGGCGGCAAACACGTACCAGGCCGACATTTGGCCGGCGTCATCGTTGCCGCTCAGGCCGCCGGGGCCGTCGGTGTATTCTTCGGCCAGAATGCGGCGCACGGCGCGCTGGGTTTTCCAGGGCGAGGCGGTGTAATTGTACATAAACGGGATTTGGTGCCCTGGCTCGTTGCCGTGCCAGTACTCGCCCCGGTCGAAGAGGCTGTCTAGTTTAGCTTCCAGGCGGGCCGGCCCGCCCATGAGCTTAGCCAGGCCCGGCACATCGTGCGGCACGTAAAACGTGAACTGCCGGGGCGTACCCTCCGTGATGTAGAACTCGCGCACATCGGGCCGAAACGGCGTGTACCAACGCCCGTCAGCATAACGGCCCCGCGCCAACCCAGTGGCCGGGTCGATAACTTTTTGGTAAGCCTGCGCACGCTTAAGTAACGTTTGATAATCATCAGTTTTGCCCAGGCCTTTGGCCACCTGAGCTAGGGCGTAATCATCAAACCCATATTCGAGGGTGCGGCTCACCTGCTCTAGTTTGTGGTAGGCTTCTTTCACGCTGTCTTCCAGCGGGATGTAGCCGTATTTTAGGTAAGAATTGAGGGCGCGGCGGCCTTTGCCGTCGAGGTATTCGGTGGGGGTAGGCTGGTCGAAGGCATTACGCCGCATGAGGCGGTAGGCTTCGGCCACGTCGTAGTCGCGCAGGCCGCGCACGTAGGCCGAGGCGATAAAGGCCGTGCCGTGGTCGCCAATCATGGCGGCGGTGTAGCTGTTCCAGCACGGAAAAATGGGCAGCCAGCCGCCTTGCTGGCCTTTCAGTATCATCGACTGTACCAGGTCGTTGCTCAGCTTCGGGTGCAGCAGTTCCAGCAGCGGCAGCTGCGCCCGGTAGATGTCCCACATCGAAAAATCGTCGTAGTAATTGCCCTTAGCTAGCTTCATCAGTTGCGCATTGCCGCCAAAAGCGGGGTAGGCACCGTCCACATCATTAAACAGGCGCGGTTGCTGCAAGCTGTGGTAGAGCGCCGTGTAGAACACGCGCTTATCCTGCTCCTTGCTGGTTTGAATCTGAATCTGGCTCAGCGCGGTTTGCCAGGCGGCGTGGTTTTGCGCAGCCAGCTTTTTGAAATTCCAGCCTGGGATTTCGGTCTGCAAATTTTGCCTGGCACCTGCTAAACTGCTGAACGAGGTGCCCACGCGCAGCCGCAGCGTGTCACCTTTTTTCACTTTAAAACCAAGAAAAGCGCCAATGTCGGGCTGGTTCTGAATGCTAACGGCCGCCGTGGCGCGCCCGCCGCTAAACGTGCCGCCGCGCCCGCCGCGCCGCTGCACCTGCACCTGCACCACAAAATGGCCGCTAAAGCCCGCCGGCTGGCCCCAGTTCTGATAGATGCGGTAGGCCGGATTGTACCCCGAAATTTCGCCCGTTTGCGCGTTTACCTGCACCGAGGCTTTGCCCCGGTCGCTGTTCGGCGTTACCAAAATGTAGAGGCTGTCATCCTGGGCGGCTACTACTTGCAGCAGGCCGCAGCGGGCCGTGGCCGTCATTTCCACGTTGAGGTGGTACCTAGGCAGCGCTACCTGGTAGTAAGCCGGCGTGAGGGTTTCGCGGCGGTGCGAAAAGCCGGCGGCATACGCATTGGCCGAGGTTTTGAGCCGGCCCGTAATAGGCATAATCGTCACGCTACCATAGTCCTGCGTGCAGGAGCCGCTCATCCAGTGGCTGGCGCGGAAGCCGCTCAGTAAGGTGTCGGCGTAGTAGTAAGGCGACACGCATTTGTTCTCGGTGAGGCGCGTTTGGGGCGTCCAGTGCGTCATGCCGAAGGGCTGGCCCACGGCCGGAAACGTGTTGGCCAGGTGCTCGGTAGTGCTGTGCCCGTGCTTGGTAGAGGAAGCCGTGGTGCTGGCCGCCGTGCCCGCCAGCGATTGCACGTAGCGGACTACGTCGGGGGCAGTTTGGGCGTGACAAACCAACGGTAGTATGCTTACCGAGCCAAGTAAGAACAGGAAGCTACGTAGTCGCAAAGCAGAAGATTTTGAGTAGAATTAAACTTGTTGTTATGCCTCGCTACGCTCTGCACGACAACCAACTACTTACGCCCGCGCACTAGCGTAGCCTGTTGCACCGTCCCCGGTAAGCTTACCTGCTTACGCGTCACGCCCACCACGTCATGCAGCACTAGCGTGGGCTGGGTGGGGGCGGTCGGAATCGTTACTTGTTGCAGCGTCAGCTTCTGCACATCGTCGAATACCAGCGCCGGGCGATAATCGGCCCCTTTGGTTTGAATGCGCACGTTTTTGAAGGTGATACCCGTGGCGTGGCGCGTGTAAAATCCATAGCTCGGCAACTCGCCAAACATGGAAAACTCGGGGTAATTGGGCGTGCGCTCGGGCACCCGCGCCAGCGAGTCGAGGCCTCGATAGGCCACGTCTTTGCTGTTGCCACCTAGGTAGGTAAGGTCAATGTTTTCGAGGGTCACGTCCTGGACGGGGTGGCCGGGCAGGCCCACAATGCTGGACGGGTTGATGTTGTGCGCCTCCTTAAAAACAGGCCCTTCGATTTCGTAGCCCTTATCGGGCTTGCCCAGCGGAATTTCGGCCTTCACGTTGCCGATGTACACGCGGCGGAGCACGCCGAGCGCTTCGCCTTTGCGGTGACCTAGGCGCAGAAAAATGGCGTTGCCCGTATTCTTCGCGGTTACGTTACGGATGTCAATATCTTCCAAAACAGCCCCATCCACCGTCTCCAGGGCCACAGCCGAGCGGAAGGTGTCGTACACCGTCAGGCCATCGACTTTGATGTTTTTGAAGCCGCCAAACGAGCCCGTGCCTAGCTTGAAGCCGCTGGCGCTGGAGCGCACCGTGCAGTTTTTCACCGTGATGTTTTCGCAGCGGCTTTTCGGGTTCTCCGATTTCAGGCAAATGCCGTCGTCGGAGGCGTTGAAGAAGCTGTTGGTGAGCAGCACGTTCTTGCAATCCACGAAGTCGATGCCGTCGTTGTTCCAGTAGGCGGTGCTTTCCACGCGCATGCTATCGATGGTGAGGTCGGTGCATTCGCGGTAGGCCTGCACCCAACTGGCCGAGTTCTTCAGCGTGACGCCGGTGATGCGGACCTGGCGGCAGTTTTTGAGCACCAGCACGTGCGGGCGGTTGCTCTCGACCGGCCGTTTCACTTGCCACTCGGGGTCTTGCAGGGTGCCGGCTTTCAGCAGCGCCAGCAGGTCCTGGATGACTTCCCGGCCGCGCCCGTCGATGGTGCCCTGGCCAGTAATGGCGATATTCTGCTGGTTATCAGCCGTGAGCAGCGAGGTCGCCTCAGTGCCGTAGTCGAGGCGGTGGGTGCTGCCGAGCAGCGTCGCTCCTTTAGCTAGGTGCAACTCAGTACCCGACTTGAGCAGCAGCGGCTTGGTGACAAAATTGCCAGCTGGCACCAGCACTTTGCCGCCTTGCGTAGCGGCCTCATCTAGGGCTTTTTGAATGAACGCCGTATTGTCGGTTTGCCCGTCGCCCTTGGCTCCGTAGGTGGTAATATTTAGCGTTTTGCGCTGCCCAAACCCGGCCAATGGCACGAGCAAGGCAATAATAACTACTAGTTTAGGTGTCATAGAGCGGGTGGGAAAAAAGCTATTCGAAAATCCTGTTTAACGGCCGTTTTGTGGTGTGCTACTTAGGCCTACTCCACCACGAGCAGCTGCACGCCGTGGCTCGGCACGCGCACGGTGTATTGCTTCGCCAGCTTACCTAGGTCCTTGTGCGCCCACACGTCGCGCACGCTGGCTTTGCCGGGTAGGCTCAACAGGTTGAAATCGAGGGTTATGTCGGCCGCCGCGCCCGAGCGGTTGAAGAGGGTTACGGCGTATTTGTGGCCAGTTTTCGAACCTAGCTTTTTGCCCCACACTTGCAGGCCGGGCGTGGGTTCGTCGAGCAGGCGGGCCTGCTCGCCCAGCTTATCCTGGTTGATGGCGATGGCCTCGGTATTGGTCAGAATGGCGAGGGTTTCGGTCGTCATGTGGCGCAGGTCGTTGCCGATGATGAGCGGCGTAGCCAGCATGCACCAGAGCGAAAAGTGCGCCTGCTGCTCGATAGGCGTCATCACGGTGAGGCGGCCACCGTCGCTGCCTACGCCCACAAGCATCATGTCGGCATCATTCCAGTGGCCAGGGCCGGCGATGGCCTGCACGGCCGCCGCCCGGTCGAGTTCAAATAGCACGCCGGCCCACTGCGTGGTCGCGCCCTTGGGCATGTGGTCGATGTCGCCGCCCACGCGCCAGCTGTTGCCCAGCGCGGGCGCCCAATGCTGGTAGCTGCCGCCGCCCTGGTTGCAGATGTTGAGCACCATCGGCCGGCCAGTTTTGGCGATGGCCTCGGCAACCTGGGTAAATTCCTTGGTATAAGCGCCTTCCGAACGGTCTTTGGCAAAGTTTACATCCACCTTCACGTAGTCGTAGCCCCAGTCAGCGAAGGTTTTCATATCCTCGTCGTAGTGGCCGCCGCTGGCCAGCGTGGGGTAGTTGGCCTCGGTGCCGATGTTGGTGTAAATACCCGCCTTCAGTCCCTTGCTATGGATGTAGTCGGCCACCGCCTTCATGCCGTGCGGAAACTTCACGCTGTCCACGATGATGCGACCCTTGGCGTCGCGACCAGTGTTCCAAAAGTCATCGAGGTTGACGTACTGGTAGCCCACTTTTTGGAGGCCATTGGCTACCATCGCATCGGCTATTTCTTTGATTAAGGCCTCATTGGGCTCCTTTTTAAAGGTGTTCCAGCTGTTCCAGCCCATGGGCGGCGTGCGAGCCAAGCCGTTGCTGGAGAAGTTGGCCGGGGCCGGGGTCTGGGCAAAAAGGTCGCCTGCACCGAGTAAGGCCCAACATAGAATACCGCCGAAAAAGGAAGCGCGCATAAGTGTAGGAGTAGCGCAGACTTTAAGTCCGCGAATAAATTGCTAGGGTAAGCGAGGTGCTTCGCGGGCTTTCAGTTCGCGCTATTTCACGTTGCGCAGCACGAAACCACCGCTGGGCTGCATGGTCACGCTCACCTGCTTGCCGCCAGCCAGGGTTTGCTGCGAAAAAGAATACTGGTCGGCCCCATCGCCAAGCACGCGTAATGACTGGCCAGCCGGTAAAAAAGACAAGTCCAGCATCACCGTTTTAGATTGCTTTTCACTGTTGATACCGGCCACGTACCACTGCGAGCCTATGCGCCGGGCCAGCACCACGTACTTGCTAGGGAAGCCATCCAGAAACCGTACTTCATCCCACACGGCTGGAATTTGGCGCATTATGTCCTGCACCTCGGGGGGTTGTTTGGCCATGCCTTTGGGCTCCTCGGCATAGTGTTGAATGCGAGAGAGAAACACCACGGCCAGCGCTAGCTCGAAGCCGTTGGTGGTTTTGCGGGCCACGTTGGGCTTTTCGAAGGGTTTGAGGCTCACCGGCGTGTAGTCCATGGGGTCGAACACGTTGCGAGCGAAGGGGGCCATCGTGCACATCTGGGCTTCTAGGTCAGCTTCGCGCTGCTTGTTGTACACGGCCTCGAAGCCCTGAATGGCCTCGGTGGTCATCAGGTTGGGGTAGGTGCGGTACCAGCCCCTAGGTAGGGTAGCGCCATGGAAATTGACCAGTAGCTGGTGGTCGGCCGCATCGCGCAATATGTCCTGGTAGTAGGTCATAAACGACTGCCCATCACCGCCGAAAAAGTCGATTTTCACGCCCTTGATGCCCATTTGCTGCAAGCGGCCGAATTCCTTTTCGCGGTCGGCGTGGGTGAGCAATGCGCTTTTGGGGTGATACTCGGTGAGGTTCCAGGGGCCGGAGGAGTTGTACCAGAGCAGCAGACCCACGTTTTTGCTTTTGGCGTAGGTAGCAAGCTCCTGAACTTTGTCGTAGCCGATGCGCGTGTCCCAGTCAGCATCGATGAGCACGTAGGCCCAACCCATGTGGGCCGCGTAGTCGACAAACTCGTGCTGGGTGTCGTAGTTGGTGGCATCGTCGGTGCCCAGTGCCCAACTCCAGGCTGCCTTGCCGGGCCGGAGGTAGTCGGCCACCGGCAGCACCGAGGGCGCGGCCAGATCGGTGCCCAGCGTCGATTCCATGATGGTTTTCAGGCTGCCCACCGTGATGATGCGCCACGGCGTGCGCCAGGGCAACGTCGATTCGGGGTTCAGCGCCCCGCCCGGAAATACTTCGGCGGCCTGCGGGAAACCTACGCGGTACTCATTATTGGGCGACTCGGAGCGCAGGGCAGTGCCGCAGTACGTGCGGCCCAGATCGGCTTCGGTAAGCAGTACCCAGGTGTCGTGGGTGCGGAACAGCGAGGGGTACACCCAGCCGTTGCGGGTGGGCGAAGGCTGGCCGGCGGGCTGGTCGGGCAGGTAGTGCAGCTCGTAGGAAGGGTTGGTATTCTTCCAACCAGTTTGGGCATCGGCCTTGGGCTGAAGCCAGGTGCGCGTGTCGGTATCGAAGTGAAACGAGGTGGTTTCCTCGGTTATCTTCTTCACGTCGGCCGACTTATCGGGAAATTCATAGCGAAATGCCATACCATCGTTCGACACCCGAAAAATAACGTTGCAGGCCGCGCCCGCCGCGTTTTCCAAGTGGAAAATTTGCTCGTTGGCCTCGTAGGTGCAGGTAGTGCGCTTGGCACCGGGCAGCGCGTAGCTGTCCTTGATGCGCAGCGCTTTATCGGTTGCAACTAGCGTCAGGCCTTTCGAAAAATCGGCATCCTGGCGTACTACCCCTAGGTGTGAGGGTAGCAGCACGCGCTGCCCGCTGCGGCTCACGGAGTAGTAGGCTTCGCCCTGCGTTACGGAGACTTCCACGCCCAGCTTTTTGTCGGGGCTGAGCAGCAGTTTTGCCTGGTCGAAGGGCCGCGCTTGCAGCGCTCCGCCCGCCAAAAAAGCTAAGCCGAGCGCGCTTGCCCACGAGGTAATTTCATTCATAAACAACTGATAGCTAGCGCGTAATTCGGTTCAGCTCTTTTTTGGTGATGCGGAGCACCGTGCCGTGGCGCGTGCCCGCCGGAAACTGCACCTTGTCCGACTCATCGGTCCAGTGCACGAGGTCGGTGGAAGACACCGCACCGTATTTGTGCTCGGTGTACTTGTCGAAATACACCAGCCACTTGTCGCCTAGCTGAATAGCCGTTGGCCCTTCCGCCCAATACTGGCCCGTAATGGGCGCCGAAGGCGGCCCATACGGCCCGGCCACTTGGTCGGCGAAGGCCACGCGCAGGTTCTTCTGCACCGGCTCGCGAGTTTCGTCTTTCAGAAACATCACGTACC
This sequence comes from Janthinobacterium lividum, assembly GCA_050954465.1. Lineage (GTDB taxonomy): Bacteria > Bacteroidota > Bacteroidia > Cytophagales > Hymenobacteraceae > Hymenobacter. The sequence continues at coordinate 16,112 of JBPBPU010000026.1, forward strand.
GCTGGCCGTTGGGCTGAATCGTCGCGTCGATAACGTTAAAACCTTGCTCGTACAGCAGTTGGGCCGGCGTGTAGGTCTTGAAATCCTGCGTCGTGGTGTAGTAGATGCGGTGGTTTTTGGTTGGCGAGTCGGGCAGCTCGCTTTTGGGGAAGCGGCCGGGGATGGTAGTGGCCCAGTAGATGAGGTACTGGTGTTTCTTCGCGTCGTAGGTGATTTCGGGCGCCCAGCAATTAACGGCCGTGGGCTCGTGCGCCATCACCGGGATATCCTGCTGCTCGCTCCAGTGAACCAGGTCTTTAGAGCTGGCGTAGCCAATGCCCCGGTCGTGCCAGCTCGTGGTCCAGACCATCCGAAAAATCCCGTCGTGCCCCCGAATGATGCAGGGGTCGCGCATAAGCTTGTCTTTGCTGACGGTGGGTTTCAGGAAGGATTTATTACCGTTGAGGGCCGTCCACTCGTAGCCGTCGAGACTGCTGGCTAGGTGCAGGCCATCTTCGCCATCGTTGTTGAAATAGGCGAACAGCAAAACGTCGTTTTTGCCGAGTGGCTGCTGCGCGTGGTTTGGCAAACAATTCAGTAGTAAGCCAGTAAGCAGAAGCAGGCGGGAAAGCGGCATGGGCAAAATCAGCGAAAAATCTAGAGTCAAGAGTTAAAAAGAACGCCGGACCAAGCCAGCACTAGCCGCCTGATTCTCCTCCACAAGAGAAAGGGTCCCACCCTGGGCGGCCCGCTAAGGCCGGCCGGCGCTCTTTTTTCGACGCGCTTAATACCCTGGGTTCTGGCTATACAGGCCAGGCACGGTGGTTAGCTCGGTCTGGGGCACGGGGTAGATGATGTAGTTGGCCTGGGCCGGGCTCATGCGGTGCTTCACGTCGTCGATGGCTTCCCAGGCGTTGATGGTGGTGATGGCCATGCCTTCGCGCACCAGGTCGTGCCAGCGCAGGCCTTCGCCCACAAATTCGCGGCGGCGCTCCTCCATCAGTTGCGGCAGGGTAGTGCCCGATACGGTGCCGGTGAGCCCAGCACGGGCGCGCACCTGATTCATGATGGCATCTACGTCGGCTTGGGTGCCGCCTGCGCCGTGCAGGATGCACTCGGCGCGCATCATCAGCACGTCGGTGTAGCGGAAGACGATGAAATTAATGGGCCAGTCGAAGCGGCTGACACCTTTCAGACTGGGATTCAGATACTTCGTGATCGTGGGACGCGTCTCGTGGAAACCCGTGATGTTGGTGTAATCCAAGATAAAGCTAGAGGCTTTGCGTAGGTCGCCGGCGGGGTACGAGCTTACTAGGTTATTCGAGGCGAACCGCGCATCGGGCGAGCCCGACGAATACGGAATCTTTAAGGTTGTAAACAAGTCGTCGGACACGAGCTGGCCAGGGTAGGTGGCCCCTAGGTTCAGGCCGCCGCTGATGTACTGCACGTCGAAAATTACCTCGGCATTGTTCTCATTGGTGTACGAGAAAATGTTGGCATAATTCGGTAGAAACTGGTACTTATTGCTGGCAATCACCTGGTTGAGCAGGGTAGCGGCCTGGGCATACTCGTTGGTGGCCAGGCCGGGGCCTTCGATGCCGTAGGTCGGGCCCGAGCGCGTCAGGTACACCAGTGCCAGCAGGGTTTTGGCGGCGCCCTGGGTGGCGCGAAACACGTTGGCGCTGCCGCCAGTGTAGCTCACCGGCAGGTTGGCGATGGCCGTTTGCAGGTCGGCGATGATGAGCTTGTACACGTCGGCCACGGGGCTGCGGCCCACTGTGGCGGCTTCGGCGGCACCTAGGGGCTTGTCAATCACCGGCACTTTGCCGAAGTAGCGCACTAGGTCGAAGTAGAAGAAAGCGCGCAGAAACTTGGCTTCGCCCTCGTACTGCTTGGCCAGGTTGGCATCCACCACGCCGTTATTGGTGCCGAGCTTGTCCAGAAAGGTATTAGCCCGGAAGATAGACGCGAAGTTGGTCGTCCAGGCTTCGTTGATGTACGAGTTGGAAGCCAGCGTAGTAGCAAAATTGTTGATGGGCTCCCAGTCGCGAATGCCGGCGATATCGGCCACGGCGTAGAGGTTGTCCGAGCGGGTTTCGGAGAGGTTATAGAGGCGGTCGGGGTAGCCGCCGGCCGTGGAGAAGCGCAGGGCGCTGTACACCGAGGTCAAGCTCTGGTTATAATCATCGGCGGTCTGGTAAAAGGTGGGCACCGAGCCGCTAGAAATGGGCACTTGGTCTAGGTCCTTTTCGCAGCTGCTGAGCACGAGCAGGCCTAGGCCAAGCACGAGAGTCGATAGCTTTTTCATATTCGGAAGGGTGGGAGCAGAGTTAGAAAGTGAGGTTCACGCCCAGCGTGAGAGTTTTGGCCAGCGGCAGCCCGCCGTAGTCCACCCCGATGGGGAAGCTGGCGTCGCCGCCGTTGGTGTTCACGGCCTCGGGGTTGTAGCCGCCGTAGTATTTGTCGTGGCCGAAGAAGTTTTCGGCCGACACGTACACGCGGGCGCCTTGCAGCACACTCTTCTTAATAAGCGTACCCAAGTCGTAGCCTAGCGTGATTTGGCGCACCCGGAAGTAGTCCGACGAATACAGCCAATCGGTAGTTTTGGTGTAGCCGAAGGTCGAGTAAGCCTTACCCCGCACGCCGGTGCCGGGGTCGGCTGCCGAGCGCCAGCGGTCGCGGTTGATGCCCAGCATGTTTTCGCTGTACGTAGTGCCGGTGCGGTCCACAGCCCGCCCAAAGAGCGAGTAGATGGAGCCACCGTTCTGACCCTGCACCAGCACGGTTAGGTCAAAGCCCTTGTATTTGAAGTTATTGGTAATGCCCCAGGTGTATTTGGGGCTAGGCTGGCCCACGATTTGGCGGTCGTTGGCGTCGATTTTGCCGTCCTTGTTGTAGTCCTCATACTTGGCATCGCCCACGGTTTCGGTGCCGTAGCGAGCCGCCTTGCCATCGATGTCGGCTTGGCTCAGAATGCCGATAGTTTTGATGGCGTAGATAGAGTACAGCGGCTGCCCGACTTGCAGGATGTTGTTCTGAATATCCCAGCCCGAGCTTACCAAAATCGGCGCATCAGTAGGCCCGAGGTGCACCACTTCGTTGCGGTTGTGACTCACGTTTATTGACGTGTTCCACTGAAACTTACCGATGAGGTTGCGGGTGTTCAACTCCACTTCCCAGCCCTTGTTCAGCACCTCGCCAATGTTGGTGAGCTGGGTAGCAAAGCCCGCTGTGGCGGCCACCGGCACGTTGAGTAGCAGGTCGCGGCTGGTTTTGGTGTAATAGTCCACCGATGCCCCGATGCGGCCGTTTAGCAGGGCAAAATCGACGCCATAGTCCAGCGTGCGATTACGCTCCCATTTCAGGTTGGGATTATTGATGCGGTTAGGAGCTTGACCAGGTATCAGTGAGCCGCCCGACGAGTACGTGAACACCCCTAGGGTAGCAATGCTGCTGTAGTCGCCAATGCCGTTGTTGCCCGATAGGCCCAGGCTGGCGCGCAGCTTCAAGTCGCTGAGCACGTCTTGCTTAGGAAAGAATTTCTCCTGCGAGATGCGCCAGCCTACCGATGCCGCCGGGAATACACCGTACTTGTCGTTCTCGCCAAAGCGCGACGAGCCGTCGCGCCGCACGCTAGCCGACAGCAAATACTTGCCATCGTAAGCGTACTGCACGCGGCCAAAGGCCGACAGCAGCACGTTGCGGGTTTCGGTGGTGTAGTTGTCAGTGGTGCCGCTCACAGTAGTGGCCCCGTTGATGGTCGTCACCGCCTGGTTGATGAAGCCGTTGGCAGCCGTCAGGTGCTGAGCATAAATCGTCGTGTTGTTGTACGAATAGCCGGCTAACAGTGTCAGGCTGTGCTTTTCTCTAAATAACTTATTATACGAGAGCGTATTCTCGTTCACAAACGTCAGCTTCTTGTAGCCGTCGTAGTAGCCCGAGGCCTGACGCGTGCCCACGCTGCCGCTCACATTAGCCGGGCGGTAGTTTTTGGTGTTTCCGTCGGTGTTGTCGAGGTTCAGGGTCGAGCGCAGGTTCAGGCCGGGTAGCAGCTGCAAATCGCCGTAGATAGTACCTAGGGTACGAAATACGCGGGTATCGCCCGTGGTTTGCTCCAGGCCCCGAATGGGGCTGGGACGGCCGCCCCAGGTATAGGGCAGAATGTTGCCGGTATTAGCATCGAGGCCAGCGCTAGCCTCGGCCACCGGAATGTTGAAGGTCAGGTATTGCAGCTGATTGTCCTTGCCTTCAATGCCGGGGTCGTGGGTGATGGAGTAGGTCGGGGCTAGGTTCAGGCCAAGCTTGAGCTTGGGATTCACCTTTACTTCCACGTTGGCGCGGGCCGCGTAGCGTTCATAGCCTAGCCCAATCATGATACCCTTTTGATTGAGATAATCGCCCGATATGTAATAATTTACGTTGTCAGTCGAGCCGCTGGCCCCAATCTGGTAGTTTTGGGCCAGGCCCTTCTTAAAGGCCTCTTTTTGCCAGTCGATATACTGCAAACCGGGGTGGCCGGGCTGGGTCCACCGCTCATCAATCATTAGGTTGGGGTTGATGGTGTTGTTGCCCAGGATGGCCTGACGCTGGGCAGTCGTCTGGCTGGCCAGGCGGCCGGGGCCGGAAGCCACCCAGGTAGCATTAATAATCTCGATGGCGCGGTCTACCCACTCATCGGCGCTCAGCATGTCGAGGCCGCGCACCTTCTCGCTCACGCCCGCATAGCTGTTGAGTGTGAACTGCGGCTTGCCCGAGCGGCCTTTTTTGGTGGTGATAATCACTACCCCATTGGCTGCCCGCGAGCCGTAGATGGCGGCGGCGGCCGCATCTTTCAGCACCTCAATGTTAGCAATATCATTGGGGTTGATGTTGTCGAGTGGGCTGCCGGCGCCAAAGCGGCCCGCGGAGTTTTGCGAAGTCGACTCTAGCGGAAAGCCGTCGATTACGTACAGTGGCTCGTTATTGGCGGTGATGGAGCCTGAGCCTCGCACCTGCACCGAGAAGCCCGCGCCGGGCACGCCGGTCGTCTGCTTCACTTGCACGCCGGCCAGTTGCCCCACCAGTGCCTGGTCGACGCGGGTAATGGGACGGTCGGTGAGGTTTTGGGCATCGAAGGAGGCAATGGCTCCGGTGACATCGCCCTTGCGCTGGGTGCCGTAGCCCACGACTACCACATCGTTGAGGGCTTGGGCATCATCGACGAGCGTGATTTTTAGCGTAGTAGTCGCACTCGTCACGGGTAATTCCTTCTTAGCGAACCCTACTGAGCTGAAAACGAGCGTGCTACTTTCGGGTACTTTCAGGGTGAATTCGCCATCAGGCCCGGTGCTGGCTCCAATGGTGGTGCCTTTTACGAGTACGGTTACGCCGGGCAATCCTTCGCCTTTGCTATCAACTACGCGTCCGGCTACGGTAATATCCTGCATTACGGAAGTGGTGCTGCTGGTGCCGCCCGGGGTAATGACGTAGTTATTGGGGTGCAGGCGCTTGAAGCTCAAGTTGACTTCGGCCAAGGCACGGGCCAGTTTCTCTTCGAGCGTGCCAGCGCCACTAGACAGCGTCACACGCTTGTCACCCACTACGTCGCTGTCGTAGGCGATGATGCTTTTATACTGCCTTTCCCACTGTCCCAGCAACTGCCGGAGTGGGATAGTAGGCGCGGCCGCCGTAGGCCGCGATTGTAGGGGCCGGGCCGAGGCCAGCAGTTGGGCCACGGCCACCGAGTTGGGCGCTTGCAGCAGCAAGGCCCCAGCCGTGAGAAGAACGAGGCGGGCCGGCTGCCCACCGGGGAGGGTAGGAGTTTTACTCATGAGAGTTGGGTGGGAAAAATGAATACAATCAGTTACTTAGCCGACAATACCAAGCGGTTTTTCTGGTGCTCAATGCGGAGGTGGAACGTCTCGGCGAGGTCTTCGCACAGTACATTCAAGTCGCCCATTGGGAAGGTGCCAGTGAACTTGCGCTGGTTCAGGGCTGGGCTGGCTACCACTACTTCCACTCCGTAGGTATCTTGCAGGCGGGTGGCGAGGTCAGCCAGCGAGGTGGCGTCGAAGCTCATCTTGTCAGTCGCGAATGTGGCATAAGCAGCTGCTTTCACGGCTTTATGCACTACTATCTGCGGCTTGTTATCAGCTGTTTGCAGCAACTCACCGGGCTTCAGAATAACATCGTGCTTCGTACTATCAGCAAAATCTACCCGCACCTTGCCCGAGATCAGAACTACCCGCGCCTGCTCATGGCGCCGATACACGGTGAACTTCGTGCCCAACACTTCCACGTTGAAGCCGCCCGTTGTATGCACTAGGAAACGTTGATTGTCGATTGTGTGCTTCACCGAGAAAAAAGCTTCCCCATCAAGCCAGACTTCACGCGGTTTTTCCGCATCGGCGCTCGCCGCGTAGCGTACCGACGAATGAGCATTCAGCGTCACCTCCGAGCCATCCGGCAACTGTACGATGCGCGTCTGGCCGTAGCCCGTGGCGTAGCTGGCCGTAGCGGTAGCGGCCTGGTGCTGTGCCTGCCAGAGCCAGCCGGTGCCTGCCACGGCCCCTACTACGGCGGCGGCCGCTGCCCAGCGTTGCCAGATGCGGGCAGGGCGTAGGGGCAATACCTGCGGGGCGCGGTCCACACCTAGGCGGGCATGCATGTTTTCGCGCATGGCGGCGTAATTGAAAGAATCGCTGCTAGCAGCGGGCGCGGACGCCTCGGTGGCGTAGCGGCTCATCCACGTCTGCGCCTGCAACTCATTAGCCGGGTCGGCGAGCCAGGCGCGCACCGCGCGGGCCTCGGCCAGGGTGGCTTCGCCGCGCACATAGCGTAAGCAGGCTTCGTAAGTGATTTCCATGAGTGGGGGCGAGCAAACCTGCCCGCTGGTAGTAAAAGCCACGAACCCGCCGCTACCCCAACGCTGGAATGAAAAATATTTTTCGCAGCAGCTTTTTGGTACGGGCTACTGCTTATAAAAGACTGGAGGCCAACTCTGCGCATAATCCATCGACACCATATCTTTAAATGCCAAGCCGCTTGCGCACTAGTAGTGAGTACTCACTAGGATGCTGTATATTTAGCGGCTGTTAGCGCCACTTTTCTATTTCCCACCCGTGAGAATCAACAAAGAATTCTCGGACCGCACGTACCTGGAGCGTCTTCGGGAAGACGATATCCGAGCGTTCGACCAACTGTTTGACCTCTACGCGCCCGAGCTGTGCCGATTTGCCCACGGCTACCTAAAAAGCCACGCTGACGCCGAAGATGCCGTGCAAGAGTGCTTTTTGAAGCTCTGGGAGCGGCGACAATCTTTCGACGAAGGCATTATTTTCAAGGCCTACCTCTACAAGTCGGCCTACCACGCCGTGCTCAAGCACCTGCGGCGGCAGCGATACTGGGTGTTTGAGGAATGCGGGGAGGAAACCCTAATTGAAGAAGATACTCCAAGCAAAGCGGTAGAATACCAAGAGCTGGAGCAGTTCTACCAAGTGGCCATGGAGCAGCTGCCACCCCGCCGCCGCCAGATATTCACCCTCAACCGTCAGGATGGCCTATCTTATGCCAGTATTGCGGCGGAGTTGAACATCTCCGTAAAGTGCGTAGAGAACCAGATGACTCATGCGCTGAAATTTCTGAAACTCTATTTCCGAGCGCATGGAATCTCACTGGCGCTTGCGTTGCTATTCATAGTTAAATGAAGAGACTTCACTAGCTGTAGTCGATGCACAAAGCGTCAAACCGGCCCCGTATTAATGCCAGCAACACAGCCTTGATGCCCAGTAAAGCATCAACGGACGCCAGTAGCAAGTGCTCTGCAATACGGACGATCTAATCTAGCGAGTTGCGATACACGCGGCCAATGACCATGACAGCTGGGCGCGGCAGGTTACAAACGTACTCAAGCCAATCATACTGCCTGAAAAAGTAAACGTTAGAGTAGACTAGGGCGTGAGGACAATTATCACCGGAGCCAATCGAGGGCAGCGGCGATATGCCAAAAAGCGAGAAAGGAAACGACGGTTTTATCATAGCGAGTGGCGAGCCGCCGATACTGCTTCATGCGACCGAAAAAGCGCTCTATCTTGTTGCGGTCGCGGTAAGACTCTTCGTCCAGCGGGACGGGCGCTAAGCGGTTGGGCCGATTCGGAATGACGACGGCGATGCCCTTTTCAGCACAATAGGCCCTAGTGGCATCGCTGTCGTAGCTCGTGTCGGCAATGACCATGCGCGTGTCCAAGCCATCGAGCAAGCGCAGCGCCTGCGGGCAGTCGCTGGCCTGACCGGCGGTGGCTAGTAGCCGCACGGCGTTGCCCAACGCATCGACACAGGCATGGACTTTGGTGCTTATCCCGCCCCGGCTACGACCCAGGCACTCGGTCAGTGGGTCGCTTTTTTTTGGCCTGCGGAGTGCTGGTGGGCCCGCAGCACGGTCGAATCGAGCATGACCCAGTCGAGTTCCGGCGCTTTAAGGGCCTCAAACACCGCTTTCCACACGTCCTTTTGGGCCAGCCGACGGAAGCGGCGGCAAACAGAATTGGGCTTGCCGAATCGCTCCGGAAGGTCAGCCCAGGCCGCCCCCGTGCGTAAAAGCCGGACCACAGCGTTGAAAAACAGTCGATTATCGCGGCCCGTTACGCCGCAGTCTGTGGCTTTACCCGAGAGCAACGGCGCAACTAACGCCCATTGGCGGTCCGTGATTTCGTGACGATGCATTGGGGTTACTGATTTACCGAAAGGTAATTGTCCTTACGCCCTAGCTGAACGAAATAACATCTGGCAAAATCTTTTGTCAGATGCACAAGCCTGAGTTGCCTAGTTGGCAGTAGAGAAAATGCCTGCTTGTCGGTTGGTGGGGTAACTGGTTTCACTCAACTCAGATAGGTAGCGATAAGTAAACCGCGTCGTTACCTACTTATTAAGTGTCAGGAGAACGAAGGCTGAATAATGGGGCGTGGCTGTTGCAGAACTAGTCGTGACGCCTTCACAAGAGGACTCGACCAGTCGAGCCAAGCTGGCAAGGCTATTAACCAAGCTTTTTACCCGTGTTTAGCAGTTGGTTTGGGCTGTTGCCGAGCCAGCCAACGAGTTCTGCAACAGCCACGGGCCTTTGTTGGAGTATTTCTACTGTTAGTCAATTAGTAGGTTCATCAGATGATTGGTGCCTCTGTTAATGAGTATGTTGTTTACTCACGCCACCTTGTCACTCTTTCTCTATTATGGAAATGACGTTCTGATTTGCCCTAACTATATAGCTTATAATAAGTTATTGTCGTTCACGTTCAGCAAGATAATCTTCTTATCGTTGGGGGCGGTTTTTAGTGACGCCACCAGGTACTTGTTCTTCATCAGGTCTTTGGCAAGGGCGAAGGATTTGGCGGCGTTTTTGTTCTTGGCCAGGCGCAGCCAGGTGTACAGGGCCAGGAACGACCCATCGCTGTGACCTGCGTAAAAAGAGTTGTGTGACAGGATGCCCGAGGTGGTGGCCATGCGCGCCGGCGTGAGGTAGTCGTGGGCCGTAGTAAAGCAGAAGAACTGCTTGGTACCCTTGTCGGCGTCAGCGGGAATGTCGGCAGCTTTGAAGCTCCACTGCGCTTGCACGTCGTTGTAGGATACCAACTGCAGCCAGGTATTCTCGATGAGGGGAATAGCTAGCGTAGGCTGGTTCACGGTTGGTACCCCCGGAAGCGAGAGCCAAGCGGCCAGGGCCGGTAGCTCCGGCCTACCCGATAGCCAACCGCCGCCGTCGGTCCAAGCGTTCACGGCGGCGCGCAAGTCCACCGTGAGCCATTTCACCAGCTCCACTTCTTTCTCCAGCTGCGCCGTGCTCTGCGGCAGCCGATAAATACCGAATCCAAAGCCCCAGAAACACCACAAATACCCGTTAGCTTCTTTAAAGTTCTCTTGCTGTTCGACAGTCAGGCTGGCGGCCTTGGCTGGAATGGCCTCGTGCTCATAGGAGTACAACGGATTTCTACTGTCGCATTCCTCGCAGCCGTTGCAAGCGGTGATATCATTGCGGGCCGGGCAGTTTTTGGTGGTGCCATCTACGCTATCCTTGTATCTGGTTTTAGGGCTGGCCAGCCAGCCACGATTCACGAACTCAATACCGATCGAAGAGTTGTTGAAATTGTTGGCGTGGTACTCTATTTCCAGTAAGTCGTTGAACTGTAGCACTGATGCATCTGCTCGCACGGCCATGTGTGCCGTGTAAGGCAGCGAGTAGCCGTTGCCGGTATCGGCGGCCGTTTCGTGCAACACCAAGTGGATAACCTGCCCGCTGGTACGTTTGGTTTTCCCGGTTAGCGACGTGTTGTGGTTGGCGCCCGGCGTGGCCCAGTTAGCTACGCCCGTCACCGGCTTAAACTCGGTTTTGTTGAGTACAATACTGTCGGTGGCAGTGGGCACGTAGCTGTTCAGGGCTTGCACGACAGGGTCAATGCCGGCCCCTTCACTAGGTGCAACGCTGGCTAGCGTATCGGCGAAGTGCACGATTTGGAGGAAGAGCGCGCCGGGGTTATCGGTTACCATCTGCTCGTAAGCCGCCACAAAGTCCAGGAACGTTTCCCGCACCTCGGTGCCGCTGGCCGGGTCGTTGAAGGTGAAGTAGGTTCCCTGGCCATCGGGCGTGCCAGCGCCAGTAATCTTGGTGAGAATGCGGGCGTGGGGCGAGAACGGGCCCGCGTCAGTCGATGAGTCAGTAGTCACCCACAGTGGCCCGTAGGTGTTCACCCAGTTGATGTACGTTTGGAGGGTATAGCTGGCGGGCGGCTCTCCTACCATACCTAGGGCCGTAATAAAGGCATCTTTTTCGCTAGAGAGCAGGCCTTGCTTCTGGTTGAACTTGTCTACGTAGGTAGAGCCGGCCAGCGCCAAAGCGGTCGGCACGGTCATCGACTGGGCGCGTTTCCAGCTCACCATCATGGCGGCGGCGGTGGCCCAGCAGGCCATATCGTTTTCCTGCTTCAGGGCAGGTACCAGGCCACGCACGCTGGCCAGCACCTGCTCGGTGGTATTGCTTTGAATATCGACTTTCTCGGTCTGGCCGGTGGTAGCGTCCGTGCGCTCAGCCTTCACGGCCTTGCCCTGGTCGGCGGCTTTCACGGCGGCATCCGTTAGGGAAGGCTTGGCGGCGGTAGCCTTCACGGCCTCGTCGCGTTTGGCACTGCCCCCGTCAATCATCTGCTGGATGTGCTCCTTGGTAAGCTGGCTGGCGTCGTCCTTGCTGATGGCTCCGCTGGTTTGCGCGTCGCCGATGGCGCTCTTTATTTTGTCGTCGTTCTGGGAGTTGTGGGCCTGCATGGTCATGTCCTTGGCCATCTGGGCAAAAGCCTTGGCATTTTCCTGGTTCGACAGGTAGGTAGCCAGCACGTTTTTCTGGTTGGCATCCAAGCCGGTGATATCCTTGAAAATATCGCTCTTGCCCAGCAGCTCCGCCAGCCCGGCCAGCCCGGCGCCGGGCGCGGGTAGGGCCGGGGCGTTTTGGATATTCACGAGCGGGGTGGTAAAGTCCTTGAAATTGGCCTGCCAGTCGGTGGGGGCCGGCGTGGGCGGCGTCATGGGGGCAATGGCCGTGGGCTCGTCGGTGACAAACCTCGTCCAGTCCTGCGACGAGTTATCCTTCACTTTCTCGCACGCGTCGCAGGCTCCCATCACGGCCTCCGCAAATACGCCCCGCGTGGGCACGCTAATGCGGTAGGGGTCGGGCGGAGTAGTGGGGCGGTAGTGGTCGAAGAGCGAAACCCGGGTGCCCGTTTCCTGGCCCTGCGCATCCGTGGTAGGCACGATGATATAGGAGCGGTCAACCTTCACGCCCGCTGCCACGGGAAAAATCAGCGAGTTGCCGGCAATGCCAATCAGCTGGTTCTTTACAATGGAACTGAGGCTTTTGTAGCCGCCGGGCTGGTTCAGGTCGTCGTATACCTGAATGTGGAACCCATCAAGCAGCAGGTAGCGGCGGTCGGGGTCGAGGTTGCGCCACAGCACCTTGTTATAGTACTCTAGGTTGTTGTTGAGGTGAGTAATTAGCTCATTCACAATAAATTTGTCTTCCTTGCGCGGGTCGCGCTTCTCGTCCGAGCTGAGCGGGGTAGCAATATTCTGGACCCCATTATTGAGGTCGTCGTTCAAGCTTTTATCGACTATGGTGCCGTTATAGTGGTTGGTAGCGTAGTTCACGCGCAGGCTCTCCACTCGAATGTCGGTGTAGGCGAAAAACTCCAGCTGGTTCGCAAAGCCAATGTTATAGTTAATATCCAGCCTGGTAATGGCGGTGCGGGTGAGCGACGTGCTACCGCGCAGGTTGTAGCGCAGCAGGCGATTGCCGCCGTTATACTTATCGAGGGCCGTAAAGTCTAGGCCATTCAGCGGGCTGATGCTGAGGCGCATCTCATTGATAAGCTTATCAATGAGCATCGGCGCAATGTAGTCGTTGAAAATCTGGTCCCAGTCGGCAATGAGGTTGTTGCTGAAGTAGTGCAGCAGCTCGTTGGTGGATATTTCCAGTAAGGCCGCGTAGGAGTCCCAGAGTTTCTTTTCCTTCTCCATGCCCGCAAAAAAATCGAGCGGCGTGTAAGCTCCGTTGAAGAAAAGAATGGGGATGATGGGCGCATCCACGGAGTCAAAGTTTACGCGAATGCACTTGGCCGGCGGCACGGTTTCGTAGTTGGCGTCCAGGGTCATGAACATGTCGAAAATCTGCCCCCTGGTCAGCACCTCGGTACTGTTGGTTTCACGCTTGACGGTAGGCCCCCCCGCGGCGCAGGGCACAATGGCCCCAATCACGGCGTTTTTGATGTTGGCATCCACGGTAGCCTCCACATCCACGCCGCCCTGGGTAGTCACAGTTTTCTTAATAATGGGCAGCGACAGAATGCGGTCGAAGCGGGTTTTGGGGCGCGGGATACTCACCCGAAAGTTGATTTGACCGGTAATCTCCGTGATGGTGTCGTCGCAGTAGCGGGCAGTGGGAAAGTCCACGTTGGCCCAGTTCGTGAGCACCCGGTCGTTGGCGTCGAAGCCTTTGAGCAAGGGGTTAGCGTTGCGAAACAGGCGTAGGTAGGTGTTAGACGGCCGGTAGAGTAGGTTGGCGGCCAGCACGTCGCGCCACCGGTGCAGGTTTTCCATCAGGAAGTTGGTCATGATAAGGGGCACAAATAGGCACTCCTCTACCTGCACCAATTCTTGAAACACGGCGTAATGGCGCAGCACCTCAAAGTAGAGCATCGTGAGGGAGTGGCAGTGGTTGTGGTTGGCTACTACCTCAGCGGTGGCTGCGTACTGCTGGCCTTCCGACACCGTATCGATGAGCGTACCGGCTTGCTCGCGGTAGGCGGTGGCGCTCTGCATCACGGCATTACGCAGGGTTTCGGCAAAGGCCTGGCTGGTATCGCGCGAGCTTTGTTGGGAGGCGCTGGACGAGGAGGAGGAGTAGCCGCCCGACACCCCCAGCACCGCCCCGACTGGCCCCAGAATGGCGCCTACCCCCAGCCCCGCCGATACGCCGCCCGTGCTGGCCGAGCTTTGCCCCTGAAGGTACTGGTTGATGGAGCCGCTCAAATCATCGAGCACGGTGCGGTCGTTGACCAGGGCGGCAGTCAGACTTTCGCGTTGGGAAAGCTGCTGGCTTTCTTCTCCCCGCAGACTGCGCTTGTAGTCAAACACGACAATCTGCTTTTTCTGGCCCGGCGCCAGGGGTAGCGAGTAAAGTAAGTCCCCTAGGGAATACCCATCGGCCTTCAGCACCGATTTGTAGTGCAGCAGGTGGCCATGGGCCACGCTCACGGCTTGGTAAATGGAGAGGTTATTGGCCTTGTCGGGGGTGTCGGGCGCATCCTGCCAGTGGATGGGATTATCGTAGCTCACCTCCTGGCGCTCCACCTTTTGGCCAGTGCCAAGCGAGAAGTTCACGCGTTGGAAACCGTCCACCTCCTGGGTGCTTTTTTGCAGCACATAGTTGGCCACGTCGGGGTCGGAGGTGCGCACAATGGCGTGATAGGTTCGCTCGCTGAGAGTGCGGTTGGGAGTAGTTAGGTTCAGGCAGGTGCCGCCACCTAGGTCCTGCGAAAACTTATCGGAGCCGATGAGGTCTTTTTGGTCGGGTAGGCGGGGCGTGGTGCTGCCGACATCGTGGCAGTGGCAGTCCGCGTCGGTTCCGTCCGGCTCGCTACAGTCCAGGCCTTCGAGTAGTAGGTAAAGAAAATCGGGCGAGATGGTGTGCAGCGGTGAGGGCTGCGCCTCGGGCGGCAGAATGGCTACTGGCACCGGGTTATCGGGCGCCAGCGACACGATGGCCTGGGCCACGACGTAGGCTCCGGTGGGGTAAGCCATCGTGAAGCTACCGGTAAGGTCGGTGGTAGCTACCCCGATAACACGCCACACAGGGTCTCCCGAGCTGGCTTTAGCCTGCAAAATCACGGTGAGGTCTTTGAGCGGACACTGACCAGTGCTTTCTACCACCTGGCCCCGCAGCGGACTGTTGGGTACTTGCGGGTCGGTGGCGGTCAGCACCGGCGCTTGCAGCAGGGGCAGCTCAATATGCAGCTGCTGCAACTGCGAATCGGTGGCGGCGTAGGTGTGGCGCCACAGCACGGTGCCATCGTACAACTTCGTGCTTACAACCACCTGCGCTACGGTCTGCGCATCGAAAACCAGGTCGTTAGCTACTTGAAAATCAAATGTTGTTTGGTTGTTGGGAATGGGGGTGGCGGCGAAGTTGGGCCAATTGTACTTCACAGTGCGGGTAGCACCTACCTCGTTGCCGGCTGCCCGCAGCTGGTAATCCAGCACTAGGTCGTAGGCGCTCAGGTTGCGGTAGAGCGTCGGCTCGTCGCCGGTGAACTGCACGTCGCCCCGCACCGCTACCAGTTGGATTTCGGGGATGTTAATGGGAAAATCCCACAGCGCATCGAAGTATTTCGCTTCGATATTTTTCAGCTGCTTGTAATCGGAATCAGAGAGAATAACGCCGAAACGGGAGCGGGCCAGGCCCGTTAGTTTCGAGAAGGGAAGCACGGCCAGCACCGGCACTTCGCCGTCATACGTAAAGGAGAAAGACAGAAAGGCCATAACCGAGGCAAACGCCACGTTTGGCAGCTGGGCCAGCAGGGCTTTCAGCGCCTCCGCGTTGAGTAGGGCCAGGTTTTCCGTCAGATACTTTTGCACGACTTCATCGCGCTCCTCCTCCCGGTTAGCAGCAGAAAGTCGCTCCAGATGCTCCGCCGTGCCAAAGACTGACTGGTCGGCGGGGATGCAGAGAAACGGCAGGGCGGTGAAGCGATGAGCAGGCACCGCATTGAGGTTAAGCTCAATAGCGAGGGTTAGTCCGTCCAGCACGCTCCGCAGGCTAGGAGGCGTTTGTTGGTTGGCGCGCAGCTGGATGGTGTAATAAACCAAAAACGCCAAGGGCTCGTCGCCTATGAGTAGGGCTGGCGGCATGTCGCGCCGGTAGGCAGCCTCGGAAACGGAGAAGGAAGTCGTCAGAACTTCCTGGCGGATTAGACTCCGGGTGGGGGCCGCGTTGCTCGGCCGGGCGTAGTGGTAAGCGGGAACCGTAAACGCCGCCTGCACCTGCCGAAAGGCAGGAAATTCGTCTTCCAGTTGGGCTAGGTTGGCCCCCACATAACGAAGAGTCTCACGCAAAGCAGCCATAGCAGTAATGATTCTGAATGAAAACAGAGGACCTTCCTGCTTTCTTTCTCACCAGCGGCGAGCGGCAACTTCGAACCTGCTAACAGTGCCTCTTATCGTAACTGGATGAGGTAGGATAACACGAATGAGGCAGAGAACAAGAAGTACCAAAAATACTTTCTGAGCAAAGGCGTTATATCCGTGCCACCACTGAATTTGAGTCGTAGGCCTACTCGCTCACGCGACTTCCTCTTAACGTCCTGTGCGTCGGCGGGCAACTTGCTAGGCGTGGCTCTTGGCCAGCGTTGATTTTTCATTACTCGAAGCAGTGGCCCTTATTAGATAATTTAGTATTGATAATCAATAAATTGATAAGTATTAACGATGTGAGTAGGTTGCTTAAACTTTGGTTGTATAGCAGCGTTAATCAGGAGTGCTAGGTCGCTACCCGTTGCTGCGACCCACGCAAATTGCCTAGGACCTCGAAGCTGCTGGTTTCGCTAGCTTTTCCAAAACGGTAGCTAAAGAAGAGCCAAAAACAGCGTTTTCTGGGTCCTTCAGACCTCTCACGGCGTTGTAAATCGATGAAGGGCCAGTACGACTGGCAGCAAACAGTCGGGCACTAACTGGGCGTGGCGGTAACAGAACACGCCCGGTAACTCGGAAGCAAGCGCTTGCCTAGTAAACGGCTGCCCCTAGCCGAGAGCGTATTCTCGGCTAGGGGCAGCCGTTACCGGCTACGTAGGCGGGTAAGCTAGTAAGAAGCAGCGGATGGCGCAGAAAGTCCGGCTCTTACGCACCTACTGAAACCACTTCGTGACCCACTAAAAAACGCATG
Organism: Janthinobacterium lividum; assembly: GCA_050954465.1. GTDB lineage: Bacteria > Bacteroidota > Bacteroidia > Cytophagales > Hymenobacteraceae > Hymenobacter. The sequence continues at coordinate 32,541 of JBPBPU010000026.1, forward strand.
GTAGCCCGTTTGGCTGCGGTAGGGTAGGGGTATTCGTATGGTGTAGTGGCTGTTGCAGAACTCTACCGAGAACCTCGCGTGGGGCTACTGGCAACCAAAGTGGGCCTGCCTACTGGCATAATGCTGCTTTTTACGGGTTTGTATATTAGCCGCGACCACTTGTTAACCGAGCCGGAGAGTTCTGCAACAGCCCCTGTACCTTTCGGGGCCAGATAAGTCCTCAATGCATATGGCCTCGCTCGGCCACCTCAGAATTCCCAGGCCGGTGATACCCACGGATTAAGCCAGCTGACTCCAAAAGATAATCCGGCCGGCGTGGTGATGCACCAGCTGCACGCCGCCGTCTTGGGAGACGGCGACGGCCAGGCACGCGGGGGCCGCTTTGCAGAGCCGGTAAGCGGCCCGGTGACGGGTGCCACCCTGGTCGGCGGGCTCGGCCTGCAGGTGCTCGCCTTCCAGGTCTAGGGCCCGATGGACCTGGTCCAGCGCAATGTGCGGTGCCCGAATCTCGACGCCGAAGCCTACTATTTCCAGGTTTTGGGTCAGTACCAGCGCTCCGTCGACCGCCATGAGGTCGGCCAGTAGGTCGGCGAACTGGTCGAGGGCCACCGCCAGAGCGCGGAGCGCAGGGTCGCGGGCCTGCTGATAGTAGGCCCAGCTCACGTCGCCTAATTCCTGTTGCCGCGCAATAATGGCGTGGATGAGCTGGCTGCACCGCCCTTCCCCGCCCAGCTCCTGGGTAAGGTATTTGGGGCGCAATAAGCCACCGGGCGCCAGCAGCTCGGCGACGGCCCCCGGCGGCACAAACACCAGCAGCCCGCCGTGGCCCCCGGCCCGCACCCGCGCCACCGCCCGGCGCTGCACCTGGTGCCCGAGCGAGGCGATGAGGTCGAACTCGGCCGGGCCCAACTGGGGATTGGCGGCCACCATCTCCCCGAAGCGCCCCCGACTCCAGGCGGTGGGGAACTGCAAAAAGCCGTGGCCGTCGATGCGGCCCGCGCGCAGCGTCAGCACGCGGGTGGCCCCACAGTAACAGGTCAGCAAGCCCGGGCCCTGCACGTGCACTACCAGCACCGGGGGCACTTCTTCGGCGGTGGGTGCGGGCCTGCCGGAGAACTGGTCCCAGGGCGTGTCCGTCACCAGCAGGCCCCACAACACCAACTCACCAGCTTCATTCTGCCGGACGGCGAGCAGCGTGGCGGGGCGTACCACCGCCGGACTGAGCCGCCGGATTTCCTGTTCGTTCCAGGGACGGGGCGTGCCGAAAGCCACCACGTGCGGGCCGGTGGCGAGCTGCCCGGGAGACGCCGTCAGTTGCGCCGCCGGGGCGAGCACGACGTGGCATTCCACAGGCCGGGCTTCCTCCTGCAGCAGGCTGGCCTGGTAAATGATGGACAGGAATTGAGTCAGCACCGCGTGCGCAGGCAGCGGATTGCCCTCGGTTTGGACCCAGCGCGCGCGCAGCGCGTGGGCTATGTCAGCAGGATAATACGCGGTGACCATGGGCGAGAGGGAGCTTGGTAGAAAGAGGGCCGCTTGCCCAGGAGCGGTTCGGGCAGCTCGAGGCACTGCGACCAGCGCTGTTGGCTATTTACCACCGGACGCCTTTCAGACGCCAACCTCTAGGTGGGCTGGTTGCGAGTCTAAGGTAGGCGCCGGGGCATAAAACGCCTGCAAGGCCTCGCGCAGCCCAGAGAACTCGAAGGCAAAGCCCTGGGCCAGCACCTTGGCCGCGCTCACACGTTTGCCAGTTAGCACCAGTTCGCTCTGCTCGCCCATAGCCAGCTGAAGGAGGAAGGCGGGAATCTTGGGCAGCAGCAAGGGGCAGTGCAGCACCTCGGCCAGCGTCGTGGTGAAGGCGATGTTGGTGCTCGGGTTGGGAGCCACCACGTTATAGGCGCCCTGCCAGGCCTCATCGGTCAGCATGGCCAGCAACAGGCGGCACAAGTCATCGAGGTGAATCCAGGACAGCCACTGCTGGCCACTGCCCAGCGGCGCCCCAAAGCCACGCTTCACCGGGCCAGCCAGGGCCGGTAGGGCCCCGCCCGCCAGGCTCAGCACCACCCCGATGCGCGGTACAACCACCCGCAGGCCCAAGGCAACCAGGGGCACGGCGGCCCGCTCCCAGGCCTGGGTCAGGTCGGCCAGCAGGTCGTGGCCGACCGGCCGTGTGTCTTCCGTTACCAGCACGTCGCCGGTCGCGCCGTAGAGGCCAATGGCCGAGGCCGAGACGACGGTGCGGACGCGGTGCCCGGGTTTGGCTAGTTCGCGGTGCAGCAGGGCCAGGCCGTCGACGCGGCTGGCCAGGAGCTCTTGCTTGCGGGCGGGGGTCCATTGGCCCTCGCCCACGTTGGCCCCAGCTAGGTTCACCACCGCCTCGGCGAAGGGCACAGCGGCCGGGTCGATGGTGCCGGCCGCGGGGTCCCACTGAAACGTGCGGTAGGGGCTGCCGGGCGTCAGCGTGCGGCTCACATGGGCCACGAGGTGGCCGGCTGCGGTGAGCACGGCGGAAAGGCGGGTGCCGACGAGGCCAGTGCCGCCGGTGAGGAGGATGTTCATGGGCAGGGGCTTGCGGGTTCGGGTAGAAGAGCACCAGAACACCACAAAGGACCGGGCTGCTCACGCGCCCAAACGATAACAAACGCTAAGAAATACGGCGTCACCGGTATCTTGCCCGGGTCCTTCCTCCACGGCTGTATCACTGTCTGCTCGCTCATGCTGCCGTCCCTTTCCGAATCTGCGCTGCGCCTGCGCCAGCACCTGACCCAGTTTGCGCCTCTGAGCGATGACGATTGGCGCTTGCTGGTGCCGCACCTGCGCCTAGTGCCCCTAGCCCGGCACGCTGTCTTTGCCGAGCAGGGCCGGGTGGCGGGCGACGTGGCGTTTGTGCTCGACGGCATGTTCCGGCAGTATTATACCAAAGACGGTGAGGAGCGCACCAGCTACTTCTTCTTCGAAGACCAGCTGATGGGCGCCTACTTCAGCAGCCTGACCGGCCGGCCCTCGCTGGTCACCATCGAGGCCCTGAGTGCGGGCTGCTGTCTGACGTTTCCTTATGCGGTGCTGGTTGACTTATTTAGCCAGCGCATGGCCTGGCAGGAGTTCGGCCGGCGGTTTGCCGAATACCTGGCCGTGGGCCTGGAAGAGCGCATGGTGAGCCTGCTGTTGCTCAGCCCCGCTGAGCGCTACCAGGCCCTGCTGGTCAGCGGCGACCCGCGCATCCTGGCGCGGGTGCCGCAACACTACATCGCCAATTTTCTGGGCGTGACGCCCGTGAGTTTGAGCCGCATTCGCAACCGCACCTTGCGGGAGTAACAGGGCCGCCATTTCTTAGCTTTTGTTATCGTTTTAGGCTGGCGGCGCGGCGGACATTTGTCCCGTTACACCGCTCCTAAAACCGCATGAAACTCCACACCATTCTCGGTGCCAACGGCACCGTCACCACGCAGCTGCTGCCGGTGCTGCAACAGCACGGCGAACCCATCCGCCTGGTCTCCCGCCACCCGAAGCCAGTGGCGGGGACCGAAACTCGGTCAGCCGATTTTCTGGACGCCGAACAGACCCGGCTGGCCGTGGAGGGCTCCGCCATCGTCTACCTGCTCGTGGGCCTGGAATACAGCGCCAAGGTGTGGCGGCGCGACTGGCCCGTGATTATGCGCCACGTGATTGCCGCTTGCAAAGCCACGCAGGCCCAGCTGATTTTTCTCGACAGCCTCTACACCTACGGCCGGGTGGAGGGCGCGATTACGGAAGCCACGCCGGCGCGGCCGGTGAGCGAAAAAGGCCGGATTCTGGTTGAAATCGAAGGTCTGCTGCTGGCCGAGCGGCACCGCGGCGGGCTGCCGGCCATCATCGCCAAAGCCTCCGATTTTTACGGGCCGGGCGTGGTCGAGAAAAGCTGGGCCGGTACGCTGGTGTTCAGCCGCCTGAAAAAGAAGCAGACCCCGCAATGGGCCGTCAATGCCCACGTACCGCGCACCTACACCTATACGCCCGACATCGGCCGGGCCCTGTACGTGCTGGCGCAGCACCCGGAGGCCTTCCACCAAACCTGGATACTGCCCGTCGCCTCGCCCACCCTCACCGGCCAGGAATTCAGCGCCCTGGCGGCGCAGTACATGCAAGGCAACGCGAAGGTGCAGGTGCTGCCTAAGTGGTTATTTGGCTTGCTAGGACTGTTCATTCCCTTTATGAAGGAAGCGCACGAAATGCTGTACCAAGACGAAAACGGCTACGTGCTGGACTCCACGCGCTTCAACCAAACGTTCGGCTTTACGCCGACCCCCTACGCAGAAGGCATTCGGGCCACGGCGGAGTGGTTCCTGAAAAATTGATCATTGCAGCAGCCTAGGGTGCTGCCGACTTAATTCACCTAAGTGGTCAGCAAAGCCGCTTACGCGGAGCCGAACCTTTGCACACCGCTTTCACCTCATTTTCCCAACTCCAATTCTATGTTTCTCGGACATTTCGGCGTCGGCTTCGGCGCCAAGACGCTGCAACCGCGGGTGTCATTAGGTACCCTATTCCTGGCCGCTCAGCTGGCCGATTTGGTGTGGCCCACGCTGCTGCTACTGGGCGTAGAGCGCGTGAACATCGTGCCGCACGCCACGGCCACCAACGCGTTTAAGTTCGTGTATTATCCCTTCACGCACAGTTTGGTGGGCGAGCTGGTGGCGGGCCTGTTGCTGGGGCTGGTGTATTATTTGGTAAAGCGCAACGCCAAAGGGGCGGTGCTGGTGGGCCTGCTGGTGCCGAGCCACTGGCTGCTCGATTTAGTAGTGCACACCCCCGATTTGCCGTTGTATCCCGGCCCCTCGCCACTGTTCGGCTTCGGGCTGTGGAATCAGGTTGCTCTCACGCAGGTGGTCGAATTTGCGCTCCTGGGCGCGGGCCTGTGGCTTTACGGGCGGCGTACCACGGCCCGCAATGGCAAGGGCCGTTATGGCTTGCTGGGGCTGGTGGCGTTCCTCGTGCTGATCCACGTGGGTGGTCTGTTCAGCCCGCCGCCAGCTTCGGTGGAGGCATTAGGGTGGTCGGGACAATTGTTTTGGGTGACCATCCTGCTAGCCTATTGGGTGGACCGCAACCGGGTGCCTAGCGACCTGCCGGGTGGCGAAACGCTCCGGACGCCTATCCCAGCAATTGCTTAGCGGCGGTAGGCTATTCTCGCTACGTGTAAGCCTGCTCCGCTTGCGTAGGTCCGTGCGTCAAGTCCTGGTTCGTGCACACCCCGATTACATCCTAAACCAAGAAATTATGCATCATCCAGAATTTGATTTGGCCACTTCAACCTATGGCAGGGGAACGCTTCCCCAGGGCGTCCGCTCGCGTATGGTCCAGGGGGTCAACGGCCTCGATGTCCATCTACTCGAGGCCGGTTACGAAAGCCCCGGCCGGCCACTCGCGCTGCTGCTGCACGGCTTTCCGGATTTGGCCTACGGCTGGCGATACCTGTTGCCACTATTGGCGGACGCCGGGTACCATGTTGTGGCGCCCGACCAGCGGGGTTTTGGCCGCACCATCGGGTGGGTGAACCAGTACGATACCCCGCTGGCGCCCTTCGGCCTCTTGAACCTGACGCGCGATGCGCTCGGCTTGGTGTCGGCCTTGGGGTATCGGCGGACGGCCCTGCTCGTCGGGCACGACTTCGGCTCGCCCGTGGTGGCCTATTGCGCACTCGCCCGACCGGACGTCTTTCCCTCGGTGGTGCTGCTGAGTGCCCCATTCCCTGGTCCGCCGACGTTTCCATTCAACACCGCCGCAAATGAGTCATCAACGGGCCAACCAAACACCAAAAATCAACAGGTAGCCGCCGCACTGGCGGCGCTCAATCCGCCGAGGATGTCTTATCTACACTACCTGAGCACCCGGCAGGCGAACGAGGACCTGTGGCACCCTCCACAAGGCTTGCACGCGTTTCTGCGGGCCTTTTTCTATGTCAAGAGCGCGGACTGGTCGGGAAATAAGCCGCATCCGCTAAAAGCGCGCACCGCCCTGGAATTGGCCCAATTGCCTACCTACTATGTCATGGAGCGCGGCCAGACGATGCCCCAGACCGTCGCGCCCTTCCATCCTTCCACTGCCGAAGTCTTGGCCAGCACCTGGCTCACTGAGCCGGAACTGGGCGTGTATACAGAAGAGTATGACCGCACAGGGTTTCAAGGCGCCTTGCAGGCATATCGCGTCTATGCCGATGCAGACCTAACCGCGGAGTTGCGTCTGTTTTCGGGCCGGACGCTCGATGTCCCCTCGCTCTTCATCGGCGGGAAGAGCGACTGGGCGACCTATGCGGCGCCGGGCGCACTCGAGTTGATGAAGACGCAGGCGACGAGGATGGGGGACATCGAGCTTATCGACGGTGCTGGTCACTGGATTCAACAGGAGCAGGCGGCTCGGCTCAGCGCGCTCTTGCTCGCCTTCGGTAAGGAGGTAGGGGGGCGGTAGTAAGGGGTGTGGCTGTTGCAGAACTCTAGATAAGGCTTTGCATGTTGTCGTGAGTTGTTAAATCAGCTTAGTAAACGGGTGAGAACGCCCCTTTTTGGCCGTTTCTGCGCTCAAACTCAGCCTCATTAAGCGAGCGGGTGAGTTTTGCAACAGCCACGGGCCCTTATTGGATGCTTTTGCTGAAGCCATTTTCGGCGCGTAGAAGCACTTTTTTAATTTAAGGCGTTTTTGGCTGACCCTTGATGGACTAATTGTTAAGGAAGATTGCGCAGACTAATACAAGCGCAGTTTAAGACTTTCGAGTAAGCTAGTTCGAGCACATTTTAAAATTAGTAAGACGACTTCCTCTTGTAAGCTTCCCTTTAAAGGAAACCAGTCTGAGCTGGAGCCTGCCAACTCAAGCAAAGGTCAAAGAGGTACCTCTTCCCAAAGCATCGCGTCAGAAATGATAGCGACCGGCCTTGTGACAGGGAGCGATAAGTAAAGTGAAGCATTACTTCAACTGGGGTGATAAGGACTGATAACCCCCTATTTTTTGTCCCTACACATTGGCAAGTAATTACTGCCGATAATTAATGAGCAGCATCGTTTTATGCGCGCTACTCCGATCCCGTGTGTTCACCCGGCGCATGCCGTGGTGCTGGAGTAAGCTGCCAAAAACGGGCTCCACCGTACGCTGCCGCAGCCGGCGCATGTGCCGGCCTGGCCGACTCTGCTGCCGCGCTAGCGCCCGGCGGTAGTGGGCATCGTAGGCCGTACGGGTAATCTTACGGCTCTTGCTCTTCGGGGCAGTTGCCGAAAATCACGCGCCAGGCGCTCATGAACCTTATTCCAGTAATGCTTCAACTCGGCTGCGGTTGGCAGGGACAGGTCTGACCGGTCGGGGTTGTGGATGAAAGCCGCATCGAGTTCCGAGTGCAGTCGCGGCCCATCGCTCCTGCTATCATTCGTCTCTTCCGAGCCGCCTGAGGGCAGTCATATCAGTTGCTTACCGGGCGCGGCAGCAGACTATCCGGTAGCAGGCCAAACTGCCGCAGGTGGTGATGGAAATGCTTGAAATGAAATACCTGCCATTGATGATAGTTCAGGTTCCCAAATGCCGGATGAACGGCTGTCGCGGCCGGCTGCCGGGCATAATGCTCGAAAAACTCGTTGAGCCCCAGCCGCACTGCGGTAACCGCCGCCGCCAGCGATTGTAGCTGTAAAGGCCCCGGTTTACGGGCCGTAGCGGGATTACTGGCGCTGACGATGAACGGGAAGTCATTCTGCAAATACGCCTGCATTTGGTCGAGGGCGGGGCTGGGGGGCGGGATGGGCAGCCCGTAGCGACCCGTAGAGAGGCGGAGCGCGCCCGCCAAGTGCTCGACCATGTGCTGGGCCGTCATCTGGCCCCAAACAGGTGTCTGCGTAGGTTCAAGGTGGGCGAGCAGCGTTGGCACATCGTGCTGCAAAAAGGCGCCTATTTCGGCTTCGGAATAGGGGAAGTCCACTGCGGGGTCTGGCATGATAAAGTAGGCTGGAAATGTGTTTAAGCGACTGCTAGGGTAGGGGTGGACGCCGGAATAATTACCACATCCGGCGGCAGTAGCTTGTAGAGCACCGGCGTGACGATGCGCGAGAGCAGCAGCGACGAGCTGAGCCCGCCCACCAGCACCCAGGCCAGCGGCGTGTATAGCGGGGCCGTTTCCAGAATCAGCGGGACCAGCCCGCCAATAGCCGTGAGGGTGGTCATCAGAATGGGGATGAAGCGGGTTTCACCAGCTTCTTCGATAGCCTGTTGCAGCGGCAGGCCCTGGGCGCGGAGCTGGTTGGTATAGTCGACCAGAAGGATGGAGTTCTTGATTTCGATGCCGATGAGGGCCACGAAGCCGATAATGGCTGTGAACGAAAAGGGGTAGCCGGCCAGGTACAGCGCCAATACTCCGCCCACTGCGCCCAGCGGCACTACCGACAGCACAATCAGCGTGCTTTTCAGGGAGCCGAATTCCAGCACGAGCACCAGCACGAAGGCAAAGGACGAGAGCAGAATAGTGGTGCCGAAACCGGCAAGCGCGTCGTCCTTGTTTTCCTGCTCACCAGCCATTTTGTAGTAGTAGCCGGCCGGAAATTTAAGCTTATCCAAGCGCTTAACTGCGGCCTTTTGCAGCGTGGCGTAGAGGTAGCCATCTTGGGCAAAGGCATTGACGGTGGTATAGCGGGCCTGGTCGAGGTGGCGGATGGCAGGCGCGGCAGTTTGCAGGCGCACGTCGGCTACCTCGCGCAGCGGCACCACCCGGCCGGTAGCGGCGGGCACGTAGAGCCGGTCGAGCACGGCCAGTTGCTGGAAGCCGCCGGGGCGGGCCAGCGTCACGGTCACGGGCAGTTTGTCCTGGCCGTTGCCCTGGGTCAGCTCGGCGGCGGGCAGGCCGGCCACGGCCAGGCGCACGGTGCGGTCGATGTCGGCGGTAGCCACGCCCAGCAGACCGGCTTTCTCCTTGTTGATGTCGACCTTCAAGTCGGTGGCGCGGGTGGCCACGGGATTATAGAGGTAAGTGGTGCCTGGCACGGCGCGCAGCTCCTGCTCGACCTGCATCGAGAGCCGGCGCAGCGTATCCAGGTTGTCGCCGAAAATCCGCACCGCCACCGGGGCTTCCAGTGGGGGGCCTTGCTCAAAGTCTTTGACCTCGACGCGGGCATTGGGATACGTGGCCAACTCGCGGCGCAGACGCTGCACCAGGACGTTTTTTTCGTCCCAGGTCTCGGCCCGGCATTGCACAAAAATCTGGGCAAAATTGGGCTGTTCGTTGCGCTGGGGTACGTTGTAGTAGATAGTGGGTTGGCCCTCGCCCACGTTGGTGGTGTAGTGAATGATATCGGCCGAATGCCGGGCCAGCACCCGCTCCACGTCGCGGGTCACGCGGTCGGTTTCCGGGATGCCCGCCGAGTTGGGCATTTCCACGTTCACCAGAAACTGGGGCTTTTCGGCCTTCGGAAACAAGCTAAACCCCATGCGCGGCACGGCTACCCCCAGGCCCAGTCCCACCAGCCCGAAGGCCACGAGCAGGGACACCTTCGGGTGTCCTAATGCCCAGTGCATCAAACGCCCATAGGTGGCATCGACGCCCTTATGTAGCCCCCGCAGCAGAAAGTTGCCTTCCGGATTATCCGACTCCCGCAACAGCCCGGCCGCCAGGAATGGCACAATGGTGAGCGAAACCAGCAGCGATGCCGCCACCGCCGTCACGACGGCCGTGGGCAGTCCCCGGATGAAAGCGCCCGGCGCACCGGGCAGCCGTAGTAAGGGCACGAAGGCAATGATGAGCGTGACCGTAACGCCAATAACGGGCAGGGCCAGTTGCGAAGTAGCGTCAATTACAGCCTGGGTTCGAGTCTTGCCGGTGCGCAGCATCCGTTCGATGTTCTCGACCACCACAATAGCATCGTCTACCAGAATGCCCAGGGCCACTATCAGCCCCACAATGCTGAGCTGATTGATGGTAAAGCCCAGCGCATTGAGCAGAAACAGCCCGATGCTGAGCGAGAGCGGAATGGAAATCATCACTACCAGCGCCGAGCGCCAGCCCAGCGGCAGCAAGGTCAGGCTGACGAGCAGGATGGCCAGTGTGAAGTCCTTGCCCAGCCGCGCGAGCCGGTGGCTGACGCTGGCCGCCTGGTCGAACGTGGTGACCAGGCGCATAGTGGCGGGCAGCGTTTTCTGAAAGTCTGCCACTACCGGGGCGGCCTGTTTTTCGAGGTTAGTGATATTCTGGCCGGGCTTCTGGGAAGCCGTTATCATTACGCCGCGCACCCCGTCGAGGCGGGTGATGTGGCGGGCTTCAGCGTAGCCAAAGCGCACGTCGGCCACGTCCCGAAGCTGAATGATTTTGCCGTCCCGGGCGTACACCACCACGCTTTCAATCTCGGGGAGCGTGCGCAGGTCGCCGCTGGTTTTCAGGTTGAAGCGCCGGCTGCCCACTTCCACGCTGCCGCCGGGAATGTTGAGGTTTTCGCTTTGCAGCGCGCCGAGCACGGCCGCGGGCGGAATGTTCTGTTGGGCCAGCTTTTCCAGGTTTAGGGCCACGCGCACCTCACGCTGGGGGTAGCCCCAGGTTTCGACTTTTTTGAAGCCCGGCACGCGCTGCTCCAATTGGTCCTGCAGCTTTTCCGCCCAGAATTCCAGTTCCTGGTACGAGGCATTGGGGCCGAGCAGCATGTATTGATACACGTTGACGTCCGACGACTGGAACCGCTTCACTTCCAGGCTTTGCAGGCTGGCGGGCAATTCCGGCCGGGCGGCGTTCACCTCCCGTACCATCTCCTGGTACTTGTCGTCGGGGCTCACCGAAAAGTCGTATTCCACCTTCACAATGGCCAGTCCGTCATCGGCCGTGGAATTGATTTTCTTGACGTTGTCCAATTCATTGAAGCGCTTTTCCAGCGGCTGTACCACGTCATTCTCCAGGTCGGCGGGCGAGGCACCGGGGTAAACGGCAACTACCGTGAAGGTGGGGAAATCCACTTCCGGGTCTTCCCCACGCGGCATGGTCAGCAGCGACTGCAGCCCTGCCGCCAGCAAGGCCACGAACAAAATGAGCGTGAACGAGCGGTTCTGAACGAAAAATTCAATAAAGCGACGCATGACCAATACTTGAAGGTTAATTACTGGTAGTCAGCGGTTCGGTGCGGCCGGCGGCTGGAAGCACCTGAATGGTGGAGTATTCCGTGAGGAAGCCCGCGCCCTTGGTCACGACCTGGGTTACCGAGTCGAGGCCGGCGCGCACGTATACCTGGCCCCCCTCCACGAAAGCCACCCGGATGGGCACCTTGCGCACCCGGCCGCCGCGGGCGGCGGGCACGAACACAAAGGCATTTTCGCCTTCGCCCTCCACTAAGGCCTCGGCCGGGATGATGTGGTAGGTAGCCCGCTGCCGGGGCCGGAGCGTGGCGCGGGCAAACAGCCCGCTGGCCAGCGCAGCGCCGGCTTCGGGCCGCACCTGAATATCAATTTGCCAGGTGCCGCTGGCCGGGTCGGCGCCGGCCGCCAGCCGCTTCACGCGGCCCGTAAAGTCGCGGCCGGGGTAGGCATCGAGGCGCACGGTGGCCGGGTCGCCCACGCGCAGGCGGGCCCAATCCTTGTCGGCTACGCCCGCCTGCAGCATCCAGGTATCGTTGCCGGCCGTGGCATTCATGAACAGGACCGGCGTGCCGGGCGCAGCCAGTTCGCCTTCGTTGAGCAGCTTGCGCACGATACGCCCGGCAACCGGCGCGCGGATTTCGGAGAATTGCTGGTTGAAGCGCGCAATGCGGGCTTGCTCCTGGGCCACGGCGTAGGCCGTGCGCAGGTTTTCCACGGCCTCGCGCGGGGCGGCGCTGTCGGCCAGCAGCCGGCTGAAGCGGTCCAGGTCGCGCCGGGCCTTGGTTTGGTTCTGCTCGGCCTGGGCCACCTGGGCGCTGATTTCAGTCAGATCCAGCGCGGCCAGCAGCTGACCCTGCCGCACGTCCTCGCCTTCTTTCACCAGCACGCGGCGCACAATGCCGCCGGTTTTGAAGGAGAGCCGGGCCTCGGTTTCGCTGCTGAGCCGCCCCGAGGCAGTAATGGGCTGGGCTAACTGCTGCTGCTGGACGGGAGCCAGCGTCACGGCGACGTTGTCAGTAACCGCCGTTTCTGCGGCGGCTGGCTGCGGCTTCCTACAGCTGCCGAGCAACGTACCCGCCAGCGCCACGGCCACGAACATAGGGGACGAAAAACCGGGTTTTTTCATGACGCAAAACCTGTAATTGAAATGAGAGCGGAAAAGAAAACAGCCTCCTACTCGGCGGCTAAGGCTTGCCGCAGCTCGGCTTCGCGGATGAAGACGTCGTAGCCCGCGATGACGCGGGCGAGCTGGGCGGTTGTTTGGCGGGCGGTGGCATCGAGCAACTCCAGCACAATGGCCTGGCCCTCGACGTAGCGTCGGCGCACGATGGCGAAGCTCTTTTCGGCATTGAGTTCGGCGGCGACGGCGGCCGTGTTGGCCTCGCGGGCCGACGCGAGGTTGTCGTAGGCCTGCGTGACTTGCAGCTGCAGCTGTTGCACGAGGTCGGCGCGCTGGGCCTGCGCATCATCCAGGGCCAGGCGGGCCAGCTGCTCTTCGCCCCGCTTGATACCGCCCCGAAACAGGTCCCAGCTCAACGCAAACTGCATAAACTGAAACCGCTGCTGGGGCACGTCGAAGTGGTAGCCGTAGCCTTGGTAGCCCAGGTCAGTCACCCAATTCAGCTGGGGATAGAGCCGCGCTGCCTGCCGCTGGCGCAAACCCAGGGCGCGGGCTGCCTCGGCGCGGGCTACTTGCTTCAGTTCCGGCCGCTGCGCCAGGGCCGCCGTGCGATAGGTGCTTAGGCTGGCCCCATCCGGCGCCGCCAGGGTAGTGCCCGCGGGTTCTTCGACGGCAATGCTGTCGTCGAGGGGCCGGTTAAGCAGGTAGTTAAAATTGGTGCGGGCCAACTGGCGGCGGTTGGCAGCGGTGGCCAGGTCGCGCTGATTGCCGGCGAGCTGGGCCTTGGTGTTGTACACTGCGTCGTTGGTCGTGAGTCCGGCAGTTAATCGCGCCTGGTTCACGCGCAGTAACTCAGCCAGGGTCTGGGCCGTGGCATGGTAGATAGCCACGGCGGCGCCCGCCTGCAGGTACTGGTAGTAGGCCACTTCAATCTGGTGGCGCAAGGTGTTGCGGTAGGCGGCCTGCCGCGCCTGCTGAGACGACAATAACTCCTTCTGAGCCTTGTAGTTGAAGTAGATATCGGTGTTGAACAGCGGCTGAACGATGCGAACCTTGGTTTCCTGGAAATTATTGGGCAGGAGTTGCACAGACACGTTGGCAATCTGCGGAAATCGGTTAGTGCCAGTCAACGTGTTCAGGGTGCTGTAAACCGGGTTTACCAGGTCGCCGGCTGGGAAGTCGATGGTGCGCCCGCCATTTGCCAGTGAGTAAGTTGCTCCCAGCTGCACCACGGGTTGGAAAAGTCCCTTTGCCTGACGTACCTGCTGGGTAGCCGTGGCGACGGCAATGCCCTCGCGGCGCAGCGCTACGTTCTGGGTCAGGCCCGTCTCCACGTAGCCCTGTAGCGTGTGGTTCGCTAACTGTGCGGCAGCCGGTTTAACAACTAGCAAGGAGGTCAGCGTTGCTGCCAGGGCTATCCAAAAAAAGCGTTCATTACCACCGATGAATAAGTTTGCAGTGTTCATATTAGGAGCAGAAAAAGGGTCAGAGCCCATATTGAAGCACTTTATCTAACAGCTATATAACCTTAATAAACAGCTCCATAACCTTGGCCATTATTATCAGGCGACGGTCTTCGAAAAACATCATTAGTCGCTTGCGCAAAACCAGCGCGGCCAATCCCTGACCCTGGCTCCACACCATCAGGGCGGCCGTTTCGGCATCGGCGCAGTGAAAACGCCCGCATCTATGCCCTGCTGCCCCACACTTTTTGATGCTCTCCAAACCTATGCCCTTCAGAGCAAGACTTTAGTTGCTATCCACCTGTGTGCTCGAAGCATCACTTTCGCATCGTTGCAGAAAATGGCGCACTCACGTGAGATAATCCCCCGGCACCAGCATAAGCTCCGCCGGATGGCTGGCAACATGAGCTCACTGCTTATCGTCGAGGGCAGCAAAGAGGGCACTGGCCCTAACAGCTTTCGAAATAAGCATTGCCAATAATAGGGGTGAGTCTATGCGCTTGCGATGTCCAGGTTACGGCCACTGTTGTCTGCGTTACGGTTTTCGGGTGCTTAGTAATTTTCTGGAGTTCTCCAGTTTCTTTTAGTCGGAGCGACTGGGGATTCTGTGCAACGACCGAAAAAAAAGGGTTTACTGAGCCTTAGACCGGTTTTTGACTTCTTGGCCAGCATTGGCATTGCCTTTGGTCGCGTAGGGCGCCGCTTGCTTACGCACTCACTTCTTAACCGACTGCCGGCCATGACCATTACTGCTCGTCCGCAGGTACAAGGGATGTTTGAGGTGCAAAACCTGACACATACCCAGTATCAAGCTCATCTGGCAGGTGAAGCCTTAGGTTTCTCCCGACCGGATTGCTACACTATCCTGCTAGTGGAAAGCGCCAGCGCTGCCATTGAAGGTGCCAATGCGCGGGCATCACCCGCTACGGCTATGCATTTCATTAGCCCTGGCCAGTCATGTGTCGCACTGCCCCCCGGGTCCATTGGTCAGGCGCTACACTTTACCGATGAGGTATTTGAGCAATGGGCGGATAGTAATGCTCATCGGCTGGCTGCACCACTTTTCTACGATACGCCCGAAGACCAACCCCTTCTGGTCGCTAGCCGTGACAGCGAACCCATCAGGTTCCTAGTCTTCAGTCTACAGCAGGAGTACGAAACGTTGGGCTTACTTAACAAAAGCCTCGTCTGCTCTTATCTGAATGCTTTGCTAATTCACTGCCTACGTCTTTGCGAAAAACAGTGGCCCGTGCTACTCTCGCCCACTGGTTCGACACTTAGCCTGAGGTTTCGCCAGATTCTGGAACGGCAATATGCCATTAACAAAACCGTGACTGCTTACGCGGACCAGCTAAACGTAACGGCTAACTACCTGAGTGAGGTTATAAAACGAGAAACGGGTTTTGCCGCCAGCCATCATATCCGTCGAAGCAGCATGATGGAAGCGCAGCGCTTAGCGTATGCTGGCCAGCTGTCGATGAAAGAAACTGCCCACGCGCTTGGGTATGATGACATTGCGCATTTCGGCAAGCTTTTCAAACGCTACACAGGTGTTAATTTCTCACAATGCAAAGCTCATTGCTGATTGAAGAAATGATAGGCAATCCGGCGGATGGTAGCCTGGTAGTGCGCCACGTTCAGATTAGCCATCGGTGACCACACCATTTCGTAATCAGGTGGACTGAGATTGTGCAGGTAAGCAAGAGAGCAGTAACTGATACCAAAAAATTATTCCCGTTCAAGCTGCCTTACGTGTCAAAAAACTAAGCGCCTGGAAAGCCCATAGCCGGATTGGCAACGAGGTGCAACAAGCGTGAAATTCTACGCCAGGTAAAACGCCGGGCGCGGAGACTAAGAAAGCTGCCCTGGGTGGATGGTAGCTTTTTTAGTCTCCGGCAGGGAAAAGCTTTTAACTCTGGATAAAGGCCAGCAAATCGGCGTTGATAGTCGGCGCCTCCGTGGCGGGCATGCCGTGGGGAAAGCCGGGATAAGAAATCAGTTTGCCGTGCTTGAGCAGCTTGATGGATTTGGCGCCGCTGATGGCGAAAGGCACGATTTGGTCGTCCTCGCCGTGCAGCACCAGCACGGGGAAGTCCACACTTTTGAGGTCTTCGGTGAAATCGGTCTCCGAGAAGGCTTTAATGCCGTAGTAATGGGCATTGGCCCCGCCGCTCATACCTTGGCGCCACCAGTTGTCGCGGATACCCTGCTTTATCTGGGCCCCCTCGCGGTTGTAGCCATAAAACGGAATGCTGAAATCCTGGTAATACTGGGCACGGTTGGTAGCAGTGCCCTCGCGAATCTCGTCAAATACCGACATGGGAGCGCCATCGGGGTTGGTGGGTGTTTGCACCATCAGGGGCGGTACTGAGCTGATTAAAACCACCTTAGCCACACGGCCCTTCGCGGCGCGAGCCGCGTAGCGGATGGCCTCGCCCCCACCCGTCGAATGGCCGATGTGGACAGCATCTTGCAGGTCGAGGTAGTCGGTCAGCTCCGTGATATCGGCGGCGTAGGTGTCCATGTCGTGACCAGTCGCGGCTTGCGACGAGCGGCCGTGCCCGCGGCGGTCAACCGCGATAACCCGGTAGCCCTTTTCCAGGAAAAACATCAACTGGCCATCCCAGTCGTCGCTCGACAGCGGCCACCCGTGATGAAATACCAGCGGCTGGCCCGTGCCCCAGTCCTTATAGTAGATTTCGGTGCCGTCTTTGACCGTGATTGTTGCCATAACGTTGTGAAATAAGTGAGGTAGAAAAGCGAGTCAGGCCAGCCGATGCGGCATGTTGCCCGGTGGCCCTGACGGCACAAAGCTACCCCACTGCTCAACGGGCCATGCAGTAAAAAACCCATCTTTTCTGGTGTATTTAGCGGATTTTGTTGCGTGCGCAGCTACCTTATTCTACTAGCGGCAGCAAGGCTTCTACCCGTACCTGGGCCCCGACGGGCACGAGCGTGTTACCCTCCGTTTGCAAGCGCAGGCTGAGGACCAAGAAGCGGCCGTCGACCGTGACGCTGCCCACTTTGGCTGTTAAGAGCTGCGTAGTCCGAAGCTGGCTGAGCAGCCGGACTTGTTGGCCAGGGCACAGCGTGCGGTTAGTGGCGGTAAGCGGTAGGCGCAGGCGAAAGGAGAACGCTTCGTCGAACCACAGCGCAGGGAACGAGTTCAGGGTAGTGGCCGGCGAATCGGGTTGGACGATGAGGCCGGCCAGCGGGGCCACGAAGTACGAATGGTCTTCATACTTGACGAGTAGCTCGCCCTTGGGTACGTGCTGGCCCGCGTTCGCATACAGGTAGCGCACGGGGCCCCGGTTGGCGCGCACCAGGGGGTAGAAATGGTGGACGAGCACGGTGCCCACGCCCAGCGGAAGGCCGCGTTGCGCCCGGGCAGGCGTTAGCAGCGCCACCGGCGAAGCATTGGCCCTCCTGCCCGACCGATAGTAAAAACCTGCACCAATAAGCAAACAGCTGAGCAGTAGAAAGTAAGCCGTTTTCATAAGCGCAGGTAGTACCAGCTACATAAGGTACGTTAAGTTTGCGCGGCGTGCGCGGCTGGACAAGTCAATCAGAAGAAAAAGCCCAGGCGTACCAACGGCAACTGGCCCTCGGGCGAGAAGCCCCACAGGGCGGCCAGCACCACTTGCGGGGTAGGGGCCAGCCACAGTCCGGGGCCGTAGCCCCGGTGCCAGGTGGCCGAGGCCTCGCCCGGCACCCATACCCGCCCCACGTCGTGGAAGACCAGGATGCCCAGCGTGGCTGGCACCAGATAGCTGCGGAAGTGGGCTACTTGCAGGCGCACTTCGGTGTTGTTGTAGGCGCTTTGGCGGCCCGCAAACCGGGTGCGGCCAAAGCCGCGCAGGTTGCTGAGTCCGCCCAGGGTCGCGGCCTGGAAGAACTCGTAGTCGTCGCTGAAGTTCACGGTGCCACCGAAGCGGGTGGCCAGGGTCACGCGCAACGGAAACTGGAAACTGTGGTACGCCGCCAGCGAGGCGCTTAACTGCGTCAGGGGCCGGGCACTGGCCGTGAGGGGGCGCAGGGCCAGCAACTCGACCTGCCCGGCCACGCCCTGCGGCAGCTCGGCGCGGGCGTGCCGGCTAGCCAGCTCATACCCGAAGTGCGCACCCGCGTATCTTTTGCCCGCAAACAAGGTAGCCGGGTGCAGGCGCGGGTCGGGGTTATGGGCGAGAATGCGACCGGGCTGTTCTTCCACATCTACTCCCTGGTAGACCGGCCCGCCGAAGATAGTGCCCCGCTCCCCGAGTGGCCGCCGCAACAAGGCCGCCAGGCTCAGGTAACGGAACCGCACCCGGTAGAAAGCCGCCCCCGTGCGCTCGCCGGGCACCAGTTCAGTCTCATTGCCCAGCCCGTAGAAGCTACGCACGTAGTTGGGGGCCTGCAAGGCGGCCCGCAGCTGCAAGTCAAAGGAGCCAATAAGCTGCGCGAAGTTGCCTTCGTAGCCAAAGCTGAAGGCGCCGGTGCGGAGGGCCACGTTGGCGGTAAGCAGCTGCGTCGACGCCCAGGGCACTTTGTGAAAACCCTGCCTTTTAAGAAGCAGTCCAAGCCCGACAAACAGGCCGTCATCTACGTTATACCCCCACGGCAGCACGGGCATGGTGAGGGCGTATTCGAAAGCTTCGCGGCGGTATTGGTTAACGCCCGGCTGGTCGCTGAGGCGAAGCTTGGCCGAAGCGTCAGGGGTGCTGAGGACCAGCCCGGCGGGCACGTCGTAAGCTTTTACCCGCTGCCGGGCTCCCCCTGGGGTCGTGCGTAGCGTATCAGCGCCTTCCCCGCCAACTACCCGCACCACAGGCCCGCGGAAAGCTTCCCCTCGCACCGCAAAGACATCTGCCCCGCCCCGGCCGTAGAGCCGGATTTCCCGCGTCTCGGCCGTGGCGAAGGTGCGGGCATAGCGCAGCGCCCCCGCCTGGCCGGCCCGCCCGCGCTCGTACACCCGCACCTGGGTGTGGGCGGCATCCGGGCGGGTTACCTCAAATTCTTCGGGACCGTCGCTGCCTACCACGTCCACGTCGCGGGCCAGAAAGTGGTAATACTGGTCGGCCCAGGCGGGCAGGTGCGCCCGGTGGGCTTGCAGCTTGGCCAGCACGGCGGGGCCGGAGAGGCGGTAAATGGAATCGGGCCACTGGCGCAGCCCGGCTGCGAACACCTCGTCGGTGAGGCTGGCCTGCACCGAGTCAGCCAGGGCCCGCCAGTCGGCCCGACTGAGCTCGGTCAGAAACGAGCGGTCGAAGTAGCGGGCGTTATAATTGAAGGTGTTGACGTTCTGGAAATCCGCGTCAAAGCCCTGAATGCGCGGCAATAAATACGCGGCGCGGGCCCGGCGCGGCAGAAATCCCTCGTTGACGAACAGGGCCTGGTCGCGGTCGCGGGGCAGGGGCCGGAAGGTGTAGCCGCCGCCCGCACGGGGGTAGGCCAGCCAGCGCCACTGGTCGTCGTGACGGTCCCAGTCGGCCAGTATCATATCCAGCAGGCGGGCGCGCAATACGGCCCGCTGGTCCACGCGGTGGCGGGTGCTGGCTTGGAGCTGGGTCAGCACATCGGCCGTGCTGAAGTGCTTGGCGATGGGCTGCCCGGTGAAGGCGCGGGGTGGCGTGGGGTCGCGGGCTTCGAGCAAGGCCAGCGTACCGGCAAATTCGTGGCGGTAAATGCCCAGGCGCGCCTCGTCGGGCACCAGCACTAGCTGCGGGCTGGTGTGTCCGACCCCCGCCGCTTCGGCCAGCGGCGGCACGAGGAGCGCGGCGTAGGGGTGAGCAGCTGAAATCTGGTCCTGCACGATGGAAGCGGCCAGCGTGTGATGCAGAAAATCAGGCACCGAGCCGTCGGTGTCTTTCTCTACCGACCGCAGCACAAATTCTTCCCCACTCGGGCTGCGCAGACGCAAGGCCTTGGTTTGCAGTCCACCACCACGCTTAATGGGGGTCAGCCCCCCCTGCGCCGTCGCCAGGTTCAGCACCTGCACGCGTACGGGCTGGGCCCACTCGCGGCGGTAATTAGCCCCTTGCAGCCACCGCCGGAAACGCCCCGCCCCGTAGTGGGTGCTGGCGGCTACGACCACGGTGGTCGGTGCGGCTGGCGGGGGGCTCGCCGCCAGCGTGTCAGGCACCACGGGCAAAACAAAGCCCGGCTCCACCCACTGCCGCTCGGCTACCACGGCCTGGCCCGTGGGGTGCTGGGCATCGGGTACCCAGTACGAAGCCCGCACCTGGCCTTGCGCACCGTATTCGAGGCGGGTAAAACCGCCAAACGCGGCACCGGGGGATACCGCCAGCACCTCGGCCGCGTGCGCGTGTGGTGCCGCCGGCCCACTGCTGACGTAGTGCAGCGCGTGCTCTTCGTCGTAGCGGGCGTGGCGGCGCCCCTGACCGCTGACGTACGTCAGGCCAGGGTACTGCTCCAGCACGCCCCGCAGCGAGCGTTGAAGCAGCTGGTAGCCGGGGTTGGGCAGCAGGGGCAGCTGCCAGTGGGCTAGCGCCAGCGAGTGCTGCCCCACCAGCAAGAGGTGCCGGCCCTGGTTGCGCCGCAGAATGTCCTGAAGCAGCGTCAGGACCGCCGCGGGGTCCTGGGCCTCGCAGCCCGTGGGCTCGGCCAGCGTGCCCGGCACGAGTGGTTGCAGCCACCAAGCGGTGTTGAGCACCACCAGCGTGTGCTGGCCATCAAGCAGAATTTCCACGGGGCCCGGGCAGTGGCCATCGGGCACGAAAGCGCCCGGCCGACCCGCTGGGGTGGCGAGCAACTGGGCAAGTTGCGCATCGCGGGCCTGGTCGGTGCCGCCGGGCACCACCACCAGCCGCCCCGGAAAATCGTGCAGCTGCTGCAACAGGGAGAGTTGGGCGGAGGTTCGTTGGGCCTTGCCCGAGAGCAGCGTCGGCCCGAGGCGCTCGTCGAGCAGCACCAGCGTGCTGCTCGCGCCAAGCGGCGCGGCCTGCGCCCGCACGGCGGCCAGCGTTTGGGCAAGCTGCGGCGCGGGCCCGCGCCCGTTGCCACCTACCACAAACACGGTGCAGGGCAGCCCGGCCTGCGCCTGTGCCGGCTGGCCGACAATTCCCTGGAGAGCGAACGGTAAACTCGCGATAAGCAAGCCACGCTTCATGCGCATAAGCAGGGAGGGGCCTTTAATGCCTGCTTGCTTCGGCGATGCAGGCAGCACCTCATCCGGCGGGGCGGCCACTAAGCTTTGCAGCCGGTTGAGGTGCTGCTGAAAAGTCAGGTGCCAGTAGCCGCGCAGTAACCAGCGACTCGCTGCCAGCCCTACCGCTACTAACGCTACCCCTTCCAACCCCGCCCAGCTCACCAGCGTCACCCGGTACCGGTGCGCCAGCACGGTCCCAGCCAGCCCTATCCCCACCGCCAGCAGCCCGACCTGGGCAAGGTAGTAGCGGCGGAGCAGCCGGCGAATGGGTAACAGCAGCTGCGCACTCCCACTCGCGGGCGTGGTTACGGTGCGCTGCAATTCGCGCAATGCCCGCAGCAGGCAGTAGTAATAGTAGCCCAGGCCGGCGACGAGGCCCGCCAACAACCCCACCACTCTGTTGGCTTGCGGGTCGTGCAGGTGCAGCAAGCCACCCAGGATGGGGAGTAACACTACCGCTTTACCCAGCGCATCCAGCCAAACATTGCGCCGCATCCGCTGAATAGGCCGCAGGAGATACTGAGCGCGCAGGCTGCCGATAGGGCTGCTCATTGGTTGATTGACTTAAAATAGCCGCTGGGTTCTGAGCCACGAATTGGCCAGCCCCTCCTCAAGAAACGCGGCCACGCGGTAGCAGCTTGCGGCCGGGGCATTGAGTGCCGGAACTACTTTCTGGGTGTAATGCGCCAGGGCCACCGGCGATACCAGGTAAGCGGCATATACAGGCACGGCCATCGGAAAGGCCTGCCTTATTCGTTCACAGAAGTCGTTGGCCACCCATCTGTCCTGGGCCGGCGTGTTGGCGTAGCGGCGCCGTAAGTCGAGTAACCAATAGGGGCAGCGGTGCTGCACGGCTCTTTCCAACAAGGTAAGGTAGCTGAGCCGAAATTCTGCCTCGTTCAGAAACGGGCACATCCAGCGGAAAACGATGGTGTGGTCGAGCGGCTGAAATGACACTTCCACAAAATCGGACAGCGCATGAATTTCGGGGTTTTCCATAGCAGAAAGAAGGTTAGAAACGGTTGCCACTCCGGCACCGATAACCGATTGGGGAGTGCACATTCAGGGCGTGACTACACCTATGGAAGCAGATTATTGCGCCGCCAGACCGATTGGGTCAGTGGGGTTGGGGCCGGAGCGATAAATTCGGTTTGACCTGCCTGATGTGCACCGACCTGTAGCCGTTTATAGTGTTAACCCCGCCAACTGAGCGCCCCTGGCAATTGCCAATTCCAGTGAAAGCAGGTACCACAAGCCGATAAGCCGGCTTTCAGGGTAAGCGCCAACACTAGCTGCTGGTGGCAGAATGCGTTGGGCGCTCAGCGGTTAGCATGGCCTGTGCCACCAATGCTGGGGCATCGAGCATCAGCCAGTGGCCAGCGGGGAGCAAGTGTAGGTGCGCGTGTTTCAGGTGCGCACCCAGGTGCCGGGCCACGCCGGGATGCAGGTACTGGTCGGTTTCGCCCCAGATGATGTTGACGGAAATTTCCAGCGATTCCAACTCAAACAGACGCAGCGTATTCTGCTCCACTTCGTCAAACAGCTGAAAAGTCATCTGGCCGAAGGCCGGGCCGGAACTGGGCTGCTGCCGAAAATTGGCATCGATGAGGGGCCCGAGAAAGTCCTTATAATAGGCTTTCTGCGCTTCGGTCAAATGCTCCTGAAACTGAGCCCGCTGAAAATTAAGTATCCAGCTAAACTGTTCAGGGCTACGCAACAAGGCTTGCGTGAGGGGTTTGATGTTTTTGGTGGCAAACAGCTCGATAAACTCCGGGAAGCGCAGCGTGGGCGTTCGGCCATAAAAGGAATTGAGCAGGCACAGCGAATGCACGTACTGCGGGTAATCCAATGCAAAGTTGAGGGCCGCTGGCCCCGACGAATCGTGCCCGACCGGCACCACTCGGCCTAAACTGAGCGCCTCCACCACCGTCTTCAGGTCACCCACCTGCTGGGCGAAGCTATAGGTAGCGCCGGTGGGCTTGTCCGACTCGCCGAAACCCAGGAAATCAAATGCCACCACCCGCCGGCCGGCCGCTACCAGGTGCGGAATGAGGTCCACATAGATGTGCAGGTTGTCGGGAAAGCCGTGCATCAGCACGAAAGTTGGGAACGCGCCGGGGTACTCGCGGGCGTAGAGGTGGCCGGACTCCCGCACAATGCGGTGCTCAACAAATAGGGCAGCATTCATACTTAGGGGGCGGTTTGGTTGTGGCTGGTGCAGGCAGTTTTAGGGATTGCCATTGCCTGACTTAGTTGATTTTGGTGAAAAACGTGCGCAGGTCATCGCTGTACAGCACGGGCTCCTCCCAGGCCGGAAAGTGACCGCCAGCAGGCATCTGGCTGTATTGCAGCAGGTTGACGTTAGCCTCAACCCACTCGCGGGGTGGCACAATGGGCTCTTTCGGAAAGGAGGCGAAGGCCGTGGGCACGGTGATTATCGGCGTAGGAGCGAGTTTGGTCCAGTCGTAGTAAGCGTGCAGCGACGACTGCACCGAGCCCGACACCAGGTAGAGCATGATGTGCGTCAGCAGTTCGTCCTTGGTGAAGGCGTTTTCGAGGTTGCCGTTGTTGTCGGTCCAAGCGTTGAATTTCTCCGTCACCCAGGCTGCGTAGCCCAGCGGCGAATCCACCAGGGCAAAGGCCAGCGTCTGCGGCTTGGAGCCTTGCAGCAGCAGAAAAGCGCCTTCCTGAAAGAGAAAGCCCGGCAGGTTCCCGGCAAAGTTTCGCACCGTTTCCGAGGTTTGCAGAATGGGCTCGGTGCCAGTCGGCAGGCCCACTTCGGTGAGGTGAATGGCCACCACATTAGTGGGGTAGCGTTCGGCCAGCTTCTTCGTGATAATGGCCCCGATGTCGCCACCCGCCGCGTAGAACTTCTCGTAGCCCAACCTCTCGGTCATCAGCTGCTGCCAGGTATCGGCAGTCGTTTCCAGCGGGGCCAACTCCGAAAAGCCGAACCCTGGCAACGACGGGATAATGAGGTCGAACGACGCTGCGGCATCGCCCCCGTGGGCGGCCGGGTCGGTCAGCAGCGGGATGACTTTGTGAAAGCGATAGAAGGAATCGGGCCAGCCGTGGGTCAGCAGCAGCGGCCTGGGGTTTGGGCCCTGGCCCTTGATGTGCAGAAAATGGACGCGCTGGCCGTTAATTTCCGTCGTGAAATGCGGGTATTGGTTGAGTTCGGCCTCCTGCGTGCGCCAATTAAAACTCGTCCGCCAATAGGCCAGCAATTCTTGCATATAGGCGATGCTGGTGCCCTTTTGCCAACCGGTAACTGGTTCAGGTGTAATGTCGGCGTGTTGGAGTTTGTCCTGGAGCCTGTCAAGCACCGTTTGGGCAATGGCTATTTTGAAGGGCGTAATGGTCATGAGTTGACGGGAAAGAAGCGTTAGGTGGCGATGAATCGGCGGTTACAGCAGCTTTTCCAGCGTGATGGGCAGGTCGCGGATACGCTTGCCGGTGGCGTGGTAAATGGCATTGGCCACGGCCGCTGCCACGCCCACGATGCCGATTTCGCCCAGGCCTTTCACGCCCAGCGGGTTCACTTCCCAGTCTTCTTCCTCGACGAAAATGACCTCCAGGTCTTCGATGTCGAGGTTTACCGGGATGTGGTATTCGCCGAAGTTGTTGTTCACGTAGCGGCCCAGGCGGTGGTCAAGCACCGACGCTTCCCGCAGGGCCTGGCTGATGCCCCACACGATGCCGCCCAGAATCTGGCTGCGGGCCGTTTTAGGGTTCAGGATGCGACCAGCCGCGATGGCACTCACCACTTTTTTCACCTGGACGATGCCTAGGTCCTCATCGACGGTGACCTCGGCAAAGACGGCGGCGTGAGTGTTCAGGGAGTACTTCAGCACCTGCAGGGCGGGTGCCACGGCGGTGGTCAATTCCTTGATAACCGGCTGGCCGCTGCGGCGCATCACCTCCGCGTAGGACAGGCGGATGGCCGGTGAGTAATTGGACTGAATGGCGCCGTCGGCAAACAGCACCTCGGCTAAGGAGACGCGGGTAAACGGCGAATCGGGCAGTTTTTTGGCCAGCTTGAACAGGTCTTTCTTAATAGCCTGACATACCTGCTGCACGGCCGTGCCGGCCGAAGCCGCCGTGAGCGAGCCGCCCTGCGCGAAGGCCAGCGTCAGGTCGGTATCGCCCAGCTCTATGGTCACGTTTTCGAGGGGCAAACCAAGCGTTTCGGCGGCAATCTGCGCCAGAATGGTGTAGGTTCCCGTCCCGATGTCGGTAGTGCCGACGCCGACGGTGAGCTTCCCGTTAGGGAGCAGTTGGGCGCGGGCGCGGGTCGGAATAAAAGAAGAATCCCACACGCCGGTGGCCATCCCCAGGCCCGTGAGCAGTGAGCCGTGCCGCATGGAGCGCGGCGTGGGGTTACGGCGGTTCCAGCCAAACTGCGCGGCACCCTGGGCGTAGCAGGCCCGCAGCGCCTTGCTGGAAAACGGGTGCCCGCTGGCAGGGTTGGTTTCGGTGTAATTGGTGAGCCGCAGCTGCACGGGGTCGATGCCCAGCTGGTAGGAAAGCTCGTCCAGGGCGCATTCCAACGCGTACACGCCCGAGGCTGCGCCGGGGGCCCGCATGTCACCGGGCGTGTAGATATCCAGCGGTACCAGCCGGTAGTCGAGCTGCACATGGGGGCAGGTGTAGAGCATCCCCGACCAGGGCACCACGTTCTGGGTGTAATCCTCAAACTGCGACGTTTCCTGGATGGCTGCGTGACTGACGGCCGTGAGCTGCCCGGTCGAAGTAGCGCCCAGCCGCAGGGTTTGCTGAATGGCAGCGCGGTGCCCGACCGTAAACATCTGGGCGCGGGTAAGCACGACGCGCACGTTGCGCCGGAGGCGCCGCGCCGCCAGGACCGCCAGAAACGTCTGGTACTGCGGCCGCAGTGCCACCCCAAACGCTCCGCCCACGTAGGGGGCCAGCACGCGCACGTTCTTGAATTTTAAATCAAAAACACTGGTGATGTACTTCTGGACGCTAAAAATGCTCTGCGTTTTATCGTAGATAGTCAGCTGGCCCTCGCCGCGGAACTCGACGGTGGTGGCCAGCGGCTCCAGCGGGTTATGGTGCTGGGAGGCCTGGTAGTATGACGCTTCCACCTGCGCGTCGGCTTGTCGGATTCCCTGGTCGAAGTCCCCCCGGCTTTTGGGCTTTTCAAACACCAGGGTACCGCCGTGGGGCAGGCGCGCTGCCTCCAGGTGAGCGCGCAGGTCGGTGGTGGGGCCGTCGTCTTCGTAGTCGATTTGCACGAGGCTGGCCGCGTAGCGGGCCAACTCAAACGTTTCGGCCACCACCAGCGCCACCGGCTGGTCGGGGTGGTTGATTTCGGTGGTTTGCAGGTAGCGAAAGTGCTTGCCGGGCGCGGCCAGCAAGTCCCAATAGCTGAGGTTGAGCGACGGCAGCCCCGACACGTTCTGGTGCGAAAACACCGCCAGCACGCCCGGCACGGCCAGGGCCGCCGCGTCGTCAAACCGCACGATGCGGCCCCGCGTAATGTGGCTCGACACCACGAAGCCATGGGCCAGATTGGGCAGGTTGTGTTCGCCAGCGTAACGGGCTTCGCCGGTAACCTTGGCGTGACCGTCGACCCGGCTCACGGGCTGGCCAATGTAGTTGGTGGCACTCATGCGGCAGGAGTTTGAGCGGTGGCCAGCAAACCGGCCCGCACAATGGCCCGCTTCGCTAATTCAATCTTGAAGTCGTTCTGACCGGTGCTGGTAGCCCCGTACAGCAGGTGCTCAGCGGCCTGCCGAAATACCTCGGCCGTGGGTAGCTGGCCTATCAGCAGGGCTTCGGCGGCGGGGTCGCGCCAGGGTTTGGCGGCCACGCTGCCCAAAGCCAGGCGCGCCGCCGTGATGCGACCATCGGCCAGGGTGAGCCCCACGGCCACGGCCACCAGGGCAAAGGCATAGGACGACCGGTCGCGCACTTTCAGGTAGGCATAATGGTCGGCAAAGCCTTCGGGCGGCAGTTCGATGGCCAGGATAAGCTCGGGGGCCCGGAGGGTGTTGTCACGCTCCGGCGCATGCTCGGGCAGGCGATGAAAATCGGCCAAGTCAATGGTGCGTGAGCCTTCCGGCCCCTGCACGTGCACCCGCGCCTCCAAAGCGGCCAGCGCCGTAGCCATGTCCGAAGGGTAGGTAGCAATGCAGTGCTCGCTGCCCCCGAGAATGGCGTGGTTGCGGCTGATGCCCCCGATGGCCGCGCAGCCGGTGCCCGGCTCGCGCTTGTTGCAGGGCGCTTGCCCGTCATAGAAATACGCACAGCGGGTGCGCTGCATCAAATTGCCGCCGTTGGTGGCCATGTTCCGCAGCTGTGCCGACGCCCCGGCCAGAATGGCCTTACTCAGCAAGGGGTAGCGCTGCACCACGCTGGCATCATAGGCCGTTTCTGAATTCGTGACGAGTGCCCCCAGCAGTAGGCCGCCGGCCGGTGTGCTGCTGATGTGGCGTAAGGGTAGTGGGGCGAGGTCAATGAGGGCGGTGGGCCGGGCCACGCGCTCCTTCATCAAGTCAAGCAGGTTGGTGCCACCGGCAATGAAACTGGAGGTGGGCAGCGCGGCGCGGGTCGAAATGGCCTGCGCCACGGTGGGCGCGGCGGCGTAGGCGAAGCTATTCATCAGCGCCTCCCTTCCGCACCTGCTCGATAGCCGCGATAATGTTGGGGTAAGCGCCACACCGGCACAGGTTGCCACTCATCAGCTCGCGCACATCGTCGATAGAGTGCGCGTGGCCTTCGCGCAGCAGTCCCAGGGCTGAGCACAACTGCCCCGGCGTGCAGTAGCCGCACTGCAAGGCATCGTGCTCGATAAAAGCCGCTTGTAGCGGATGCAGCTCACCCTCCTGCGCCAGGCCTTCCACTGTGGTAATGTGCACGCCTTGCTGCCGGACAGCGAGCGTGAGGCAGGATACCACGCGCCTGCCATTGACCAGAACTGTGCAGGCCCCGCACTGGCCGTGGTCGCAACCCTTCTTGGTACCCGTCAGGTTGAGGCCGTCGCGCAAGGCATCGAGCAGGCTCACCCACGGCCATACCTGCACCGTGCGTAGCACTTCATTGACGACCATGTGCACCTCGACGGGGGCATCGGCGGGAGCCATCACGAGCACCAGCGGCGGGTTTTCGGGCTTTATATCGGCGGAAGTTTGCATGGGACAAGGTAGTTTTTGGCCGTACACACAAGGGGCTGCGCTACTGGTCGGCGGCGTCCAGCAACGCAGCTATTTTCCCGGTTATCACCTCCGCCACTTTCGTGACTTCCGGGTTGCCGAACTGCCCGAAGAGTGACGTGGGTAAATCATACTCCGCGTACACCTGCTGGTCGGCGGCCTCATACACCAGCAAATGCATGGGGCCATACAGGCCGGCCCGCATGTCCAGTTTCGTCATTTTGAGCAGTAATAGCGGATTACCAAAAGCGTACAGCCGCGCCTTATGGGGCACGCCGCCAATCGCCAGCAACGCCCCGTGGTCGACCATCAAAAACAGGAAGGCGTGCCCGTTATTTGTCCTCTCCAACTGCTCCTTCACCCTGTCCGGCTCTTGCACTACGTGCTCCATCAGCTCCCAATCCAGCGGAACCAGCGCCGCTTCGATGTTGTGGGTAAAACGGTCGAAAGGAGCCTTTATGCGCACCACCTGGTGCCGGATTTCAATGATGCTTTCCATGGGGCTTGGTATAGTTGTTGGGACGTAGTGCCCCGTGTTAGTGAGCAGGAAAAAGGCCATCATGCTCGTCAGCACCGGGCCAGCACCTCCAACACCAGCGCCATTAGCGCCGGCAGTGCTTGGTAGAATAAAACTCTCTCATTACCCGCTACCGTACCGTAAATGCCTGCGATGATGATGAATCAGCGGAAAAACTCGGCGATGTTGGTGCGCCAGGCCGGGTCGGCAATAAAAAATGTCCGGATTAAACCGGCCGCCAAAAAGCCGTTATAAAGCCCCAGGTTAACCGCCAGGGCCTTCACCGGCGTAAAACTTCGGGCGGCAAGGCGCCTTTACATACCGCCCGCCCCCCCAGTTTCTCAGGCAAACAGCTCTATCCAGCAGGCATATAAGTGCGCCTGGGCCACCAGATCGATGCTGATTTCGGCCAGAAGTCCCATGGTCAGTCGCGGGTCGCGAGCATCAGCTGGGCCAGCTCGGCCGGCGCGTCCAGCATCAGCCAGTGGGCGGCTTCCAGGTAATGGAGGTCGGGGTGTTTCAGGTGCGCCCGCAGGTGCTCGGCCAGCGGCGGGTGCAGGTACGGGTCGCGCTGGCCCCAGATAATCTGGGCCGGAATATCCAGGGTTTCCACTTCGTAGAGGCGCTGGGTGTTGTGCGCCACCGCGTCGTTGAACTGAGACGTGAGCTGGGCAAAGGCCATGGCGGCGCTGGGCTGCTGGCGGAAGTTATGGTCGATGATGGGGCCAATGAGGTCCTGCGCCTTCTGGCTGTCCGTCAGGCCCCGGGCAAACTGCGTGCGCTGGAAATTGAGCACCCAGCCAAATTGCTCGGGGCTTTGCATCAAGGCTTGCGTAAACGCCTTGAAATTCCGATTGGCAAACAGCTCGATAAATTCCGGGTAGCGAAGCGTCGAGGTTTGCGCATAAATGCAATTGAGAATGCACAGCGAGGCTACTTGCGCCGGATAATCGAGCGCAAAATTGATGGCGGCCATACCCGACGAGTCGTGCCCGACGGGTATGATTTTGCCCAGATTCAGCGCCCCAATCACCGCACGCAAATCACCGATTTGTTGGGCAAAGCTGTAGGTCGCGTGGGCCGGTTTTTCGGAAGCGCCGAAACCCAGAAAATCGAACGCGACAACCCGGCGGCCGGCGGCTACGAGGTAGGGAATCAGTTCGTCGTAAATATGCAGATTGTCCGGAAAGCCATGCAGGAGCACGAAGGCCGGCTCGGCCCCGGCATAATCGCGGGCATAGATATTACCCTGA
Source organism: Janthinobacterium lividum (assembly GCA_050954465.1). GTDB lineage: Bacteria > Bacteroidota > Bacteroidia > Cytophagales > Hymenobacteraceae > Hymenobacter. Next base: position 62,278 of record JBPBPU010000026.1, read on the forward strand.
CCCTGCGGAATTTGGTGTTCGGTGAATGCGGGCATTGTCATTGTTGCTGATTTTAAGAAGTGAATTGCTCAGATAGTGCGCAGAGTGGCTTACAATCCATTCAGCACGGCGGCCAACTCGACGGGCTTGGCGAAATAGGAATCGTGGCCGCAATCCAGCTTGAACACCTTCACCACCTGTCCGTTGGCCTGAATCATCTGCTCCTGCAACTTCGGTCCTACGCCCACGTCTTGCAGCGTTTCGATGTAGTATTTTGGCACCCGGCCGAAGTTGGCCGCCGTGGTTGCTGCCTTGGCCGTGAAGGGCTGCAATGGCTCGGGGCGTTGTTTAGCCAGCACCATCTTGTGGATGTCGGGCGAGGTGCCCGGGGCAAAAATCTTCTCCGCAATGGCTGGCGGGAGCGTGGCGCTAGCCTTATCGGCCGAGAGAATGAGGTTCGGGCCGAACAAGCTCTGCGAGTCCGGCATTCCAAGCACGAACTGCCCATTCTGGGGCAGAAAAGCCGATAGATACACCAGCTTATCGAGCTTGTCGGGGATGTTTTCGGCCACCTGAGTGATGGTCATGCCCGCTAGGCTGTGGCCCACCAGAATAACCTTGCCCGGTTCCTTGTTAATCTTGTCCGAAACGAGCTTGATGTAGCTATCAATCGTCACCTGACTGATGGGCGTCTGGTCGTCGCCATGCGCCGGCAAGTCGAAAACGATGACCTTGTTGCCATCTTTTTCCAGCAGCGGCTTCACCTTGTCCCAGGCATATTTGCCAGCCCAGGCCCCGTGCACGAGCACGAAGGTTTTCTTCGCTTTCCGGGGCGATTTCAGCAGCGTAAAGGAGGCCAGAAGCAGGCCTAGGGCCAGTATAGGCGCGGCCCAGAGAAATTTGGATTTCATTGAATTGCTCTTTTTCATGGGTTTGAGATTGGGGTTTAGAGTTAGGGTGCAGTGAATTGCTCCATCGGCTGCGATAGCATTTTACTGGTGCTGGGCCGGGCGTAAATGGGCAGGTACTAGGGTGCGCGGTCCTGCTGACCTGACTCCAGGGAGATTATTCTGCGGGCGTTCCCGGACCGATTGGATAAATGCCATTGGCCGAAGTAGTTCCAGGCAAGTCCTTATGGAAAGTGGCCAGCAGCATCGCCGTATCCCAATAGAAAACGGTGAGCGCAGTTACCTTCCCGTCATGCAGGCGCCAGTGATTCATGAAGGGCATGGCATAGGGAGCATTGTTCCGCTGAAGCTGGGCCGTGAGCTCCCCGGTGGCCACCACCACTTCCTCAGGGGCTCCGTCGCGAGTGTAATACTGAATTGACTCAGTGCTGAGGCTGGCCCACGTCTGGGTAATGGCCGAGAATAGCGAAATGTAGCCTGCCCGGCCGTGATAGATTCCCCCAAATGGCAGCGATTCCGGCACGTGAATTTGCACGTGCTCATCCAGTAGGGGCAATACTTTGCTTAGATTATTCTGCCGAATAAGGTTGTAGATGCCTTCGATAATTTGCTTGGATGAAGGCATAAGGAAGAGGAGTAGTGGCAGTACCAATGCCAATGAAGGCAATGCCAGTGCCACCGTATTCCAATCTTCCGTACCAGGAAATTATTTCTGGTTAATATCTTACATGTATTTGAAATACAAATACTTAACATTATAAAACCAGGATTGCCCAATGCTCGGTATTGCGCTTAATACACCTTTGGGGCCTTGGCGCTTTTGGGGTTATCCAGGATTTCTGGATTGCTACGGCCCTATTGCTGGAGGCGGCGTGCACAGGAATCCGGCAACTCGGCTCCGACTCCCAGATTTCGCATTTAGTACTGGCTGGCACAAAGGCTGGCCGTTCGGCGCTTACTCACGTGGCTGAAGCAACTTGTGGGTCGCTGTCCGGCGCGGTATGGAATACCGCTTCGATTGCGTCAAAGGCGAGTGTGATGTGCACACCCGCACTCCCGGTAATCTGAAGCTGGCCGTCAATCTGCTTGCTCAGGCCCCGAATCAGGCTCATTCCCAACGTGCCGTTGCGGGTGGGGTCAAAGTCGGGAGGCAAGCCCACGCCGTTGTCGCCGATGGTAAGCCTATAAGTTTGATTGACGTAGGTGAGCTCAATTTGCAGAATGCCCGGCTGCTGCGCTGGAAAGGCGTACTTGAGCGAGTTGGTGATGGCTTCGTTGAGAATCAGGCCTACCGGCACGGCCAACGACACATCCAGCGCCACGTCCGTCACCGCAATCTGCGCCTGCACAAACGCCTGGCTCTCGAAGGAGGCAATCAGGTAACTCACGATTTCGTGCACATAGGCCTGCATGGGCACGCTGGCCAGCTGCGTGCCCTGGTAGAGCTTCTGATGAATGAGCGCCATCGAATGCACCCGGTTCTGGCTCTGCCGAATGGCCGACAGCGCAGCTTTATCCTGCAAATAGTTGCTTTGTGAATACAGCAGACTACTGATAAGCTGGAGGTTGTTTTTCACCCGGTGGTGAATCTCTTTCAACATCCATTCTTTCTCTTCCAGCGCGCGCGCCAGCGTCATGTTTTGGTGGTTAATTTCGACCTGTTGTGCTTCCAGCAGCCGATTACTGCGCTGCTTAAGCCGGTAGCGGTTGTAGCCCAGACCCAACAGCAGGGCCAGCAGCAGGGCCCCGCCGAACAGGGCGTTGCGCTGTAGTTCCCGTTGACGCAGGCTTGCCCGCTGCACAAAATTCTGCTTGGTGAGCAGGGCCAGGCTGTGCTCTCGCTTTTCGGTGCTGTACTGCATGCGCAGGTTGGCAATTACCAAGCTACTTTTACTATTAAAGATGGAGTCATTCAGCACTTTATAGTGCTGATAATGCGTAAGGGCATCGGTTAGGTTTCCCTGAGCCGAATCTACCTTGAACAACAATAGGTAGAACGTCACATTTTCCGTGAGCGGAGCTATGTCGCCGCCGGTAACAAACGCTTGGTTGAGATAAATTCGGGCCTTGGCAAACTGGTGGGTAGCGATGTACACCTGACTTAGCACTACGCAAGCACGGTACTGTATTTGCCGGTAAAAGATGTCAAAATCTTTGTGCGTACGGGCGATGGCAGTGGCGGAAGTCACGCCTCGCAACGCGAACATTTTGGCTAGGCCATACTGCTTATCCGCTAGGTATCCGTGCGCTAGCCCTTCAGCCAGCATGTAGCGGGTCAACTCGTTAATCGGCGGATTGGCCGCACGTTCTCGCTGCAAAAACGCGATTGCCTGCTTAGGCCGATGCAAATCGATTAGGGCATCGGCTATCGCGCAGGAAGCCCGCATATAGGTTTCCGCAGGCGAAGGTTTCTCTTCTCTTTTCATCTGGGCAAAGGCCAGATATTGATACGAAAGGCTGGTTTCGTACTGGTGGAGCGTTTGGTGGATTTCGGCTAGGCGTGAGTAGAAATGACTCAGAAATATGTCATCGTGCGTCGCCTTGGCACTCTGGACGGCGGCCAAGCCAAATTGAATAGCTTCTTCGTAATTAGCTATTTGCTCATCAACCGCTACCAGCAAATCGAAGGTGTAGTGTAGCCGGCGGTAACCAATGCTCCGGTATTGGGCCAGCACCTGCAGGAGTTCGGCGTGGGCCTGCCTGTACTTCGTTTGCACCAGGTGTACATCGGCAATTCTTTTGAGCAGGTAGGCCGCACGAGCCCGGTCACCTTCTGCCAGAAACAGGTTCCGGGCCTTCTGAAAACACGCAAGGCCGCGGGGTAGGTCGCCCGCATTGGCACAGTAGGCGTTGCCCAGGTAGAACCACCCGGTGGCTTCCAGAGGTTTATTATGCTGGTGCACACTGTTCGCCACACCCTGTTCCAGCAGTCCACTCCCCTCCGCAGCCCTACCCAGGAAGGGCAACATGCGCCCGAGCAGGTAAAGACTTTGAATTTGGCCGCTGGGAAAATGCAGCGAATCACTCAATACAAGGGCTTGCTGGTTATAGGCGGAGGCGCTGTCCAAACTCAACCACAACTCCTCCCGGCGGGTAACCAGAGCGTTGCTGAGGCGCAATAAGACATTCACGCGGTTTATCCCCGGCGGAATTTGCCACAGTTGCGCGCGCAGGCTATCCACCGCCGCCTTGCTCAGCAAGGGGTCTAGGGGCTCGGCGCTGAGGGCCTGGCTGGCACCCAGAAGAAGCAGGAATAGGAACAGATGCTTCATGCCAGTAATCGGGGTTTCAGCTAACAAATACCAACGGTGCTTGCCTGCAGGTTTCTGGCTTCGCTGCGGCGCTTGCTTGATGATTCCTTCACGGATTTGTAGCCAATAAAACAGCTTCTTGCTGATTGGGGCGATTCACTACCGCAATGTCGTCAAATTCGAGTATAATCTGCACGCCTACCCGGCTGTCAATCTGCAACCGACCGTCAAGCTGTTTGCTTAGGCCCCGAATCAGGCTCATTCCCAGCGTTCTACTACGCTGGGGGTCAAAGTCGGTAGGCAGGCCCGCCCCGTTGTCGCTGAAGTTAAGGGTATAGGTTTTACCCGTGTGGGTCAGCTCTACGCGAATGAGGCCCGGCTGCTGCGCCGGAAAGGCGTACTTGAGTGAGTTGGTGATGGCTTCGTTGAGAATCAGGCCTACCGGCACGGCCAACGACACATCCAGTGTCACGTCCGTCACCGCAATCTGCGCCTGCACAAACGCCTGGCTCTCGAAGGAGGCAATCAGGTAACTCACGATTTCGTGCACATAGGCCTGCATGGGCA